>CAWEYC010000020.1:0-130373 GCA_963813195.1 uncultured Alphaproteobacteria bacterium | reverse complement strand
TGCCCAGCGCGCCGACCATCGCGGCGAGGATCAACGTTCCGCCCCGGTATCTCGAAAAGACGTTCCAGCATCTGGTGAAGGACAAAGTGCTCGAAGGCGTGCGTGGCCCGCGAGGCGGCTACAGGCTTGCCCGCCCGACCGAGGAAATCTCGCTGCTCGCGATCGTGGCGGTGGTAGGCGCGCTGCCGGGCGAGGCGGAGGACCCAGCCGGCAATCGCCCTCAGTGGTCAAGTTCGTCGACCCGTTCGTGCGCAAGGCGGCCGAGGCGTTCGAGCATGAGCTGTCAAAGATCACGATCGCTGACCTGCTGGCCGCCCGACCGCAGCAGTCTGGCGTGAGCCACGCCCGCTATGACGAAGACGCCCGTACTGGAAGAGACGCGCAAGATCGACCGCGAGCGCAAGGCCATGCAAAATGTTTACAGTTGAGGCTGCGGAGCGCTGGGTGCCGCGCAATCAACTCCACTCGGTCTGGTCCGCGTGAAGCGCGAACCATTCCCTAGTCCGTCTCTCGAGTGTCGCGAGGCGAGTAGGTTATCCCGGCTGGCGTGATCCGCCCGTTGCCGATCACGAAGGCGAACCCGATGCCGACATCTTCCAGCGCATGGTGCATCGCGACTTCATAATGCGCGAGGAAGGCTGCAGTATCCTTGCCGTCTTCAAAGGCCGCGATGAACCAGGCCGGAACGTCAGACGACACGGTGAGAAGGCGGGTTCGGGTCGGCAGCTCGCGGCTGGCGTGGAACGCTCGCTCATGGGGCAAATCTGAATATCCGGCTAGCCGCCGCCTCGCGGACGGCATGACTTGGGCAGTTGATCCGTGGGGAACCCGACCGTCTGGGGGACCTGTAGCCGGCAGAAGGCGATGGCTGCCCTGGTGCCGCGATCTTCGAAGCCTTGTATCGGCGCAAACTCCTACGCGATATGTCTGTAGTGTCGCTTTCGGTTCATACTGGCCGCAAAAAAGAGCTGAAGCTCAGGGGGGTACATGGCAGGACCGAAAAGAAAGGCGTTCGTCGCCTACGCCTCGCGCGATGAAGCGCATGCAGAGGCACTTCTCGAAGGAGTCCGCCGGGCCAATGCTCTTGCACAACCTTATGACTTTCACCCGTGGCCATTCAACGATGTCGCCGGACAGCCGCTAATTTCGCCGATCCTCGAGAACATCGACAAGTCAGCCCTTATCGTCGCGGACGTCACGTTTCTCAACCTGAACGTCGTCTACGAAATCGGGTACGCCATCGGGAAGAAGAAGCGGGCGTTCCTCGTTCGCAGCAATACTCTTGTGGGCGAGAAAACCCTTGCCCGAGTACGGGCATTTTCGACACGTTGGGCTATCAGGAGTATCCAGATGCTCAGGGACTGGCCGGACGTCTAGCCGCCTACATTGAAGAGCGCCCTCTTCCCTTCGATCTCAAGTTGGACCCCCAGACCCAAGTCTACATTGTCGAACCGCCCAGGCCGGAGGCATGGACGCCACGGTGATGGTCTCGCGGGTCGAAAAAGGCAGGCTACCGATACCGCAGCTTCAACCCCGACGAACCCCGTCTATCCGCGACTGACGCGATCCGGCAGGTCGCGGCCTCGTCCGGCGTCGTCCTTCTTTTGCAGAGCGACGGCGTCGCAGGTTCTGATACACACAACGTCCGCACCATGTTCGTAGCGGGGCTCGCTGAGGGCATGGGGAAGCCAGCGTTAATCCTGTCACCCCACGGCTACACGGTCCCGCTCGACATTCGGGACGACGTTCAGGTCTTCCGAACAGAAGCCGACATCGTGGCCGCAGTTGCCGACTTCGTCCCGCTGATCGTCGCTCACTTCACGGAGACCAATCCGGCACCTGCCGGACCCGCAACGCTCCTTCAGTCGATCAGTATAGGTGACCCGCGCGCCGAGAACGAGATGACAACCCTGGAGCGGTATTACCTCAAGACAGACCAATTCGAGCGCGCAGTTCGTGGCGAGGTCAACCTCGTCGTCGGCCGCAAGGGCTCCGGCAAGACCGCGCTGTTCATTCGCGCCCGCGACAAAACTCGTGCCGACAAGCGCAACATCATGGTGGACCTCAAGCCCGAGGGATACCAGCTCATCAAGCTCAAAGAGGATATCCTCGAATATCTGAGCGAGGGTGCTAGCCAACATCTTATAACCGCCTTTTGGGAATACCTTATTTTGCTAGAGGTCGCCTACAAGCTCCTCGAAAAAGATAAGCCCGTCTATAAGCACAATCACGAAATATACGATTTATATGTGGAACTTAGCCGGGCGTACAGCTCTGCGGACTTCACCAGTGAGGGGGATTTCTCTGAGCGCCTGCTGACGCTCTCGAACCGTCTTGCCGATAAGTACCGCGAGAAGTTCGGCAAGCAGCACGGCCAGAAGCTTACAAACGCGGACGTTACCGAGTTGCTGTACAGCCATGACCTTGCGACTTTGCAGCGGCAAATATCGGCTTACCTCGAAAAGAAGCAGTGCGCGAACCGCGAAGGCAAATTCGATCCGCTTGCGTCCTCAGTAAATCCGACGACCCGGCCAGGACCCCTGAAAATATGAACCTGCATGGTGCCCTCCGCCGACCAAAAGAGCCGCCGTTCGTCTAGCACGCGCGATGGTTGCTCTCCAGGCCCGTGTTAAATCCCAGGCGGAAAGTCCGTCCGCTATCCCCCCGAGACAGACGCCAGAAGTCCCTTCGAAGGCGCGCGGGCCGAGAGACGCATGCGACCGGCCACAGAGGCCCCGAGAACAGTCGCGGTGATGTACCCGGCCTCACTGGACGGACGCTGCGGGGCCATTTGAACGCGCTGGCGGGCATGATCAAGGATGGTGATGGACGTGGCTGCGGTCGATCCGCTGGCCACGAGCATTGCAATCAATTGCACCGCGTCGAATGCGGGTCGCGACGGGCTTGTTCGCTCCGTTCAAGCGGCCGAGGCGCGCGACCCAACCAGACCTGCGAACCGCGTTGACGGCTCGGGGACGACCGTACTCTGGCATCTATCGTGTCTAGCTCAGCACATGTGTCGCTTGGCCTGCCTCGTCGTCTCGCACACGACGATGAAACAAGTCCGGGACGGGAGATATCCGACTGTCGCGACTTCTGTCCCTGCGTGCCCTGCGACACCTCGGTTGTCCCCGCCGGCGACACGTTCGACTGGCGGGTCGGGATGGCCCAGGATCAGATGAGCTGCAATCAATTCGGTGCAGTTAATTTCACCGAATACAGCAATCACTCCCTATCGCCGTCGCCTGCCAGTCTCCCGCGCGGCGCTAGCCGGCAGCCTGGGACTTGTCGATGATCTGCAGGAGGGCCTTTTCTTTGGCTGCGAACCCCTTGCCGACCTTGATCGCCCCATTGTCGATCATCGCCTTTTCAAAGACCTCGTAGTCCTTGAGAGAGAAGTAAAGCGTCATGCACCTCGTCTTCTTCGGCGTCTTCCGACCCTTCAGCAGCGAGGGCAAATTGGCCGCAGTGGTATTCTTCTGCTCCGCCAAGTCGAGCCCCCACAACTCTTGGCCGGCGGGACAGTGGCGAGCCCACGCCGCGAGCTTCGTCCACCCGATCTTCGCCAGCCGCGCCCTTGGAACGTCCAAGCCCGACACCCGTGACCAGACCTTGATCAGATAGTACATGCGTCGCCGCTTAAGTGGCGAGTTCTTGATCACTTCGTCCAGCAGATGAGGCTGCAATTTCTGCAGCTTCCCGAGCCTCTCCGCTAACTCCAACGGGCTCTCGTCCACACGTCGGGCCTCGGCCAAAGCACGCTTATATGGAAGCAATAGGTCGATGACAGCCATGCGCGTCCCCCCGATCGCTGCCACCATGGGATATTTGGGGTTGCTGGGGTCTTAATACGCCAGTGCAATTGATTGCAACGAGGGAACATTCACCAATTCGCAAGCATGATCCGGCGAGTTTCTTGACCCCGGTTTGCCCGGATGATCTCGTAGCGATGCCTGATGGATAAAGAGGTCGACCCCAAGCGGGCAAGCAATCGGCCCACGATGCGAGCTGTTGATCTCGCGCCCTTGACCTCAGGCAGCCCTGGTGCCCACCGCGTTCATCGACAACGTTGTCGTCAAGCATCGGCTCTCAGCGGACGCGCTGGCTGATGCCCTTGCGCGTGTCGAGACGGCAAGAGCGGATACGAACGACCGCACAGCGCAATTCCTCAAGGGGATCAAGGCGGATGACCCTTTTCTGCTGCACCGTCACGGGAAGCTCCTGATCGAGGGTCACGACGCGCGTCTGGTCTCCTCCATCGCCGCGAACAAGAAAATGAAGCCTCGCCTCCGACAGAGCCTTGAGCGATGCTTGGCGGTTCCCAAACTCTTGGACTTCAGCAAACCCCTCCCCGAACCCGTGCCGGTCTACGCGAAGAAAAAGAAATCCGGCGGCGTGCGGATGATCCACAAACCGGGCCTGCTGCACCGGACCGCTCAGGACATGGTCGATCGGATCATGAGCGCGTACTACGCGCCCCGACCGTTCCAGTTCACCCACCTCGGCCTTCATAAGGCCATCCGACAGGTCAAGGAGGCGGTGAACGAGGGCAAGGTCCACGTCGCCCGCCTCGACATCAAGGAGTTTTATCCCAGCTTCGTCGTCGAGAAGCTGGTTACCGAGCTACCCCTCCCTAAGGAGGTGGTGGAGCACGTCGTCGTAGGACGACACTTCGAGGTGGTGATGGACCAGGAGTCCATGAAGGGTAGCCACGCTATGCCTTCTCTCCCCCACTCACATGCATACCTCATGCAGCAGGCCCGCCGCGGACTTCCCCAGGGCTCCGCCTGTTCCCCCATCGTCGGCGCGTTCTGCGTGTCACGTCTGAACTGGACCTCCATGCCAGACGTGCTGCTGATCAACTACGTCGACGATTTCCTGCTTCTGTCCTCTAGCCCAGTGCTCTTGGACATGGCGGTCGGGAAGCTGACGGATGCCGTGACCGATCTCCCTGGCGGGCAGTTCGAACTCCAGCTCAAAGCCAAGCGTACAACCGCGAAGGGCTTCGACTTCCTCGGACATCATCTGCAGGTCGTTGACGGCAAACTCCGAACCAAGCCCACGAATTTAATCACGCACGACCTGGGGGAACAGCTCGATAAGATCGAAACGAAACTGACGACCAAGGTGCTCGGTCTCGGGAATTGGAAGAATTTCGACAAAGACGCGGCCATCAAGTGTCTCGCGCAGATGGCGGCGAAGATCGACGGGTGGCTGTCTGCTTTCAGCGAGTGCGACAATCCCGCGCGAGAGGTCGAGTTCTGGCAGCTCTACATCGTCGACTGGTGCAAGACACTCGGCCTCGCGCATCAGCAGGTCTTGGACGCGATCGAGCCGCACATGGATTATCGGTGGGACGGCTACGCGATCCGAACAAGCGTCCAGAACGGCGCGAGTTGGTTCGGCGACGATGCGGCTGCGGCTTAACCGGCCGCGCGGCGACGACCGTTTAGGACGCCTCGCTCCCGTTGGACTCGAGATAGAGATGCTTTAGGTTAAGCCCTGGATATTCGATCCTCGCCAAGTCTGAAGCATAAAGATCGGGATGGTGCTTCGAGCCGTAAATGTCTGACGTGGTTTGAGGCCCCTTCCACGCGCCTACCGCCTTCAGAAAATCCGGCGACGCGCCAATTGCTCGGGCGGCATCACGCCAGGTGTGCCTGAAGCTATATGCGGTCTGCCTCGGCCTGAGGGCCATGCCCTTCGGCAGAAATGTGTCGCGAAAGTCGCGTAGCGGATAGTGCGCGGGATCGCCGTATTTGTCGCGGGTGATCCCGCGAAAGATCAGTTCGTCGTCGGACGCGGTCATCAGTTCAGCGACGAACTTGGCGAAGCCGATCTTGACCAGTTCCGGGTGGACAGGAACCTGCCGCCTGCTCGTGGGGGTCTTCAGGGTCTTCTTGTTTTCGGGTTCTGCCACGTCGTCGGCGTCGCTGGTCTTGGCGAGATCGAAATACAGGGTCCCCTTGTCCGTCGTCTTGAGGTCTGCAATATGCAATTGGAAAATTTCTCTCGGGCGCATGCCACAGAACAGGCTCAAGAGCGGAAACCAGAACCGCCAGGGCTTGCCGGCATTGCGATAGGGATCGCCGCCCGCCCCCGCGCAACCCATGTAGTAAGACGAGCGGAAAAACGATCGAAGTTGACCTACGTCGAACGGGATCGTCTTGTCCTCGGGCGCCACAGCGTCGACCTTCATGGGGCGGAGGTCTGAGGCGTAGTTCGTGCGTATCAAGTCCTTCTTGACTGCCAGCTCCAGGAACTCCTTGAGGGTGCCGAGGTATTGCTGTTGCGAAATGAACCCGAGTGCCGGATTGCCGTCCATGGCGGCGTGTTCGATCGCCTCTTCAAGCGTGTGATCCTTGTATTTCTTCGTGCGGTTTGACGGCACCTGCGCCAGCACGCTGACAAACCTGCGGCAGACATTCCAGTTGATGTCGCTGACCAGGGTCTCGTCGCGGAGAATGTCTCGAATGAGGCTCATATTGCCGTGTTGGCGTTCCAGGTGCTTCGCGCTGGTGCCGAGCGCCTGCGCTTCCTCCGCCTTCAGCGCGATGAACTCCTCGGCCAGTTCTCGCACCGTGACCGGCTTCGGCCGCGACGGGTCGAACTGGGCGTCAAAGAACCTGCGGCTGTGATCGTCTTCAGCCCGCGCCATTGCACGGCGCTGGATTTCGATGCAGGCGCGCTTCACGAGGTCGAGGACGGCGGCGTTCTCGGCGGCGTCGCCGACAACGGCGTTCGGACCGAAAATACGCGCCCAAGCCTGAGAGAGGTACTCGACGTGATCGTAAGCGGGAGCAAGCCCCTGCACTGCGGCGAGATCAATTTCGAGATTTTCCTTCGCTTCCCGCCGCTCGTGCGCATTTGTTGGCGGGTCGGCCGCCCATTTCTCGCTCCGTTGCCGGTCGGTTCGCTCGACATAGCTCAGAACCATCTGCAGCGCCGCAGGACCAGAAAGGACGGTCGGCACGTCGGTCGCGGTGTTTCCATTTCCCAACGGCGGCTCCGCCAGCCGCGCCTCGGCCGCAGCGAATTTCGCGTCCCATTCGAGGTCGCGGATGGTGCGTAGCGATGCAGCCTCCTTCCGGTCCGAGGTCTTCAGCGAGACCATGACCATCTCGAGGTCGAAGAACGTGCGCAAATTCTGTGGCACGCGGCGTCGGTAGTACCAGACGCCGTTGCGGTTAAGCAGCCGATGGTTGGAAGCCAAATTTCGCATCCCTTGTGTTACACCAATGTGTGACACCGGAGCATGCTAAGGCTTTGATTTTTCTAGAACCCTGGTTTACCAAGGCTTTAGATTGGTCTTGGTGGAGCTGAGGGGATTCGAACCCCTGACCTCTGCAGTGCGATTGCAGCGCTCTCCCATCTGAGCTACAGCCCCGTCGCGCGGCTGTTTACGTGCGCGCCTCACGCGTGTCAACGAAAGAAAGCGCGCCAGGACGCGGCGGAGCGCCGTCGCGCGCTGAGGGGCCCGTTGCGGGCGAAGCCATGAAGGAGCGCCTATGCGGGCCGTACTCAACGTATTGATTCTAGCCCTCGATCTCTACAAGCTCATCCTCATCGCCGCCGCGGTGATGTCGTGGCTGATCGCCTTCAACGTCGTCAATGTTCGGAACGACTTCGTGCGCTCCGTGTGGAGCATGCTGGTGTCGCTCACCGAGCCGGCGCTCCGGCCTATTCGTCGCCTTCTCCCCAACACCGGCGGCATCGATATCTCGCCGGTGATCCTGTTTCTCATCATCCTGCTGATCGAGCAGATCATCGAACTCTACATCTACCCCTATGTTTTCTAGGCGAAAATGACCGCGCTTGCCCGAGCGAAGACCGCCGCCGGCCGCTTCTTCGAGGATTTTCGCCTCGGCGAGACGCTACGCCACGCGACGCCGCGCACGCTGCGCGAAGGGGATGCATCGCTCTATTCGGCGCTCTACGGCGCGCGGTTCGCCGTCCAGAGCGCCGAAACCTTCGCGCGCGCGATCGGGTATCCGACAAAGCCGATTGACGACTTGCTGGCGTTCCACGTCGTGTTCGGCAAGACCGTGCCCGACATCTCGCTGAACGCCGTCGCCAATCTCGGCTACGCCGCATGCCGGTTCCTGCGCGCCGTCTATCCCGGCGACACGCTGTCGGCGACCTCCGAGGTGATCGGCCTCAAGGAGAACTCCAATCGTCAGACGGGGGTCGTCTACGTCCGTTCGCAAGGCGACAACCAGCGCGGCGAGGCCGTGGTCGACTTTGTCCGCTGGGTCATGGTGCGCAAGCGCGACCCCGCCGCGCCGGCGCCCGCGGCGCTAGTCCCGGACCTGCCGACCGCCGTCGCGCCCGCCGATCTCGGCGGGGCCTGCCCGCCCATCGCGGCGGCGGCCTACGACGACGCGCTCGCCGGCTCGCCCCATCGCTGGGGCGACTACGCCAAGGGCGAGCGCATCGACCACGTCGACGGCGTCACCGTCGAAGAGGCCGAGCACCAGATCGCCACGCGTCTCTATCAGAACACCGCCAAGGTGCATTTCAACCAGTTCAGCGAAGGCCAGGGCCGCTTCGGGCGCCGCCTGATCTACGGCGGCCATGTCATTTCGCTGGCGCGGGCGCTCAGCTTCAACGGGCTCGCCAACGCCTTCCACATCGCGGCGATCAACGGCGGCCGCCATGTCGCTCCGCTGTTCGCCGGCGACACCGTCTTTGCGTGGAGCGAAGTGCTCGACAGCGCGCCCCTGCCCGGCCGCGACGACGTCGGCGCGCTTCGCCTGCGCACCATCGCGACCAAGAACCGCCCCTGCGCCGATTTCCCCTCGCGCGAGGGCGAAGGCTACGCGCCGAGCGTCGTGCTCGATCTCGATTACTGGGCAATCCTGCCGCGCTGAAGGAGCCCCATGCGTCTGCCCCATGACGCCGCCCTTCTCGTCGTCGACGTGCAACTGGCGATCGACGACGCCCGCTGGGGGCGGCGCAACAACCCCGGCGCCGAACGCGCGATCGCGGCGCTGCTCGCCGCCTGGCGCGCCGAAGCGCTGCCGATCGTCCACATCCGCCACGACTCGGTCGAGCCGGGCTCCCCCTATGCGCCCGGCTCGCCCGGCCACCCCTTCAAGCCGGAGGCGCGCCCGCTCGACGGCGAGGCGATCATCGGCAAGAGCGCCCACAGCGCCTTTGTCGGCACGCGGCTCGAAGAGGCGCTCGACGGGCTCGGCGCGACGACGCTCGTCCTGTGCGGCGTGCTGACGCACAATTCCCTCGAGGCGACGGCGCGCCACGCCGGCGATCTCGGCTACCGCGTCTTCATCGTCGCCGACGCCTGCTGGGCGGTCGAGGTGCGTGACGCGGCGGGTCGTCTGTGGCCGGCCGAAGACGTCCACGCGCTGTCGCTGGCGCATCTCCATGGCGAATACGGCGAGGTGGTGGATTGCGCCAAGACGCTCGCCGCGGCGCGTCTGGCGAGGGCCCGCGAGCGGGCCAAGGGCGCCGCGCGGGGCTGAGCCGGCTCGTCGAGATCAGAACGTCTCCTTGTACGGTCGAAGTTCGATCTCCTGCGTCCAGGCCGACCTGTGCTGACGATGAAGCTGCCAGTACGTCTGGGCGATCGCATCGATGTCGAGAAGCCCGTCCGCGCCGCGCTCCGCCATCGCCGCCGGCCGGTTCCTGAGCAGCCGCTCGCCATGGATGCCGCCGTCGATCACGACGTGGGCGACGTGAATGCCGAGCGGCCCGTATTCGCGCGCCATGCTCTGGCTGATCATCCGAAGTCCCGCTTTCGCCGCGGCGAACTGAGCGAAACCGGGCTTGCCGCGCAGACTGGCCGAGGCGCCGGTGAAGATCACCGTCCCGCGGCCAAGCGGGACCAGTCGCCGCGCGGCTTCGCGCCCGACCAGAAAGCCGGCAAAGCACCCGACGCGCCAGAAATCCTCGAACAGTTCAGCCGGAACCTCGCGGAAATCCATCCGGCGATTGTTGCCGGCGTTGAAGACGACGAGGTCGGCGGGATCGCGTTCGCCGTCAGGTTCGAAGCCGCGATCGAACAGGCGCAGAACCTCGTCTTCTTTCGTCGCGTCGGTCTGGACCGCCTCGGCGCTTCCGCCCGCCGCCGCGATGGTCGCTGCGACCCGCGCGATCTTCTCCGGCGTTCGTCCGGCGACCAGGACATGGCAGCCCTCCGAAGCGAAGCGCCGGCATAGCGCGGCGCCGAGGCCCTGTTCGGCTCCGACCCCGACGACGATCGCCGTTTGCTTGCTCATTCCGAGACCTCCTTGCGATCGTCGCGGCGCGACGAGAGCCTATATCGCCGGCGCGTGTGTTCGCTCGCCGCCGGCCCCGGAGCGAGCTTGAATGCGGGATCGCTGATCGGCCGCCCGCTGATCGCATCGACCAATATCGGGTCGGCCTCGAAGCCGGTCTCCGCATCGATTAGGGTGACGCTGCGGCCTTCCGGCGCGAAATGCCGGTTGCCCCAAACCTGCAGGGCGATGACGATCGGCCGAAAGTCGCGGCCCCGGTCGGTCAGGATGTATTCGTCACGCGGCGGCCGGGCCTTATAGCGGCGGCGTTCGAGAAGCCCCTCGGCGACCAGCGCGTCAAGTCGGCGGGTCAAAGTATTGGGCGCGATGCCCAGACTCTCCTGGAACTCATCGAAGCGGGTCAGGCCATTCAATGCGTCCCGCAGGATCAGAATGCTCCACCCCTCGCCGACGCGTTCCAGGCTGCGGGCCACCGGACAGGTCATTTCGGCGAAGCTTTTTCGTTTCATGCGGAAAGGCCGTCCAGGGTTGCCAAGGCCATGGTCCAGGCTATATGTAGCTTCGTTGATATCATTATGCAAGTTACTGCGGACGACGCTCTCGCAAGAGGATGGCTCATGACCCCTATGGAAACGGACGTCCTCTATCTCGACGATCTCAAGGTGGGACAGCGCTTCACCAGCCCGACGCACGCGGTCGACGCCGACGAGATCAAGGCCTTCGCGCGTCAATTCGATCCGCAGCCTTTCCACCTCGACGAGCAGTCTGCGAAGGACACGTTCTTCTCGGGCCTCGCCGCGAGCGGCTGGCATGTCGCGGCGATCACGATGAGGCTTCTCGTCGGCGGCGGCGCGCCGATCGCCGGCGGCGTCATCGGCGCGGGCGCCGAGATCGCTTGGCCGCGCCCCACCAGGCCGGGCGACGTGCTGCACGTCGAAAGCGAAGTGTTGGACATCACGCCCTCGCGCTCGCGGCCCAATCGCGGCATAGTCAGCCTGCGCAGCGAGACGCGCAATCAGCGTGGCGAAGTGGCGCAGGTGCTGACGGCCAAGCTCGTCGTGCCGCGGCGCGTGGAGAAGGAGGCAGCGCAATGAGAATTCTGGTCGTCGGCGCCGGCGCCATCGGCGGCTATTTCGGCGGCCGGCTGTTGCAGGCCGGCCGAGACGTCACCTTTCTCGTCCGCCCGCGCCGCGCCGCATTGCTGGGGGAACACGGACTGACGATCCGAAGCCGGTTCGGCGATTTCCATCGACCGTCGCCGCCAGTCGTGACCGAAGACCGGCTCAATGCTGCGTTCGATCTCGTCATCCTGAGCTGCAAGGCCTACGATCTCGACGGCGCGATAGCGTCCATGGCGAAGGCGGTCGGCCCGCAAACGGCGATCCTGCCGTTGTTGAACGGCATGCGGCATCTCGATGTTCTCGCCGACCGCTTCGGCGCCGAGCGCGTCCTCGGCGGACTCTGCGTCATCTCGACGACCCTCGAGGCAAGCGGCGCCATCGTCCATCTCAACGACATCCACAGCCTGACCTTCGGCGAATTGGATGGCTCCCGCTCGCAGCGGATCGAGGCGATCGCGGCGGCGCTGTCGAACGCCGGCTTCGACGCGCAGCTCAGCGCCGAGATCCGACAGGATATGTGGGAGAAATGGCTCTTCATCGCCACGGCCGCGGGCATCACCTGCCTGATGCGCGCCGCGATCGGCGACATCGTCGCCGCCGGCGGCGCGGACCTCGCAACCGGGCTCCTCGACGAATGCGCCGCCGTCGCCACCGCTCAGGGTTTTCCTCCGCGTCAAGCGCTCCTGGAGCGGGCGCGGGCGACGGTCACCGCCCCGGGTTCGCCGCTGACGGCCTCGATGTTGCGCGACATCGAAGGCGGCATGCCGGTCGAAGGCGACCACATCCTCGGCGACCTCCTGCGCCGCGCCGCCAAAGCGGACGATCGTTCGCTGCTTCGCATCGCGTGCCTCCATGTGAAGTCGTACGCGGCTCGGCGGGAGCGCGGCGAGGCGACGAGCGCAAAGATCGGCTAAGAAGACCGTCTGTTGATTGGATCGGCCCCCGCCGTCATCGCGAGCGAAGCGCAGCGATCCAGGGGGCCGTGACGGCAGCCTGTTCGAGCGCCGAACGAGCTTGCGAATGTTGGCGCCACGCTTCGCTGGCGATGACATGCCTCTTGCCAGCCTGCCCTTCGTCATGCCTATCTCGCGCCCGTCAGGCAACGGAGGACTCGACTTGGCGCCTTACTCGATCGCCATCATCGGCGTCGGCAAGATCGCGCGCGATCAGCATCTGCCGGTCATCGCCAAGAATCCGAGCTTCCGCCTCGCCGGCGTCGTCAGCCACTCCGGCGCGCGGGTCGACGGCGTCCCGACTTTTCCCACCGCCGCGGAGGCTTACGCCGCCTTGCCCGATCTCGACGCGGTGGCCATCTGCACGCCGCCCAGCGTGCGCCACGCCTTGGCGCGCGAGGCGCTCGACGCGGGCAAGCACGTGATGCTGGAGAAGCCGCCGGCGCCGACGATGGCGGAAATGCACGATCTGACCGCCTATGCCGCCGACCGCGGCCGCGTTATCTTCGCCACCTGGCATTCGCAATACAACGCCGCGGTCGACGAAGCGAAGGCGCGGCTCGCGGGCGCGAGACTGCGTCGTCTCGCGATCGAATGGAAGGAAGACGTGCGACGCTGGCATCCGGGCCAGGAATGGATTTGGGACGCCGGCAATTTCGGCGTGTTCGATCCCGGGATCAACGCGCTGTCGATCCTGAGCAAGATCGCGCCCGGCGCGATTTTCGTCAAAGGCGCCGAACTGCACTATCCCGCCAATCGCGATACGCCGATCGCCGCCTCGCTGGTCTTCGCGAGCCCGATCGCGGAGAATTCCGAGGCGGCCCTCGTCGCGGAATTCGACTGGCGCCAAGAAGGCGAACAGAGCTGGAACATCGATGTCGAGACCGGAGCGGGCGAGCAGCTTCGTCTCACGCATGGCGGCTCGAAGCTGTTCGTCGACGGCCAACTCGCCGTTGAAGCGCCGATGGCGGAATATGAGGGAATTTACGCGCATTTCGCCGCGCTGCTCGACGCGGGCTGGAGCGCAATGGACGCCGCGCCGTTCCAACTCGTCGCCGACGCGTTTCTCGTGGGAAGCCGCCGCACGACCGACGCGTTTCATTGGTGAAGCGCACGGTTTGCAACCCGCGAACCCGTCGAGGTGGCGATCAAGCGCGACAAGTGCTATGACCCGCTGCGGGTCCAATGCGCGGCGCTGGGCCTGCCTCCGCGCAAGCCAGGAGGACGCGTCATGGCGATCGATCCGGTCTTCCTCTCGCGCCTGCAATTCGCCTGGGTCATCGGTTGGCACATTCTGCTGCCGGCGCTGACAGTCGGCCTCGCCTCCTACATCGCTTTGCTCGAGGGCCTCAGCTTCTTCACCGGGCGCGAAATCTATCTCAGGATTTCGTCATTCTGGATCAAGATTTTTTCCGTGGCGTTCGGCATGGGCGTCGTCACCGGCGTCATCATGCCGTTTCAGTTCGGCTCCAACTGGAGCCGCTTTTCCGACGCGACGGCCAATGTCATCGGGCCCTTCCTCGCGTACGAGGGGATCATGGCGTTTTTCCTCGAGGCGGGGTTCCTCGGGGTGCTGCTGTTCGGTCGCAAGCTCGTGCCGCCGTGGGCGCATTTTGCGGCGGCGTTCATGGTCGCGTTCGGAACGCTCCTGTCCCCCTTCTGGATCTTGGCGGCCAATAGCTGGATGCAAACGCCGGCGGGCTACGAAATCATCGACGGCCGGTTCTACGCCGTCGACTGGGCGGCCGCCCTTTTCAGTCCGTCGTTTCCCTACCGCCTGATGCACTGTGTCGTCGCCTTCTACATCACCACGGGATTTGTCGTGGTCGGCATGGGCGCGGGGTTCCTTCGTCGCGGCCTGTTCCTCGACGAGGCGCGCGTCATGGTGGGGATGACGCTCTGGCTCCTGACTGTCCTCGTGCCGTTGCAATTCCTGCTGGGCGATCAGCACGGACTCAATACGCGCGCCTACCAGCCCGCCAAACTCGCCGCCATCGAAGCGCGCTGGGACACGGCAAGCGGCGTGCCACTGACGCTTTTCGCAATTCCCGACGCCACCGCCGAGCGCAATGATTGGGCGATCGACATCCCCTATCTCGGCAGCCTGATCCTGACGCATTCGCTCGACGGCGAGGTCAAGGGCCTGAAGGATTTCCCGAGGGATCAGCGTCCGCCTGTCGCGATCCCGTTCTTCAGCTTCCGTATCATGGTCGGGCTCGCCGTCGCGATGCTGGCGATCGTCGCGCTCGGGCTTTGGCTGCGCCTGCGCGGCCGGCTGTTCGACAACGACGCGTATCTCAGGCTTTGCCAATATTGCGCGCCGATCGGCTTCTTCGCCGTCATCGCGGGTTGGGTCACGACCGAAGTCGGACGCCAGCCCTGGACGGTCTATGGCCTCCTCCGCACGGCGGATTCGGTCTCGCCGTCGCTGACCGCCCGAGACGTGCTGGTCTCGCTCGCCGGATACATGGTGGTTTACCTCGTCGTGTATCCCGCCGGCGTGCTCGTCATGGCGCGCATCGTGCGCAGGGGCCCCGCGGTTTTGGACGAAATCGGCTCGGCGATCGAAAGCGGCCGGCCGGCCGCCCCGATAACGGTCCATATTGGCGGCCCGGAGCCAACCCCATGACCGCGACGTTCAGTTTCGTTCCGATCTGGACGTGCATCCTCGGGTTCGGCGTCTTCTTCTACGTTGTGCTCGACGGCTTCGATCTCGGCGTCGGGATCCTCTACGGGCTGCAACCGGATCAGGCCTCCCGCAACACCACCATGAATGCGATCGCGCCAATCTGGGACGGCAACGAAACCTGGCTGGTGCTCGGCGGAGTCGGGCTTTTCTCCGCGTTTCCGCTCGCTTTCGCGATCATCATCCCGGCGGTCTACTTTCCGATCATCGTCATGCTGCTGGCGCTGGTTTTTCGCGGCGTCGCGTTCGAGTTTCGCTTTCGCGACAGCGAACACAGGACGTTCTGGGATCTCGGATTCAATATCGGGTCCATCGTCGCGACCTTGGCGCAGGGCATTATCCTCGGCGCGTTCATCCACGGCTTTCGCGTCGAAGGGCGGGCCTTCGCGGGAACATCGCTCGATTGCTTCACGCCGTTCTCTCTTCTCACCGGCGTGGCGCTGGTCTTCGGCTACGCGCTGCTCGGCGCCGGCTGGCTGATCCTCAAGACAGACGACGATGTCCAGGAGCGCGCGCGCCGGCATGGCCGCATCGCCCTCGTCGGCGTTCTCGCCAGCATCGGGATCGTCAGCCTGTGGACGCCCCTGACGAGCCCCGACATCGCCGCGCGCTGGTTTTCATGGCCGAACATTCTTTGGCTATGGCCCGTGCCGATCGCGACGCTGCTGGTCGCATTCGCCGCTTGGCGCGCGCTATGGAAAGGCCCGGACGGCGCGCCGTTTGTCGCCGCTATCGGCCTGTTCGCTCTGGCCTACGCTGGCATCGTCATCAGCCTGTGGCCGATGATCGTGCCGCATCATTTCAGCATTTGGGACGCCGCGTCCTCGCTACGGACGCAGGCGTTCCTGTTGGTCGGCACCCTGTTTCTGCTGCCCGTGATCTTCGCCTACACCGGCTGGTCGTATTGGGTGTTTCGCGGCAAGGTGCGCGCGGACACCGGGTATCATTAGCGCACTTCGCGAAGTGATGGACTTGGAGCGGTCGCCCTCAACCGGCCCTGCGGGCCGCATTTCAGCGAACGAGACGTTCGCCTGCCTCACGAAGGGATTCCCATGCCAGTCGCGACAGACGTGCAACCGTTTCCGGCCGGGTTCCGGACCGCGGACATTCAGTCAAATGGCACGACCCTGTACGTGCGGGTCGGCGGCCAGGGACCGGCGGTCATCCTGTTGCACGGCTATGGCGAGACCGGCGACATGTGGGCGCCCCTGGCGGCGGACCTTGCCCAGGACCACACGATTGTCGCCCCCGACCTGCGCGGCATGGGGCTCTCCGCTCGTCCCGCCAGTGGCTACGACAAGAAGACACAGGGCCAGGATGTAGCCGGCGTCCTCGACGCGCTCGGGATTGAACGGGCGGACCTCGTCACCCACGACATCGGCAATATGGTCGGATATGCGTTCGCCGCCCAGTACCCAGAGCGCGTAACCCGGTTCGCCTTGATGGACGCACCGCTGCCCGGGATCGGACCGTGGGAGGATATACTGAAGAGCCCGCTCCTGTGGCATTTCCGCTTCGGCGGCCCGGATATGGAGCGGCTGGTCGCCGGACGCGAACGCATCTATCTCGACCGCTTCTGGAACGAGTTTTCCGCCGACCCGAAGTCCTTCGGCGAGGCCGCGCGCGAACACTACGCCAAGCTGTATGCGCTACCTGGCGCGATGCATGCCGGCTTCAGCCAGTTCGCCGCCTTCGATCAGGACGCGATCGACAACCTCGCATTCCTGGCCAAAGGCAAGCTGACCATGTCGGTGCTAGCGGTCGGCGGCGAGAAGTCCTTCGGACCGACCATGGCCGTTGTCATGCGCGCCGCGGCGACGGACGTGAGGGAAGTGATCATTGCTGGCTCGGGGCATTGGCTCATGGAGGAGCAACCGGCCGCCACTGCTGCTGCGGTGCGCGCCTTTCTCGACGAGCAACATTAAAGCCGGATTCGGCGATGGCTGAGCCTACCTCTTATGCCGCCTCGGACGACTTTCCGGGGCCGGCCGCGCACGTGGATGAACAAGAACGTGCGCCCGCCCGGCGCCAAATGTCAGATTGGCGCCGCTCGCCTCGTCCCACGGCGGTCACGTGTCCAAATAGGGCGCCAGCAACGCCAAGTCGGCCGCGCTCAGCCGGTCCTTCGCCGTCCAAGCTTGGTGCCAATAGGGATAGAGGAGCGTCGGCTGGCTAACTTTGTCGAGCCGAGCGCGCTGCTCGGCCGTCAGCTTGACCTCGACGCTCGCGAGATTGTCCCGGAATTGCGCCTCGGTGCGTCCGCCGATGATCAGCGAGGTGACGGCCGGCCGACCCAGCAGCCAGGCCAGCGCGATCCGCGCCGCCGAGACGCCGTGGGCCTTGCCGATGGCCACGAGTTCGTCGACGATGTCCCACAGCTTGCCCTCGTCGGCGATCGGCGGCTCGCTCCAGCCCGCCATTTGCCGCGTGCCCGCGGGCGCGGTTTTGTCGCGCCGGTGCTTGCCGGAGAGGAGGCCGCCGGCGATCGGGCTCCAGACGAGGACGCCGAGCTTCTGATCGAGCGAGATCGGGATCAATTCGTATTCGGCCTCGCGCGCCTGCAAGGTGTAGTGGATCTGCTGCGAGACGAAGGGAATGCGGCCGTCGCGCCGTGCGATTTCCATCGCCTTCATGACATGCCAGCCGGAATAATTGGAGCAGCCGACATAGCGCACCTTCCCCGCGCGCACGAGGCCGTCGAGCGCTTCCAAAGTCTCCTCGAGCGGCGTCATACCGTCCCATTCGTGCACCTGGTAGAGGTCGATGACGTCCGTTCGCAGGCGCTTCAGGCTCTCCTCGCAAGCGCGGATCAGATGCCAGCGCGAAAGGCCGGCGTCGTTCGGCCCCTTGCCCATCGGAAAGCGCGCCTTGGAGGCGATCAGCATGCCGGGCTTGCGCTTGCCACCCATGGCTTCGCCGAGCATGGATTCGGACGCGCCAGACGAGTAGACGTCAGCGGTGTCGATGAGATTGACGCCGGTGTCGGCGACGAGGTCGATCAGCCGCCGCACCTCGTCGAGCGGGACGTTGCCGACCTTGGCGAAGCCGCCCTGGCCGCCGAAGGTCATCGTGCCCATAGTCAGCACCGAGACCTTCAGTCCCGAATTGCCCAATTGCCGGTATTCCATGATTGTCCTCCGCGACAGCGTTTCGCCGGGGTTTCCTTCCCGGCGAAAGCAGGGCATAAGCGCGCGCGAGGAACTAACATGTCAGCGCTCCGACTGCAAAATCACATCGTCGGCGCCGCGGTGGGGAGCGCATCGTGAGAGCGCTGCTCTGCCCGCGCCCCGGCGAGCTTGTGCTGGTCGATCGCGCCAAGCCGCAGGTCCAGCCACACGCCGCGCTGGTGCGCATCCGGCGCGCCGGCGTGTGCGGCACCGATCTGCACATTTTCGAAGGGACGCAGCCCTATTTCGAATACCCCCGCGTCATCGGCCACGAACTCTCCGGTGAAATCGAGGCGGTCGGCGAAGGGAGCCGGTTTCGCACCGGCCAGCGCGTCGCGATTCTGCCCTATCTCTCGTGCGGCGCCTGCGTCGCCTGCCGCCGCGGCAAGCCCAATTGCTGCCAGACGCTCAATGTGTTCGGCGTGCATAGCGACGGCGGCATGGCGGACTGGCTCTCAGTCCCCGACGACAACCTCGTCGATGCGGAGGGCGTCAGCCTCGACGAGGCGGCGATGGCGGAATTCCTCGCCATCGGCGCCCATGCTGTGCGCCGCGGCGCGGTCGCCGCCGGCCAGCGCGTCGCCATCGTCGGCGCCGGCCCGATCGGCGTCGCCTGCGCGATTTTCGCCAAAGCGCGCGGCGCCGGGGTGACCGTGTTGGATCGGCGCGAGGACCGCCTGCGCTTTTCCGCCGACGCGATCGGCGTCGATCATATCGTCGAATCCGGCGAAGGCGCGCGCCCCGTCCTCGCCGAATTGACGGGCGGCGACTTCTTCGACTGCGTGTTCGATTGCACGGGCTCGCCTCAGGCGATGAACGCGGGGTTTTCGCTCGTCGCGCACGGCGGCGCCTATGTGCTCGTCAGCATCGTGCTCGGCGCGATCTCCTTCGCCGATCCCGAATTTCACAAGCGCGAGACAACGCTTCTGGGCAGCCGCAATGCAACGCGCGCCGATTTCGACGAGGTCTTCGCGATGCTGCGCGCCAGCCGCATTCCGACGGCGCGCCTGAATACCCACCGCGCCGCGCTCGAGGATGCGCCGCAAATGTTCCCGCACTGGCTTCAGCCGTCCAGCGGCGTCGTCAAGGCGCTAATCGAGATATAAATGCATGGACTTTCCGATCCTGCAATTTGGCACCAGCCGGTTCCTCCAGGCGCATTTCGATCTGTTCGTCGCAGAGGGGTTCGTCGACGGCGACGGGACGGGAAAAATCGCCGTCGCGCAGACGACGGCGTCGGCCGACAGCGCCCGCCGCCTCGCCTTCTTCGATTCGGGCCAGCCCTACCCCGTGCATGTGCGCGGATTGACGGGAAGCGCGGTCGTCGACGAGTGGATCGAGGTCGGCAGCATCGGCCGCGGCGTCGACGCCAACGGCGATTGGGGCGCGCTCGAAAAACTCTTCGTCGAGGATGCACGGTGGATCGTTTCGAACACCGGCGATCGCGGCTACGAACTCGATCCGGGCGATCAGCCGGACGGCGCGGTTCCCCGCTCCTTCCCCGCCAAGCTGACGAAGCTGCTCCATGCCCGCTTCGCCGCCGGGGAGCCCGCGCCGACGCTCTTTCCCTGCGAACTCATCGAAGGCAACGGCGACAAGCTGCGCGCGCTGGTGCTCGAAGTCGCCAACGGCTGGCGCCTCGCCGACGAGTTCCGCCGCTGGGCGGACGAACAATGCCTGTGGATCAATTCGCTGGTCGACCGCATCGTTTCCGAGCCGCTGGAACCGGCGGGCGCGGTCGCCGAACCCTACGCGCTTTGGGCGGTCGAGAACCGCCCCGGACTCGTCATGCCTTGCCAGCACGCCAGCATCGTCCTCACCGACGATCTCAAGCCCTACGCGCGCCTGAAGCTTTTCATCCTCAATCTCGGCCATACCTATCTCGCCGAGGGCTGGGCGGCGCGCGGCGGCGCCCGCTCCGAGACCGTCCGCGATTTGCTCGCCGACGCCGCCGTCCTCAGCGCTCTCAACGATCTCTATGACCGCGAGGTGCTGCCCGTCTTCGACGCCATCGGAATGCGCGACGAGGCGCGCGCCTACCGGCGAAGCGTGATCGAGCGCTTCCGCAACCCCTTCCTCGACCATTATCTCGCCGATATCTTCACCAACCATTCCGCCAAGAAGCAGCGCCGTTTCGGCGGTCTGATCGCCCTGAGCGCGCAGGCCGGCCTCGCCATCCCGCAGCCGCGATTATGCGCCGCCCTGGCGCACTGAAAGCTCTTGGATCGCTCTTGCCGCCCGCGGCGAAAGAGTCCAATGTCCCGGCCGTTTGCGGTGTCCGAACCCGGGAGTCTTTCGTGATTGCTTCGTCCTCGCCCTCTCTCGTTCAACGCGCCGCGATCGCGGCGTTCGCCGTCGCGCTTCTCTTTTGCGGCGCGGCGCAAGCGCAAACCGCCGCCCCCAAACCGGATGGCGCGGTCGACATGGCGACGGTGCTGAAGCCCGGGCCGCTGCCGGAGATCGCGCTTGGCAACCCGAAGGGCGTTGTCATGGTCGAATACGGCTCCTTGACCTGCCCGCATTGCGCGACGTTCGATCGCACCGTGATGCCGGCCTTCAAGAAGGAGTTTATCGACACCGGCAAGGTGCATTACATTTTCCGCGAATTTTCGCGCAACCCCCTCGACGTCGCGGCGTTCGTCCTGGCGCGCTGCGTCGGCGACGACAAGACGTTCCCGACGATCGAATTGCTGTTCGCGGAACAGGATAAGTGGGCCTTCGTCGACAAGCCGGTCGACGCTCTGGTGGCCGCGATGCGCCCGACCGGCATGACCCAGGACAAGGCGATGTCCTGCCTGAAGAACCAGGCCCTGGCCGACGACATGAACAAGATCGTGCAGACGGCAGTCGAGACGGTCAAGGTGTCGGGGACGCCGACGTTCGTCATCGACGGCAAGGTTTACGGCGGCGAACTCAGCCTGAAGGACCTCGAGGCGATCCTCAATCCGCTGGTGAAATAGCGCGACCCTTCACCACCGCAGGAACCGCCGCCCGGCGAGCGCGCCGGCAGCGACGACGATCAGTGTGGCGAGCGGATACCAGCTCGCGACGAAGAGCGGCGAATCGTCGGGGCAATTGGTCGCGTAGAGCGTCGCCGCCACGCCCGCCGCGACCGCGCCCGCGAGCGCGCCGGTCAATGCGGGATATCGCGGCGCCCCCGCCCGCATCGCAACGATCAGCGCCGTCAGCGGCGGAATCGACATCAGCGGGATCAAGGTCAGGCAGTGCAGCGCGTTTGTCCCGACCATGCGCGTCCCCCACAGATTCGGCGGAACGACAATAAGTTCGACGACGACGGCGCCGAGGAGCAACACGAGCGGCGCGACCAGCAGCAGCGCGAGCGCGCGGGGGCGCGCATCGGGCCGCATGAGCCGCCAGCACAGCAAGGTGGAAGGCGCCAGCAGCGCCAACGTGTCGACGAACTTGAGATCGAAGCGAACGGTTCGCATCGCCGCGGAGATATCGTGCCGTGGACCGAAAGCGGCCATGAACAAGGCTAGGCTCACCGCCCCGCCGAGCGCCAGCGCAAGGACGATCCGCCTTCCCAAATGGATGCGCGGCGCGACCGGGTCCGCGGCGAGCGCATTGATGAGATCGGCGGTCCTCATTGCGTCGCGCTCCGCCAGGCCGCGGCGAGCGACTTCAATGCGCGGTGCAGCGCGACGCGAACCGCGACCTCGCTCATCGCGAGCCGCGCCGCCGTCGCGGAGATCGACTGGCCGTCGAGGGAAATCGCGGTTACGATATCGCGCTGGCGGGGCGCCAGTTTCCGCATGACCCGCTCGATGTCGCTGCGCGTATGCGGATCCTCCGCCTCCGGAGCGGCGAGCACCGCCTCGAAATCCTCGATCGGCTCCGAGCGGCGCGCGCCGCGGCGGCGCGTCGCGTCGATAAGCTTGTGGCGCGCAATCGCGTTCACCCAGGGCGCCAGCCTGAGACTGCTATCCCAAGTGTGCCGCTTCAAATGGATCGCCAACAAAGTCTCTTGCACGACATCCTCTATATCCGCATCGCCGACCCGCATTCGTGAAAACGCCCCACGCGCCATCGCGCGAACCGCGCGACCGATCTCCTCGAGCAATCGACGATAGGTCGCCTCGTCGCCCTCGAGCGCGGCGCGCATCATCGGCGCCCATTTGTCGTCGCCGGGACCCTCGACCAATTCGTCGCGCATTCGTCCTTCGCCCTGTCGCGGCAAATGTTACGAGAGGAGGGGGCCATTTTACCGAAAGGCGCTCGATCTCGTCACGGACGCCTGTAACATGCGGCGCGGCCGCCGCGAAGACGCCAGCGAATACCGATCGCGGCGCCGAGCCGCAAGGAGGACAGCGTGTCCGCTTCGCCATTCCCGCCAGCGCGCGTCGCCGCGAATTTGCCCAACCGGAGCGGCGTCGGCCTGAAGCCCGAGCACGTCGGGCAAATCCTGGCCGAAACCCCGGACCTCGGATTTTTCGAAATTCACGCCGAAAACTACATGGGCGACGGCGGCCCGGCGCATCGCCGGCTGGAGGCGATCCGCGCGCGCTACCCCCTCTCCCTGCACGGCGTCGGCCTCTCCATCGGCTCGCCGAAACCGCTCGACAAGGATCATTTGGCGCGCCTCGCTCTCCTCGAGAAGCGCTATCAGCCGGGTCTCTTTTCAGAACACCTGGCATGGTCGAGCCACGACGAGGGCTTCCTCAACGACCTCCTGCCGCTGCCCTACACCGAGGAAACGCTGGCGACGGTGTGCGATCACATCGACGAGACGCAGGAGGCGCTCGGCCGGCGGATGCTGCTCGAAAATCCTTCGACCTATCTCCTCTTCGCCGAGAGCACGATTTCCGAGACGGATTTCCTCGCCGAAATCGCGCGTCGCACCGGCTGCGGGCTGCTGCTCGACGTCAACAACGTCATCGTCTCGGCGACCAATCACGGCTTTGACGCGATCGCCTATCTCGAGGCCTTTCCGCTCCGCCACGTCGGCGAAATCCACCTCGCCGGCTATGCCGAGGCCGAGGACGACGCCGGGCGCCCGCTATTGATCGACGCGCACAATTCGCCGGTTCGCGACGGCGTCTGGGCGCTCTACGCCGAGACGATCCGGCGCACAGGACCGGTCCCGACCCTCATCGAGTGGGACAATGACGTGCCGGAATGGCCCGCTTTGCTCGCCGAGGCGTACCGCGCCGATTTCGTGATGACGCTAGAGCTCGACGCGAAGGGGCGGCGCTATGCCGTTTGAATCCACGATCGACGCCTTCGCCCGGGCGTTGCGCGACGCCGCGCATGCCGCGCCGCCGCAAACCATGGGCCGCGACGGCCGCCCGGACGCGCGTCGCTTCGCCGTCTACCGCAACAATGTCGCCGTCGGCCTCATCGCCACGATCGAGGCGCGCTATCCGGTCGCGCGGCGGCTCGTCGGCGACGAGTTCTTCCGCGCCATGGCGCGCGCCTTCGTCGCCGCCGCGAAACCGCGCTCGCCGGTGATGATCCATTACGGCGCGGACTTCCCCGACTTCGTCGCGCGCTTCGAACCGGCGCGGGAGATCGCCTATCTCGCGGAGGTCGCGCGGCTCGAGAATGCCTGGGTCGAGGCCTATCACGCAGCGGATGCGCCGGCGCTCGCGCTGGCGGCGCTGGGCGAAATCGACCCCGCGGATTTCGGCTCCCTGCAATTCTCCCCCATCCGGCCACGCGCTTGCTGCGTTTTGCGCATCCGGCCGCCTCGATCTGGGCCGCCCACCAGGGGACCGACGCGCCGCGTCCGCCCGAACGCTGGAGCGCCGAGGAAGCGCTGATCACGCGCCCGGAAGCCGATGTCCTCGTGCGCACCCTGCCGCCCGGCGGCTTCGAGTTCGCGCGAGCTCTGTTCGCCGGCGCGACGCTCGCTGAGGCCTCCGAGGCGGCGACGGTCGAAGGCTTCGACCCCGGTTCCCACGTCGTCGGCCTCCTCGAGGCTGGCGCGTTCGAAAAGTTCCGCTGAAGGAGAGATTCCATGTCGACGAATTCCATGGCCGCGCGCTCCTCGGCTGCGAACCCGCTCGCCCGCTTCACCGGCGCCGTCTTCGGGCTCGTGCCGGCCTCGCTGACCGCGCTCGTCCTGCGCATCGCGCTGGCGCTGCCGTTCCTGCGAGCCGGCGAGACCGATTGGGACGGCTGGTTCAACCTGTCCTTTGGCGTCAAGGCGCGCTTCGCCGACTTTCGGCTGCATTGGTTCGGCGCGGAATACCCTTTCCCGCACCCCGATCTGATGGCCTTGGCGGCAGGCGTGGCGGAGGTCGCCTTGCCGTGCCTGCTGATCGTCGGCCTCGGCACGCGCTATGCGGCGCTCGGCCTCCTCGTCATGACGGGCGTCATCCAACTCACCTTTCCCGAGGGCTGGGCGAATTTCCACCTGTACTGGGCCACGCTGGCGCTGGCGATCATGACCTTGGGGCCGGGGAAGGTGGCGCTGGACTATGTGCTGGGGTTGGATGGGGGAACGCGGGCAGGTTGAGGCGGCCGGCATGAACTTGAAAATATTCCATTGAAGGCATATATTGCGCTCGATGGCTTGGGGCATCGAGCACACCGACGAATTCGCGGAATGGTACGGCGGCCTGAGCGAGTCGCAGCAGGATGACGTAATCGCCATCGGGCTGTTGCTCATCGAGCAAGGGCCACAGTTGGCCTTTCCATATTCATCGGGGCTCAGCGGCTCACGGCATTCACACATGCGCGAGTTGCGCGTGCAGAGCGGCGGACGTCCGATCCGGGTGTTCTACGCCTTCGATCCCAGGCGAACCGCGATTCTGCTTATTGGCGGAGACAAGACGGGTGACAATCGCTTTTACGAGCGCATGGTTCCGATCGCGGATGCACTCTACGACGCGTACATCAACGAGATCAGAGAGGAGGGGTTGATCCCATGACCGGACATCGGCCTTTCGGCGAACTCACCAAGACCTTCACACCGGAACGCCGCGCGCGCGTGGCGGCCAAGGCCGCCGTGCTGCGCGAGGAGATGACGCTCGAAGAATTGCGCAAGTCGCGCTCGCTGTCGCAGGAGGACTTGGCCGCGGCGATGGTGGTGGGGCAGCCCGCCGTTGCGAAGCTTGAGAAGCGCGCTGACATGCACGTGAGCAATCTGCGCCGCTACATCGAGGCGCTTGGCGGTACGCTGGAGATAACCGCGCGCTTCAATGACGCGAGCGTGGTCATCAGTAAGGTCGGAGAGTCCGCGCCGACTACTTAGAGAGCCCGTGTGTTCGAACTTCGCTCGTCGTTCAGACCGCATCGACAAAGCATCCGAATTCGTCCCATCACGGCCTAACCGACCCCGCCGCGACTCGCCCCCGCGCCGCGCGCCACCGCTCGGCGAGCGCGCCCATGTCGGCGTCCTCGAGCGGCGTCACACGCTCGAAGACCACCGCGTCGACGCCCTTCTCCAAATGGAAGACCTCGCCGGTGCGCCGGTAGTGCGCGCCGATCCCCTCGCCCGTGAGCATCTCCCGCGACGGTACGGTCACCGTCTGCTGGTAATCGGGATCGAGGTGGGTCTGCACGGGATCGCCGACCAGCATGATCGCGCAGGTCTTGAGCTCGGGATTGGGCGGACCTTCGACGGTGTCGACGTCCGACATCTTCACGTCCGGCCGCAGCTTCGGATCGCCGTAGAGCGGCGAGCGCGTCGCGGCGAGTTGCCAGAGTTCGGCGATCAACTGGCCGCTGAACGTGTAGCTGGAGCCGAGCCCGCACACCCGATGGTCGGGCCGCGCGCGCGCGTCGACCCAGGATTTCAGCCGCGCCAGTTCGGCCAGATCCGCCCGTGGCGGATGCGGCAGGCCGTAGGTCGGCGCGAGGCCCTTCGGCGCGATCGCGCCGACGACGGGCGTCAAGGTCGTCGCCGCCAAGGCCGCCAGCGCCGCCAGCCCGGCGAGCCGCGCCCGGGCGAACAGAACCAGGATCGGCGCACCGACCAGCGCCGTCACCGCCGGAGCGACGAGGTAGAGATGGTGGACGTAGGGCGTCTGCACGCGCAGGAACAGCAGCGCCGCGACGGCCGCCGCGCCGCAGGTCAGGCGCAGCAAGCGGCGGTCCGACGATCGCGCGGCAAGGAAAAGCGCGCCCGCCGGGGCTAGACAGAGGACTGCCGCGCCGAGCCAATCGCCGAGTTCGGCGAAGAAGACGGCGTTCGGCTTGCGATAGGCCGCGTAGATCGCGGCATAGTCGTGCGCGGCCGGGTTTGGCAGCCAGTCGACGAGGACCGGGCTGATCAGCGCGAGCAGCAGAAGGGCGCCCAGCGAGGCCGCCATGACGGTTTCGCGCCAGCGGAACGCCCGCCCTCGCCGGAGCGCGACAAGCGCCACTTCCAACGCCAGCATCGCCGCGACGCCGACGGCGGCGAAGGCGTACCAGCGGCGAAACAGGAACATGGCGAAAAAGCACAGCGCCAGCGCCAAGGCGACGCGGCGCGCCATACGGCCGACGCGCCGATCGTGACCGCGCGGCAAAGCCAGCAGGCGGCTCAGACGCTCGGCGAGGCGCAGCGCGCAGACGTAGAGGACCAGCCCGCCGATGTCGGGCATTCCGCGGGCGGCGACGGCGACGCCGGTGGGGTAAGCGGCGAAGGCGATGGCCATCGCCAGGGCGAGCGCCACGGGGCCAGCGCGGACGCCGGCGCGGCGCGCCAGATCGAGCGCGAGAACGCCGAGCGCGGCGAGCGCCGGCGCAGCGTAGAAGACGACGATCGCGCCTTCGTAGACGACGCGCGAGAGCGGCGCGCTCACCGCCATCGCCGCGCCGGGCGCCAGGGCCGGGGCCCAGGAATAATCGTCCTTCATCGAGGCGATGACGGCGGCGATCAAATCGGGCCAGCGGCCGGCGTCCATCAGCGTCGCCACCGCGATCGAGATCTGGCGGTAGGTGATGAAGTCGGCGATCATCAGATCGTGCGAGACGACGACGTAAATGACGAAATAGAGGCCGACCGCCGCGATCAGCGGCGCGCCCAGCGCCACGGTCGCGCCCGACGAAAATCGCCGCCGCCGCGCGGCCTTGGCCAGGAGGTAGGCGGCGCCGGTCGCGAGGCCAAGCGACCCGAGCCCGAAAACCGCCTCCAACCCCTCGGGATTGCCGGGAAGCAGCGCGGCGACGAGGACGGCGAGGGCGCCGAGGCCGAAGGCGCCGGCGCATCGCGGCAGCGCCGCATCCTCGAGCGTGGCGGCGAGCCCGCCCGCCGCGGCGAGGGCGAGAAGGCCGAGCGCGGCGGGAGCGAGAAGCGAGGGCGCCATCCGGTGCGCCAGCAAGCCGATCGCGAGGCCGAGCGCGACGCCTGCCCCCCAAGTCATCGCGCGAAACGAGACGCGGGGCGGAGCGCGAAGCCTAGCGGGGGCGAAGGCGGACATGCTCGCGAGGATGCGCGAATATCGTTAAGTTTTCCGAAGCGGCGGGCCTGCATTTTTCATTTGGACTTGCGCGAGTTCCCCCGAGCGCGCCCCAGGGCCCACCCTGTCATGATTCTGTCATCGAGATATTGTCACACGTGATCGGCGGCGCGCGCCGACGCGATTGGGCGTATATGCGTTGGACCGCCGGGGCGCCGCAGAGATGAACTTCTTCCAACGATTCACGTTCCTCTTTTCTGCTCCGATGTTCGATGCGGACGACCTCGAGGGTCTTCGCGTCAATCAGATCATCGCCGCGATCGAGCGCATGGGCTTCCAGGTCATCAAGGCGCGGCGGCTCGAAGACGCCGAGATCGCCGTCCAGACCGACGCCGCGATCGGCTGCATGGTGGTCGATTGGGGAAAAAAAGGTCTCGAAGGCAAGGCGGCCTCGCTCATCAATCTCATGCGCAAGCGCGGCCTCCAGATGCCGATCATGATCCTCGTCAGGCGCAAGCGCTTCGAGGACATTCCGGTCGAGGTGCTCGATTTCATCGACGGCTACGTGTTCCTCGCGGAGGAGACGCCGGAATTCATCGCCAAGAATCTCGTCTCGCGGCTCAAGCAATACGCCGAGACGCTGAAGACGCCGTTCTTCGGCGCGCTCGTCGACTATGCCGAGGAGGGCAATCACCTCTGGACCTGCCCCGGCCACAACGGCGGCATCTTCTACAGCCGCAGTCCGATCGGACGCATCTTCGTCGAGCATCTGGGCGAGGCGGTCTTCCGCGACGACCTCGACAATTCGATTCTCGAACTCGGCGATCTCCTGACCCACGAAGGCCCGGCGCTGCAGGCGCAGAAGGAGGCGGCCGCGATCTTCGGCGCCGAGAAGACCTATTTCGTCCTCAACGGCACGTCGACATCCAACAAGGTGGTGCTGAACAGTCTCGTCGCCGAGGGCGACCTCGTGCTGTTCGACCGCAACAACCACAAGGCGGCCCATCACGGAGCGCTGCTGCTGAGCGGCGGCGTGCCGATCTTCCTGCCCACCGAGCGCAACGCCTACGGGCTTATCGGTCCGATCCGCGCCGACGCCTTCGACGAAAAGGCGATTCGCGAGCGCATCCGCGCCAATCCGCTGGTCAAGGATCCCGAGGCCTGGAAGCGCGAGCGGCCGTTTCGCGTCGCGGTGATCGAGCAATGCACCTACGACGGCACGATCTACGACGCGGAGCGGATCGTCGAGCGCATCGGCCATTTGTGCGACTACATCCTGTTCGACGAGGCCTGGGCCGGCTTCATGAAGTTCCATCCGCTCTACGACAGGCGCTTCGCGATGGGGCTCAAGAATCTCGGCGAGGCGTCGCCGGGGGTGTTCGCGACGCAGTCGGCGCACAAGCAGCTCGCCAGTTTCTCGCAGGCCTCGCAAATTCATGTGCGCGACCGCCACATCAAGGGCCAGCGGCGACGCATCGAGCATCGGCGCTTCAACGAAAGCTTCATGCAGCACGCCTCGACCTCGCCGTTCTATCCGATTTTCGCCTCGCTCGATGTCGGCGCGCAGATGATGAAAGGCCGCTCCGGCGAAGTGCTGTGGGACGACACGATTCGGCTCGGCATCGAGTTGCGCAAGAAGCTGCGCGCGGTCCGGCGCGAATTCGAGGAGAAGGAGAAGGATCCGGCGCGCCGCTGGTTTTTCGATCCGTTCGTGCCCGACCGCATTTCGATCCCCGACGTCGCCAATGAAGGCGGCGCGCACGTGGTGCCGTGGGAAAGCGTCTCGACCGATCTGCTCGCCCGCGACGCGCGCTACTGGCAACTCGCGCCGGGCGCCGCCTGGCACGGCTTCGGCGAACTCGAGGCCGGTTTCGCCATCACCGATCCGGCCAAGCTCACTTTGCTCACGCCGGGCTTCGACCGCAAGACTGGCGCCTACGAGGCGCATGGGATTCCCGCGCCGGTGGTCGCGCAATACTTGCGTGAGAACCGCGTGGTGCCGGAAAAGAACGATCTCAATTCGCTGCTGTTCCTGCTGACCCCCGGCGTCGAATCGAGCAAATCCGGGACGCTGGTCTCGTCGCTGGTCGCCTTCAAGCGCCTGTACGATGACAACGTGCCGCTCGAAGAGGCGATGCCGGAATTCGTCGCCCGCCGCTCGGCGCGCTACCGCGGACGTCGCCTGCGCGATCTCTGCGTCGAAATGCACGCCTTCTTCCGCGAGGCCGGCGTCAGCGCGATGCAGAAAGCGCAGTTCGAGGCCGCGCACCTGCCGGAGATGGTGATGACGCCGCTCGAGGCGTCGCGCCATCTCGTGCGCAACAACGTCGACTACCTGCCGCTCGAGGCGCTCGAAGGGCGGATCGCCACGACCCTGTTCGTCGTCTATCCCCCGGGCATCGCGACAATCGTTCCCGGCGAGCGGCTGTGCGTGCGCGCCCGGCCGATGATCGACTATCTCAAGACGTTCGAGCGCAGCGCCAACGTCTTCCCCGGGTTTGAATCCGAGATACAAGGGCTCTATCGCGAAACCGACGCTTCGGGCGCGATTCGGTTTTTCACGTATGTCGTGCGCGAATGAGGCATGCGATCGGAGCGGGCGAAAGGTGACGATGCAGGAAGTCGAACATAGCCCTGCCGGCGAGGCCGGCAACGGCGTCACGGTGCGTCCGTCCGGCGAGGCGGACGTCCCGGCGATGCTGGCGATCTACCTCCATCACATCCGCCATGGCGTCGACGCCCACACCGCCGGCGACATCGAGACGCCCGACGCGGACGACCTCAAGCGGCGGCGCAAGACCATGCAACGCGGGCGATTGCCCCACCTCGTCGCCGAACGGGCCGGCCTCGTGGTCGGCTACGCCTACGCCGTGCCGTTCCGCAAGCGGCCCGCCTACCGCTACGCGGTCAAGCATTCGATCTACGTCCATCAGGAATATCTGAGCCGCGGCATCGGCCGCCTGCTGCTGCCCGCGTTGATCGACGCCTGCGCCGCCGCCGGCTACCGCCAGATGATCGGCTATATCGACGCGGCCAATCAGGCTTCGCTACGCTTGCACGAATCCTTCGGCTTCCGGCAGGTCGGCTATCTCCCGAGCATCGGCTACAAGTTCGGCCAATGGACCGATTCGGTCATGATGCAGCGCTCGCTGGGATTGGGAGCGACGGCGTCGCCCGGGGGGTGAGGCGGTTTCCGCTTCGATCGCCACAATTCCCGGCTGCCCAAAGAGCCCGAACGGACGTATCATCTGACTAGATAGTCAGATAGACCCCGATGGCCGAAGAAGACGGCCGGCCGCGCCCCTCGCCCGCCCAAAGACGCGGCCGCGTTCCCCGTCGCGCGGCGAACGCGCAACCTGCCGAAGCTGGCGGACGCCGAGGCGAAATTCGGCGAAGTCGTCGGCGCGCCCACGATGACGGCCGCCCAATACGTCACGGTGCGCGGCAAGCCCGCCGTCGCCATCATCGACGCTCGCGGGCCTCCTCGTTGTATTCGCGCAGGAACCCGTCGCCGAGGTCCCGCGCTCGGCCTCGCTCGAAAGTCTGCATCTCGACAATTTGGACTTGAGCCGCGAACCAGACGTGCGGGCCGGGATCCCCCGCTGTGGCATGGCCGGCTCGTCGACCACACCAATCGTCATCGCCTGCCTGATCGCTCCCAACGGCGCCGGGAGCGTCAAGCAATGGGCCCGCGGCGTCGACGAACGGCTTCTTTTCATCAGCGTCCTCACGCTCGCCGAATACGACGAAGGGATCGCCAAGCTGCCTCCCGACGACGCCAACGTTCCCAGTTACATCGGCGCGCGCGACGCCCTCGAAGCTCGCTTCGCGGGTCGGATTTTGTCGCTCGAGGACAAAATCGTGCGTCGTTGGGGAGCCATCTCCGCACGCGTGAAAGGCCAAACCGGCCATGCCCCGCCCGTGGTCGACACCCTGCTCGCGGCGACCGCGATCGAGGCGAACCTTTACCTCGCCTCTCGCAATACGAGGGATCTCGCGAGCAGCGGAGCCGCCGTCTTCGATCCGTGGCGGGACGACGTCGCTGCGTTTCCACTCACTGCATCTCAGCGAGGGTGACGCCGACGGCGCGGCCTGGTTGTGACGCGGCTTCTCCTCGTCCGGGGGAAGGGGACGCGCCTCACGGCGCCTCGTCGCCGGCGAGCCTGCGCAACAGCGCCCAGTTATAGATCCCCGTATCGTGCCCGTCGCTGAAGGAAAAGCGCGCAGCGTAATTGCCGACCGTCTCGACGCTGAGGATCGAGACGCCGGGCCGGCCGGGCGTCTTGTCGGCGCTTGGGCTCGCCGCCCGCAGCCGGTCGGCCGGGATGTCCGCGGCGAAGCCGTCGACGAACGCGACGCGCAACACCCGGCCGCGCTCGCGAACGCGCAGTTCGCTCGGCCACGGGTCCGGCGGCCTATTTCCCTCTTCACTCATCGCGGCCCCCTCGCCTCACTCGATCACGATGCGCGGCGGCTGGCGGTCGACGCGCCCGCTCTCGAACAGCGCCGCGCGGACACGGCTCGCGAGGGCGACATAAGCCGCGGCTTGCGGGCTCTCCGGCGCGCTGGCGACGACCGGCGCGCCGCCGTCCGAGGTCTCGCGGATCGCCATGTCCAGCGGAATTTCGCCGAGGAACGGCGCGCCATGCGCTTCGGCTTCATGCCGCGCGCCGCCGTGGGCGAAGATATCGCTGCGGCCGCCGCAATGCGGGCAGATGAAATAGCTCATGTTCTCGACCAGGCCGAGCAGCGGCACCTGCACCTGCTTGAACATCGCCATGCCGCGCCGCGCGTCGATCAGCGAGAGGTCTTGCGGCGTCGAGACGATGACGGCGCCGGACAGCGGCACGTTCTGCGCCATCGTCAGTTGCGCATCGCCGGTGCCCGGCGGCATGTCGACGACGAGCACGTCGAGTTCGCCCCACTCGACCTCGCGCAGGAACTGCGTCAGCGCCGACATCACCATCGGTCCGCGCCAGACGATCGCCGCGCCTTCCTCGACGAGGAAACCGATCGACATGACTTTGACGCCGAACTTTTCGATCGGCTTGAGCTTCTTTCCGTCCGGCGCCAGATCGGGCTTCCGCGTGATGCCGAACAGCCGCGGCATCGAGGGGCCGAACACGTCGGCGTCGAGCACGCCGACCTTCAGGCCGAGCCGCGCTAGACCGAGCGCGAGATTGCATGCGGTCGTCGATTTGCCGACGCCGCCCTTGCCCGAGGCGACCGCGATGATCCTGTCGATCCCAGGGATCGGCCGCGCGTTGGGCGGCCGCGGCCGGGCCGCCGCGTCGCCGTGGCCGTGCCCGTGCGGCGCGGGCGCCGGCGCGCCCTCGCTCTGCGCGGTCAGCGTCACCAGCGCGGAGACGACGCCGGGCAGCGCCTTGATCTTGCCCTCGGCCTCCGCCCGCATGACTTCCATCGCCTTGGCGTGCCGCGGGTCAATCTTGATGGCGAGGAACACCTTGCCGTCGCGGACGGTGACGCCGTCGATGGCGCCCGATCGCGGCAACGGCGTCTTGCCGTCCGGTCCCGGCACGGCCGCGAGCGCCGCGAGGATGTCGTCTTTACCGAGCATGACGTTCATGTCCTGTTTGTTTCGCTCGCATTGGACCAATTCACCTGACCGCGCAAGGCGCCGATCAGGCGACTGCGGCGAGCGAGGCTCGGTCGCGCCCGACCCAGAGCGCCTGCGCGCGCGCCTGCGCGCGCCCCGGTTCGGCCTCGACCCCCATCGCCCAGAGGGCGAGCGCGATCGTGCCGACGATCGTCGCCTCGCCATATACGTCCGCCGCCTCGCCGCGCCAGACTTCCTCCAGCCTGTCGAGATTCATCGCCTCGTCCGGCGCCTGCGGCGCGTCCAGCATCGCGGGCCAGCGGACCTCCTCCGAGGCGCCCGCGGCGATCAAGAGCGCGTCGCAGGGTTTGGTCGGCCGGCGCTCGTTCTCGCCGCCGTCGCCGCGGAACACCAGCGTCCGCTCCTCGCCGAGCGCGATCGCGGCGTCGCGATGGATAGCGACATAGCCGGGATGAAAGACCGCCTGCAGCGAAGTCGGCGCGCCGAGCGGATTGAGCCCGCGCACCAGCGTGTGAACGGGCGACCGCAACCCGAGGATCGGTTTCAGCTCCATCATCTCGGCGAGCTTCGGGCTCATGCGCGCCAGCGGCAAATAGGCGAAGCGATAGCGCCGCAAGTGACCGGCGGCCTCGTGGAAATCGCCGGCGACGGGAAGGCCGAGGCGGCGCAGCGTCTCGCCGGTCCACACTCGTCCGGCGGTATGCCCGTCCATGCCGTGCATGAAGACGCTCCAGCCGCTGCGCGCGAGAAGGAGGGTGGCGAGCAGGAACCACGGCAATTGCCGCTTCTTGCCGGCATAGGACGGCCAGTCCAGATCGACGCGCGGCGCGCCGGCCGGCTTGCGGAAGCTGGCGCGCGCGGCGCGAATGAACCCGGCGATTTCTACGCCTGTCTCTTCCTTCACCCGCAGCAGCATCAGGAACGCGCCGATCTGCTCCGGCAAGGTCTCCCCCGCCAGGATCATGCGCATCGCATCCTCCGCCTCGGCAAGCGTCAGCGACCGCGTCAATGTCCTGCCGCGTCCGAGAATATTGACGAAACGGGCGAAGGGATGAGGAGACTCTAGCATCGCGCGAAATCCTGGACAGCCCGTTGGCCAAGCGAGGGCCGCCCCGGCCACATAGGTCTGGCGCAGCGCGCGGGCAAGGAACAGCGCGCCCCTACTCGCGTGGATCGCTCAATAATTAAGCATTTAGCCGGCGCTCTAGGCATTGCGCCGCCGCATAGGCGGATTTCGACGGCCCCGTTCCCTGAATAGCCACAGTTTCTAGCGCCGGCGGAGCTGGCATGGCGATTGCTGAGACTTTTGGCCAGTTCGCCAGCGCCAAGCGCAGCCTGTGAGGGAGTTCGCCATGATCCGAAACGCCATTTCCCGTCGCGCATTCCTACAATCGACCGCCGGGGGCGCTGTCGGCCTGGCGGCTGTCCTCGGCGCGCCCGGACGCGCCTTGGCCGCCGATCTCACGGTGGGCGTCGTCTATGTCGGCGCGCGCGACGACTTCGGCTGGAATCAGGCGCACGCGGTCGCCATCGAGGCGCTCAAGAAAGTTCCCGGCGTCAAGGTTGTCGAAGAAGAGAACGTGCCCGAGACCGACGCCTGCTCCAAATCGATGGAGTTGATGATCAACCTCGACGGCGCCGGCCTCATCCTGGCGACCTCGTTCGGCTACTACACGCCCTTCGTCGTCGATGTCGCGCGAAAATATCCCGACGTCCAGATCCGCCACGCCGCGCCGCTGTGGAACAAGGACAAGGATCCGAAGAACGCCGGCAGCTATTTCGGCTATCTCAACCAGGCCCATTACGTCGACGGCATCGCGGCGGGGCTCTCCACGAAAACGAACAAGATCGGCTTCGTCGCCGCCAAGCCGATCGCGAGCGTTCTGAGCAACATCAATTCGGTGCTGCTCGGCGCGCGCAACGTCAATCCGAAGGCGGTCGTGCAGGTGATCTTCACCGGCGACTGGTCGATGCCGGTGCGCGAGGCGGAAGCGGCCAACGCGCTCGTCGATGCTGGCTGCGACGTCATCACCTGCCACGTCGACGGCCCCAAGGTCGTGATCGAAACCGCGGAGAAGCGCGACGCGATGAGCTGCGGCCACAACGCGAGCCAGGCGCCGCTGGCGCCCAAGGGCTTCATCACCGGCGCGGAATACAAGTGGGAGACGATCTACAAGGCCTACGCGGCCGATCTCGCCAAGGGCGAGCAACCGCCGAATTTCACCGCCGGCGGCTACGAGACCGACTACGTCCAGAACACCCCGTTCGGCGCCGGCGCCACCGAGGCCGGCCGGAAAGCGGCGATGGCGGCGATCGTGGCGTTGAAGGCCAAGGCGCCGATCTATGTCGGGCCGCTGAAGGACAACAAGACCGGCAAGATCGTGATCGACAAGACCTACGACAATCTCGATCCCTACCTCGACAAGATGGACTACCTGCTCGAAGGCGTCGTCGGCTCGATCACCTGAGCAACGCGGCGCGGCGATCGCTTCGCCGCTCTCCTACCGCCGGCGAGCCCCACCACAACGGGAAGGATTGTCCCAATGCCAGAAGGCGTGACCGCGGCGGACGCCATAAGCGCCCCCTCCTCCACGTCCGTCGGCCCATCGAGGGCGAGCGAGTTCGCGCGGCGGCTGCGCGCCAACTCCGAGTATTTTGCAATCCCGATGTTCGCGCTGATCATCGCGGCGCTCGCCTTCTCGATCTTTCTTCTGGCGATCGGCCGTTCTCCCGTGGACTTCCTGGCCTATGTCTGGCGCGGCGGCTTCGGCACCGCGTTTTCGCTGCAGAACACCCTGCAACGCTCCTCGCCCCTGATCCTGACCGCCTTGGCGGTGGCCATCCCCGCCCGCATCGGCCTCATCATGATCGGCGGCGAGGGGGCGCTGGTGCTCGGCGGCTTCGCCGCCGCTGCGGTCGCGACGCCGCTCGTCGGCGTGCTGCCGCCCCTGCCGACGCTCGTCGTCATGTTCTTCGTCGGCGCTTTCGTCGGCGCCGTGTGGGTCGGCATCGCCGGCTACCTGCGCTATGCGCGCGGCGTCAACGAGACGATCGCCTCCCTGCTGCTGACCTATATCGGGGTCGCGATCATGAACTTCTTCGTCGAGGGCGTGCTGCGCGATCTCTCCAACCCCAACAAGCCGTCGACCAAGCCGATCGGCGAGGCCTACATGGTCGGCAAGATTCCCGGCACCGACGTGCATTGGGGGTTCGCCGTCGGCCTGCTGTTGGCGGTCGTCCTGCAACTCCTGATGACCCGCACGACGTTTGGTTTCGCCGCCCGCGTCACCGGCGGCAACTTTCGCGCCGCTCTGGCGCAAGGGCTTCCCGTCGGCAAGATCATCGTCGCCTGCTCGATGATCGCCGGCGCCTGCGCCGGCATCGCCGGCTTTTACGAGGTCGCGGCGATCCAGGGCCGCGCCAACGCCTCGCTGGCCGCCGGCTACGGCTTCACCGGCATTCTCGTGTCGTTCCTGGCGCGTCACAATCCGCTCGCCATCGTGCCGGTCGCCATCATGTTGGGAGGGCTGGTCGCCTCGGGCGGCTTGATCCAGCGGCGTATGGACCTGCCCGACGCGACGGTCCTGGTGCTGCAGGGCCTCATTTTCATCGTGCTCCTGACGTCGGAGACCCTTTACGGCCGGTTCGCTTTCTTCCGCCCCGGCGAAGCCAAGGAGCGCACATGAACAACGCGCTCGAAATCGTCCTCATCGCCATGCTCGGCGGCGCGATCCGCGTCTCGACGCCGTTCATGTTCGTCGCGCTCGGCGAATGCCTCACGGAGAAGTCGGGGCGCGTCAATCTCGGCCAGGAAGGCACGCTCGTGCTCGGCGCGATGGTGGGCTACGCGATCTCGTATCACTCCAACTCGCCGTGGGCCGGCGTGCTGGCGGCGGGGCTCGCCGGCTCCGTTCTCGGCGGCATCCACGGCGCGATCTGCCGCCTGCCGCGCGTCAACGACGTCGGCGTCGGCATCGCGATGATGCTGTTCGGGACTGGCGTCGCCTTCTTTTTCGGCAAGCCCTATATTCAGCCCACGGCGCCCCGGCTCGGCGCGATCCCATTCGGCAATTTCAGCGACAATGCCGACCTGCGCAGCGCGCTCGACGTCAATCCTCTGTTCTTTGTCGGGATCGCCGTCGCGCTCGTCATGGCCTGGGCGTTTCGCAACACGCGCTGGGGCCTCATCGTGCGCACGGTCGGCGACAGCGCGGCGGCGGCGCGCGCGATGGGCATTTCCGTCGACTTCGTCCGCTTTCTCGCCACTGCCGGCGGCGGCTTTCTCGCCGGGATCGGCGGGGCGTTTCTCTCGCTCTCCTATCCCGGTTCATGGAATCAGGGCCTCTCCTCGGGACAGGGCCTGATGGCGGTGGCGCTGGTGATCTTCGCCCGTTGGAGCCCGCTGCGCTGCGTCCTCGCGGCGCTGCTGTTCGGCGGCGCCGGCGCGATCGGCCCGTCGTTGCAAGCGGTCGGCGTCACCCAGGGCTACTACTTCTTCAACGCCGCGCCCTATATCCTCACGCTCGTCATCATGATCGCGACCTCGAGCGCCACGCGCTCGGCGCGCGACATGCCGGGCGAACTGAGCACGGTCAAATAGATGCCGACGCTCGCCGCCGACCCCTATCCCTGGCCCTATGACGGCGACTGGCGCCCGGACAATACGGCGCTCGTCATCATCGACATGCAGATCGATTTCTGCGGCGCCGGCGGCTATGTCGACCGCATGGGCTACGACCTCTCGCTGACGCGCGCCCCGATCGAGCCGATCCGCGCCGTTCTCGCGGCGATGCGAGCCAAGGGCTACCACGTGATCCACACGCGCGAAGGCCATCGGCCGGACCTCTCCGATCTCCCTGACAACAAGCGCTGGCGCTCGCGCCGCATCGGCGCCGGGATCGGCGACCCCGGCCCTTGCGGCAAGATTCTGGTGCGCGGCGAGCCCGGCTGGAACATCATCGAGGAACTCGCCCCCGCGCATGGCGAGCCGATCATCGACAAGCCGGGCAAAGGCTCGTTCTGCGCGACCGATCTCGAACTCATCCTCACCGCGCGCGGCATCGACAATCTCGTCCTCACCGGCATCACCACCGATGTCTGCGTGCATACGACCATGCGCGAGGCCAACGACCGCGGCTTCGAATGTCTGCTGCTCACCGATTGCTGCGGCGCCACCGATCCCGGCAACCACCGGGCCGCGATCAAGATGGTGACCATGCAGGGCGGCGTATTCGGCGCGGTCGCCGATTCCACGCCTTTTCTAGCGAGCCTGCCATGACCGCGCCTGGCATGACGCAGCGCGCCGATCTCGACCGCATCGCGAACGAGGGAGCCTCGAAATGAGCGAAGCGCTGGCGCCGACAGCCTCTTCGAGCGCCGCGGACGCGCGTGGCCCGTCGCTGGAAACGAACGGCATGACCAAGACCTTCGGGCGCTTCACCGCGCTCGACGACGTGTCGATCCGCGTTCCCGCCGGCACCTTCCACGCTCTCCTCGGCGAGAACGGCGCTGGCAAGTCGACGCTGGTCAAGTGCGTGATGGGCTTCTACACCCCCGACCGCGGAACCCTGCTGCTCAACGGCGAAGAGGTCGCCGTGCGCAACCCGCGCGACGCCCAGGCGCTCGGCGTCGGCATGGTCTATCAGCATTTCACCCTCGTGCCGTCGCTGACCGCCGCCGAAAATCTCGTGGCGAGCCGCGCCGACGCGCCCGCCTTCATCAATTGGCGCAAGGAGCGCGACAGGCTCGAAGCGTTTCTGGCCGGCATGCCGTTCCGCGTGCCGCTCGACCGGCCCGTTTCCTCGCTCGCGGCGGGCGAAAAGCAGAAGCTCGAAATCCTGAAGCTGCTCTATCTCGACCAGCGCTTCCTCATCCTCGACGAACCGACGTCCGTGCTGACCCCAGGGGAAGCCGACGAAATCCTCGGCCTGCTCAAGGCGATGGCTCATCGCGGCGAGATCACCGCTTTGATGATCACCCACAAGTTCCGCGAGGTCGACGCCTTCTGCGACGACGTCAGCGTGCTCCGCCGCGGCGCCAAGGTGGGCGGCGGCAAAGTCGGCGAGCTGACGACCCGCGACATGGCGGCGATGATGATCGGCGACGCCGTCGTTCGTCCATCCGCGGCGCGCGTCAAGGCGCCCAAGAGCGGCAAGACGCTGGAAATCGCCGGGCTCTTCGTCGAAAACGACGAGGGGCGCGAGGCCGTCGCCGGCTTCAATCTGAATGTCGCCGCCGGCGAGATCGTCGGGGTCGCCGGCGTCTCGGGCAACGGCCAGAGCCAGCTCGTCGAGGCGCTGTCGGGGCAGCGGCCGATCAAGCTCGGCCAGATTCTCATTCGCGATCAGAATTTCGAGCCCAAGCGCGACCATTTCGCCCGCTTCAAGGTGTTCGGCCTGCCGGAGGAGCCGCTGAAGAACGCGACGGCGCCGAGCATGTCGGTGGCCGAAAACATGGCCTTTCGCACGTTCGACAAGCCGCCGATCGCCTCATTGGGATGGTGGCTTTCGCCAGGGCCGATGCGGGCGCGGGCGCGCGAGCTCATCGCCCGCTACAACGTCAAGACCGTCTCGCCGGATTCGCCGATCCGCGATCTCTCCGGCGGCAACATCCAGCGCGCCGTGCTGGCGCGCGAACTCTCCGAAGACGTCGACGTGCTGATCGTCGCCAACCCGTGCTTCGGTCTCGACTTCGTCTCGGTCGCCGACATTCGCGCCCAGATCGTCGAGCAGCGCAACCGCGGCGCCGCGGTGCTGCTGGTCTCGGAGGATCTCGACGAGATTCTCGAACTCTCCGACCGCATCGCCGTGATGTCCGAGGGCAAGGTCGCCTACGTCACCAACGCGGCCGGCGCCGACCGCATGACGATCGGCCGGCACATGGCGGGGCATTGAGATGATCGCCGTGGCGGCCCAGCCGTTCCCCTTCCCGCTCGATCCCGAGCGCTGCGGGCTCGTCGTCATCGACATGCAGCGCGATTTTCTCGAGCCGGGCGGTTTCGGTCAAACGCTCGGCAACGATCTCACGCCGGTCGCAGCGATCGTGCCGACCGTCGCCGCGCTCCTCGCGCTGTTCCGCGCGCGCGGCTGGCCGATCCTGCATACGCGCGAAAGCCATGCGCCCGATCTCTCGGATTGCCCGCCGGCCAAGCGGACGCGCGGCGATCCCAAGTTGCGCATCGGCGACGTCGGGCCGATGGGGCGCATTCTGGTGCGCGGCGAGCCGGGCAACGCGATCGTGGCGCCTTGCGCGCCGGCGCCCGGCGAGATCGAAATCGACAAGCCGGGCAAGGGCATGTTCTACGCGACGGACGTCGACGCGCTGTTGAAGGCGCGGGGGATCGCCCAACTCGTGTTCGCCGGCGTGACCACCGAGGTCTGCGTGCAGACCTCGATGCGCGAGGCCAACGATCGCGGTTACGAATGCCTGTTGATCGAAGACGCGACGGCGAGCTACTTTCCTGAATTCAAGGCGGCGGCGCTCGCGATGATCCGCGCCCAAGGCGCGATCGTCGGCTGGACGACGCCGCTCGCCGAACTCGAAAAGGCGCTGGCGTGAGTGACAATGGATTCGACGCCGACGCGCTGATCGACGCGGCGCTGCCGCTCGTCGGCCTTGCTCTACCCGAAGGCTCGCGCCCGGTCGTCAAATTGCACCTCGAGACCGCCGCGCAATTGGCGCGCCTCGTCGTCGATTTCCCGCTCGGTGACGAAAGCGAGCCCGCGCCGGTGTTCACCCCATGAAGGCGTCGCTCCACGCGCTTCACGCGCATGAGATTCACGCTGCGATCGAGGGCGGCGAGGTCAGCGCCCAAGAGATCGTCGCGGCGGCTCTCCAGCGCATCTCCACCGTGAACCCGAAGCTCGGCGCCTTCACCGACGTGACGCCGGAGCGGGCCCTGGCCAGGGCTGACGCGATCGACGCGCAGCGCGCCCGCGGCGAAACCCTCGGGCCGCTCGCCGGCGTTCCCTTCGCGGTGAAGAACCTCTTCGACGTCGCGGGGCTACCGACCCGCGCGGGCTCCAAGATCAACCGGGAGCGCGCGCCGGCGCGGCATGACGCGACATTGATCGCGCGGCTGGAAGCGGCGGGCGCGATCCTCGTCGGCGCGCTCAACATGGGCGAATACGCCTATGACTTCACTGGCGAGAACGCGCACTACGGGCCGTCGCGCAATCCGCACGATCTCGCCCATATGACCGGCGGCTCGTCGGGCGGTTCGGGCGCGGCGGTCGGCGGCGGGCTGGTTCCGATCGCGCTCGGCTCGGACACCAACGGCTCCATCCGCGTGCCTTCCTCGTTCTGCGGCGTCTTCGGCCTGAAGCCGACTTACGGGCGCTTGTCGCGCGCGGCGAGCTTCCCATTCGTCGCCAGCCTCGACCACCTCGGGCCGTTCGCACGCTCGGTCGCCGATCTCGCCGCGAGCTACGACGCGATGCAAGGGCTCGACGCCGATGATCCCGCGCAAGTCGCGCGCGCGATCGAGCCGGTTGCGCCGACGCTCGAAGAGGGGCTCGAGGGAATTCGCGTCGCGCGGCTCGGCGGCTACTTCGCGCACGGCGGCGAGCCGGCGGCGTTTGAGGCGGTCGATCGCGTCGCCCGCGCGTTGCATGCCGAACGAACGGTCGAGTTTCCCGAATCCGAGCGCGCCCGCGCCAGCGCCTATCTCATCACCATGGTCGAGGGCGCGGCGCTGCACGCCGACCGGCTGCGCACACGCGCCGGCGATTTCGACGCGGACGTTCGCGACCGCCTCATCGCCGGCGCGATGTTGCCGGGTGGCTGGGTCGTCAAGGCGCAGAAGCTGCGTCGCTGGTACCGCGACCGCGTTCGAGAGATCTTTCGCGACGTCGACGTCGTTCTGGCGCCGGCGACTCCGACGCGTGCGCCGCGCATCGGCCAGAAGACCTTCGTGCTCGGCGGACGCGAAATGCTGGTGCGCGCGCACATGGGTCTCTACACCCAGCCGATCTCGTTCATCGGCCCGCCTGTCTGCGCGGTTCCCCTTTGGACCGAGGGCGAGCGCTTGCCGATCGGCGTGCAGGTCATTGCCGCGCCGTGGCGCGAAGACCTCGTTCTGCGCGTCGCGCGCGTCCTCGAGCGCGAGGGCGTCGCCGAAGCGCCGGTGGGCGGAGCGGCGGATGAGGTGAGGGCGGTATCATGACGACCAACGAACGATCCCGCTGGGCGGGACGCAACAGCGTCAAGGACGTGGTGCGCGCCGAGGTGTGGCGCTCCCTCGACGAGCACGGCGTCAGCGTCGGGCCGGTATTCGACCGCATCCCCAATTTCGTCGGCGCCGACGCGGCGGCCAAGCGCCTCAGCGAACTCGACGAATGGAAGCGCGCGCGCGTCGTCAAATGCAATCCCGATCCGTCGCAGATCCCGGTGCGCCTGCGCGCGCTCTATGACGGCAAGCTGCTGTTCGCGCCGGTGCCGTATCTGACCAAGGGCTTTCCCTATCTCAGGGTCGACCCCGACAAACTCGCGGCAAGGCAAGTCGACTTCGAGACCGCGGCGACCGCGCAAGGGTTCCTGCAGCACGGCGAACCGATCGGGTTCGAGGATCTGCCGAAGCTCGACTTCTGCGTCGTCGGCTGCGTCGCCGTGACGCGCGCGGGCGGGCGCACGGGCAAGGGCGCCGGCTTCGCCGATCTCGAACACGGCATCTTTCGCGAACTCGGGAAGACGACGGCCGAGACGCCGATCGCGACCACCGTCCATTCGCTCCAGGTCGTCTCCGCGGCGAAGGTCGTGATGGAGCCGCACGACAACCCGCTCACCTTCATCGCCACAGAGACCGAACTGATCCGCACCGGAGCGCCGGGCGCCGAAGCGGCCGGCGTCGATTGGGCCCGCGTGCGCGCCGACCAATTCGCCGACATTCCCTTTCTCCAGCAGTTGCGCGCGTCGATGGAAGCGCGAAAGGCCGCGCAATGATCGTCAACGATCCGCAGACCCGCGCCGAGGTGGAGGCCTTGTTCCACGATTACGAGCGCGCGTTGATGGCCAACGACGTCGCGGCGCTCGACGGCTTCTTTTTCGATAGCGCCGAGACGATCCGCTACGGCGTCGGCGAGAATCTCTATGGTATCGAGGCGATCCGCGCCTTCCGCGCCGCGCGCTCGCCGGCCGGCCTGGCGCGCAAGCTGGAGCGCACGCAGATCACCACCTACGGGCGCGACTTCGCCATCGCCGCGACCTTGTTCCGCCGCGCCAACGCGCCGGGCAAGATCGGCCGGCAGATGCAGAGCTGGGCGCGCCTGCCGCAGGGCTGGCGCATCGTCGCCGCGCATGTCAGTGTGATCGACGATCCCGAGGCGAAATGAAGCCGCGCGGCATCCCGGAGGCGTCTGCTGAATGGACATGAGACTGAATGGCGTCGCGCTGCTGGAAGCCGGCGACGAAACGCAGCCGGCCTCCGTCGACATCGCCATCGCGAACGGGCGGATCGCGGCGATCGAGCCCTCCAGCGCAGCGGCGCCGCCGCGCTTTCTCGCCATGCCCGCTCTGGCCAACGCGCACGATCACGCGCGGGCCTTGTCGACGACGTCCTTCGGCGCCGCCGGCAAGCCGTTGGAGACCTGGCTGTTGCGCCTCGGGGCGATGCCGTCGGTCGATCCCTATCTCGCCGCGCTCGCCGCTTTCGGGCGCGCCGCTCGGGCTGGCGCAGCCTCCGTCATGGCGCATTACGTGCGCCCGCACGGTCCCGCCTCGCTGGTCGAGGAAGCCCGCGAGGTCGCGCGCGCCGCCGCCGACGTCGGCGTCCGCGTCACTTTCGCCGTCTTCATGCGCGACCGCAATCCGCTCGTCTACGGGCCGTCCGGCGCCGCGCTCGACGGCATGCCGCCCGAGGCGCGGCAGGTCGTCGAAGCGCAATTCCTGAGGCCCATGCCGAGCCCTGCGGAACAAGTCGCGCGCGTCGAGGCGATCGCGGCGGCGGTCGAGAGCCCGACCTTCACCGTTCAATTCGGCCCCAACGGCGCGCAGTGGTGCTCGGACGAGTTGCTGCGCGCCGTCGCGGAAGCCTCCGCCAGAACCGGCCGCCGCGTCCACATGCATTGTCTCGAGACGATCTATCAGCGCGCCTTCGCCGACGCCGCCTACCCCCAAGGCATTGTCCGCCATCTCGACGACATCGGGCTGCTGACCGAGCGCCTGGCGCTCGCCCATTGCGTTCACGCGAGGCCCGAAGAACTCGACTTGATCGCCCGCTCCGGCGCGGTCATCGCCACCAATCCGAGTTCGAACCTGCATCTTCGCTCCGGAATCGCGCCGATCGGCGAGGCGATCCGGCGCGGCTGCCGCGTCGCGCTCGGCGTCGACGCTTCGGCGCTCGATGAGGACGGCGACGTATTGCGCGAAATGCGGCTCGGCCATTTCCTGCACGGCGGCTGGGGTTTCGACAGCGTCATCGAGCGCGAGCCGTGGCTGGCGACCATCGTCGCCAACGGCCGCTTCGCCAATGGCGCGCCGGGATCGGGCGTCTTGCGCGTCGGCGAGCCCGCCGACGTTCTCGTTCTCGACCTCGCGCGGCTGGACCGCGACGCCGTCATGCCGGTGGCGCCGCTCGATCTCCTCTTCGCGCGCGCCACCATGGCCCATGTCGCGCGGCTCATCGTGGCCGGCCGCGAGATCGTCAGCGACGGGCGGCTGACCGGCGTCGATCTCGAGGCGACCGAGGCGGCGCTGAGGGAGAGCTACCGCCGCGCCATGCCCTCGCGCGCGCCCTTCCTCAGCGCCTGGGGCGACCTCGAGCCGGGCGTTGCGCAGTTTTATCACGGACGGCTCGGCTGCTGCTGACCGAGCGACGGCGTCCCAAAGATTCGGCTTTATCCTCGCCGCGGGAACGGGCATATCTCGCTTCCCGCCCCGTCCAGCCCGCGAGTTGAGAAAAAATGTCCGATTGGTCGCAAACTTTCACCTTTCTCGATGGCGAATGGTTCGAAGGCAACCGGCCGATTGTCGGTCCGCGCACCCATGCCTTCTGGCTCGGCTCCAGCGTATTCGACGGCGCACGCGCCTTCGAAGGCGTCGCGCCCGACCTCGATAAGCATTGCGCGCGCGTCAACCGCTCGGCGCGCACGATGTGGCTGAAGCCGACGATGAGCGAGGAGGCGATCGCAGAACTGGCGCGCGAGGGGATGAAGAAGTTCGCCCCCGGCGCGCATCTCTACATTCGCCCGATGTATTGGGCCGAACGCAACGGCCAGGGCTCCGTGCCGCCGGATCCCGACTCGACGCGCTTCTGTCTGTCGATCTACGAGGCGCCCCTGCCCGATCTCGCCGGTATTTCGATCACCCGGTCCGGCTACGCCAAGCCGCTGGCGATAACGATGCCGATCGACGCCAAGGCGGGCTGCCTCTATCCCAACAACGCGCGCGCGCTGATGGAAGCGCGCACCCGCGGCTTCGACAATTGCCTGCTCTCCGACATGCTCGGCAACGTCGCCGAACTCGCCACCGCCAACGTGTTCATGGCGCGCGACGGCGTCATCATGACGCCGATGGCCAACGGCTCCTTCCTCAACGGGGTGACGCGCCAGCGCGTCTTGGCGCTGCTGCGCGCGGACGGCGCCGACGTTCGCGAGGCGACGCTCTCCTTCGCCGATTTCGACACGGCCGACGAGATTTTTGTCGTCGGCAATTACGGCAAGGTCACGCCGGTCAAGCGCCTCGAAAGCCGCGATCTGCAGCCCGGCCCGGCGTTCCGCCGCGCGCGCGAGCTCTATTGGGATTTCGCCCACTCGCGCTAAAACGCTGTAATTCCCGCGCGTGCGGCCGCCGCCAAGTCTGCCCGCGCTTGCCCGCCGCGCCCCAGAGGAGCAGCATGACGCGCACGGGAGGGCCAATGACGACGCGTCTGACGATCCGGCTCGATTTCGACGACGAGCGCCGCCTCGGCCCCGGCAAGATCGCGCTGTTGGAATCGATCGCCGAGACCGGCTCGATCTCGGCCGCCGGCCGCAAGCACGCGATGTCCTACCGCCGCGCCTGGCTGCTGGTCGAGGAATTGAACCAGACGTTCGGCGAAGCCCTGGTAAGCGCGCGGCCCGGCGGTTCGGGCGGCGGCGGCGCGAGCCTCACGCCCAAGGGCGAACGCGTCGTCGCGCTCTACCGCGAAGCCGAGCGCAAGATGCGCGCGGCCGCCGCCAAGGAGATCGCCGGGATCGAGCGCTCGCTGGCGGAGGGGGCGGACAAATGAGGAACGTCGGCCACAACCAGGCCCGAACCCGCGCCTAAGCGCTTACTTGCGGCGAACGCCGCGCGGTTCCAGCTTCGTGCCCTCGCCACAATCTTGGCGTGTTCCCCCACGCTGGCGAGGCTCGAGCCGATCGAGGACTGCTTTTGACGAGCCTCAAGGACAAGAAGGTAAGATCGACACAAAGATTGTCAGTAACGAGGCGTCGAAGGCACAGAATGCGTCTTGAACCGGCGTCGATCCGGGGGATGCCGGGTGACATTTCGTGAACGTACTTGCAGGGCTTGGATGCGCGGTATGACTTATGCCTCTTCCTCACCGAGAAAGCCGACGTTGGCGGGTGCAGACTGAGGGTGGTCCACGTGCGCGCTGAAGGCGGGGCTTACTCAAGGTCTAGTTGAAGCGACTAGAAGGAGGCCGCGATGGTAAAACCACTTTCCGAACAGCTCGCCGATCTGTCGGTGCACGCAAAGAAAGCTGAGGATGACCTTACCGCAGCGAAGAAGGAAACCCATGACAAGATTGTGGCGCGCCGCGAGCAGTTGCGCGCTGCAGCGACGCAGTCGGTTGAAAAAATAAATAAGGATATGAAATCCGCCAGCGGCGCCGTCTCAAGCAGCTTCAGCGCGCTTCAGGCAAAGGTTTCCGCCGATGCCGATACGCTAAAGGCGAACGTCAAACAATGGAAAAAGGAACTCGACGCCGAGCGCGCCGAGAATCGCGCAGACGAACTGGAGTGGGAAGCGAGCATGGCGATCGACTACGCCATCTCAATGGTCGAACAGGCGAAGCTGGCGGCGATCGATGCCATCATAGGCCGCCAGGAGGCCATTGAGGCCAGGTAAGCCTCATGACGTGGCTCGTCCGGCATTTTTTCTTTGCGGCGGCGCAACGGGCGGGGCGCCCGCTGTCGGCCAGACGATCTCTTGGAGGCGCATTGCCTGATGCGCCTCGCCTTCGCGGACCGCGAAGCGCAGATGTCTTGATTTCTGCGCCATCGTAACGGTGTCTTTTCGGCCGAAGTTCGCGGCTCGCCCCGCACTGTTTCGGTGCGAGCGGACTTCTCGCATAGGGCCCGTACCGTGGGGCATAGGCGAATGTCCTTCCAGCCGATGCGGTCGTGGACATCGAGATGCGGGCGACGTTCGCTCACGCCGTGCGCAAGCCGAGCGCCAGCGCGATCCAGGCGAAGCCGTAGAAAATCAGATCGATTCCGATGAAGAGGCCGACCACCCAAAGTCCTGAGGCTGGCCACTGCGCAAGAATCAACACGCCAAGGATAATCGTGATGATTCCGTCCGCAGCCTGCCATCCCCAGCCTGGGAGAGCGACAACGAACGAGCCGATCGTCTCGAACAGCCCGCCAATCAGGAAAAATATGGCCATGACGAGGGTCACTGCCTCGGCGCTGATCAGCGGTCTCGTCACCAGCAACAGACCAATCACCCCGAAGAGAATGGCGCCCACCAGATGGTGGAAGAAGCCCGCCCAATGCCCAACCATTACGGCCTGGACGATTTCGATTCCTGACGCGATCACCAGCAGCCAGCCGAAGAACAACATCGAGGCGACAGTGGCAGTGAAGGATCGCGCGACGGCGACGACGCCAAGGACAAGCAATCCGATGCCGAACGCCAGGAACCATCCCCAGTAGTGGACGATGTCCTGAGGAATCTGCACGACAAAGGTTTGAGTGTCGCTCATTGTCGTAGCTCCTTGCGTCGTGCCGATGCTGACGTAACAACGGCGCTACAGGGCGCCGAATGCTCTCCGCGGCTCGCGACCGCTCGCTCATTGGCCTCGGCCCCGAACCGACGCCGGGGCAAACATGGAGACGGGCTCCTGGCCAACCTTTCCCGGATAAACGGCGGAGCGACGGTCAATCTGCTCCCGCCAGCCCGACGTGACAAGCCTGCACTGTCGCGACCAGGCGCAGGATGTCCGCAGAGATAAATTTGGATCCGCCACGCGACATCGCGGCCGTGCCGACCGACCCCTCGGATTTGCTGATCCGACGGGATCGCCGAGGCCCATGACGGTCATGCACACATCGCTCGCGAACAGCATTGGCCATAGGCGGGAATCCCCTGCACAGTTTACGGTGTAAACTGCGCTTTCGCTGGTTACACTGCGGACAAGGCGCCGGCGTGAGCCCGCACACCCTGTGATCGCCTCTATTTTCAGACTTCGCGAGTTTCAAACATCAGCATGTCGGCGCCGCCGGTTGCAAATTTTTGCACGTCGGCGCCCGCCGCTTGCCCCTCCGGGCTGGCGAAAGCCGCCGCAATCGCCTCTAGATTGTCAAAATGCAACGTGGCGATCAGATGAATACCCGAAGGGCCTGCCGGCGTCACAGCCGGGCCCTGGCTGATCTCGTATTTTCGAAGCCCGGGTATCTTCTTTGCGATTGGAATATGCGTTTCCGCATAATACTTGTCGAACGCCGCTGGGTCCGTCGGCGTCTTGTAGAGAACGACTAGTCTGGCCATCGCATTCCTCCCATGATTGGGGCGTCGCCCCGACGCCCAGCATGGCACGTCGATAATCCCGGGGATACTCCGCGCTTTAGAAGGCGAAGTTCGGACCAAAAACTGATCTCAGGCGTGCAAAACAAGCTTCTGTACGCGCCAGTTCAGGAGTTCAGCGACATAGAGCACGTCTTTCGCGGGGCAAGCCATTTGGTGAATCCATCCGAATTGCTTTAGAGCCCGACCTGAAATTGGTTGACCGGCCACGCGAGGCTTGATTCTCCGGAGTTTGCAAAGACTTCTGGAGATTCGTGATGCCGTGGAGCGAGGCCGATCGGGCGAAGTATGATGTGATCCGCGAACGCTATTCAAGCGATTTGTCCGACGGGGAGTTCGCGTTGATTTTTCCGTTGCTTCCAGCGCGCAAGAGGCGAGGACGCAAGCCGACGTGCGCGCGCGAGATATTGAACGCGCTGTTCTATTTGATCCGCTCGGGTTGCCCTTGGCGGTTGCTGCCCAAGGATTTTCCGCCTTTCACGACGGTGCAGAACCGGTTCTACGCCTGGCGTGACAGCGGATTATGGACGCAAATCGTTTGCGTCCTCGTGATGGGCGCGCGTGAGGCGGAGGGCCGTGAGGGCGCGCCGACGGCGATCATCGTCGACAGCCAGTCGGTCAAGACGACGGAGGCCGGCGGGCCGCGCGGCTCGACGCCGCCAAGAAAATCAAGGGCCGCAAGCGGCACGTCGCCGTCGATACACTCGGCCTGCCGATCGAATGCCAGATCACGCCCGCCGACACGCAGGACCGCGACGCGCTGGCGCCCCTTTTGCGCGAGGCGCATCGCAAGAGCCCGTTCGTGACGATGTGTTTCGTCGATTCAGGCTACAAGGGCGACGAGGCGCAGCGCGCCGCGTTCGAGGCGAGCCGGATCTCCGTCACCGTCGTCCAGCGCAACGACAAGCAAATCAAGGGCTTCATCGTGTTGCCGAAGCGCTGGGTCGTCGAGAGGACGTTCGGCTGGATCAACCGGGCAAGACGCCTCGCCAAAGACTTCGAGGCGACCATCGAGTCCGCGCTCGCATGGCTGCTCATCGCTCTCGCATTCCTGCTCACGCGACGCCTCGCAAGGCTCTCAGGTCAGCAAGCGTGATTTTCGAGTCAGGCTCTGAGCGCTCCCCCTACGCTCGCTTGAAGACGCCGCTCGATCGCGCGACGGTCTCGCCGCTTTCTGTCCTCGCCTCCGCCTCGGCGAAGAGGATCGATCGCCCCGCGCGCAATACGCGTCCTTCCGCCGTGACGACGCCACGCACTGCGGCCAGGAACATCACATGCATGTCGACCGTCATGACGGGCGCTCCGGCCTTCACCCGGGCCGCGCTTCCCATCGCGACATCGAGTAGGGTGCAGATGACGCCGCCGTGAACGATCCCGCTGTTGTTCATGTGGTGGGGGCGAGGAGCGATCCGCAAGCGCGAGTTTCCCTCGACCGGACCCAAGTCCTCAATGTCACAGTGGCTGGCGAATGGAACTGTCGCTCCGAGTATTGTCATTGGCGCTCCGTTCGTTCACCTGACTACGCGATGCGTCGGAGGAGAGCTTCTACGGCCGCCTAGTCCGCCAGCCAACCCCGGCGACCGCGAACGCAGGGGCAAATGCGTTCGGCCCACGGTTTCCCAGATCCCTCGAGTTCACCGTCGCTTGCCATCATTCCGAGGACGCAATAGTTATTGCGGACACTCGCAATAGCAACTTCCTTGCAATGCCGACCAAAGGACGTCAACGAATTTGCGCCGCGAAAACCAACCCCATATCCAACTCCGCCCGAATTCCGGACGGGACCACGACGCTTGGCGACGAAGCGTCGCGGCGACGCGCAGTTACGCGTTCGATCCTCGGGCGCCGAACTTCAGCGGTTGGTCCGACATCGGACGATCTCGACCGGAGGACAAGGTCTTGCCGCCTTTCGCCGCCCCGCCGCCAGAGCCCTAAAGTCAAACGATGCCAAAATCTTCGACGCCCTCTGACTACGAGGAGTTAATCCGCGTCATTCATGAGCGTTACGACGGCATGAGCAAGTCGTATCAGCGGATCGCGGTCTATCTGACCCAGAATCCCAACGACGTAGCTGTGCAGTCGGTCCACGCTATCGCGGAACGTTGCGAGGTTCACGCGTCAAACGTCGTCCGGTTCGCCCAGGCTCTCGGCTACGACGGCTTCAAGACGCTTCAAGGTTTGTTCCACAAGCGCCTTTCCACGGCGGCGCCCGGTTTTGAAGCGCGAGTCAAGGCGCTGGAAAGCGAACTCGGCGCGCGCAAAGACCGGAGCGAAGGCGGGTTTCTTCGCGACCTGATCGTCCGCGATATCGCGTCACTACAAAATCTACTCCTCGAGGTCTCCGAAGCGGATCTCAAGAAGGCCGTGACGCTGCTGGAAAAGGCGGAGGTCGTTTACCTGCTTGGTCAGCTCCGCTCGTCGCCGGTGGTCGATCTCTTGCGCTACATTCTGACGATGCTCGGCAAGCGCTGCGTGCTTCTCGATCCCAGTGGCGGTCTGGCGACGCACATGGCGAGAGCGATCCGCAAGACCGATGTTCTGTTCGCCATCTCGTTCCGCTTCTACGCGACCGAGGTCGTCAACATCGTTGATGAAGCGGCCAGTCGGAAGGTGCCTATTATCGCAATTTCGGACACCACGCTTTCGCCAATTGCGAAAGGGGCAAGCGTTCTGCTCGCGGTCCCCGAACACGAATATACGTTCTCACGGTCTCTAGCCGCGCCAATGTGCCTTGCGCAGGCGCTAACGGTGGCCTTGGCGGCGCGGCTTCAAAGGAATTCGGTAAACCCGCGCATACCGACGGTCACTGAACAATGAGGCGGCACGGCTTCGGCGCGCCGGAGCGCGAAGTATGAGCAGAGCCACGCCACCGCGAAGGTCTAGCGAACTTCCTGCCAGGCGCCTGCGCGGCTCGAGGCGTGGATAGTTTCCACCAACGTCTGGATGCGCAGTCCGGCGCGAAAGTTGAAGGGCTCTCGCTGGCGGCCGGCGACAGCGTCGAGAAAGGCGGCGGCCTCGATAGCCTTCAAATCATTGAAGCCGAGCTGATGGCCAGGCGCGACGCAGAACAAGCCATAGGGCGGATGGTCCGGGGCGGCTTCGATGCGGCGGAACCCCTGGCGACCGCGCCGATCCTCGGTCGAGAAGAAATGCAGCTCGTTGAAGCGCTCTTGGCTGAAAGCGAGGGCGCCTTTCGTTCCATAGACTTCGAAGTCGTGCTGCATCTTGCGCCCGGTCGAAATCCAGTTGCCTTCGATCGACCCAGTGGCGCCGCTGGCGAACCGCAGGAACGCGCGGCCGACATCGTCGACCTCGACGCGCCGCCGGCCGCCCCTGCCGTCCGGGCGCTCGGCGATCATCGTGACGCAATCGCCCATGACCCGGGTGATCGATCCGGCAACCGGGCCGAGCAGGAATTCCGCGGTCGCCAGCGCATGGCTGCCGATGTCGGCGAGCGCGCCGCCGCCGGCCGGGTCGTGCCGGAAGGTGAAGGATCCGGCGGCGTCCGCCATGTAGTCCTCGGCGTGCACGCCGCGATAGCCCCTGATCTCGCCGAGTTCGCCGGCGGCGATCATCTCGCGTGCGAGGCCGAGCATGGGATTGCAGAGGTAGTTGAATCCGACCTGCGTCTTGACGCCGGCCGCCTCGGCGGTTTCGGCCATTTGGCGGGCGTCGACGGCGAGCGGCGCCAGCGGCTTCTCGCAATAGACGTGCTTGCCCGCGGCGATCGCGGCGAGCGCCATCTCCTTGTGCAGCGCGTTCGGCGCGGTGATGTTGACGATGTCGATCTCGGGATTGGAGACCATCGTGCGCCAGTTCGACGTCGATCGGGCGAAGCCAAGTGCGGTGGCGGCTTTCGCGGCCGTTTCGTCGTCGACGTCGGCGAGCGTATGCAGTTCCAGTTCGTAGGGAAGGTCGAAGACGCGCGCGGCTGTCGCGTAGCCGAACGCATGCGCCTTGCCCATGAAGCCGCTGCCGATGAGGCCGATGCGGAGCTTCGGTTTGGCCATGTCAGAAGTCCTTGTTGACGATGAGATCGGGGTCGAGGCGCCCGGCGAAAAAATCGAGCGCGTTCTGAATGGACGAGACAGCCATCCGCTCGCCAGCCTGTTCGGTAAGGCCGGCGATGTGCGGGGTCAGCACGACCTGATCGAAAGCGAGCAGCGGATGATCCTTCGCCGGCGGCTCTTCGTCGAACACGTCGAGACCCGCAGCGGCGAGCCGACCATCGGACAAGGCTGCGCCAAGCGCCGCCTCGTCAACGATCCCGCCTCGCGCGGTATTGACGAGGATGGCGCCCGGCTTCACCACGGCGAATTCCTCCGCGGCCAGAAGCGGCTTGGAGGATTTCGGCGACGTTGACGGAAATCACATCCGCCCAGGCAAGACCGTCCGCCAGCGTCGCGGCCGGTCGACCGGCGCCGTCCGGCCAGCCCTGCTTGACGAGGAACGGATCGAAGGCGCGTATTTCCATGCCGAAGCCTTGCGCCATGCGCGCAAGTCGACGGCCGCTGCGGCCAAATCCAACGACAAGCAGGCGCTTGCCGGAGATTTCGGTCGCCTCCAGCTGATTGCGCCAGCCCCATGGGCCCTCGCGGACCGAGCGATCGGCGCGGATCAGTCGCTTGGCGCAGGCGAGAATGAGCATCATCGCGTGCTCGGCGACGGAGAGCGAATTCACGTCGCCGACGATGCAGAGCGGAATGCGCCGCTTGTTCGAGAGCGGCGACATCCACCGAATCGTAGCCGACCCCGTGACGGGAGACGATCTTCAGCCGCGACGCCGCGGCGATCGTGGTGGCCGACAGCGGCTGGGTGCGGATGACCAGCGCATCGGCCTTGCCGATCAGGGGCGCATAGCTCGGCTCGGACACTTCCTCGACCCAGTCGTAGGTGAATCCGTCGCGGCCGTCGAGCAGCGCGAGTCCGGCGGGATGCAGCTTTCCCGCGATCAGCAGATGCGGCATCAATAGGCTCCCTTTTCGGACTTGGAGCCGATCTGGCCAGTCAGTTGCCGGAACTTCGCGACGCTGGCGCCCGCCGCCGCGGCGAGGAGCCTCGAGTCGCCCGACACGGTCGTCATGTCGAAGCCCCATTCGATAGCGCGGGCCGCGTAGTCAGGCGTGCCGCAATGGAGCGCGGCGCGGATCCCGTTCGCCTTGCACGCGGCGACGATCTCCTTGAGCGCCGCGATCATCTCGGGCTCTTCGCGATCGAACCCCGGCGCGAAGGCGACCCTGCGCGAGGCCGAGCGTGAGATCCGCCGGTCCCACATAGAGTCCGTCGAGGCCCGGCGTCGCGGCGATCGACGACAGGTTCGCCATGCCCTCGGCGGTCTCGATCATCGCGAAGGCCAGCATTTCGTTGTTCGCGTGGGCGCCGTAGTCCGCGCCGGCGGCGAACGAGACGCGCGTCGGGCCGAAGCTGCGTTGCCCGAGCGGCGGGTACCGCATGTAGCTGACGAACTCCGCCGCCTGTCGCGCGTTGTTCACCATCGGGCAGATGACGCCATACGCGCCGGCGTCGAGCGCCTTCATGATGATGCCCGGTTCCAGCCACGGCACACGCGCCATCGGAACGACGCCGGAAGCGCGCATCGCCTGAAGCATCGGCAACAGGCTCGAATAATCGAGCGCGCCGTGCTGCACGTCGACGGTGATCGAAGTCATATCCCTGAGCGGCCATGATTTCCGCAGTGAAGGTGTTGCCGATCGAGCACCAGCCGTTGATCGTCGGCTTGCCCTTGGACCAGAGCTGTTTGAGTTTGTTCGGGGTCATCTCAGAACACCACCTGCGCCAGTTTCACGTCGGATCATCAACGCTCCTCCCTGGCCGTGTTTGCAATTTTTGTTGCACCGGCGGCATATTGTCAATATACGATGCGCACGAAGTTGCTTCAAGCATTCCGTCGAGGGAGGAGACCGCATGACCCGCGCCACCGATCCGACTCACCATGGCCCAGGCCGTCGTGCGCTGGCTGACCCAACAATTCACCGAAGATCGAAGGCGTTCGCGTCCCCCTGTTCGCCGGCGTCTTCGCCATCTTCGGACACGGCAACGTGACCTGCCTCTCCGAAGCCCTGGAGGCGGCGCAGGACCGTCTGCCGACCTGGCGCGGTCAGAACGAACAGTCGATGGCGCTCGCGGCCATCGGCTTCGCCAAAGCCAAGCGGCGCCGACAGATCATGATCGCGACCTCCTCGATCGGTCCAGGCGCGCTGAACATGGTGACGGCGGCGGGAACGGCTCATGCGAACCGCCTGCCGGTGCTGCTGATCTCCGGCGATACCTTCACCAACAGGCTGCCCGACCCGGTGCTGCAGCAGGTCGAGCATTTCGGCGACCCGACCGTCACCGTGAACGACGCCTTCAAGGCGGTGACGCGCTACTGGGACCGGATCACCCATCCGGCGCAGATCCTCTCGTCGCTGCCGCAGGCGGTCGCCGCGATGCTCGATCCCGCCGATTGCGGTCCGGCCTTCCTCGCCCTGCCGCAGGACATTCAGGAGGTCGCGTTCGACTATCCCGAGGTCTTCTTCGAGGAGCGGACGTGGAGCGATTCCGCGGCCGCGCCCGGACCGCCAGAAGCTCGCCGAAGCCGCGGCGCTCCTCAAGACGGCGAAGAAGCCGATCCTGATCTCCGGCGGCGGCGTGCGCTATTCGCTCGCCGAGAACGCCGTGGCTGAATTCGCCGTCAAGCGGGGCATCCCGATCGTCGAGACGATCGCGGGCAAGGGCGGCCTTACGCACTATCATCCCGCGCACGCGGGCCCGATCGGCATCATCGGCTCCACCTCGGCCAACGCGCTCGCGGCCGAAGCCGACGTGATCCTCGCCATCGGCACGCGCCTGCAGGACTTCACGACCGGCTCGTGGACGGCGTTCAGCCCGGACGCGCGCTTCATCTCGATCAACGCCGCCCGGTTCGACGCGATGAAGCATCGCGCGCTCGCCGTGGTCGGCGACGCCCTGGAGACGGTGACCGAACTCGACGCCGAGCTTGGTTCGTGGCGCGTCGATCCCGCGCACATGGCGCGCGCCAAGGCGCTGTTCAAGGAATGGGACGCTCTGCTCGATGCGCATCAGGCGCCGACCAACGCGCCCGTCCCGACCTACGCGCAGGTCGTCCACGCCGTGAACGCGGCGGCCGGAGAGAAGGACACGCTGATCTCCGCGGCCGGCGGCCTGCCCGGCGAAGTGGCGAAGGGCTGGCGCGTCAAGGCGCCCAACACGTTCGACCTCGAATTCGGCTTCTCCTGCATGGGCTACGAGATCGCGGCCGGCTGGGGGCACGCGATGGCGAATTCCGGGCCGGGCGGCCTCGGCGGCACGCCGATCGTCATGGTCGGCGACGGAACCTACATGATGATGAACTCGGACATCTATTCGACGGTCCTCAGCGGTCACAAGATGATCGTCGTGGTCTGCGACAATGGCGGCTTCGCGGTGATCAACCGGCTGCAACAAGCCAAGGGCGTGCCCGGCTTCAACAATCTGCTCGTCGATTGCCGCGTGAAGGATCGCGCCGCGCCGCTGCATGTCGATTTCGCCAAACACGCGGAGTCCATGGGCGCAGCCGCGCGGCATTGCGAGAGCCTCGCCGATTTCGCAAGCCGCCCTCGAATGGGCCAAGGCCAACGACCGGACGACCGTTCTGTCGATCGCCTCGGACGCCTACGCCTGGGTTCCCGGCGACGCCGACTGGGATGTCGGCGTGCCTGAAGTCTCCTCGCGCGAATCGGTTCAGAACGCGCGCAAACAGCAGGAACAGATCCGCGCCAAGCAGCGCGTCGGAGTGTGACGAGCCATGAAAGCCAAACTTGGAATCGCGCCCATCGCCTGGTGGAACGACGATCTCGCCGAACTCTCCGACGACGTGAGCCTCGAGGAATGCCTGCGACAGGCGAGCGTCGCAGGCTTCACCGGCATGGAGACGGGCCGCCGCTTCCCGATGAACATGAGCGAACTCGGGCCGATCCTCGCCCGCTATGGCATCTCGCGTCTGCGGCGGCTGGTTCTCCGGCCTTCTGCTCGACGGCGACATCGAGCGCGAGAAGGATCGCGTCCGCGCCCAGATGGATTTCTTCATCGCGGCGAAGGCGCCCTGCATCGTCTATGGCGAGACCGCCCGCTCGATCCAGGGCGTGCGCTCCGCGCCGCTCGCGACCAAGCCGAAGCTCTCGGAGGACGAGATCAAGGCGTACGGACGCAAGATGACGGCTTTCGCCGAATGGTGCGCCGGCGAGGGCATGCCGATCTCCTACCATCACCACATGGCCGCCGCGATCGAGACCGAGCCGGAGCTCGACCTTCTGATGGCCAACTCCGGCGAGGCGCTGCCGCTGCTGTTCGACGCCGGCCACATGGCGTTCGCCGGCGGCGACGTGTTGCGGGTCATCGACAAGCATCACAAGCGCATCAGCCACGTGCACACGAAGGACGTCCGCAGCGGCGTCATCGACAAGCTCGACCGGACGCGGGAGAGCTTCCTCGACGCGGTCGTCAAGGGCGCCTTCACCGTGCCCGGCGACGGCTCGCTCGACTTCGCCGCCATCGTCGGCCGGCTGGCGTCCCACGGCTATGAGGGCTGGTTCGTCGTCGAGGCCGAGCAGGACCCGAAGGTCAGCCCGCCGCTCGAAATGGCCAAGAAGGGCCACGAGGAGCTGATGCGCGTGATGGCGCTGGCGGGCTACGAGGTCGTATCGTGAACCGCATGGACGGCAAGGTCGCTGCAGTCGCCGGGAGAAGGCCTGACCCCGATGCCCCGATCGAAACTGGCGATTGACGGCAACCGGAGGCCGCTCGGTCGGCATCTCCCGGTCGCGATTGAAGGCGACCGGAGCGGCTCGAAAGCGTCCGGAAGCCGTCGGCCCGGGAAACCCAAAAGGAGCGAAGACATGAGCGTCGGCGTGGGTGTCATTGGAACGGGCGTGATGGGATCCGAACATGCGCGCCTTCTCAGTCGCGAGATCCCCGCCGCGCATCTCGCGGGCGTCTTCGATGCCGACGCCGCCCGCGCGCAAGCGGCTGCGGCGGGCGCCGCTGTCTTTCCTGACCCTCGATCTCTGATCGCGTCGGACCGCGTTGGAGCGGTGATCGTCGCTTCGCCGGACGCGACCCACGCGGAGCTGGCGCTAGCCTGCCTGGAAGCGGGCAAGCCCGTCCTATGCGAAAAGCCGCTGGCTTCCTCCGCGGCGGAAGCTCTGCGAGTGGTTCAGGCCGAAGTCGCATTGAAGCGCAGGCTGATCCAGGTCGGCTATATGCGCCGGTTTGATCCCGGCTATCAGGAGATGAAGCGGATAAAGGACGAAGGCGGCGTGGGCGCAACCATGTTGCTGCACAACGTGCACCGAAACGCTCGCGCGCCCGGAGTGGTTTACCGGACCGATGGCGGTGACGAATTCGTTCGTGCACGAGATCGATATCAGCCGATGGCTGACCGGATCGGAAATGGTCTCGGCTCATGTCGCCAGCGGGCCCGGCGGCGATCCGCTGATGATCACGATGCGGACCGACCGCGACGAGATCGTGTCGACCGAGGTCTATATGAACGCCGCCTACGGCTATCATGTCCATGCCGAACTGGTGGGTCGGCAGGGAACGGTCGCGCTGGCGCCGCCCTCGCTCACGACGCGCAACAAGGACCGCATTGGCGGGGTCTCCTATCCCGACAATTGGGTTCCGCGCTTCGCCGACGCCTATCGCAGGCAATTGACCGACTGGATTGGCGCGGTGACGACAGGAACTCCGGTCGGGGCAGAGCGCCTGGGACGGTTACGTCGCCTCCGCCATCGCCGAGCAGATCGTAGCGGGTCTCGCCAATTCCAGCGCGACGACGCTGAAATACGCGCCGCGTCCGTCGCTGTACGACTGAACAGAAGGCCCCGCGCGGGGCGAACGTTCCATCGGCGAACCTGATGATCAACTACGCCGTCGTCGGCGCTGGCTGGATTTCTCAGGAGGCGTTCCTGCCGGGGGTGGGCCAGTCCGGAAATTCGCGGGTCGCCTTCAATTCCGGCGAATACCTGCTCAAGGCGCGCCAGCCAATATTGGCGCTCCGTCTGACGCGACGGCGCTGGGTATAGCAAATCGCGGCGCGCGGCCCTGGGAGCCACGACACGGCACGCTCCACGTCGGCGCCGGCGCTATCGTCCGCACTGCCGACCGCATCGGCCGAGATCGTTCCGCCGCGCAAGGTCCCGTGCTGCCGGCGACAGTGATCGGCCTTCGATGCGATCGGGAAGAGGTTCATTTTATTCCGATCACCATCGAGTCCGGACCGACAAGATGCTCGACGCGAGTCGCCGAGAAGCCGGCCCCGTGCATCCACCCTGCAATCGGCGCCGGTATAGTCGAACCCCCCTCGCGTTTCGATCAACAGATTGAGGCTCATCATGAGGCCGAAGGCGTTTTCGGGACGATCGTCGTCGATGACTGCATCGTACACGACGACCGCTCCGCCGGAGGGCAGCGTGTCGAACGCGTTGCGAGAGAAGCCTTTCTTCTCGTCCAAATCCCAGTCGTGCAGGATGTGGCCCATGATGACGACGTCAGCGCTTGGTAGAGGGTCCTCGAAAAAAATCTCCGGACTGGAACCGCACTCGATGCGCCAGTCCGTGTTCGGCGACGAATTCCTCGAACACCGGCCGAACCGGAGAAAGGTCGAAGCCGATCTCGCTAAGATGGGGATGGGCGCGGGCCAAGGTGACAGGCGCCATGCCCTGCGCGGTCCCGACATCCAGAAACGTCTCATATTCGCTCCAGGCGAACTTGGCTGCTATGGCGTTGGCGGCGCCGGCGCTCAGGCCGCTCATTGCTGCCGCGAATCCGCGAAGCCGCTTCGGTTCGGCATACAGCGCCGCGAAAAAGTCGCCGCCATGCTTGCCTTCGTTCTGGAGTTCGCCAGTCCTGAGCGCCTCCGTTAGAGAGGCCCAAAAACCAAAGAGGCGAATGCTGCACATCTCCAAAACGCCGCCAATATACGATGGCTTGCCTTTGTCCAGGAAAAGGTCGGCGTCGGGCGCGTTGCGATAGATTCCGTTCTCGCGCTGCCAGCACCCCGAGACTGACCAGGGCGTCCAGGAAGTCGCGGGCCGATCTCTGATGCAATCCTAGCTTCTCGCGCAGAGTTGGGAGGTCCGCCGGAGCCTCGGCCAGAGCGCTGAACACGCCCATCTCGACCGCGCTCAGCAGCGTTTTGGACGCCCAAAACCCCGTACCGAGCTTCATGATGTGCTCTGGCGTCGTAGCGTTCATGGTTGATACTCCCACGCGCTGTCGCAATGTTTCGGAGGCGTGAAAGCATTTTGGCGAGGCGTAGCCGGCGGAGCTACTCAAGGACCGCCAAGCTCGCTCGAATCGCGCGGACTCTTGTGCCCGCGACACCAATCAAGTCAGACCATCAGGGTCAGCGACGGCGGCCCGCAAGGGTGTTCAAAGAAAATCATCGAACCCGCCGACAGCGATTCTCACTTCGAACCAAAGAGAAATCAGCGCGGCGGCAAAAAAGCTTAGGGCGAGCACAAACAGCAGCGCAGCGCCGTATGCTTGATTGAAGCCGAGAGCGGTACTGACGAAGGCAACGATCACTAGGAGCGTGGTGAAAATTCCGCTGATGATGGCATATTGTATCGCCCTGCTGATTAGCATGGCGCGACGCCTGAGGCGTGGGATGCTTTCCTTCAGGCGCCCCTTTGCCGGATCGCTATCTTCGATGGCCTCCAAGGTGCTGCAGCGATCGACAATCCGATTCAGACGGCCAATCAAAACTGAGACGAAGGCGGCCACCGCCCCGAGAAGAAATGCTGGCGCCGTAGCTTGCGAGATGACCCTGGATAGTTCGTTGACCAGAAGACCGTGCGTCGGCATTTCAAGGCCTTTGAGACGACATTCGCGACCAGGATCGCGCGGATTTATGGGGTCTCGCTCGTAGCGCCAGCCTCCTTTAGCGCCAGCGCCGCTTTGGCGAGACTAGCACAAGCATCTGCTTGGATCGCTGCTGTCCGCGACCGGGGGCCGCCCTTTGGTCGAAGGACCGCAGATCCGGTCCGGAATCCCTGGGGAGCCTATGCGGCGCTTCGGCGGACAGCAGCGGCGTATTGCAGCGAGAGGTCGGCGAGGAATGCGATCGGCATTTGGGGACGAGCGGAGCTACTCCGCCTTCAGCCGCCAGCTGGCTGCCGGCGCTGCGACAATGCCGTCGCGCCAGACTCAATTGCGCAACTCGATCGCGGCGTCAGTCTTTGCGTAGTAATTGCGGTCCTTGAGTAGCGGCGGGGAGAAATATTCGCTTAACGTGAGGATGGTTGTTGCGGCTGGGGCGACTAACGGAGGAAGTTATGTCGTTGAGAAGTTTTTCAGCGTTTTCGGCTGCCGCCCTCGTCGGCGCTGCGATGGTTGCGCTCTCCTCGGGCCCTGCGCCCGCTCTCACCCCCTCAGGACCGGCTCTTGCTCCGTCCTTAGCCTCCGCACAGATCGATAAAGTCTATTATCGTGGCGTTCGTGGCGGAGTCCACGGGGCTTATCGCGGCGGAGTCCACGGGGCTTATCGTGGCGGAGTCCACGGGGGCTATGCGTATCGCGGCGGCTATCGCGGCTACGGTTACGGCGGCGCGGCGGTCGGCGCGGCCGCTGGGCTTGCCGTCGGCGCCGCGGTGGCGGCGCCGCACTGCTGGGTCAATGCCTACGGCACCCAAGTCTGCAATTGATCCCACGAAAATTGGGGCGGCGTCGGCGATTTGCGTTAGAAGATCGCCGACGGTTTCGGCGTCAACATTTCGCCCGCCATTCGGAAATGCCGCAGGCCGCCTTCAAGGGGCCCGGCGTTATGACAATGCCGCGCGAGATTCCATTGCGCAACTCGACCGGGGAATCAGTCTTTGCGTAGTCATTGCGGTCCTTGAGTAGCGGCTGGGAGAAATATTCGCTTAATATGTGGCAGGGTGGTTGCTGCAATCGAGTTTGATCCCACTCCAATCCGAATTTGAGGGGCGCCGGGCGGCTCTTTAGTGCGCGACACGCAGGCGTCGTCATGAAGATGTTTCTTCCTTCGACCGACAGCGAGCGGCCCCGCGGCGCGGGGATTTCGCATGAAAGCGCGCGCCGGCAATTCTGGCTCTCCCTCACTTTGCTGCTCGCGCTGGCGTTCGCGGCGCCAGGTCAAGTGCGGCAGGTCGGCGAAGAGCGGGCTGCGGTCCAATTCGGCCGCGGCCACGTCGTAAAGCCGACGTTCATTCCGTCGCCCCCCGCGCGCACGCTTCTGCCGGCGGCGCCGAGCCTTCGCGTTGGTTGAGGCCCTAAGTCGCCCCGGGCAGCCTTGAGAAAGGCCGCCCGGCGGATCATCAGTATGACGCGCAGGTTCAGAAGCGGTAATTTATGCCCGCCCGAACAATGCCGCCGCCGTCCCCGGACCTGACGGTGACAGGATAGACCACTCCGCCGCTGGTGACGTCGACCGTCTTGGACCCTGGGTTGAGATTGACGTAGAGCGCCTCGACCTTGGCGGTCCAATGCTGAGCGAAGGCATACTCGACGCCGCCGCCGACGGCGTAGCCGACATCGGTGGCGGAGTTGTTGAACGGACTGTTGTTGAAATCCGCCATAAGCAACACCGCCGGTGACATAGAGGAGCGTCCGATCGATCGCGTAGCCCAGGCGACCGCGCGTCGTTCCCAACCAACCCGAATTGTCGTTGGATTTCAGGTTCAAGAACGCATAGGGCCCGTAGTTGATCGACGATCCGCCTCCTGCGACGCCTTGGATGTCGGTCTCAATGCCCCAGACGAAAGCGCCGGTCTGGAAGTTATAGCCGGCCTGACCGCCTCCGATGAATTCGACTTGGCTGCCGATCCGGAAGCGGTCGTTGAGCGGGATCGTCGGATCGAAGATGTTCACGCTCCCGCCGTTGTTCCACGCGGCGCCTGCGTTGACGCCGAGGTAGAAGCCTGTCCAATTATATATCGGAGGAACGTAGGCTGGCGCAGGCGCAGGCTTCTCCGTCGGCAGATCGGCTGCAAATCCAACCCCGCCGCCAGCAAGTAGGAGAGCGGATATTGCTAAACTCTTTCGTAGCATCGTGAACTCCATTTTACAGAAGTAGATTCTACTAGAGCATGCTGAGATTGTGAAACTACCGTGTCTACGACTAGTCTTCAACGCGCAGATCATCTCGACTGACTAAGAATGGCGCCAGTTTTTCACTATTTACGCGATCGTGCCATTTATGCACCATTTTTTTTGCAGCGCTCGCTCTGCCCTCGAAAGGACTCTTTCGGGTCCGATACCGCCAGTACCCCGTCGGGCACAAGTTGACGCTCGACGGCAAGCTGCTGGGGTCCTCGGCCGATCGGGCAAGCAGCTAAGAGCCCGACCTGAAATTGGTTGACCGGCCACGCGAGGCTTGATTCTCCGGAGTTTGCAAAGACTTCTGGAGATTTGTGATGCCGTGGAGCGAGGCCGATCGGGCGAAGTATGATGTGATCCGCGAACGCTATTCAAGCGATTTGTCCGACGGGGAGTTCGCGTTGATTTTTCCGTTGCTTCCAGCGCGCAAGAGGCGAGGACGCAAGCCGACGTGCGCGCGCGAGATATTGAACGCGCTGTTCTATTTGATCCGCTCGGGTTGCCCTTGGCGGTTGCTGCCCAAGGATTTTCCGCCTTTCACGACGGTGCAGAACCGGTTCTACGCCTGGCGTGACAGCGGATTATGGACGCAAATCGTTTGCGTCCTCGTGATGGGCGCGCGTGAGGCGGAGGGCCGTGAGGGCGCGCCGACGGCGATCATCGTCGACAGCCAGTCGGTCAAGACGACGGAGGCCGGCGGGCCGCGCGGCTTCGACGCCGCCAAGAAAATCAAGGGCCGCAAGCGGCACGTCGCCGTCGATACACTCGGCCTGCCGATCGAATGCCAGATCACGCCCGCCGACACGCAGGACCGCGACGCGCTGGCGCCCCTTTTGCGCGAGGCGCATCGCAAGAGCCCGTTCGTGACGATGTGTTTCGTCGATTCAGGCTACAAGGGCGACGAGGCGCAGCGCGCCGCGTTCGAGGCGAGCCGGATCTCCGTCACCGTCGTCCAGCGCAACGACAAGCAAATCAAGGGCTTCATCGTGTTGCCGAAGCGCTGGGTCGTCGAGAGGACGTTCGGCTGGATCAACCGGGCAAGACGCCTCGCCAAAGACTTCGAGGCGACCATCGAGTCCGCGCTCGCATGGCTGCTCATCGCTCTCGCATTCCTGCTCACGCGACGCCTCGCAAGGCTCTCAGGTCAGCAAGCGTGATTTTCGAGTCAGGCTCTTAAGCCTACCGCCAAAACGCGACACCCGAGGCAGATTTCCGTCGAAGGATCCGGCCGTCTGCGATATGTCTGAGCTGCCGAAGAGGCTGAGCCGTCGGGTCTGGACGCTCGGCGTCAATCAAGCCGGACTACTTCTTGGAGGAAACACTCATGAAGTACATGATTGAATACTCGGTACGGTCAGCCGGTCTCACCCACGAGCAGAACTTCGCCAACACGGACGCGCTTCTGGCTGCTTTTTCCAAATGGGAGCCGGAAGACGGTATGACGATCCACGCGTTCGTATCGAAGGTGGCCGCCAACGGCGGCTACGTGCTCGCCGAGGCCAGTGACCCCAAGGTCATCGCCTCATTCATATCGAAGTTCAATTATTGGAACGACGTGAATGCTGTGCCAGTCATCGATGTCAGCGATGTCGTACCGATAGGTGCGGCGTCTCTCGATTGGGCGCGCGCGGCGTCAAAACGCTGATCGACGCTTGCGGTAGTTCTTGAAATCTAATCGATGCCAGTTGGCGGGGCGAAGCGCTACTCACTAGGCGCGGGGATCGCTCATAATGAGCATTCCGAGCGGAGTTGCGCCAATGAGGCTTCGAGCTACCGATGGCTGCCCGCCGGCGCCGCCGCTTCGTTGACCGCTTGAAGCACGTCGACGATCGGCGCGGAGCTGATCTGGAACAGTCCCGAATAGGGACTGCTCAAATCGGCGATGACATAAATCGCCGACGCGATGGCCATGGCTCCGACGGCCAGTACGACGTACGGCATCGGATGGCGGCTCGATAGAAGGCCGTAGCCGCAGAAGAGGAACCCCGCCCAGGCGACGACGATGCTGACGAGCGGATAGGAGATGGGATCCTCCAGGGCCAGCGCCATCTGAATGCGCGCCTGGCTTATCGCGTTCGCGGCTTCTACCGCTTCGGCCTTCGCCGCCTTCTCTTGGTCCGAAGCAGGCTCGAGCGTGGCCAAGTAGGCCTCTCGTTTTTTCAAGCCGTCCACCGCGTGGACGTAATTCTGGATCACGAAGTCTTCGGCGTTGCCGTCCCCCCAAATATGGGAGATTGCGGACTCGAGCCCTGTCCTGAGGATTCTACGCCCCTCCGCCCCGTCCGGCCCGTAATCCTGCATAGCTTGGTCGAACTTCAGCCCGTTAACGGCCAGCGTCTGGATCAGCGCCTTCTGGGTCGAAAGCACTCCATAGGCTGTCCAGATCAACAAGCCGAGCACAAGCGCGAGAAGGAGCGTCATCAGTCCGACGACGGCGCCAGTCATATCCCTGGCGCCCCCGGTCGTGTAGCTTTCCGGCAACGCGCCTTGCAATTGCAGCCCTATCGCCCCGCCGGCGAAAACAACCGCGAACGCGATGGCGGTCAAAACGATCGATTCCATTGCGCCCCCCGACGACTGTGCGTGGCGTCTCGCGCTCCGCTTCGCCTGCAAGCGCCTGCGGCGGTTTCAATCTCACATCATCCGTATGTGCGCGGGCCCAATTCAAATCTGCTATTGTTTAGGGGCTCTTGACAAGCCCGCGCACCGCCGATCCGTTCGCGACGGATTTAGGAACCCCTGTCAATGCAACGGGTGAGGGCCGCTTCGGCGATTGCCGTGACTGTCCGAAATTCCCCCGTAACTGCCGCTCCAAGGCGCGTCGGCGCCCGGTCGTCATGAGGAATCCGCCGCTCGCTTTGCGACCGCTGAAACCCCGGCGCGCGCGCCTGTGGCAGCGAGCCGAGGACAGCACGGGGGCCGTTGCCGCCCTTGCCAGTTCATGCGCGGCTGTCCGGGGAAAGAGAAAGATGCTCGCGGCGCCGAGCCTCCAGGCGAAAAGACAACCCCAGGTCGTCATGGCCGGGCTTGTCCTGGCTTGTCCCGGCCATCCCAAGGCGATTGCAAAGCAATCGTCCACACGCGGCGGCGCCGCGATCGCTTTTCCAGAATGACCCTGGCGGCTCGGCGTGGATGGCCGGCGCAAGGCTGCGCAGGCCAGGCATGACGACCACCGGTTGATATAGTCCTACATATTGCAACCGATTTTGTGTCCCCCGACAGCCGTGCAGTTCATGGAGAGGGGACCTGGGTGAGGGTGAGGGTGGGCGCGGTTCCGCACTGCTTCCCGCCTAACCGTCAGGCCGCCACGTCGATTTTTCTTTCTGATAATCAGAATATATGCTATCCCTGTCTTTCGCCTTTCCCCCTCCCCGCGCCCGCCGCGCATTTCGGAGCCGCCCGCCATGAACGCTCCCCTTCCCTCCCCCTCCCCCTCCAGCCCCGCGCGCGACCGCGACCTCCGCCGCCTTCGCATCGTCAGTTCCGTGCAGGCGGGCTGGTCCTATGCGGCGATCGGGCGCGAGGAGGGGATTTCGCGCGAGCGGGTGCGCCAGATCGTCGCGCAGGCGCTCGGCGAGGGCGAGGTCGAGACGAAGCTCGATCACGCCAGGGTGCAGATGGCGCGGCTCGAACCGGCGCTGCGCCTCGCCGCGCGCGGCGTCGCCGACGGCGATCTCGGCGCGATCGACCGGTTGCTGCGCGTGCTCGACCGGCTGGACAAATACTGCGCCATCGAGGAGGCGGTGGGGAGCTACGACGAGGGCGCGCGCGAGCGGCTGCTGACCAAGCTCAACACCATGGCCGAGCGCATGGTGCGGGCGCGCCAGGAGGGCGCCGTCGGGGCGGCGGGAGGCGCGAGCCCGCCAGAGCGCGAGGCCGGCCTTGACGCGCCGGGTCGCGTTGATTCCGTTGAATAATTCGCCATTTTGTCAAGTGTTCGTCAAGCGAAAACCTTGACATGGCTTGACAAGACTTGACGAAACTTGACGCCAGGCTTGACGAGCCCTTGCCGCAAGCTCGAGTGGCGGGGGGACCCCGGCCGGATGAGAGCTCGCCTCAGCTCGCCTCCAAAAACCGCTCCGCCGTCGCGAGGTCGACCGAGACGATCTGGCTGACGCCGCGTTCGGCCATGGTGACGCCGAACAGGCGGTCCATCCGCGCCATGGTGATGGGGTTGTGGGTGATGGTGACGAAGCGCGTGTCGGCGCGCTTGCGCATCTCCTCGAGCAGGTCGCAGAAGCGCTCGACATTGTAATCGTCGAGCGGCGCGTCGACCTCGTCGAGCACGCAGATCGGCGACGGGTTGGTCAGGAACACCGCAAAGATCAGCGCCATCGCGGTCAGCGCCTGCTCGCCGCCGGAGAGCAGCGTCAGCGTCTGCGGCTTCTTGCCCGGCGGGCGCGCCAGCAGTTCGAGTCCCGCCTCCAGGGGGTCGTCGGACTCGATCAGTTGCAATTCGGCGGTTCCGCCCTCGAACAGGGTCGCGAACAATTCGCCGAAGTGCTTGTTGACGACGTCGAAGGCGGAAAGGAGCCGCTCGCGCCCTTCCTGGTTGAGATTGTGGATGGCCTGGCGCAGCCGCTTGATCGCCTCGGTCAAATCGTCGCGCTCGGCGATCAGCCGGTCGCGGCTGGCGCCGACCTCGGCGAGTTCGTCGTCGGCGCGCAGGTTGACGGCGCCGAGGCGCTCGCGCTCCTGCCTCAGGCTCTCGAGCTTGCGTTCGACGAGACTGGCCTCGGGCGGCTCGGCGCCGGCGGCTCGGCCCGCGAGGGCCGGAAGGCCCGCCGGCTCGACGTCGAGCTCCGAGGCGATGGCGCGCAGCAGCGCATCCCGCCCCTGACGGGCGCCTTCCAGACGTTCCTCGGAGGCGGCGCGCGCCTCGCGCGCCGACCCCATCGCCTCGAGCGCGGCGCGGGCGGCGCGGTCGGCCTCGGCGAGCGCGGTCTCGGCGGCGGCGCGGGCGTCGCTCGCCGCCTTGCGCGCCGCCTCGGCCTCATCGAGACGGGCGATCAACTCGCGGCGCTGCGCCAGAAAGGCGACGGGCGCGTCGGCGAGCGATTCGAGTTCGTTCTGCGCGGCGTCGCGCCGTTCGGCGATCTCGGCGACATGGGCCTCCGCCTTCGCCCGCCGCTCGACCCACGAGCGCAGTTCCGTCGCGATCGCCCGCCGCCGCGCCTCGCGCGTCTCCGCTTCGCGCGTCAGGTTCTGCGCCGCGGCGCGCGCCGCGGCGAATTCGGCGCGCTCCTGCGCGGCGAGCGAGCGGGCGCGCTCCAGCGCCAGCGCCAGTTCATCGCTCGCCGCGAGATCCTTCAGCGCGGCCTCGGAGCGCGCCTTGCGCTCGGCCGATTCGTCGCGCGAGGTTCGCGCCCGCGCCAAGGCGTCGTCGAGCGCGGAGATGCGCGACAGCGTCTGGGCGCGGCGGCGTTCGGTCGCGGCCAGCTTGTCGCGTGCGGCGTCCAAGGCGCTGCGCGCCGCGCGGGCGCGCTGGCGGGCGGCGCCTTCGGCGTGCGCGACTTCGCGCAGCGCCATCTGGGCGCGCGCCGCCTGCGCCCTCACCACTTCGGCGGCCTGCCGGGCCGCCTCCGCCTCGCGCGAGAGATCGACGAGACGGTTTCTTTCGACGAGGCGGCGGGCCGCCGGCGTCGGCGCGTCGGCGGTCGAAATGAAACCGTCCCAACGCCACAGATCGCCCTCGGGCGAGACAAGGCGCTGGCCGGGCCGCAACGAAGCGGCGAGGCGGCCGCCGTCGGCGCGCGCGACGACGCCGATCTGGGCGAGACGCCGCCGCAGCGCCGGCGGCGCTTCGACGCGCGACGCCAAGGCTTCGACGCCGGGCGGCAATTCGGCATCGGGCTCGCCGCCTTCGACGAGCGACCAATGCGTCGGCGCGGCGGCGTCCGTCGAGGCGTCGAGATCGTCGCCGAGCGCGGCGCCGAGCGCGGCCTCGTAGCCGCGTGCGACATTGATCGCGTCGACGACGGGCGGCCACGGGCCATCCGACGCGGAGCCCAGCAGCTTGGTCAGCGTGCGCGCTTCGGTGTCGAGCCGTTGCGCGGCGCGCTCGGCCTCGGCGAGCGGCCCGCGCAGACGCGCCTCGGCTTCCCGCGCCTCGACGTGCGCCGCCTCGGCGGCGATGGCCGCGCTCTCCGCCTCTTCGAGCGCCTCGCCGAGCGTCTCGACCGCTTCGCTCTCGGCATAGAATGCGCCGTCGTCCTCGGCCGCGCCCTGCAACGCGGCGCGCTCGCGCTCGATCGCGGCGCATTCGCTCTCGAAACGGGCGAGGCGGCGCGCTTCCTCGGCCAGCCCCGCGCCAAGGGCGTTGCGCCGGGCGTTGAGGTCGGAGGAGGCGGCCTGCGCCTCGGAGAGCGCGGCTTCGGCGGCGGCGAGCCGCAATTCGAGACGCGCGCGCCGCTCCTCGGCCTCGATCTTGATGTCTTCCGACCTGCCCGTGTCGGCGGCGAGCGCCTCGTCCTCGGCCGTCAGCCTGCCCATGACGTGCGCCGCATCGGCGATCAGCGCCTCTTCGCGCTGTGCGTCCTGCGCGAGTTGCACGATGCGGCGCTCGAGTTCGGCGACGCGCTCCTTGGCGCGTTTTTCCTCACCCGCGAGTGCGTCGCGCGCGAGCACGAGGCGATGCAGCGCGGCGCCGAGGCGGGCTTCTTCGTCGCGCAGGGACGGCAACGCGGCCGCCGCGATCGCCTGCAGGCGCGCCGCTTCGCCCTGCGCCCGCGTCCGCTCGGCGACGTCGCGCACGTCGGCTTCGAGCTTGTTCTGCGCCCGCAGGAACTGCCCTTCCTGCTCGCGCCAGGCGATCAGCCGCGCCAACGCCTCGTGACGGCGGATGTCCTGCGCCAGCGACCGATAGCGCGTCGACTGGCGCGCCTGCCGCTTCAGGCTGTCGACCTGCGCGTCGATCTGCTTGAGCACGTCCTCGAGCCGCAGGAGATTGTCTTCGGCGCCCTTGAGCCGCAGCTCGGCCTCGTGGCGGCGCGAGTGCAGGCCGGAAACGCCGGCCGCCTCCTCGAGGATGAGGCGTCGCGCTTGCGGCTTGGCGGCGATGATTTCGCCGATCTGCCCTTGCCGCACCATCGCGGGCGACCGCGCGCCGGTCGAAGCGTCGGCGAACAGCAATTGCACGTCGCGCGCGCGCACCTCGCGGCCGTTGACGCGATAAGTGGAGCCGGACTCGCGCTCGATGCGGCGCGTGACCTCGATCGTCTCCGCGTCGTTGAACGCGGCGGGCGCGCGGCGATCGGAATTGTCGAGAACGAGGCCGACCTCGGCGATGTTGCGCGAGGGCCGCTTGCCCGAGCCGGAAAAGATCACGTCGTCCATGCCGGACGCGCGCATGTTCTTATAGGAGCTCTCGCCCATGACCCAGCGCAGCGCTTCGACAAGATTGGACTTGCCGCAGCCATTCGGGCCGACGACGCCGGTCAGTCCGCCCTCGATCTTGAAATCGGTCGGGTCGCAAAAGCTCTTGAAGCCGGCCAGGCGCAGCCGCTCGAATTTCATGGGCTTCGCCCTCTCACATCATCTCCGGCGCGCCGGCGCGCAACGCGATGGCGGGAACTGCAGCAGCCCGTTCGATCCCGCCTCGACGCCCAATCGCTGGGAATCGCTGGTACGCCGCCACAAACCTGGCGCGCAATCAAGCTACGACGCCCAAAAACCTGTGCGAAACCGCCCTATTTCAACAGCGGCTGCAGCGCGTTGTCGATTTCCGCGACGGAGAGTTCGCCGGTCAATTTGCGTCCGTCGACGAAAAACGTCGGCGTCGAGTCGATGTCGAACTGCTTCGCCGCCAAATCTCGGCTCTTATTGATGGTTTCATAGAGTTTCTGATCTTTCAAGCAGGTGTCGAAATCCGTCTTCGACATGCCAGCCTCCTTGACGAGCGTGAGAAGCGGCTCGACCGGTTTTTCGACGAACGCCCAGCTCTTCTGCTGCGCGAACATCTGATCGATCAAGGCGTTTCGCTTGTCCGGTCCGATGCAGCGGGCGAGCATGAAGCCGGCGGCCGCCAGGGGATCGAGCGGAAACTCACGCAGGATGAATTTGACCTTGCCCGTATCGATATACTTGGCCTTGAGGCCAGGCCAGGTCTCCTCGTGGAAAGCCGCGCAATGGCTGCAGGTCATCGAGGCGTATTCGATGATCGTGACCGCCGCAGACGGCGAGCCCTGAACGATATCGGGCAGCAGGCCGGGCGCCATCAACTGATCGACGGGCGCCACAGGCGCGGGGGCGGCGGCGGCGCTCTGAGCGTGAGCTGACGCCGCTGCAAGGGCGAGAGCAAGGACGCCCGCGGGCGCTGAGCGGCCGAGGCGACGGATTGTCGCCGCGGCGTAACGCACTATGTTCATCAACTTCTCCGGAAGCGTGCGGCCACGAAACGGGACCTGGCCAGTCAGGGCGGAAAATAGCGGAAGTCGCTCGGCGCGCAAAATACGCCGGTGGCGCGCGCGGGACGCCTCGACACCCCTGCGCATATGCTGTATGAGCGCCAGCTCAACTGAAAACAGCGCGCCGAAGCGCTCGTCGATCCCGCTGGAGCGGACTCGACGTCACGGCATGGAGAACGACAGTGAATATCATCGAGACGCTCGAAGCCGAGCAAGTCGCCAAATTGAGCGCGGACCGCAAAATCCCGGAATTTGCGCCCGGCGACACGGTCGTGGTCAACGTCAAGGTGAGCGAAGGCGAGCGTACGCGCGTCCAAGCGTATGAAGGCGTCTGCATCGCGCGCAATGGCGGCGGGCTCCAGGAGAGCTTCACCGTCCGCAAGATTTCCTATGGCGAAGGCGTCGAGCGCGTTTTCCCTATCTATTCCCCGATGATCAACTCGATCAAGGTGGTGCGCCGCGGCAAGGTCCGTCGCGCCAAGCTCTATTATCTGCGCGACCGCCGCGGCAAGTCGGCGCGTATCGCCGAGCGCATCGAGGCGTCGCCTGGGAAAGCCGCGGAGGCGGCCAAGCCGAAGGCCTAAGAGAACGAAAAGAGGGGGAGCCGACAGTGTCCGAACCGAATATCGCTCAGAAGGCCCCCTTCGCCATCGCGTTGGAAGCCGACAAGACGTACTATTGGTGCGCCTGCGGCAAGTCGGCGAAGCAACCGTTCTGCGACGGCTCCCACAAGGGATCGGACTTTGCGCCGCACTCCTTCGTCGCGCAGAAGGATGGAACCGCGTATCTATGCGGGTGCAAACACAGCAAGAACCAGCCTTACTGCGACGGCACGCACCAGAGCCTGTAGTCTGGCGTCTTCGCCGAGCGTTAGCCCGCGGCGCTGGATGAGCGCGCGACAATTTACCCCCGGCCGACCTCGCATGCTAATCGCGTCGATATGACCGATCCACCCGGCGACGACGCGAAGGCCCCTCGACGAAGCGTCGTGATCGACGTTCTTGCCCCGGTCGCCGTGGACACGGCCTACAGCTATCGCGCGCCGGCCGAATGGGGGATTGCGCCCGGACAATTCGTCGTCGTGCCCCTGGGAACGCGGCGCGCCGTCGGCGTCGCGTGGTCGACGCGCGAGGGGGGTGGCGACAATCTCAAATCCGTCGCCGAAATCCGCGCCTGGCCGCCGCTTCGCAAGCCCTTGCGCGACTTCGTCGACTGGGTCGCGCGCTGGACCTTGGCCCCGCGCGGCATGGTGCTGCGCATGGCCACGCGCGCGCCCGAAGCGGCGGCTTCCCCACCGGCTCGCCTCGCCTACCGCGCAACCGGTAAGGCGCCCCTCCGACTTACGCCGGCCCGCGCGCGCGTGCTCGCAGCGATCGCCGATGCGGCGCCGCAAGCCAAGAGTGCGCTCGCCGAAGCCGCCGGCTGTGGGCCCGGTGTCATTGAGGCGCTCGTCGACGACGGCGCGCTCGAAGTCGTCGCGCTGCCGCCCGAACCCGTTGCCCCACCCCTTGATCCCGATTTCGCGGTTCGCAAGCTCGAGCCCGATCAGCGCGCCGCCGCCGACGCGCTGACGCGCGCGGTCGAAGCCCGAGTTTTCAGAGCGATCTTGCTCGAAGGCGTTACCGGCTCCGGCAAGACGGAGGTCTACTTCGAGGCGATCGCGGCGGCCCTGCGCGCGGGGCGTCAAACGCTCGTCTTGTTGCCGGAAATCGCGCTGACCTCGCAGTTCCTCGATCGCTTCGCCGCGCGCTTCGGCGCACTGCCCGCCGAATGGCATTCCGCGATCACGCCGCGCCAACGCGAGCGGCTGTGGGGCGCGGCGGCGAGCGGCGAAGCGCGCGTCGTCGTCGGCGCGCGCTCGGCTCTTTTCCTGCCCTTCGCCGATCTTGGCCTCGTCGTGGTCGACGAGGAACACGAAGGCGCCTACAAGCAAGAGGATGGTGTGATCTATCACGCCCGCGACATGTCGGTGGTGCGCGCGCGCCTGGAAGGGGCGCCTGTCGTCCTTGCCTCCGCGACGCCGTCTCTGGAAACGCGGGTCAATGCCGAGCGAGGTCGTTACGACTGGCTGCGGCTCGCCTCACGCTTCGGCGAGCGCGCTCTGCCCGACGTCGCCGCGATCGATCTACGACGCGAGGGTCCACCGCGTGGTCGCTGGCTGGCGCCGCGCCTCGTCGCGGGAATCGAAGCGGGTCTCGCCAACGGCGAACAATCGCTCCTCTTCCTCAACAGGCGCGGCTATGCGCCGCTGACCCTCTGCCGTGCCTGCGGCTATCGCTTTCAATGCCCGAATTGCGCGGCGTGGCTCGTCGAACACCGCTTTCGCAAGGCGCTCGTCTGCCATCATTGCGGCCATGTCGAAGGTCGTCCGGACGCCTGCCCCGAGTGCCACGAGGCCGACACTCTCGCCGCCTGTGGTCCCGGCGTCGAGCGTCTGGCCGAAGAGGTCGAGGCGCTGTTCCCGCAGGCGCGCACGCTCGTGCTTTCTTCGGATTTTCCCGGTGGACTGGAGCGACTGCGCGCTCAGCTCGATGGAGCGGCGCGCGGCGAATACGAACTCATCATCGGCACGCAACTCGTCGCCAAGGGCCATAATTTTCCACTTTTGACCCTGGTCGGCGTCGTCGACGCCGACGTCGGCCTCGCCAACGGCGATCCACGCGCCGCCGAGCGCACGTTCCAACTGTTGCGACAAGCGACCGGGCGCGCCGGACGCGGGGAGAAGCCTGGGCGCGCCGTGTTGCAGACCTGGCAGCCCGAGCATCCCGTCATCGCCGCCCTGTTGTCGGGCGACGCGGAGCGGTTCTACGCCGAGGAGACGGAGCAGCGGCGACGCGGAGGGCTGCCGCCGTTCGGGCGCCTAGCCGCTATCGTCGTTTCCGGCGAAGATCGGGGCGCCGCCGAGGCGCATGCGCGCGCGCTGGCGCAAACGGCGCACGCGCTTCGTCCCGGAAAGTCTTGGCGCCTGGCGCCGATCGGCGGCGCGGTGCAAAGCGACGAGATTACACTGCTCGGCCCGGCCGAGGCGCCGATGGCGGTGCTGCGCGGACGCCACCGCTTCCGGCTCGCGCTCAAAGCGCCGCGCGGGGTGGACCTGCAAGGATTCCTGCGCGCGCTCCTCGCCGCCGCCCCGCCGCCGCGCGGGGGCGTGCGGGTCGCGATCGACGTCGATCCGCAGAGCTTCATGTGAGACGGCAAACGCGCGTTACACATTCAGCATGCGTATTAAACAAAATCTTCTAGATCGTTCACGTATAATATGCTATCAGGTTCATATAACGGCATTATTTGTCGACCTGCCTGAGTAAATTGGGCGCAATAGCCTCAAGAACGAGAGAGGCTGCGGAATCGAGAAAAGGAAGCGTTGTGAGCGAGATCGTCACCGCCAACCGGCTGACCGATGGCGTCGTTGTCTTTCAGGACGCTGAAGGCGGCTGGGCTGAGGACTTCGCGCGCGCCGCCGTCTATGACGAGGCTTCCGCGACCAAAGCGGCTCTCGCGCAAGCAGGCGAGGCGGTCGCGCGCAGCCTCATCGTCGACCCCTACGCCATCGCGGTCGAATTTCGCAACGGCCATTATGCGCCCAAGGCGCTGCGCGAAGCGATCCGCGCGTCCGGGCCAACGGTGCGCCGGGACCTTGGCAAGCAGGCGCAGGGACAGGCGCCTATATTCGCCCTGCATGCGCCACAGGAGACACCGCATGTACCGCTATGACGAATTCGACGCCGCCTTCGTTTCGGCGCGCGTCGAGCAGTTCCGCGACCAGGTCGCGCGCCGCCTCGCCGGCGACCTTACGGAGGAGCAGTTCCGGCCGCATCGGCTGATGAACGGCCTCTATCTGCAGCTGCACGCCTATATGCTGCGCATCGCGGTGCCGTACGGCACGCTCAATTCGCGCCAGATGCGCAAACTCGCCGAGATCGCGCGAAAATACGATCGCGGCTACGGCCATTTCACGACCCGTCAGAACCTCCAGTTCAACTGGCCCGCGCTGAAGGACGTGCCCGACATCCTCGCCGAGCTGGCGAGCGTCGAAATGCACGCGATCCAGACCTCGGGCAATTGTATCCGCAACGTCACCGCCGACCATTTCGCCGGGGTCGCCGGCGACGAAATCGCCGACCCGCGCCCCTATGCGGAAATCCTCCGGCAGTGGTCGTCGCTGCACCCGGAGTTCTCGTTCCTGCCGCGCAAGTTCAAGATCGCTGTCAACGGCGGGCCGCACGACCGCGCCGTGATCCAGGCACACGACATCGGGCTGCAGGTAGTGCGAAGCGAGACGGGCGAGCTGGGCTTTTCCGTCTATGTCGGCGGCGGGCTCGGCCGCACGCCTTTTATCGGGCACAAGGTGCGCGAATTTCTGCCAGAGCGCGACCTGCTCGCCTATGCCGACGCGATCCTGCGCGTCTACAATCTCGAGGGTCGCCGCGACAACAAATACAAGGCGCGCATCAAGATCCTGCTGCACGAAAAGGGCCTCGAAGGGCTGCGCGACGCGGTCGAAGCGGAATTCGCCGCGCACGATCGCACGGGTCTCACTCTGCCCGAGCAAGAGATCGAGCGCATCGACGCCTATTTCGCGCCGCCGGCGCTCGAGCCCAAGAAGCCGACGAGCGAGCGCGTCGAGCGGCGGCGCGGCAAGGACGGCAAGTTCTCCAAGTTCTTCGAATCGAACGTGACGCCGCACAGGACGCCGGGCTACGCGATCGTGACGATTTCGCTAAAACCGATCGGCGGCGTGCCCGGCGACGCAACCGCCGACCAAATGGACGCCGTCGCCGATCTCGCCGAGGATTATTCGCACGACGAGTTGCGCGTCTCCCACGAGCAGAACCTGATCCTGCCGCACATCGCGCTCGACGATCTCAACGCGGTCTACGACCGGCTCGCCTCGGTGGGCTTGGCGACCCCGAACGCCGGCCTCATCAGCGACATCATCGCCTGCCCCGGGCTGGACTATTGCGCGCTGGCGACGGCGCGCTCGATCCCGATCGCCCAGCGCCTTTCCGAGCGCTTCGGCGACGGCGCGCGCGCCCGCGCGATCGGCCCGCTGAAGATCAAGATTTCCGGCTGCATCAACGCCTGCGGCCATCATCACGTCGGCCATATCGGCATTCTCGGGCTGGAGCGCGCGGGCGAGGAGACCTACCAGGTCACGCTCGGCGGCTCCGGCGACGAGAACGCCGCGATCGGACAGATCGTCGGTCCCGGCTTCAGCTCGGAGACCATCGTCGAGGCGGTCGAGACGGTGGTCGAGACCTATATGACGCAGCGCCGGGGGCCGGACGAGGATTTCCTCGCCGCGTTCCGCCGCCTGGGCATCGCGCCCTTCAAGGAGGCGCTCTACGAGCGCAGCGCGGGAGCGGACATCTGATGAGCGCGCACGACGTCAAACTGTTCGGCGATCAGGTCGCCGCCTCGCGGCTCGAGGACCGCTTCGCCCGGGTCAAGGCGAGTTCGCTGCTGCGCCTCGCGATCGAGGATCTGTTTCCCGGCCGCATCGCGCTGGTCTCCAGCTTCGGCGCGGATTCGGCCGTGCTGCTGCATATGGTGGCCAAGGTCGACAAGCGAACGCCGGTCGTCTTCGTCGACACCGGCCAGCATTTCCCGGAAACGCTCGCCTATCGCGACGAGCTCTGCGCGCGGCTCGGACTGGAAAACGTCATCGTCGCCGATCCGAACCCGGCGCTCCTCGCCGCCGAGGACCCGGAGAAGTTCCTGTTCGCCAGCGATCCCGACCGCTGCTGCGAAATCCGCAAGGTGGCGCCGCTGGCGAAGGCCCTGGAAGGCTTCGACGCCTGGATCACCGGGCGCAAGGGCTTCCAGAGCGTGACCCGCTCGACGGTCCCGCTGTTCGAAGCCGAGGGCGAGCGCGTCAAGGTCAACCCGCTCGTCGGCTGGAGCGCCACCGACGTCCTCGACTACATCCGCGAGGCCGATCTGCCGCCGCATCCCCTCGTCGCCAAGGGCTATCCCTCGATCGGCTGCCTGCCTTGCACCAGCATGGTCAGGCCGGGCGAAGATCTGCGCGCCGGCCGTTGGCGCGGGCGCGGCAAGACCGAATGCGGCATCCACACCGAACCGCTTTCGGCGGGACAGGATATCTGATGGCTCTGTGGCGCGACGGCGGCTTCGCCGAAGACGTTTGGACGACGCTCGACGACGCCGCGCCGGCGCCGCCCGCGGGCGCGATCATCGTCTCCTTTGCGCGCTGGAGCGCGGAGAGGAACGCCCTGATTGCGCGCGCCGATCCCGTCGGCGTCGCGATCGCCGCCGGCAAGGAGGCGCTCGCGCAACTGCCCGAGGCGGCGAGCCGCCCGCTCGTCGCGCTGAACTTTCCCAAATTCGCCGACGGCCGCGCGTTCTCCTATGCGGAGCTGCTGCGCGAACGCTTCGACTTCGCCGGCGACCTGCGCGCCACCGGCGACGTCCTGCTCGACGAAATCGCGCTGATGCTGCGCTGCGGCTTCACCGCGTTCGAGGTGACGGACGAGCCGACCTTGCGCGCCCTCCACGAGGGGCATGTGCCCAAGGCTGCGTTGTTCTACCAGCCGAGCGTCGCGCTGCAAGAAGCGCCGGCCGGCACGCGGCCGTGGCTGAGGCGGCAGGTCGGCGCGTAGGCGCTCCTCACGGGGCCGCCGAGATGGTCGAGGCAGGCGCGGGTTCAGGCCTGCGGGGCCTGACTTCAAGACCTTGGGCGCCATTTTCGTAATCGGGGCAGATTTCCGGGCGATGCGGGCGGGCTTCAAGCGTGTGCGGTTTGGATGAGGTCGACGAGGGGTGGGATTGTTGGTCCGGCGACTCCGAGGCGTGCGCCGATGTATTCGAAAAAGGACACTTTGAGCTTCATGCAGGTTTTGGCGAGCCCGAGCATGGTGTCCCGTGCGTCGCGGCCCTTGTTGCTGACGGTTCCGCCGGAGATTTTTCGCTTGGTGACGAAAGCGCGGATGTCGTTTTCCGAGGCGTTGGTGTTGAGCGGGATGCCCGGCCGCTCGAGGACGCGTAAAAGTTCGTCTTTGTTGCGATAAAGACGTCTGAGGAGACTGTCGAGCGTCGCGTAGCCGGTTCTGGCGCGGTTGAAGATGCGGTCGAACCGCGCGCGCAGAACCTGGGCTTGTTCAGGATTTGGGGCGAGTTTGTAGTCTTTCAAAGCGCGATAGAACCACCAGATCATCCGCTTGGCGATTTCGATGGCGTTGCGCTGCTTGTCATTGGCGGGGACCAATTTATGGACGAGCCGCTCAGCGTGAACCCAGCACAAAGCATGGACGGCGACGCGGAACTGGCCGGCGTCGTCGGAAACGACGACGGCGTCCTGCAACAATCCTTGATGGCGGATTGCCCCCCACAGCGCGCCTTCGTTAGCGATCAGGACGGGATCGGGAGTGACTTTCAGCACGCTCAGCCCCAGCGCCTGCAAATGCCGCTCCCAGCCCTCGGGGCTGCGGAAAATGCGGTCCTCATGGCCAGCGAACTTGTCGATGACGCTCTGCGGCAGGCCGCGCTCTTTCATATAATCGAGCGCCGCGTCGTTGATCACATAGAGCGATGCGCCGCCGCAAAGGCGCGACAGAAAAGCCATGCGCGATTTGGCGGCGCCGGTGCGAAAGACGCAAAAGCGATCAGAGCCGATCTGTGTGGCGTAGCCGTTCTTGCCAGCATGGCGCGCCCCTGTATCGTCGACCGTGACATAGGCGCCGCCCAGGCCGGCTTTCAGCACGGCCTCATCCTCGGCGCGAAACGCCTCCAGCTTGGCCGTCAACAGGCGGACGACCTGTCGCTTCGAAATCACCACGCCTATGTCATTGAGAAACGTCACGATGCGCTCGCAGGTCATTTGTCCGGCAAAGTGAAGCGTCAATACGGCGCGATGTAAGTTGGGGCCATAGCCCCCGACAATCCCAGCAGCCAGATCGGCAATGATCGTCTTGCCCTCCGGCGTTTCCCATCGCTCGCGCCGATAGCGCGTCACCTGCGGATGCAGGCTCAAGTCCTGAACCACCACGTCTTCATAGCCCTTGTGACGCGAACCGGCGGGAGCTTTCGCTCTCACCACCACCGTTGCGCCAATCGTCAGCTTGTCGAGGTGGCTGCCGCGCCGACGCGTCGAACGTCCCCCCTTGTCGCCGCCAGCCTTTGGCCCATCCGTCGCTCTGTCCATACCAGAGGGCCTTTGCGGCGGACGCGGCGGCAGATGCTTCAGCCGCGCAAGCTCATCCTTGACCGCCTGATACTCGACCTTCAGCTTGGCGAACGCTGCGCCGATCTTCTCATTCTCAGACCGAAGTCGCGTCACCTCGCCAAGCAAATCCCGCACGACGCCGATCAGTTCAGCGGGGGTCAGGCGTTCCAGCGAATCAGGTTCATGGGCCGGCATCCAAAGCTTGAATCACATTTTCCGACCCCTGACTCCCCCCGCCGCCCGGAAATCTGCCCCGATTACCCATTTTCTGTCCCTTCGGCAGAAAAGTCGGAATGCGTAATTTCCGCAGTTTCCGCGCAGTGGCCGAGCGAAGCGGAGGAGCCGCGCAACCGTCTGTTGGGGACTACCGGCCGGTCAGGACCGGGGACATCGTAAACCGTTACCCGGAGTCCCCCAACCTTCTCCGCGCAAGCGCGAACACGGGCGTAGACCCGAACGTCTCGCCGTCTTTCCAAGCTGTCATTGCGAGCGACAGCGAAGCAACCCAGCCTAACCAGCCGCCGTAACCCCAAGTCTGGATTGCTTCGCTTTGCTCGCAATGACGGTTGAAACGCTTCGGCTTAACGCATCTCGCTCCGGGCTCGACTTACACAGTACCACGATTTAAGATTTTCCGAAATAGTTTGTTTGGGACAGGGGGTCGGCCCGCGGCGCGTCGTCATCCGCAAAGACCAGAGTGGCTGCGCCAGCATGACTGGGAAGAAGTCGGACGAGGTGGGGAACAGCGAGATCCACCACCAAGACCAATTGCTGACGACGTCGGAGTGTCGCAGCTCGCGCGCTTAGCCGAAGTCGCAGGGAGAGGGGAAGAACGGCGCCCCTGGACTCCTCTCCCTGCTTGCGGGGAGAGGCTGGGTGAGGGGCCAGGGTGATTGGCCGTCACGAAGGTGCGCGCGGTGCGTCGGTATTCTCTTTCATCGCGACTTTGTCGGCGGACGAGCCGATCGGCTCACGCGAGGCGTGTCACGCGTCGTCCCGATGCCGGAATGCCGCTTTTCGATTGATCCCGAGCAAGCGATGAACGAACGAGCCCGCCTACGCTGACGCGATCGCCGCGACTACCGCGTTGGCGAGATTGCCGACCCTACTCCAGCGCGGGGCCGCGATACGAATTGCACAATTTCGCGATCTGACAGTAGGCTTCAGACTTTCTCTACCGGAGCCGCCCTGCCCCTCCGCCGAACACCAAGCCGTCGACCTCATGAAAGCATAGACTTCCGAAGTTTTGAGGCTGTCAATGGTCTTCGACCGCCGGAGGCGGCGCGCGAAAAGCGCGCCATTGACAGCCTCAAAACTTCGGAAAAAAGAGGCTTCCATGAGGTCGACGGCGCTCCCTGCCGAACCCGCGCCGATCAAGCCCACGCCGCCCCTCATCGGTAAGAGTTCGCGAAAGCCCACTCCCGCTGCGTAAGAGAACGGGGCTTGCAGAGACTAGACGCGCATGACGGTCTCGCGCCGCCTTTATGCCTTCTGTTTCCTCGATGCGGCGCGGCCTGGTTCGGGCGTCGGAATTGGCATGCCGCCAGCTATTTCGGATCAAGAAGCTTGTTGAGATGATCGTGCCGCGCGTCCATCCGCGACGACGCGATGCGCTCGGCTTCCTCGTCCGACAGTTCGGCGGTCAGAAAGCGTCGACGCATGCCTCTCATTCTTTGCAGCTCTTCGTATTCGTGCGGCGCGACGAAATATCCGGCAAGCGTGCCATTGCTCGAAACGGGAACCGCCTCGCGCTGCGCCTGCATCTTGTAGCGGCCGAAGTTGAGAAGGTCGCGCAGATGGCGAACCATGCCAGCACGCGCACGACGCGACTTTACGATCGCCCCGCGGAGGAAGTGACGTTCGACGAGGTGGAGCGGATAGGGATTTAGAGCGGATTGCTATCCGGTGGAATTGCCCTCACCCCAACCCCTCTCCCGCGAGCGGGCGAGGGGCTTGAGCGACGCCATCGATTCCCTTCGCCCGCTTGCGGGAGAAGGTGGCGCGAAGCGCCGGATGAGGGCACAGCGAACGTCCCCGGCGCGCCGGGAATTGCCGCGCAATCGCCCTGGGATGGGCGGGTTGAAGCTCGGCTATGAACGCGCGAACAAGTCCAGAATCGAATTGCCCCGCCCCCCTACTCCCCACCCTTCGCCAGCCTCAAATTCGGCAGCGTCTCCACCTTCCCCGCGCCCTCCTCGTCGAACTCCATCGCGTCGATGCGCGCGGCGCGGCGGGTGACTTTTTCGGTGGACGTTGCGATCAGGCCGACGTCTTCCTGGGCCTGGCGGAAATGGGTCTCCAGTTTTGCGGTGCGTTCGGCGAGCAGGCGCACGTCGTTGAGCAATTTACCGACCTCGGCGTGGATCGCGTGCGCCTGATCGCGCATGCGCGCGTCGCGCAGGATCGCCTGCGTCACCTGGATCGCCATCATCATCAGCGACGGCGAGACGATGACGACGCGGCCGCGATGCGCCTTTTGCACCACGTCGTCGAAATGCTCGACCAAATCGGAATAGATCGATTCCGAGGGCACGAACATCAGCGCGATGTCCTGCGTTTCTCCCGGCAGGAGATAGCGCTCCATGATGTCCTTGACGTGCTTGCCGACGTCGGCGCGCACGCGCTGCGTCGCCGCCTTGCGCGCCTCCTCGGAGCGCGCCTGATTGAACAAAGTGAACGCTTCCAGCGGGAATTTGGCGTCGACCGCGAGGACGCGGGAATCGCCGGGAAGGCGGATGACGCAGTCGGGCCGCGTCTTGTTGGAGAGCGCGAACTGGAACTCGTAGGCGCCGGCGGGCAGGCCGTCGCGCACGATCGATTCCATCCTGCCCTGGCCGAAGGCGCCGCGCGTCTGCTTGTTGGAGAGGATGTCCTTGAGCGAAACGACTTCCTCGGTCATGCCGGCCATGCGCGCCTGCGCGGCGTCGATCACCGCGAGCCGCTCGTTGAGCTTGTTGAGATTGGCGCCCGTGGTCTGCGCGTGGTTTTCGAGGCCGGCGCCAAGCCGCGCGCCGACATTGTCGAGGCGCTCCGACATCACCCGGGCGAGGTCCGTCTGCCGGGCGCCGAGCCATTCGCTCATCGAGCCCAGGCGGCCGTTGAGCTCCGCGCCGGACTGGGCGAGGGCGACGATGCGCGTCTCCAGCTCGCGTTGGCGCTCCGCCGCCGCCTCGGCCTCGCGCCGCCGCGCCGCGTTCGAGCGCGAGAGCGCCACGATGAGCGCGAAAAGCAGCAGGGCGATCGCCGCGAGCGCCGCGGCGAGCGCTTCGGCGAAGGTCACGGCATGGTCGTCGAAAATGAAGAGAACCGGGTTCATGGCGCCAAGCGTAGCTGATTCGCGGCCACAAATCGAACGAAAGAGGAACAGGTTTGACCCCGCCGCGAGGCGCGACTATCACACGACGACGAAACGCGAGAACGAACAAACGCCATGGCCCTGCGCCCCATCATCATCCTGCCCGACCCGAAGCTGCGCCTCGTCAGCGCGCCGATCGATCGCGTCGACGACGACCTGCGCAAGCTGATGGACGACATGGTCGAGACGATGCATGACGCGCCCGGCATCGGTCTGGCGGCGATCCAGATCGCCGAACCGATCCGCCTCGTCGTTCTCGACCTCGCCAAGAAGGACGAGCCGCCGCGGCCGCAATATTTCGTCAATCCCGAGATCGTCTGGTCCTCCGACGAGCGGTCGGTCTACGAAGAGGGCTGCCTGTCGATCCCGGAATATTACGAAGAGGTCGAGCGCCCCGCCAGCGTGCGCGCGCGCTTCCTCGACCGCGAGGGCAAGCTCCAGGAAATCCTCGCCGAGGGGCTGCTGTCGACGGCCCTGCAGCACGAGATCGATCATCTCAACGGCGTGCTGTTCATCGACCATATCTCGAAGCTCAAGCGCGACCGCGTCGTCAAGAAATTCGTCAAGATGGCCAAGCGCGCCGCCGACGGCGATCGGCCGCTCTGAGCGGCCGGGGATCGAAAGGCAGGAGCCGATGAAGATCGACGTCAGCGCCTTCCGCATCGCCGAGGGCGAGCCCGCCGCTCTCGCCAAGCGCGCGACCGAGGTCGAACCGGTCTACAAATCGAAATCGCACTATGCGGATATTCTCGCCAAGCACGTCGCCGATCTGCGCCGGCTGCAGGAGCATCTCTATCGGTCGGGGCGCTACGCGCTGCTGATCGTCCTGCAGGGCATGGACACCGCGGGAAAGGACGGCGCGATCAGCCACGTGATGTCCGGCGTCAATCCGCAGGGCTGCAAGGTCGTCTCGTTCAAGCAGCCGACGCGAGTGGAGTTGGCGCATGATTTTCTCTGGCGCGAGGTCCGCGAATTGCCCGAGCGGGGCATCATCGGCGTTTTCAACCGCTCCTATTACGAGGAGGTCCTCGTCCCGCGCGTCCATCCCGAATTGTTGCGCGAGGAGGGGCTATTCGACGAACACGGCGATCTCGACGCCCTCTTTTCGGAGCGCCTGCATTCGATTCGGAGCCTGGAGCGCCACCTGCACGCCAACGGCACGCGCTTCGTCAAGATCTTCCTCCACATCTCGAAGGACGAGCAGCTCCGGCGCATGCAGGCGCGTCTGGACGACCCGGAGAAGACCTGGAAGGCCGCGCGCGCCGATGCGGAGGAGCGCAAGCGCTGGGCTGATTACGAGCGCGCCTATGAACACGCGATCGCCGCCACCACCGTCGCCACCGCCCCGTGGCACGTCGTCCCCGCCGACGACAAGAAGAACGCCCGGCTGCTGGTTTCCGAGATCGTCATCGAGGCGCTGGAGGCGTTGCCGCTGAAGCCGCCTCCCATCGACGCGGCGCGCAAGCGTGAGTTGGAGACGATCCGCAAAATGCTGGAGAAGGAGAAGTAGCGGGTACTTCCCTCACCCCAACCCCTCTCCCGCAGGCGGGAGAGGGGCTTTTCCATTCTCCCGCATGGCGGGTGTCAGGCGAACGTCTCGTTCGCTGAGTGGTGGCCCGAAGGGCCGGATGAGGGAAACCTCAGGACGCCTTCAGCGCGTCGAGCGCCATGTTCAGGCGAAGGACGTTGACGCGGGGCTCGCCGACCAGGCCGAACATGCGGCCTTCGACATTCGCTTCGACGAGCGCGCGCACCTTCTCCTCAGGCAGATCGCGCGCCTTGGCGACGGTGGGGACCTGATCGAAGGCGTTCTGCGGCGATATGTCCGGATCGAGACCGGAAGCCGAAGTCGTCACGGCGTCGGCGGGGATCGGACCCTGCCAGCCCGCGGCGCGCTTGGCCGCGACGTCGGCCTTGACGCGATCGATGAGCTTTTGCGAGGTCGGGCCGAGGTTCGACCCGGTCGAGTTCGCCGCGTTATAGGGCGCGTCGATGGTCTTCGAGGGATCGTCCGGGTGCGCCGGATCCTGCGCCTGGGTCGCCGACGGCCGGGGATGGAAATATTTGTCGCTGGCGAAGTTCTGACCGATCAGTTCCGATCCGATCGGCTTTCCGCCGACGTCCAATATGCTGCCGTTCGCCTGATGCGGCATGAGGACTTGCGCGACGCCGGTGATCGCCAGGGGATAGGCGAGCCCGGTCAGCAGCGTGAACAACGCCAGCAGAACGATGGCGGGACGAATTTGGCTCAACATGACGGTTTATCCCTCAAGCCAGATGGAGGAAGGTGATCAAGACGTCGATGATCTTGATGCCGATGAACGGGACGATGATGCCGCCGAGGCCGTAGATGGCCAGGTTGCGGCGCAGCAGCGCCGCCGCGCCGACGGGGCGATACGAGACGCCCTTCAGCGCGAGCGGAATGAGCGCGATGATGATCAGCGCGTTGAAGATCACCGCCGAGAGGATGGCCGACTTGTCCGAATGGAGCCCCATGATGTTGAGCGCGCGGAGTTCCGGATACGTCGTCACGAACAGCGCGGGGATGATCGCGAAATACTTGGCGACATCGTTGGCGATCGAGAAGGTCGTCAGCGAGCCGCGGGTCATCAGCAACTGCTTGCCGATGCCGACGATCTCGATCAGCTTGGTCGGATCGGAGTCGAGATCGACCATGTTTCCCGCTTCGCGCGCCGCCTGAGTGCCGGTCTGCATGGCGACGCCGACATCGGCCTGGGCAAGCGCCGGCGCGTCATTGGTGCCGTCACCGCACATGGCGATGAGACGGCCGCCCTGCTGCTCTTTCCTGATGTAGGCGAGCTTGTCCTCCGGCGTCGCCTGCGCGAGAAAGTCGTCGACGCCGGCTTCCGAGGCGATCGCGGCGGCGGTGAGCGGATTGTCGCCGGTGACCATCACCGTCTTGATGCCCATCGCGCGCAACTCGGCGAAACGCGGACGGATGTCGGGTTTGACGATGTCCTTGAGATGGATGATGCCGAGCAGACGCTGGTTGTCGGAGACAGCGAGAGGCGTGCCGCCGGAGCGGGCGATGCGATCGAACGCCGTATTGAAATCGGCCGGCGCGCTGTCGCGCGTGAGGCCGGCCCCGGCGAGGATCGAATCGACGGCGCCCTTGCGCAGCACGCGCCCCGGCAGATCGATGCCGGACAGGCGGGTCTGCGCGCTGAAGGGCACGACCGTCGACTGCCCCGTAATCGCCGGCGCCTCGATGCCGTAGCGGCTCTTGGCGAGCGCGACGATCGAGCGGCCCTCCGGCGTCTCGTCGGCGAGACTGGCGAGCAGCACCGCCTCGGCCAGCTTGCGTTCCGGAACGCCCGCCACCGCGATGAACTCGTCGGCCATGCGATTGCCGAAGGTGATCGTGCCGGTCTTGTCGAGCAGCAACGTGTCGACGTCGCCGGCCGCTTCGACCGCGCGGCCCGAAGTGGCGATGACGTTGAAGCGGACCAGACGATCCATGCCGGCGATGCCGATCGCCGAGAGCAGGCCGCCGATCGTCGTCGGGATCAGGCAGACCAGCAGCGCGATGAGGACCGTCACCGAAAGGACCGTGCCGGAATAGCCGGCGAGCGGCCACAGCGTCACGCAGACGATGAGGAAGATCAGCGTCAGCCCCGAGAGCAGGATCGACAGCGCGAGCTCGTTGGGCGTCTTCTGTCGCTCGGCGCCTTCGACGAGCGCGATCATGCGATCGATGAAGGTCGAGCCCGCCGCGGCGGTGATGCGCACCTTGATCCAGTCGGAGAGCACCGTGGTGCCGCCGGTCACCGCCGAGCGGTCGCCGCCCGCTTCGCGGATGACAGGCGCGGATTCGCCGGTTATCGCGGATTCGTTGACCGACGCGAGACCCTCGACGATGTCGCCGTCGCCGGGGATCATGTCGCCGGCTTCCACCAGGACGACGTCGCCGACGCGCAAATCCAAAGCGTTCACGCCTTGATGCGCGCCGCTGAGAGTTCTTCGGGTCGACATAGCGCTTGGCGCGCGTGTCGCTGCGGCTCCTGCGCAGGCTCTCGGCCTGAGCCTTGCCGCGTCCCTCCGCCACCGCTTCGGCGAAGTTGGCGAACAGCACCGTGAACCAGAGCCAGAACGCGATCTGGCCCGAGAACAAAGGCGACGTATCATGCGTTATGAGATCGCGGATGAAGAAACCGGTGACGACGACCGAGACCACCTCGGTGACGAAAATCACCGGATTTTTGGCCAGATGCCGGGGGTTGAGCTTTCGCAGCGCATCCAACGCCGCGGCGCGGATAATATGGGGATCGAACAGTCCCTTAGCCTTCGCCTTCGTGGACATGGATAACTCCAATCGGAATGAGATTTGCTGTCAAAACGCCTTGCCGCCGAGCATCAGGAAATGCTCGACGACCGGCCCCAGCGCGAGCGCGGGGAAGTATTGCAGCAGGTAGAGGATGACAATGACGCCGAGCAGCAGGCCGACGAACAGCGGGCCGGTGGTCGGGAACGTTCCGGCCGACGCCGGCGCCTTCTTCTTGGCGGCGAGGCCCCCCGCCAGCGCCAAAACCGGGATGGCGTAGCAGAAGCGGCCGAACAGCATGGCGAGACCGAGCGTCGTGTTGAACCAAGGCGTGTTGCCGTTGAGGCCCGCGAAGGCCGAGCCGTTGTTCGCGTTGGTCGAGGCGAAGGCGTAGATGATCTCCGACAGCCCGTGCGGCCCCGCGTTGTTGAGGCTGTCGAGCGCGGTCTTCATCATCACCGAAGCCGCGGAGAAGCCGAGCACGACGAGCGGATAGATCAGCACCGCGAACATCGCGAGCTTCATCTCGCGCACTTCGATCTTCTTGCCGAGATATTCCGGCGTGCGGCCGACCATCAGCCCGGCGACGAAGACGGCGATGATGGCGACCACGAGAAAGCCGTACAGCCCCGCGCCGACGCCGCCCGGCCAGATGCAGCCGGCCAGGATGTTGAACAGCGGCACCAGGCCCCCGAGCGGGGTCAGCGAATCGTGCATCGTGATGACGGCGCCCGTGCCCGTGCCGGTCGTCGCGGTCGTGAACAGGGCGTCCATCGCCTGGCCGAAGCGAAGCTCCTTGCCTTCGAGATTGCCGGCCGAGGGATCGACTCCAAGCGCGTTCACGCCGAGCGTTCCGACGCTCTCCGACCAGTAGACGACGCCGACGCCGACGATGAGCAGAATGGCCATCGTCGTCAGGATCGCGCGGCCCTGGCGCAAGTCGCCGACGGCCCTACCGAAGGCGATGACGGAAGCGACGGGGATGAGCAGCAACGACCAGATTTGAAGGATATTCGTCCAGGCGTTGGGGTTCTCGAACGGATGGGCCGAATTGGCGTTCATGAAGCCGCCGCCGTTGGTGCCGAGTTCCTTGATCACTTCCTGGCTCGCCATCGGCCCCATGGAAATGGTCTGCTTGGCGCCTTCGAGCGTGGTCACAGCGACCGAACCGGCCAATGTCTGCGGCACGCCGGCAAAGACATAGACGAGTGCGCCGACGATCGAAATCGGCAGCAGGACGTACAGGACGACGCGGGTCATATCGACCCAGAAATTGCCGACGGTGGTCGCGGTCGAGCGCGCAAAGGCGCGAACGAGCGCGAAAGCGATCGCCAAGCCCGTCGCGGCGGAGAGGAAGTTGTGGGTGGTGAGGCCGATCATCTGAGTGAGATTGCTCATCGTCGTCTCACCGCCGTAGTTCTGCCAATTGGTATTGGTGATGAAGCTGATCGACGTGTTGAACGACAGATCCGGCGGCACCGCGTCGAACCCCTGCGGGTTGAGCGGCAGCACGTTCTGGAAGCGCTGAATGAAATAGAGCGAGACGAACCCGGCGATCGAAAAGGCGATCAGCGAAATCGCATAAATGAACCAGCCTTGTTCGCGCGTCTCGTCGACGCCGGCGAGGCGATAGAAGCCGCGCTCGACCGGCCGCAGGAACGGGGAAAGGAAGTTGTCTCTGCCCGCATAGACGCTCGCTATGAAGCCGCTCAAGGGTATGGCGGTTACAAGCACGAGCGCGAGCACAATCGCGATTTGCGACCAGCCGACGATTGTCATGGCGTCACCTTCAGGTTCGTAAGATTTTTTTGAAACGTCAGAATTTTTCGGGGCGGATCAACGTGTACAGGAGGTAAATCCCCAGGCTGATTCCAACAATCAAGCCGATGATTGGTTCGGTCATCGCGATTCTCCTTACAGACGGTCGCAAGCGTGGGCGTAAACGCCCATCAGGACGAAAAACAGAATCCCAACGACGAGGTAGACAACGTCGGCCATGGCATAGCGCCTCCAGTGTGACGGCGGGTTGTTCTTGCACCGCTCATCCGTAAGCGATCAATGCGGGATCGGACGTCGCAGCATAAGGAAAAGATAAGGACCGGCTCGACGGCGCGCCTTTTCTCCCGAACGAGTGAGTATGCAAGTGTGGGGCGACGCGGTGGGGGAGCTTTATGAGTCCCTTACGACCGCGGCCAATATTGTGAATGGAATACTTGCGGCGCGCGGCTCTAGCTTTGCTGTCGGTCAACTCGGCCCAATTCAGGAGGTTGCCGTGGTGGAACACAGTCCTCGCGCCAGGTTCAGCGCAATCGCGGTCGCGGCCGATGCGAATTTCCGCCGCCGACCGCCGATCGAAATCGTCCGCACCCTATTTCAAGTTGCATTTGTCGCCGTAACTGCTGCTTTGTTCATCGCCTGGTTGGCGTCTTCGCATTGACGCGCCGGCGATTGTGGGTCAGGGAGACGACTAGGCGAGGCATGGCGCGTCGCCCCCTTGTCGCTTCACATGGCCCCTGATGCGCTATAGAGATGGCCAGGAACTGGTGAAGTCGCGGTCCCTTGGCCAACGAGCGAAACCCTGAGCGTCGACCCAACCCGGACGCCTTGCTGGCGTTGGCGGATAAGGAAAAGCGCGGGCGATTGCTGGTGTTCCTCGGCGCCGCGCCCGGCGTCGGCAAGACTTACGCGATGCTGCAGCGCGCGCGCCTGCTGCGCCAGGAAGGCGTCGACGTCGTCGTCGGCCTCGTCGAAACCCATTCGCGCAACGACACCGAGGCGCTGACGCGAGACCTCGAGATTTTGCCGCGCAAGGTCGTCAATTGGCAGGGCCGGCAGATCGAGGAATTCGACCTCGACGGCGCGCTTCGCCGGCGACCCAAGCTGATCATCGTCGACGAGCTCGCGCACACCAATGCGCCCGAGAGCCGGCATCCCAAGCGCTGGCAAGACGTCGAAGAATTGCTCGACGCCCGCATCGATGTCTGGACGGCGCTCAACATCCAGCACCTCGAAAGTCTCGCCGACGTCGTTTCGCGCATCACGGGCGTCACGGTGCGCGAGACTGTGCCGGACATCGTCCTGCGCGACGCGGACGACATCGTGCTCGTCGACATCACCTCCGAAGAGCTGATCCAGCGCCTCAAGGACGGCAAGGTCTATCTTCCGGAAACGGCGAAGCTCGCGCAGCAGAAGTTCTTCACGCTGCGCAATCTCACGGCCTTACGCGAAATCGCGCTTCGCCGCACGGCGGCGCGGGTCGACGACCAGATGGTCGAGCAGTTGCGTCAGAACGCCATCGAGGGCCCCTGGGAGACCGCCGAGCGCCTGCTCGTTTGCGTCGGCCCCGACGCCTTGTCGATGGATGTCGTACGCGCTGCGAGCCGCCTTGCGACCGGCCTCAACGCCGGTTGGGTCGCCGTGACCGTCGACCAGCCGGGACACGGCGAGGTCTCCGGCAAGAACGCCAAGCACGCCGACGACGCGTTGCGCCTCGCGCAGAGCCTCGGCGCCGAGGTCTCGCGGCTGGTCGGCCATGATCTGCCCGCCGAAATTCTCCTCTATGCGCAGCGCGAGAACATCACGCAGATCGTCGTGGGGCGTTCCAGGGCCGGGCTTCTCGGCCGACTCGCCGGACGCTCGTTGTCGGAGGCGCTGGTGCGGCGCGCCGTTCTCATCGGCGTGCATGTCGTCACCGGCGACAAGCCCCGCGACACGACCCGGCAGCAGTGGGACCTCCGTGCGACCTTGACGGCCGATCTGCCGCTCGAAGCCGTTGCGGCGGTCGCGTCGGTCGCCGCGACGGTCGGCGTCGGCAAATTGCTCAATATGTGGCTGCGCCTGCCCAATCTGTCGATGATCTTCCTCATCGCGGTGCTGTTTTGCGGCGCGCGCTTCGGCGTGAAGTCTGCGATCCTTGCGGCGACTCTCTCCTTCCTGGCCTATGATTTTTTCTTCATCGAGCCGCTCTACGAGATCACGATCAACGAGCCGCACGAATTTTTCGCGCTGGTCATTTTCATGATCGTCGCCGTTCTCGTGGGCTGGCTCGCCGGCCATGCGCGCGACCAGCAGCGTCTGGCGCGCGAAAGCGCTCAGACCACGCGCTCGCTGTTCGAACTCTCGCGCAAGCTCTCCGGCGCTGTCGCGCTCGACGACATCTTGCAGGCGGCGACCGTCTACGCCCAGAAGACGCTCAATGCGCGCTGCGTCGCGATGCTGCTGCCCGAGGACGGCGATCTCATCCTCTCCTCTGCGTGGCCCCCGATCGGCGAGCTCGACCCGGGCGAGACCAGCGCGGCGCGCTGGGCGTTCGAAAAAAACGAGCCGGCGGGGTGGAAGACCGACACCTTGCCCAACGTGCGCTTCCAGTTCCGGCCGCTCATGACCTCCCGCGGCGTCGTCGGCGTCTGCGGCTTCGAGCCAGCCGACCCCGCCGGCCCGATTTCGCCGTCGCTCGAGCACGGGCTCAATCTCATTCTCGATCAGGCGGCGATCGCGATCGATCGCGCGATCCTGGTCAAGGCCTCGGTGCGCACCGTGGCGTTGGAGGAAAACGACAAGCTGCGCACGACCCTGCTGGCTTCGCTGTCCCACGACTTGCGCACGCCGCTGGCGACGATCACCGGCGCGGTGACGACGTTGCGCAGGTTCGGCGGCTCGATGTCGATCGAGCAGCGCGCCGATCTCTTGGTCTCGATCGAGGAAGAAGCCGCGCGCCTGACGCGGTTCATCGCCAATCTCCTGGACATGTCCAGAATCGAAGCGGGCGCCTTGCGGCCCCGAAGCGATTTCGTCGACGTCGCCGAGATTGTTCGCGCGGCGGTCGAGCGCGCGAGCAAGGCGTTTGCGGGGCAGAGCTTCTCGACGAGTTTGGCCCGCGACCTGCCGTTCATGCGCGGCGACGCCAACCTACTGGAGCAGGTCTTGTTCAATTTGCTCGACAACGCCCAGAAATACGGCGGCGGCGGGCGCATCAGCGTTCATGCGCGGCGCGACGGCGCCACGGTCCTGCTCTCCGTCACCGACGAGGGACCGGGTGTCAAGCCGACCGACCTCGATCGCATCTTCGAAAAGTTCTATCGCGGCGGCAGATCTGACGGGCGCAAGGCCGGAACCGGCCTCGGTCTCTCCATCAGCCGCGGCTTGATCGAGGCGATGGGTGGCCGGATCTGGGCGGAGAGCCCGGCGGCCCGGCGGCGCGGCACGCGCATCGTCATCGCCATGCCGGCGGCCGAGGCGCCGGAAATCGCCAAGGCGGCGCCATGAGCGGTCCCCGCATTCTCGTCGTCGACGACGAGCCGCAGATGTTGCGCTTTTTGCGCCCCGCCCTGGAAGCGTCCGACTATGCCGTGCTGCACGCCGGCACGGGTCACGAGGCGCTGCGCCTGATCGCCAACGCCGCCCCGGACCTCATCCTCCTCGACCTCGGCCTCCCCGACATGGACGGCAAGGAGGTGATCGTCGCGGCGCGGCAATTCACGCCGGCGCCGATCGTCGTTCTCTCGGCGCGCGATCGCGAAGTCGAGAAGATCGCCGCACTCGATCTCGGCGCCGACGACTATGTCGAGAAGCCCTTCGCGATCGGCGAATTGCTGGCGCGGCTGCGGGCCGCGCTGCGTCACGCGAAGACGGGCGCTGCGCCGAAGACGCGCGTCGAGATCGACGGCCTGACGATCGACATGGACCGGAGATTGGTGACCCGCGAGGGCGTTCCGATCAAACTCACGCCGCGCGAATACGATCTCCTGTGCGCTTTGGCCGGCAATGCCGGGCGCGTGATGACGCATAGCCAGATCCTCACCGCGGTCTGGGGCCCCGCGCACAAGAACGACACGCAATATCTGCGCGTCTTCGTCGGCCAATTGCGCAACAAAATCGAGCGCGAGCCGTCGGCGCCGGCGATCATCCGAACCGAATCGGGGATCGGGTATCGCTTCGCCGAGAGCGTTTAACCAGCTGAAACGGCCTCTCAGCGGGCTCGGCTGTAGACGCCGACCGCCGGCGCGCGAGGGCGAGTCATATAGAACAGCCCGAATCCGACGACCGCCATGTCGACGAAGGCGGGCGCCGACAGGATGGCGACGAGGATCGGGTCCCACAACAGGGGATGCAACCGCTTCTCGACGAACGGCTGCAGCAGCGGAAATTTAGTGGGAAAGGCGTAGTCGAGCGCTACGCCCATCGACGTCAGCACCACGTGCTGGACCGCCAGCGAGCGCGCGCCGTCGATGACTGCCGCGGCGAAAGCGCCGGCGAGCAGCATCAGGGCGACGAAGCGAAGCAAGAATCGGAACACGCCGCAATCCCGCGCGAAACCCAAGCGGCCTCGTCTTACGCAAAGCCTCGCGCTGTGTCCACGCCGCCCGAAGCGGCCTGCAGACTTGCGCGCCGACCGCACGAGGTGATATGCGCGCTGCTCGCGCGAAAATGCGCGATGCGGAGGGGTGGCCGAGCGGTCGAAGGCGCACGCCTGGAAAGTGTGTATACGGGAAACCGTATCGCGGGTTCGAATCCCGCCCCCTCCGCCACGATCTAAGTCTATGATATAACTAAGAGATTGGCCCTCGGGGAGGCCGAGTCGCCTGGTTTCCGCCCCTTGCGGGCGATGCTTTTTCCGATCCGTCCGCAGAGACGCTTTTCTCGCGATGTCTCGACCCTTTGCCGCGCAAAGTTGAATATCCCTATGTGAAATCGCCTCTCGCGCTCGATCTACGATACGCCTCCTCGTTTCGAAGGGCCTCCAAGTCGCTCAGCGGGTCCGTGACCGCGGCCGCAGCAACCTCCCGGGACCTCCGAGCCTCGGGACCCCGTCAGTGCTTCCGCGCCACTGCTTTTCGCCGACGCGGCGGTCGAGCGACAGCGTCCACGCGGAAGCCCGCTTGCGTTGGACGCCACGCCGCTGCAAGATGGTCCCGCCTGAAGGGCAAACGAGCCCATGCTTACGCGTCGTCGCATCCTGGTCTCTTTAGCCTCGGTTTGCGCTGCGGCGGGCTCGTCTTTTGCCCAAACGGACAAAACGCTTCACTTGGGCGCGATCGCGTCGGGCGTGGCCATGACAGCGGATTCGCCGCGCGCCAAAATCCTTCTCGCTGCGCTGGCCGATCTGGGCTACGCGCCGGGCCGAAATCTTGTCTATTCGGCGCGCGGCGCGGCGGCTGATCTCGCAAAGCTGCCCGGTCTCGTCGCGGAGCTGAAGGGAGCCGGAGCGGAAATCCTGGTCGCTCTCGGTTATCCCAGCGCCGTGGCGGCCAAGGCCGCCGGTGTTCCGACTGTCATCTTCGCTGGCGCGGGCGACCCCGTCGCCACCGGCTTGGTCGAGAGCTGGGCCCACCCTGGCGGGGTCATCACCGGCATTTCGGACGTCGCGGCGACTTTGACCGTCAAGCGGCTCGAGCTGCTGAAGGCCTTTTCACCACATTTGAAGCGCGTCGCCATGCTTTGGAACACCGACGATCGCGCCATGACCTTGCGCTACCAAGCCTCCGCGGGCGCCGCGCAAATGCAGGGCCTCGTCGTCCAGCCGCTCGGCGTGCGTGAGCCCAACGATTTCAACGGGGCCTTCACGGCGATGGACCGCGATAAGCCGGACGCGATTTTGATGGTCGCTGACGCGTTGACGGTTCTCAATCGCAAGCGTGTCTTCGATTACGCGGCGGCGCATAGGCTGCCGGCAATCTACGAATCTGACTTTTTCGCCCGCGAGGGCGGACTGATGTCGTACGGCGCCGATGAGCGCGAGTCTTTGACCCGGGCGGCCTCGATGATCGATCGTATTTTCAAAGGCGCCCGGCCGGGCGATATTCCCTTCGAGCAGCCGAGCAGATACCTTTTCGTGATCAACTTGAAAACGGCGAGGGCGATGGGGCTCGAACCTCCAGTGACCTTGCTCGGCCTCGCCGACGATGTGATCGAGTGACGATCCGAGATTCAATCCGCTCATTTGGTTCGGGCGCCGCGCCGGCAAGCGCGCCCCTGTCGGCCGCGCGCCGAGCATGGCGGACGCCGCTTGCCGCAAAACTTGCGGCGGCGTTGATCGGATTGGTCATTCTCGTACTCTTGGTCAATGGCGCCATCAACACCTGGCTGAGCTATAGTCAGGCAAAAAGCGCCGCGCTCGAGGTGCAAGAGGAGAAGGCCCGCTCGGCCGCGATGCGGGTCGGCGAGTTTCTCGCCGAGATTGAAAATCAGCTTGGATGGACGACGGGCGCCGAGTGGCGGCGCACGCAGCCTGATCAGCAGCGGTATGATTTCGTTCGGCTCCTTCGACAGGTTCCTGCGATCACCGAGCTTTCGTATCTAGACGGCCAGGGCAGAGAGCAACTCAAGGTTTCTCGTCTCGAAGCGGACTCGATCGGTAGCGGCAGGGACTTTTCGGCGGATCCGCGCTTCGCTCAGGCTGTCGCCAACAAAATATGGTTCGGTCCGGTCGAGTTTCGACGCGGCTCGGAGCCCTACATGACGATTGCGCTCGCCCATGTGGGCCGGGAGCCCGGCGTGACCGTCGCCGATGTGAATTTAAAGCTGATCTGGGAGGTCGTCAGCGCCATTCGGATCGGCGAAAAGGGCTACGCCTACGTCGTCGACGACAAAGGCCGCCTCATCGCTCATCCAGACCTCAGCCTCGTGCTGCGCGACACGGATTTCTCGCATCTGCCGCAGGTCAAACAAGCTCTCGATAGCCAGGCGCCGGCCGAGCCGCGCGCGTCGGCGATGGCGGCCCCGCGGGTCGGAATGGCCGAGATCGCGACCGCTTTCGACGGCAATTCGGTTCTTACCGCCTACGCCGTCGCGCCGCGGACCAATTGGATTGTGTTCGTGCAACAGCCGCTCGCCGAGGCGTTGGCCTCGGTCTACCGCTCGCTGATTCAGACGCTCGCGTTGCTCGGCATCGGCCTGCTCCTCGCCTTGATCATCGGCAGTTTGCTGGCGCGGCGAATGGTCGTGCCGATCCGCCGGCTGCAGCAAGGCGCTGAAAAACTGGGCGCTGGCGATTTGTCGCAAAGGCTCGACATACGGACCGGCGATGAGATCGAGAACTCTCGCCGATCGCTTCAATCAAATGGCGGAGAGAATTAAGGAGAGCCACGAAACGCTCGAAGCCAAGGTCGAAACGCGCACCGCGGACTTGAACGAAGCGCTGGAACAGCAGACCGCGACAGCCGACGTGCTCAAGGTCATCAGCCGATCGGCTTTCGACCTGAAATCGGTGCTGACCACTTTGATTCAATCCGCCGCGCGACTTTGCGGCGCGGGCTCGGGCGTCGTCTTCATGCGCGAGGGCGAAACCATGCGCATCCAAGCGCATTGCGGCATTTCAGAAGCGTTTGCCAATTTCCTCGTCGCCCATCCGATCCTGCCGGGCAGGGAGACGTTTACCGGTCGGACGTTGCTGACTGGAGAGATTACCCACATCCCGGACGTGTTGGCCGATCCCGAATATAATTTCGGACCAGCGCCGCAAATCGGTCAGTTCCGCGCGGCTTTGGCCGTACCCCTAGCGCGAGAGGAGCGCATGGAAGGCGTCTTTGCGCTGGCGAGGCAAGCGCCTGGCGCCTTCTCGGCGCGCGAGATCGATCTCGTTCGCACCTTCGCCGACCAAGCCGCCATTGCGATCGAGAACGTACGATTGTTCGAACAAGTCCAGGCGCGGACCAGGGAGCTTGTGCAAACGGTCGACGATTTACGCGGCGCACAAGATCGCCTCATCCAATCCGAGAAACTTGCCTCGCTCGGCCAGCTTACCGCAGGCATCGCCCACGAGATCAAGAACCCGCTGAACTTCGTCAACAACTTCGCCGCTTTGTCGCGTGAACTGATCGACGAGCTCCGAGACGTTCTCGCGACTTTAAAGCCCGACGACAAGACGAAAGGCGAGATCGATGAACTGACCGGAATGCTCGAAGGCAACCTCGCCAAAGTCGTCCAGCATGGCAAGAGGGCGGATTCGATCATTAAAAACATGCTCTTGCATTCGCGTGCGAGTTCTGGCGATCATCGGCCTGTCGACCTCAACGCCGTCGTCGAAGAGAGCGTCAATCTCGCCTATCACGGCGCCCGCGCTGAAAAGCCTGGCTTCAACGTCACGCTTCTCAAGGAATTCGATCCCAGCGTCGGCGAGGTCGATCTCTATCCGCAGGAATTCACCCGCGTTCTTTTAAACCTCATCTCGAACGGCTTTTACGCCGCTGCAAAGCGCAAAACGGACGGCGCCGAGACGGCGTTCGAACCAACGCTCACGGCCTCGACCAGGAATCTCGGCGATCGCGTTGAGATCAAGATCAGGGACAACGGCATGGGCATCCCGCCCGAAGTCAGAGCCAAGATGTTCAATCCCTTTTTTACGACCAAGCCGCCCGGCGAAGGCACCGGACTCGGGCTGTCGCTCAGCTACGACATTATCGCAAAGCAACACGGCGGAACGATCGACGTCGACACGAAACCTGGCGAGTTTACGGAATTCACGATTCTCATCCCGCGCGACGGCCCGCCATCGCCCAATCCTTGAGGGTCATTCATGAGCGCGCAAATCCTTGTCGTCGATGACGAGCCCGATGTCGCCGATCTCTTCCGGCAACAATTCCGGCGGGAATTGCGCTCGGGTCGGTTCGAGATGGAGTTTGCGCTCTCCGCATCCGAAGCGCTGGAGCGCGTCGCGGTGACCGACGAGACGAGCCTCATCTTCATCTTTTCGGACATCAACATGCCGGGAATGACTGGCCTGCAACTCTTGCCCAAGGTTAGAGCGTTGCGGCCGAACGTGCCCGTCGTCATGATCACCGCCTATGGCGACGAGGACACGCGTCGGGAGGCGTCGGAAGGCGGGGCCGCCGACCTCGTGACCAAGCCGATCGATTTTGGCGCGCTCCGCTCGCGTATCGACCAGCGTCTCGCCGAATTTGGTCAAGTCGCATGACCGCAAAGATATTGGTTGTCGATGACGAGCCGGACTTGGAGGCGTTGCTCGTCCAACAATTTCGCAAGCGAATTCGCGACGGCACAATCGCGCTCCTGTTCGCTCGCGATGGCGTGGAAGCTCTATCGACACTCGCGGAGAATCGCGATGTCGATCTTGTCATTTCCGATATCAACATGCCGCGCATGGACGGTTTGACGCTTCTCGCCAAGCTGCAAGAGGCCGAAAAGAAAATCTCGACCGTGATCGTCTCTGCCTATGGCGATATGAAGAATATCCGCACGGCGATGAATCGCGGCGCCTTCGATTTTCTGACGAAGCCGATCGACTTCTCCGATCTTGAACTGACGCTCGAAAAGACGATGCAGCATATCGAAATCCTGCGTGAAGCCACGCGCCGGCAGGCTGCGGCGGAGCGCGCTCATGCGGCGCTGTCACGCTATTTCTCGCCCAATCTTGCCGCGCGTCTCGCCATCGACGGCGGCGCGATCGACCTCGGCGGCCAGCGGCGTGAGGTGGCCGCGCTCTTTACCGACATTGCCGGATTCACCACGCTCGTCGAAGGCCTCGATCCGCTGGTGTTGAGCGAATTGCTGAACGAGTATCTGAGCGCGATGACGGACGTCGTCTTCGCCCATGAAGGGACGGTCGCAAAGATCGTCGGCGACGCGATTCATATTCTGTTCGGCGCGCCGGGCGACCAGCCGGATCACGATACGCGGGCGATCGATTGCGCGCTCGCGCTCGACGCCTGCGCCGAAGCGATCAGGAAACGATGGGTGAGCCGGGTGAAGCTCGGGGTGACGCGCATCGGCGTTCATGCCGGGCCGGCCATCGTCGGCAATTTTGGCGGCGGCCGCTTCTTTGATTACACAGCTTACGGCGATACGATCAACACGGCCGCGCGCTTGGAAGGCGTGAACAAACAGCTCGGCACGAGAATTTGCGTTAGCGCCGATGTCGCCAAGGGGGCAGAGAATTTTCGCGGCCGCCCGGTCGGCGATCTGATGCTTCGCGGCAAAACGCAAGCGTTGAGAGCGTTCGAGCCGCTGACCGCCGAGGGGTATGCCGAGCCCGCGACGGCGCAATATCTTGAAGCTTTCGAAAAGCTCGAAGCCGGCGATCCCGCCGCGGCCGGCGCCTTCGCTGCGTTGATGGGCCTCAGGCCCGGCGATCGCTTGGTGAATTATCATTTGAGACGGCTGCTCAACGGCGAGACGGGGACGCTGGTGGGCTCGATTTAGCCGTTGCGCGGCAAGGCCAATTCGATCTGGCGCCCGGATGCGTGTTATTTGGCGGATGGTCCCGACGCTGATCGGCGCGCTAAAAAAGCTATCGACGCGCTGCAATATCTCGATTGACTGGCAACGTGAATTGGAAGACCGCGCCCCGGGGCGAATTGGCGCTCGCCCACAATCGTCCGCCGTGCCCTTCGATGATCGAGCGACAGATCGACAGCCCGAGTCCCAAACCGTTCGGCTTGGTCGTGTGGAAGGCCTTGAAGAGATGCTCGAGAGCGGCGGGCGCCACTCCCGGGCCTGAATCGCGCACGGCGACGAGCACGTCATCCGACTCGGTCTTGCTCGTCATTATCAGCGATTCCCGTGAACCTTGGCTCGCGCTCATGGCCTCGATGGCGTTGAGGATTAAATTGAGGATCACCTGTTGTAGCTCGACCCGATCTCCTGGAACTAGCGGTAAGTCATTGTCCAAGTCCGTCTGCACCACGATGCCGTTCTTCATCGCCTCGCTACGGGTAAGCTCGATCACCTCGCGGATTGCTGCATTGATCTCCACGCGCTCGTTGCGCCGCGGCGCCCCTTTGATGAGTGCGCGAATCCTACCGACGACCTCGCCCGCGCGTTTGCCGTCCCTCACGACGCGGCCAAGTGCTTCCTGCACCTCGTCGAGATTCGGCGGCTCAGCGCCGAGCCAGTTCAACGCCGCCTGCGCGTTCGCGACCGTAGCGCAAATCGGCTGGTTCACTTCGTGGGCGATCGACGCCGTAAGCTGCCCAATCGTCGCGACCCGGTTCGCGTGCGCGAGCTGCATCTGCGTCTCCCGTAAAGCCTCCGAGGCGCGCTTACGCTCGGTGATATCCCTCGCAACGCCGCGGTATCCGTTGAAGCGTCCCGCCTTGTCGAACACCGGCAGCCCAGAGGTGGACACGTGGCGCCTGCCGCCAGCGGCGACGGGACGCGCAAGCTCGAAATCACGGAACGGCAGGTGCGCGTCGAGCGTCTCACGATGATTGCGCCAGGCTTCTTCGTCAGGCTCCAGGTAGGGCAGTTCCCAACGAGTTCTTGCCGATCTCGGAACTCTGCGGCGGCGCGCCGCCGAGACGTTCGGAATCCATGCGGACGAAGCGATGCTGTGCGTCGGTCTCCCAGTAGACCTCGAAGGAGAATTGCATGAGGGTGCGAAAGCGTTCCTCGCTCTCGCGGAGCGCCTCTTCCGCCGCCTTTCGATCGGTCAAATCGAGCACGAAGGCGACGCCATAGGTCCCGTTTTCGAGGCTCGCCGCCCCCACCAGTACCGGCACACGGCTGCCGTCCTTCCGGAAATATTCCTTTTCGTACGCTGGGACGGTGCCGGTCCTGTTCATTTCGGCCACGGCCCGCGCATCGCCGTCGCGCCATTCGGGCGGCGTTAGCTCGGCCCAACCTATACAGCCTGAAACTAAATCTTCGCGGTCGTATCCCACCATGCGCAAAAACGCGTCATTAGCCTCGACAATCGGGCCGTCCACTTCCCCCGGGATCGACCGGATGAAGATGCCGATGATGTTGGCCTCGACCAGGCGCCGGATCTTCGCTTCGCGTTCCGCCAGATCGCGGTACAAACGGCTGTTTTCCAGCGAGATCGCCGCCTGGGAGGCGAGCAGCTTCAGCACCGTGATCCGGGCCGGCGGGAAGACGCGAGGGGTCAGGTTGTTCTCGAGGTAGAGCACGCCATTCAGCCTGCCTTGATTGATCAATGGCAGGCAGAGAATTGAGCGGGCCTGGCGCTGGCGAATGTACGGATCGGCGGCAAACCCAGGTTGAGCTACCGCGTCGTCGAGAATCACACTCTCGTTAGTGCGGGCGACATAGTGGAGCACCGACTCCGGCAGCGCGGCTGCGGTCACTGGCTGGTCGCATAGCTGCACAAGGACCGAATCGCCGCTGGTCACGGCTTCCGCCGCGATCCGCTGTTCGATGATCAACAAACCTCGCTCGGCGCCCGCCTGCTCGATCGCCGTGCGCATGAGCGTGTCGATTAGTTTCTCCAGCACCATCTCGCTCGAGACGATCTGCGACATCTTGATCACAGTCGCGAGATCGAGGCGTTCGACCGGCGTCGCGATCGTATTCGTCGGGCCGGGCGCGGGCTCTTCAGCGCTGAGGTGCGGATACATCGCCTCGAGTTGGCGCACCTTGCCGTCGGCGCCCCAACGCAGGTAGCCGTAGCGGGCGTTGCGCAAATAGAGATCCGCGATCTGGTTGAACCCGCGCGCCCGGTAGAAGTGGGAAGCGCGCTCATAGGCGATTGCCTCATTGTGGACGAAGCCATTGTCTCGCGCCGATTGGATGGCCTGTTCGTAGAGGCGCTCGGCGTCTAGCTCGCGGCCCTCGATACGGGCGATCTCCGCGGCGACGAGCGCGGCTCGATTCTCGAAATTTTCGGGGCAATGCTCCGCCCAAGAGTCGATCTGTTCGTAATGGGCGCCAATCGCCCGTAGAAGCCGCGGCTGATCGTGACTTGGCGCAGTCGCGTAACATGCCGCCTTAGCGAGGGCGGCGTACAGATGGTATTCCGCCACCTCCAAGTGCGACGGCATGGTCCAGAGAACCCGCTCTACTCTATCGGCCGCCGCGAGAGCGCCCTCGTAGTCGCCAGCGAGAAATCGGCCTTGCAGCTTGCGGACCCCATACCAGCCGATAGCGGGCGCCATGGCCGGGTCGTCGTCCAGACGGCGTTCGAAACGGGGCTCGTCGAAGTCCGGCCCGTCGAAGGAGGAGAAGCTTGGCGTAAGTCCGCGCATGGCGAGGATCAGCCTGAGCTGTCCGGTGATGACCTCGATGATTAGGCCGAAACGAAGCTTGAGCACGAATGCCAACTGCTTTTCCGCTTCTCGTTGAACTTCGGAAAGAGGAGCGCCCGTGGCCAGTAACGCCGAGACCATGTTCCAACAGCTGTAGCCCGCGAATGTGAGATCGCCGGCCTCGTAGGCCGCGTCGAAGGCGCGCCTGACAAGGCTCGGACCGATGCGCGCGTGCTGCATCCACGGATTGACGACGTGCGAGAAGTCTAGAAGCACGCGCGCCCGGAAACGGTTCAGGCCGCGCTTCTCGAGTAGATTCAGACCGAGCTGGCCAAAGGCGAACGCCGCAGGATAGTTGTTGAAGCTCGGCCCTAGCAGCAACCCGAGCCAAACATAGGCCAGACAAGATCCGTCGGTGTGGCCGTGTTCCAAGCTGATGTTCGCCATGCGGGCGACCAGAAGGGAGAATAGTCGCTGATCGCTGAACAAGGCTGCGGGGAGGAGCGGGGTCAGCACGTCCATCGTAGCTTGCCAGCCTGGATCGCCCATCAAAGGTAGGTCGATAAGCTCCTCGATACTGCGGCTCGCGACTTGAGACCAAATCCGTTCGTACTCCCGCCGGACTTCCTCCTCCGTTGGATGAGGGGACCAATCGATGCCCTCTTGTCGCAGATAGTCCAAACAGACGGCGATTGCCTGACCCGGCCGGTCGATCGCCGTGTACAGGTTTATCCGAAGGCGGGCGACGGCGGCCCGCTCCAAGGCATTGGAGGCGCGTTGCGATATGTCAGCCAAGCGCTCTTCCGACTTCGCCAGCGTGCCGGTCAAAAATTCGCATTCGGCCCGGTTCAGCTCCAGAGCAAAGATCAGCTCGCGCCGGCGCTCCCAGCTATCCTCCGCCAACAGCGTGGCGCCGAGATCGAGATAGGTGAGCGCCGAGGCATATGCAGTGGAGGCCTTGGCTCGCGTGCCCGCGATCAAGTTGAGTTCGGCCAGCTGCTCCCGCTCGTCGCGTGAAGCGATAAGGGCCACGCCGCGATTCATTTGATTGACGATTTCGAAGATCGCCCCCTCCCGCTCGGGGGGCGTCTGCGCCGCCAGCAGCCTGCCTATCCGGAGATGAACCTCGGCGCGCAATGTCTCCGGGGTCAGCGAATAGGCGGCCTCTTGAACCCGGTCGTGCACAAACTTGTAAGAGCCTTCCAGGCGTTCGACCAATTGCTGGCGGACCGCCGGCCATAACACCGCATGAATCTGCTCCTCCGTGATCTGGAGAACGATCGAGAGCATGGTCATTTCGGCTGTATTGCCGAGGCAGGCCATCTGCTGCAACGCCTGCTTCGTTTCGACCAATAGGCGGCCTAGCTTTCCGGCCATAAGGTCCACGACATTGTCGGTGTAGCTCTTGGCGTGAATGCGCTCGAGATCCCAGCGCCAGCGCGCCGCGTCGTGATCCAAGGCGAGCAAACCCTCGTCAGCGAGCGCATGAAGAAACTGAATCACGAAGAAAGGGTTGCCGGCGGTCTTTTCCTGCACCAGCTGCGCCAGTGGCGCGGATCGTTCGGACTCGCAATGAAGGGCATCCGCAATCAACTGACCGAGGTCGTCGCGGGCGAGCGGCTCCAGGCGGATCTCCTGCACCGTTGCTCCGGCATGGCGGATCGCATCGAGCTTGCGCATCAATGGATGCGTGGCATCGACCTCATTGTCACGATAGGCGCCGATCAACATCAGATGTTGCAGCTCCGACCGGGTCAGCAGATCCTCCAGCAAATCGAGCGTCGCCGCGTCGAGCCATTGCAAATCGTCAAAGAACAGGGCCAGCGGATGGTCCGGGCGAGCGAAGACGCCAATAAAACGTCTGAACACGAGCTGAAACCGGTTCTGCGCCTGCCCCGGCTCGAGCTCCGGGACTGGCGGCTGTTCGCCGATGATGAGCTTCAGTTCGGGGATCAGGTCGGTCATGAGCCGTGCATTCGGCTCCAGCGCCTCCAGAAGCGCGCCACGCAGGGCTCCCAGTTCGGCGTCGCTCTTGGCAAGTAGAGGCCGCACAAGACCTTGAAACGCCTGCGCCAAGGTCGAATATGGAATGTCGCGCTTGTACTGGTCGAACTTGCCCGATGCGAAGAGCCCCCGCAGCGGCACGAGCACTTTGTGCAGCTCATTGACGACAGCGGACTTGCCGATGCCGGAATATCCCGAGACCAGCACCAGCTCCGACGCGCCGCCCTGAACGATGCGCTCGAAGCCGGCGAGCAGAATCGCGACCTCGCGCGCTCTCCCATAAAGCGTCTCGGGGATCAGCAGCCGGCCGGGCGTGTCGTTCAGACCCAGGGGGAAGTCGTCGATGCGGCGCTGACGCTCCCAGTCGGCCAGGCAGCGGCGCAGGTCGCGCTCGAGCCCGGCGGCGCTCTGGTAGCGCTCCTCGGCCGCCTTGGCGAGCAGCTTTATCACGATCTTCGAGATGGGGACCGGGATAGTCTCGACCCGATCGCCTGGCGGCGCCGGCTTCCTCGCGACATGGCAGTGGACCCACTCCATTGGGTCCGACGCAGTGAACGGCAGTGCGCCGACGAGCATCTCATAGAAGACGACGCCGAGCGAATAGAGGTCACTGCGCGAATCGATCGAGCGATTCATTCGCCCGGTCTGTTCGGGCGCCATATAGGCGAGCGTGCCGGCGATGGTTTCGGGCGGTGCGAGCGTCTGTCGTTCGCGCGGCAGCCGCGTCGCGATGCCGAAGCCGGTGAGCCTCGCGGCGCCATCGGCGCAGTTCACCAGGATATTGCCGGGTTTCTGGTCCTTGTGGACGAGGCCGGCCTGGTGGACTTTGCCCAGAGCCGCGGCGACGCCGATCGCGAGGCGCAAGAAGACGCCGATCTCCATCGGCTGGCCGAGCAGGCGCGCGAGCGGTTCGCCGCCGGGGTCCTCGAGCACCAGCATGGCGCGACCGTCTTCTCGCACGAACTCCCGCGGCCGCGCCGCCCAAGCGCCATCGAGCTCGTTCCTGAGCTCATATTCGTGCGCGAGCCGTTCGAGCGCCAAGGGCGACGGGCGATCAGCGGCGAGGAGAACCGCCAGGACAGGCTTGTGCTCGCCTTCGGCGCCCAGCCGCGATCCGCGAAAGAGAACGCGTTCGCCATCTCCCGATAAGAATTGCAGGCTCTGATCCATCGGCGCTTCACCGTGACGAGGGGATCGCGTGCCGGACTTTGTCACTGCGCTAGCGGCCGCCATCTCCATCGCTACGGCGACAGAGACGTCCGGTCCAATTGCCGCCGCTGTGGCGATTTGCTCGCGGGCCGGAGTATTATAAGGCGGCCGCAAGGATTAGGGAACCTCCGGTGGAGCGATCGCATGGGACCGCTCCGTCACGGACCGTTTGGGCGGGGTTATCGGTGTTGCCAGCTGTCTCTTGCTTTTGCCCGAAGCCGAGAGGAAAGGGTTCCGCGCCGTTCAGCCGCCATGACGGCCGGCCTCGAATAGGTCCTCGTTCAGGCGTGAGTCATTGTTCGCCGCGAAATCGGTCGGGGAGACGCCTTTGCGACCAAACCTTTTGCGGTAGACTCCCGGCGCCGAGCCTACGGCCTTGCGAAACGCGCGTGCAAACGAGGCCACATCCTCATAGCCGAGCGATTGGGCTATCTGTTTCTGCGAGGTGTCGCCTCCCTCCAGCAACTCGCGCGCCCGCGCGGTTCGAACGCGCCGACAATACTCGATCGGGGTCATGCCCGTCGCACTCGCGAACCGCCGCAGCAGCGTGCGCCGTTCTAGTCCGGCCGCTGCTGCCATGGCGGCAAGGGAAACGCCCGTGCCGTCCCTGAGGTGCACCCACTCCTGAGCCTTCAAGACGGCTGCATCTCCGTGCGTCATTGGAGGAGCAAAGCCTGAAAAATAGCGCGCCTCACCCGCCGCTGGGTCGTCAAGAACGAAGCGCGCCGTCTCCGCCCTAATGGCCGTGCCGAGAATCCTGTCGACGAGGAACAGGCCGATATCGACCCATGACAGGAATCCGCCCGCCGTGATGATGTCGCCATGATCAAGGATGCGCCGATCTGTGGCGACGACGATTTTCGGAAAACGCCTCGCCAGCGGTTTTGCGCAAATTGGCGGCGCGGCAACCGACCGTCCGTCCAAGAGACCCGTTGCGGCAAGGATAAATGCGCCCGAGCACAGGGAAACCAATGTGGCGCCGGCGCCGTGGCGCCTACGGACCCATGAAACGACGCCTGCCGGGATCTCGGGATCTGGGTCCACCATCGTCGGCGGGATAATCAGGGTCCGTGGCTGCGGAATGCCGCGCGGCGCGCTGTCATAGACGCATGAGAGATCCGCGTCGAAGCTATCGATCGGCTTCCAGTGTGTAACGCGAAGCGCGGTTTGGCCAGATTGCCCTTGGTCGGAGGCAATCGTCGAGGCGATGCCAAAGAAATCGGTTAGACCCAGGATACAGGCCACCTGCGCGCCCGGGTAATCCACGATGCCGATTTCGTGTGCGGAGCTTCCGGACATGGCTTTGTCCCTCCTGATCAAATTTCTGACCCTTTCAGCAATTGCCGCCGCCGAGGGCATGGAAGCAACTTAGTAAGCTCAGGCTCTTGATTGGAGCCCTCCAGGCCGAACCTATACCGTTTTGACCACGGAGACGTCGGTCGAAGGAACTGAATGATGGAAAGCGCGTCGACCTATCGAGCGGTGCAGGCTGTGGCGCCCGGGCGGCTCGAGCTCGTGCGGAAGCCCATTCGCGATCCTGGGCCCGGCGAGGTTCGGATTCGCGTCGAGGCCTGTGGGGTGTGCCATTCGGATTCCGCGACGGTGGAGGGGCTATTGCCGATTCAGTGGCCGAGGGTGCCGGGCCACGAGGCTGTGGGACGGATCGATGTGATCGGCGAAGGCGTCGAGGGCTGGGCGGTGGGCCAACGCGTCGGCGTCGGTTTCCTCGGCGGCAGCTGCGGACACTGCGAGTACTGTCGCGACGGCGACCTCGTGAACTGCGCAAACCAAGGCTATACCGGGGTGCAGCACGATGGCGGCTACGCCGAGGTGATGATCGCCAAGTCGAGCGGGCTGATCGCCGTGCCGGACGATCTCTCCTCGGTCGATGCAGCGCCCCTGCTGTGCGCCGGCATGACGACCTTCAGCGCGCTCAGGAACTCGCCGGCGAGAGCAGGAGACCTGATCGCGGTGTTCGGGGTTGGTGGGCTAGGCCACCTCGGGGTGCAATACGCCCGCCACATGGGGTTCGAGGTCGTCGCGATCGACCGCGGCGACGATCGGGCCGAACTTTCGAAGAAGCTGGGCGCCCATCACTATATCGACAGTTCCGTCACCGATATCGCTAACGCGCTCCAGGCGCTTGGCGGCGCGCAGCTGGTGCTGGCCACGGCCTCGGGCGGCAAGTCGGTCGCCTCGGCCCTCGGTGGTTTACGACGGGGTGGCGTGGTGATTTCGCTCGGCGCGACGGATGAGCCGATCGAGCTGTCGGCCTTCGATCTGCTGTTCAGGCAACTTGGCGTCGACGGCGCCCTCACAGGGACCCCGGCCGCCGGCGATGCGACGCTCAGATTCAGCGCGCTCTGCGACGTCGCCGCCATGGTGGAGACCATGCCGCTCGAGCGGGCCGCGGAGGCCTACGCGCGGATGATGTCCGGCCGAGCCCGCTTCAGGATGGTTCTGACGATGACCTGAGCGCCTGGTCCGGCCGCTGTGTCACTGTCCAAAAGTAGAACGATGAGCGACGACGCACCCCAAGTCCCCGACAAGCTCACGGGCCGCTGTATGTGCGGCGCGGTCACCTACAAAATCACCGAAAAGCCGATGGTGGACGGCCTTTGCCACTGCAACCGCTGCCGGCCGCAATCCGGGACCGCGTTCTCGACGGTCATCTTCATCCATCGCGGCGCTTTGGCGATCACCGGTGAGACGGCGGTCTTCGAAGACATCGGGACTAGCGGACTGCGAGTGTTGCGCCGCTACTGCCCGCGTTGCGGTTCGCCCCTGACCACCGAGCCAGACCTGACGCCCGAGCTCTTCATGATCAAAGCCGGGACCCTCGATTCGAACGAATGGTTCCACCCGGTGTGGGAGCTGTTCGTGGGCCGGCGCCGGCCCTGGGTCAGTCCCGTTCCGGGCGCAATGCAATTTGACAGCAATCCTGACATCTAAGCGGGGACTCCATGAACACCTTCCAGGATATCTTCGACGCCCAGAAGGCGCTGTTCGCCACGGGGGTCACGCGCACCTACGAATGGCGCGTCGAACAGCTCGACCGCATGGCCCGCATGATCAAGGAGAACGAGGGGCGCTTCCAGAAGGCGATGGCCAAAGACTTCAAGACCGCCTCGCAGGAATACATCATCGAGACCGCGGCGTCGGCTGGCGAGACAGAGGTCCAGAAGAGCCAGTTGCGTGAGTGGATGAAGCCGGTCGAAGCGCCGGTTCCGCGCTTCCTGGCCGAAACCGGCCACAAGGGGATGATCTACCGTGAGCCGTATGGCGTGGCGCTGATCATCGGCCCGTTCAACGGACCCCTGCTTTTGCTGATCCGCCCGGCGCTCGCGGCGCTCGCGGCCGGCAACACCTGCATTCTCACGCTGAGCGAAGCGCTCGCGGCAACAACCAAAGTGCTGCTCGAGCTTGTCCCGGAATATTTCGATCCGAGCGCCGTGACCGCGGTGGACGGGGGTAAGGAACAGAACACCCAACTCCTGAAACTGCCGTTCGACTTCATATTTTTCACCGGCAGCACCGTTGTCGGTAAAGTCGTCGCTCGGGCGGCGGCGGAAAACCTCACGCCCGTCCTGCTCGAACTCGGCGGGATGAACCCGGCGCTCGTGGACGAAACCGCGAACATCCCCGACGCCGCGAAGAAGATCGTTTGGGGCGCGATGGCCTGGGGCGGCCAATGGTGCACATCGCCAGGCTACGCCTACGTCCACAAGTCCGTCGCAGACACCTTCGTCGCCGAGGCCAAGAAGGCGCTGGTCGAGCTTTTTGGTGATGACCCGAGATCCAACTCCGACTACTCGCGCATCATCAACGCGCATGCGGTTGATCGGCTGGCCTCGCTCGTCGATCCCGCCAAGGTGATCGTCGGCGGCAAGTCAGATCGGGATGCGCACTACCTCGATCCCACGATTCTTTATCCCATCACCTGGGACGATAAGGTCATGGAGGATGAGGTCTTCGGGCCGATCTTGCCGATCCTGACCTACAAGTCCCTAGACGAGGCGTTCGCGCGGATCGCGGCGAAGCCTCGTCCGCTTGCGGGTTTCATCTTCAGCCGCGACCAGAAGACTATCGATCGGTTCATCGGCGAGCTCTCCTACGGTGGGGGCGGGGTGAACCTGGTGAACGTTAGCCTGTTCGTTGAGACCATGCCGTTCGGGGGCACCGGGTCCGCTGGGATGGGCCACTACTACGGCAAATACGGCTTCGACGCGCTCACTCACGCCAAGTCGATGCTGATCTCCCCGCCCGACGTCGCGATCGAGCATCTGTTCCCGCCGTACACGCCTGAGAAGAACGCCGCGCTGAAGCAATGGTTCGAATATTGATCGTTCGGCGCTCACACTTGTCAACGTGCCAATGCCCCGGGACACCGTGGCGCCGCATTTCGGCGTCGGCTCACCACCGGTTCAGTGGTACACTTTACGACCGCTGTTCATAGCGAAGATCGTCCAAAAGCGCCTTCGATGCTTTGAGGTCAATCGTCTCGAAGCCTTCGGTAAACCGGGCGATGACAGGCTGGAGAAGAATCTTCGCATCGGCAAAACGGCCTTGGTCGCGCAATAACCCGGCAAGGCTCGTGGCAGCACGCAGTTCCCAGGAGAGTGCGCCCTGCCGCGTCGCCCAGCCGAGTGCCTGCCGGAAGTGGTCCTCGGCGGCGGCGGCCGCAGTCGGTCCACCCTGCAACAGAAGAAGCTCGCCCTTGATGCGCAACATCTCGGCAATCATCCACCGTTCTTCAGTGTTCTCGGAATGGTTGATCGCTTTCTCGATTGCGGCGAGCCCTTCGGCGATCTGCCCGGCAGCGCCCAAGGCTTCTGGGATCAGGAGCTCGATGAGCCCGAAAACGGCGGGCCTAGCTTCGCCGAGTTCGTCGAAGCCGGCGCGCAGCAGCGGCAATCCGGTGTCGATATCGCCGCGCTTAATAGCGAGTGCTCCCTGATAGCTGCGGCCCCGGGCCGCCCAAAACGTCAGCCCAAACCTCGTCGAATGGACGACCAACATGCCCACGTAATGTTCCGCCGCAACCAGATCGCCGACAGACAGTGCGATCGGGCAGGCCCCCAGGAACAGAGCGTAACACAGCGAGATTGCGTGATTGGCCGCGCGAGCGTCCTCGACACTCCTTTCGGCGGCCCGCATTGCCTCGTTCGGGAACCCTTGCAGCCACAGGATCCGCGCAAAGAAAACGCGCGCGATCACCCGCGAGTCGATCTCAAAGCGAATGAGATGCGGCCTGGCATTGGCAATGACGTAATCAGCGAGCACGCGCTCGATATGGCGCCTCGCCTTCGATTGGTCGCCCAGATAATGCTGCGAGATGCTCATCGCTCGCTCGCCGATCAGCCGATCGTTGCGATCGGGCCAACGCTCGGTCAGGGTACAGAGCCTTTGCGCTAAGTCCAAAGCGACGCGATGCCGACTACTGGCGGTGTGAAAGAACCATAGGCCCCAGAGCGCCCGCAACTGATACTCGGGGTCCTCAAGGCTCTCCGCGATCTCAAGGGCTTTCGTCCAGGCTGCGCCGGTCTCGGAAACGGCGCCTCTGGTATATCTGAGCGATGCGGCGAGCGCGGCATGGAGTTTCATTTCCCTCCGCGCGTCCCGGTTCGCTCCGGGTCGGAGAGCGCCTAGCGCCTTCTCCAGACGGCCGCGGCACTCATCGAGCAGTGACAGGTGCATCCATAACGGCGCCGCGGCCGCGGTGAGCGCCATTCCGATCGATGCGTCGCCCTCTGGAGAAAACGCCCAGTCGAGGGCAGCGCGTAGATTGTCGAGCCGAGGTCTGTGTTGGGGCAGCCATTCAGAAATTGGCCGGGCGTCCAATTCGGCTTCAGCTCGCTGGAACAGATCGCAATAGTACTCGGCGTGGCGTCGCGCCAGCCGGTCGCTCTCGCCGCTTTCCTCAAGCTTTTTCAGCGCATACGACCGCGTCGTGTCAGCTAATCGGTACCATATCAATCCGTCGATCGTCGACGTGGAGATCAAGGTTTTCGCAACCAGGCTGTCGATCGCGACGGCCGCGTCCTCATCGTCCTGATCCAAATCTGAAACGACCGTGCGTGCGGACTGAAGAACAAAGTCGCCGACAAACACCGACAACCGGCACAGTATGCCTTTCTCGTGCGCCGTGAGCAGGTTGTAACTCCAATCGAGCATCGCATTCAGCGTCTGGTGCCGCGGCAACGCGGTGCGGCGACCCTGCCAAAGCAATGCGAAACGATTTTGCAGCAGCGCCTCAACCCCACCAATGCCATGCGAGGCAGTACGACCGGCCGCGAGTTCAATGGCCAGTGGAATGCCATCGAGCCGGCGGCAGATGCTGGCGACGATCAGCCCATCATTGTCACTCAGCGCGGAGCCACAGCCGCCCGCCGTGACGCGCTCCATGAAAAGCTGGGCGGCCGGATACGACAGTACATCCGTCGCGGTCAGCGCGGCGTCTTCCGGCGGATAGTCGAGCGCACGAAGCTGGTAGACGTGTTCCCCTTCCACCCGCAGCGCTTCGCGGCTCGTCGCGATAACATGCACTTGGGGCGCTTCGTTGACGACGCGTTCGGCCAGTGTCGCCACCACGTCGACGACATGCTCGCAATTGTCGAGTACAAGCAGTATCTTCTTGTCACTGACGAACGCCAGTAAACTCGCAAGCGGATCTTGCGTCTGCCATATGAACCCGAGCGCCAAAGCAACCGTGGCCGGCACGAGCCTGGGATCGGATATTGGGGCTAGGTCCACGAAGAAGACTGCATCGCCGAAACCACTCAGCAGCGTGTGCGCGACGGCGACCGCTACGGTTGTCTTCCCCATGCCGCCCGCACCGACGATGCTGACGAACCGACACATCATCAACTGCGCCGATAAGGCGCGAATGGCGTCATCGCGGCCGATCATGCGAGTCAACTTGGGTGGCAGCCTTTGCAGCCGATCGGAGACAGCAGCTTCTCTCGACGGTGAGGACTGCGGCGTGGAGAGTGTCACCGGAGCGACAAAGGAATACCCTCGACCGGGGACAGTCACGATGTAGCGAGCGCCCTCGCGCCCATCGCCGAGCGCCTTCCGCAGGCTGGCGATATGGACGCGGAGATTAGCCTCCTCCACGGTCACATCCGGCCAAACGCGCGAGATCAGTTCCCGCTGGGTGACGACTTCTCCAGCCCGCTCGACCAACGCAATCAGCGTGTCGAGCGCCCGGCCCCCTAGCTGGAGCGGCTCGTCCCCTTTCTTGAGCTGCCTTTCGGCCGCAAACAGGCGGAAAAGGCCAAACGAGGCGACGCCATTCGTCCCTAAGATGTCGCCATCCATGTGCATTCGCCTGCATTGTGACGATCCCCTTGGGATAGTACACCGCCGCGGCATTGTCACGGCAACTCGTGGCAGCCGCGGCAAGGGCAGGTCAGTACCCGATTTCACGCGCAGATTGCGGTCGCACCCCGCCACTGTTCCATGGCTTCGGCGCGGAATGACTTCAGGGTTTTGCGTGAGATGAGGTGGCGTTCGACGTTCAAGGTGTTGTGGCGGCATGCGCGAACAGAAAGCGCTGCGCCGATCCCGGTGACTTGGACCGCTGCATCTTGCGTTCCCTTCTTCGCGTCGGCTGATGCGAGTTCTCGGCCCGGTTGTTCTGGCGCTGACCCTGCTCATGCCGCGCTGAAAGGCCAAGCTCCCGGATCGCGGCGCCATAGGAGCGGAGCCTGTCGGTCACAATCGCCTCTGGCGGCAACCCTTGTTTCCTGAGCAGTTTGCGCACGGGCCGGACGGCCGCAGCCGTGTTCAGTCTCGATGGCGCCAGCAAGTCGAGAACCTCGCCTTCGCTGTCGACGGCCCGCCAGAGCCAGAACCGCTTGTCGGCGATCGTCACGACCATTTCGTCCATGCGCCAGCGGCCGGTCGGACGCGGTCGCCGACGCCGAAGCTCTCGCGCAAACAACGGCCCGAACTTGGCGACCCAGCGACGGACGGTTTGATAGGAGATGTCGAGCCCGCGCTCGGCTAGGAGATCCCTCGATGTCGCGTTAGCTCAACGCGAACCGCAGATACGACCAAACCGCATGCTGGATGATCGCGGGCGGGAAGCGGTGGCGGGCGTAGGAAATCGGCATCATGCCTGACCTTACCGAGCCCTGCGTTTCCGTGACAATGCCATCCCGGCCTATCGACGCAATCGCCGTATTCGGCTGTCTACCCGAAGACTGCTATCGACCTAGCTCCGCCGCTTTCAAATGTCGTATCGGTTGCGAAGAATGATCAGCTGAACGATTCGGTCGCCATGGGGTGTAAAGTAAAAGGCGTATACGAGCGGTTCTGGTAGGCCTGTCATATCAAACTTGCCGCTGACATTTGCAGTAACAATGAAGTTTCCGTAGTGTCCGATGGCGTTCGTCACATTCATTGTCAGGCTTGCACCGATGATGTCGCGCGCCGCCCATTCTCTAATCGATGGCTTACCCCAGTAGTCGCGCAGCTGGTCGTTGACGAGAGCGTCGTCCGCGAAAGTGGCGAGTAGCCGCTCAAGATCGAAGCTGTTGGTTGCCTCGACATAGGCCGCGACCGGTGGCGAGAGTATCGCCAGGGCTTTCGGTGGGCGGAACGACGTCGGCATAAAAATCACCTTGCAGTCACGACGCGCGGATGTTTCGCTCACCATGACCGACGGGCCGGGGCTAGGCACGTAGCATTTTGCAAAAAAGTGAAAAGTCGAAGCGGTTGTAAGAGGACGCCCTCGCCTGGAGGCCAGCGAAGGGTGCTACGCCAGTTCCTTCATAAGTTGGCGCGCGGTCCTCAGGTCCGCCGTTTCAAATCCTTCCGTGAAGCGGTCGTATACGAGAGCTATCTCATGGCGGCCCTGATCGCGCTGCCCGCCTTCAGCGAGCAAACGCGCTTAGACGCACCGCGCGCTTCGTGCCGTGGCGATGAACACGTGGCGCGAGGCGGTCGCAGCAGCTTGACAATCCGCGAGGCGAAGACCTTTCGCGCTCACCTCATGACAATGTGACAGCGCCGCTGCTTGTGCCGCGCCAACGGCGGTGTAACATTCCAAGGCAAGTCTGATAAAGCCGGCGGATGCGCATGGAGGGCGACAGCTCACGGATGCGCGGCGTCGTCTCGTTTGGCCCTTTCCGCCTATTTGCGGCCGAAAGGCAGCTCAAGAAAGGGGACGAGCCGCTCCAGCTAGGTGGCCGTGCGCTCGACACGCTGATGGCGTTGGTTGAGCGGGCTGGAGAAGTCGTCACTCAAAGGGAACTGATCTCGCGCGTTTGGCCGGATGTGACGGTGGAGGAGGCTAATCTCCGCGTCCATATCGCCAGCCTTCGGAAGACGCTGGGGGATGGGCGCGAGGGCGCTCGCTTCATCGTGACTGTCCCCGGTCGAGGGTATTCCTTTGTCGCGCCGGTGACACTCTCCACGCCGCGGCCCTCGCCGTCGAGAGAGGCCGCTGTCTCCGATCGGCGGCAAAGGCTGCCACCCAAGTTGACTCGCATGATCGGCCGCGATGACACCATTCGCGCCTTATCGGCAGAGTTGATGATGTGTCGGTTCGTCAGCCTCGTCGGTGCGGGCGGCATCGGAAAGACCACCGTCGCCATCTCCGTTGCCCATATGCTACTGGATGGTTTCAAAGGGGCGGTTTTCTTCGTCGACCTGGCTGCGCTGACCGACGCCAAGCTCGTGCCGACGACGGTCGCGTCGGCGCTCGGGTTTATGGTGCAATCCCAGGACCCGCTGCGCAGTCTAGCGGCGTCTATCGGCGACAAGAAAATACTCCTTGTGCTCGACAATTGCGAGCATGTGATCGACTCTGCTGCAATGCTGGCCGAACGGGTCGTCGGCGAGACCCCGCAAGCGCACGTGCTGACGACGAGTCGCGAAGCTCTCCGGGTGGAAGGTGAACATGTCCACCTGCTTTACGCACTCGATTGTCCGCCCGAGGAAGGCAGCCTAACAGCGGCAGCGGCGCTCTCGTATCCAGCTGTGCAGCTATTCATGGAGCGGGCCGCGGCGAGCGGTCATGGCGCGGCGTTAAGCGATATCGACGCACCGATTGTCGCTACGACCTGCCGCCGGCTGGATGGCATCGCGCTTGCGATTGAACTCGCCGCGAGCCACGCCGGCTCTCTCGGGATTCGTGGCATCGCGGAGCTCCTCGACAACCGCTTCGGCCTGATCTGGCACGGCCGCCGGACTGCGCTGCCTCGGCACCAGACCATGAATGCGATGCTCGACTGGAGCTACAACCTGCTTTCACCGCATGAAAAGGCTGTCCTTAGTCGGCTCTCGGTGTTCGTAGGGGAATTCAAACTTGAAGCCGCCCGCTCCGTCGCGTCCGACGCGGAGATAGATGAAGCGAGCGCAACTGAGGCGATCGCGAGTCTATTTGCGAAATCGCTGATATCAAGGAGCGAATTGCACGGATCGACATATTACCGGCTGCTTGAAACGACGCGGGCCTTCGCGCAAGCGAAGCTCGCCGAGCGGCGCGAAGCGAATCGCATCGCCCGGCGGCATGCGAACTTTTTTTCCGAGTTCCTCCAATCCGACCAACTCGTTCAATCGAGGTTCGGCGAGCGCGATCTTTCGGGATACGCCCTGCATATCGGGAACGTGCGAGCGGCGCTCGAATGGACGTTCTCCGACGACGGGGATGTCGGCGTCTGCGTGGAGCTCGCTGTCTGGGCGGCGCCGCTATTCATCGGATTGTCGCTGCTGGAGGAGTGCGAGCGATGGTGTGAACGGGCGCTTGCTGGCCTGGATGCCGCCGCCCGCGGCTCCAGACAAGAGATGATCCTTCAGGAAGCGCTTGCACTGTCGTCGATGTACACGGGCGGAAACAGCGATCAGGTGCGGGCCGCGATTGAGCGTGTGCTCGGTCTCGAGGAGGCATTCGGGGACCATCGGCACCGACTGCACGTTCTTGTGCGCCTGTATACGCTTCTCATGCGACTCGCCGACTACCGTGGCGCACTCAGCGTCGCGCAGCAGAGCGCATCCTTCGCAGAGGCCTCCGAGGACCCGGCCGGCGTGCTACTCGCAGATTATATGTTTTGCGGCGCTTACCACTATATCGGGGACCAAGCCGCAGCGCAATTTCACGGCGAGCGCGGCATGGCCCGTGTAGACGAGCTTGGTGCGCAGATCCCTAGTTTCCTGGGGTTTGATCATCGCGTCTACACTCCGATTAGCTTCGCACGCGCCTTATGGCTGCGCGGCTTTTCCGATCGGGCGCGCAGTATCGTGAAGAGCGCCATCGATGAGGCGACGAGCGGGGTTCACCCACTTTCGGTTTGCGTTGCACTGGCCTACGGTTCGGCGGTCTTTCTTTGGAGTGGTGACTTCCGAAGTGCCGACGACTTTGTCGAGCGACTCATCGAGTATGCACGACGACACTCGCTTGAGCCGTACCGCGCCACTGGCCTCGGTCTGAAGGGCGCCCTTGCGATTGAGCGCGATGAGCTAAAAACCGGCATCGATTTGCTACGGGATGCGGTTGAGATCCTGACGGTCAAAAAGCTGCATCTCTGGCTTGGGGAGTTCACGGGCGCGCTCGCCGAGGCCTTGCGCAAGAGCGGGCAAGTGGAGGAAGCCCTCCTTACAATCAACGGAGCCATTGGGCGCGCGACAGATTGCGGAACGACATTTTGGATGGCCGAACTGCTGAGAACTAAAGCGCGGGTTTTGGCGGCCATGCCGCAGCACGGCCGGAACTCGGCCATGAATTGCCTGACCGAAGCGCTTGCGGTCGCAAAGGCGCAATCTGCACTCGCGCTGGAACTGAGGTCGACGATAGACCTAGCGCGTTTGCTCGCGGAAGGCGGACAGCGCGATCAGGGCCGCCATGAGCTGGCTCTCGTATACGACCGCTTCACGGAAGGATTTGAAACGGCGGGCCTGAGGATCGCGCGCCAACTTATGAAGGAACTGGCGTAGCGCCCTTCGCTGGCCTCCAGGCGAGGGCGTCTTCTTACAACCGCTTCGACTTTTCACTTTTTTGCAAAATGCTACGTGCCTAGCCCCGGCCCGTCGGTCATCGTGAGCGAAACATCCGCGCGTCGTGACTGCAAGGTGATTTTTATGCCAACGTCGTCCCGCCCACCGAAAGCCCCCGCGATACTGTCGCCACCGGTCGCGGCCTATGTCGAGGCAACCAACAGGTTCGATCTTGAGCGGCTAATCGCCACTTTCGCGGACGACGCTCTCGTCAACGACCAGCTGCGCGACTACTGGGGTAAGCCATCGATTAGAGAATGGGCGATCGTGTTTGGGGTCAATCATGCGAATGTTTGGCTAGATTTGCGAAAGCCGCGAGCCGATTCCGGAATGACCTTTCCGCGATCCCGTGTGAACCGCCGTTTCGTCGGCTTCACGTACATGCAACGCCAGACGCTGAATTAAGGAGAACACCATGCAAGCGCTCCAAACTGACTACTTTGCCGCGTATCGCAATTTGAAACTGTCACGTGACGATAAGGGTGTGCTGGTTGCCGAGTTCCACAGCGACGGCGGCCAGTTCATCATGACCGCGCAATCACACACGGAGTTTGTCGACGCCTTTCACAGGATCGGACAAGACCGGGCGAACAAGATTGTCATCATTACAGGCGCGGGCGGGAATTTCATTGGGGACGTAGAATGGCCGTCGTTCGGCGATGTCGCCGATCCCCACGTCTGGAGCAGAATTCACGACGAAGGCGTCCAGGTCTTAGAGAACATTGCGAACATCCGCGTTCCCATGATCGCGGCCGTCGAGGGACGCGCCCATATCCACTCGGACTACGCGCTCCTCGCCAGCGTCATCGTGGCGGCTGAAGGCGCGACATTCCAGGATGTCGGCCACTTTGCCGTGGGAGTTACGCCGGGTGACGGGATTTTTACGACATGGAGCTATCGGGCTGGACCAGGTCGAGCCGAGGCGTTCCTGCTCAATCCACAGCCGCTGCCGGCGCGCACCGCCTACGAATGGGGAGTTGTTGCAGAGGTCGTACCGAACGGCAAGGCGGTGGCGCGCGCTCGGGAACTGGCCGATTTGTACCTGCGGGCTCCGGAAGTGACACGCCGGAATACGCGCATTCACTTCATTCAACCGTTGAAGGAACGCATCGTCCGCGAAGTTGGTTACGGACTATCCCTCGAAGGAGCGTCGTCGGCCGACCTGGTAAAATCAAAGCGATCGAAGGGTTAGGCTCGGGAACGCCGCTGACGTGGAGCATTCAATCTCCACGATTGCACCCTGCGGACGTTCGATCTTCCGTTGAGTGCGATCGAAGGACGTATGCACCGAGCTGCTGGCCAGCCCTCGCGAAGAAATTTTATGAAACACAATGCACAGTCAATCACGCGGCCTAAGAGGAGTAAGACATGACCCACTTCTTGCGATCTTCGACAGGACAAGAGGATGGATCGCTTCTTCTGGTCGCGGAGTTTCTCCATCGCACATCCAATGATTACGCTCGCACAATCGCGTTCGCGTCTCGTCTCGCAGTGAAATCCGACAACTGGGAGACAAAAGCGGCGCTTCGCGAAATTACCAAATATCTCTATTCCACCTCCCGGACCCATCGAGTGTTATGCCCGCCAAAAGGAAAACACATCCACGAGTTTACAGAAAATCTCGCACAACTTTGTCACGCGGCCATAGCGTCTTTCGATTTGAACGAACGAGGAATAGACCTGCTGCTTACGGTCGACGGGCCGGTATGGCTTGAAATCGGACGATCTTGGCGTGCGCGCCTTATCGTCTTCGAGCTGATTGACAACGTTTGTCGGCACGCTTTTGAAGGCCGCACCGGGCACATTTCGGTCGGCGTCGCGACTGTCTCCGGATGGATTGTTTGCCGAGTGAGTGACGACGGATCTTCGACGACGGCCTTTGAGCCTGGCCTGGGAACGCATCTCGTCGACGCGCTCGCTGTTGAACTCAATGGTTCCGTCAAACGAGGGTTCAGCGATCGCGGAACAACTGTAACGTTATCCTTCCCTATCGATTCGCCTGGCGTTCTCAGTCCAACAACCGAGGTGCCGCCATCGTCAGCATAGACTTGGCGCTTCGCGTTCTCGGTTCGACAACGTGATGGTGTGGACGACGCCCGCACCGGCATCCAGCTCGAATTCGTGCTGGGCCAAGATGGTTGTCGTTGAGCAACCTATCTGAGGGAGCGCCGTCCATGGGAAAGTCCAGCATTGATTTCTCCGCTGTCGCGACCGTTGGTCTCGATTTGGCCAAGCACGTCTTCCAGGTTCACGGCATCGACGTCGCGGGGCGCGTTGTCGTGGCCACGGCGATCAGACGCAACAAGCTGCTGGAGTTTTTCGCGGTGCCTCGTCGGGCTTGAGGCCAGCGGTTCGGCGCATCACCGGGCCCGCGAGTTGATCAAGCTCGGGCACGACGCGCGGATGACGCCGCCTGCCTACGTTAAGCCGTATGTGCGTCGGCAGAAGAACGACGCGTCCGATGCGGCGGCGATTTGCGAGGCGGTTACGCGGCCGTCGATGCGATTTGTCGGCGTGCGCTCGTTGGAGAACCAGGCGGCGCTGATGCGGCACAAGGCGCGCGAGATGTTGGTTTCCCAGCGAACCCAATTGCTGAAGGGATTGCGCGGGCGCTTATATAAGTCGATTTTCTGTCTTGTTATCGCGAAGACGAGTCCCATATCAGATTCACGTTTTAAATCATAATACTTCGAATTTAATTTCGTTTTGTTTTGGAGGAATGGCCATGAATGCGCTGCATTCGACCGAGAACCTGCACCACAAGGTCAAGGACTACCTTACATGGCGTAAGGGTTACGATGAACGCGAAGAGAGTCGCCTCTCGGCACGCGTCACGAATGGCAGGGCGTCCCGCAGCGACGAAGACGTGCCTCTGTTCCAAAAATGGAAGTCTCGACCTAGCCGTCAAATGACGTGATGACCGGGCCTTTCTTTGGAGGCGCCTTTAAGCGGGGTTTTCGCAACGCGACGTTGCGGCGCTTAGCGACGCGATCGCGTCGGCGCGTGATTGGCGCCCCGGGCGAGGCCGTTGACGGCAGAGAGGATAGCACGAGCCGCGCAACTGCGCCGCCAGCGGCCTCCGTAGGGCCGGGAAAGGGCATGCGGTTGCGCCGTGGTCGGCGAGCGACAAAACCAGTGCCTTCTCGGCACTGGTTTTTGCTGGACGCCCTCCCTTCGTCATTTCCGTGCGATGCGGCGGCCGTCGGCGCGGTCGTGTCTTCGGCGCTTGGGCGGAGAAGCCGAACAGACGTCTTCCATCTGCGGGACCAGGGGGTAAGATGACTGCGCGCCTTGCATCTTTGCCGGCGACGCGACGTCTCCGCAGGACGAAGGTCTAAATCTGCGGATCGGCCATGGAGCGATCTATGTCAAGGGAGGGCAACGGCGTTCAGGAGGCGCCAACCAACAGCGAGCAAGAGCTTCGTTTGCTAGTGGAGGCGATTCCCGCGGCGGTGTGGAGAGCTGGGCCGGAGGGCGACATTCAATACGTCAACAAGCGTGTCCTGGAATATCTTGGAGCGCCGCTTGGCGAAATCATTGGCTGGGGATGGATGGAAAAAGTCCACCCGGACGACGTCGCATTCAAGGTGAGGACTTGGCTCGATAATCTCGAATCCGGAAATCCTCACGATGCAGCCTGCAGATTTCGAGGCGCCGACGGCCGATATCGGTGGTTCGCCGTACGGGCGGAACCGCTGCGAGCCAGCGATGGCAGGGTGGTCAGTTGGTACGGCGTCCTGATCGATATTGATGATCAAAGAAAGGCGGAGGACGCCCTCCGGGAAAGTGAAGACAAGCTCCGTCAAATCATCGACACTGTACCGGGCCTCATCTGGTCAACTGCCCCCGACGGTGAACCGACCTATGTCAGTCAGCGCCTTTTGGACTATAGCGGCATGCGATTTGAGGATTTCAAGCACATTGGTTGGCAGGCATTCGTGCACCCGGACGACTTTGCACAAGCTGCAAAGGCTTACAGTCACGCAATTCAGACGGGAACTTCGTACCAGGGTGTAATCCGTCTACGCCGAGCGGACGGCGAGTTTCGTTGGCACCATGCTCGTTGTGAGCCGCTGCGCGATCAGCAGGGACGCATCATTCAGTGGTATGGCCTGTCTATTGACACCGATGAAGCACAGTTGCAATCTATTCTAGATGTGCTTCCGGCTTATACCTGGTATGCGGCTCCATCCGGCGCCCTCACCTTCGTGAATAAACGAACAGCGGACTACCTTGATCTGCCGAACGATCATCCCCTACGTTTCGGCATCGACGTTGGCGCACAGTGGGACGACTGGATCCAGTTGTTGCATCCGGACGACCAAGAAGGGTCACGCAAATACTGGTCAAACCGTCTGCGCACGGGCGAGACCGCTGAGCATAGCTATCGGGTTCGTAGCGCACAAGGAGACTACCGCTGGTTCCTCAGTCGCGCCGAACCGCTCCGGGCAAGCGATGGAACCCTAATGCTGTGGATTGGGGCGACTCTGGATATTGAAGAGCTCAAGCGCGCCGACGGAGCATTGCGGGAGAGCCAAGCGAAATTCCGCGACTACGCCGAAAGCGCCTCCGATTGGTTTTGGGAGATCGGTCCAGACTACACATTCACGCTGTTGACCGAGAATGCGTTTGGTTCAAACGCGGCGGATCGAATCGGCACTGCGTGCTGGGATCGCGCTCTCGATCTTGAAACCGAACCGGAGAAGTGGCGGCTTGTTCGGGCGACACTCGAACTCACGTAAACCGTTCCGTGACTTCGTCTATTGCTCCATGGGCGGCGACGGTTCCCCAATGTACGTGAAGGCTAGCGGCAAGCCCGTGTTTGACGGCAACGGGGAATTCCGTGGCTATCGCGGCGCCGGCGCCGATGTGACAGCCGCCATGCGCGCACGGGAGGAGCATGAGAGGCTGCGACGGCTGGAGTCAGATCTCGCCCACATGAACCGCCTGAGCATGATGGGAGAACTGGCCGCCTCGCTGGCTCACGAAATCACGCAACCGATCGGCAGCGCGCGCAACAACGCTCGTGCGGCCCTCAATTTTCTAGATAAGCAACCGCCAGACCTCGGCGAGGTCAGGGAAGCGCTCGGCTGCGTCGTAGGCGATGCCGACCGGGCGGGAGTCATCGTCGACCGGATTCGTGATCACATCAAGAAGGCGCCGCCGCGAAAGCACCGTTTTGATCTCAATGAGGCCATCAACGAGGTGATTGTTTTGGCGCGAAGCGCAATCGCCGAGAATGGAGTTTCCCTCCAGACCCGCCTAACGGAGGGGTTGGCCCCCGTTGAGGGGGATCGCGTTCAATTGCAACAAGTCATCCTGAACTTGATCCTGAACGCGGTCGAAGCAATGAGCGCGGTCGACGAGAGAGTGCGAGAGTTGTTGATCAGCACCCGGGAAAGCCGCACAAATGGCGTCCTCGTCGCGGTGCACGACTCTGGGCCGGGCATTGATCCGGAAAATATCGAGCGCGTTTTCGACGCTTTCTACACCACGAAGTCCAGCGGAGTGGGGATGGGGCTGTCGATCTGTCGGTCCATCATCGACGCTCATGGGGGCCGGTTGTGTGCTGGCGCAAACGAGCCTAGAGGCGCCGTATTTGAGTTCACGTTGCCGAGCCCGGAAACGAGCTCATGAATTCTCTGCACGCGGCTCACCGGAACGGAGAGCGGCGCGAAGACACCGCATGAGATGCTTCTCGTCGACGGGCTTGCGAAGGTAGCAAACGACCCCATCGTTCAGAGCGCGGGCCCGGACGGCGTCATCGGGGTAGGCCGACACGAGGATGGTCGGAATTGTATAGCCCGCATCGATGAGGCGTCTGTAGAGCTCGAGTCCGGTCATCGCGGGCATATGGACGTCGGCGATCAAGCAGGCGGTTTCGACAAGACAAGGGGATGCAAGGAAATCGGCCGCCGAAGGGAAAGCCTCGACGCTATAGCCGAGCGACCTCAAGAGCCTTCTCATCGACTCGCGAAAGAACTGATCATCCTCGACAACCGAGACCAATGACGCTTTCGGCATATTGCCTCCGGCACTTCACTCACAGTCGCGATGCGGGCGCCCCAAAAAGTCGGCGCCCGGGCGCGAACCTTCTAGGCTGCGCTAGAGAGTGCTCCTGGAGCAATGCGAATGTCCCATAAATTTTGGCTTATGCCGGATCGGCACCGATTGGGACGCCGCTTTGTCGGCGATATTTGTCTGTTAGATCAGTGCTTTAGATGGATCAGGCAGGTGGTTTCGACCAGATGAGAGGATGCGAGGAAATCGGCCGCCGACGAGAGAGCGCTGCAAGGGGAGACCCGTACGCCGCGCCAAGATGCGCCGGAACCTATCTCAGACGACAAACAAACCGTGGTTTATGCTGCGGGTCGTCGCGGCGAGAAAGGGGCTGTTCGCGACCGCGGGTTGGGGCTAGCCTGCGGTCCGAACGACGTCACCCCGCGACACGACTGAGGCTCACCTCCTTGATTCTTTGATCGCGAGTAGCTGCGATGCCTGACGCCAAGTCGACCGTCTTGGTCATTGACGACGATCCGGACCTTCGAAGTTCGATTGGGCGTCTGTTGCGGTCGCTCGGCCTCGATGCTCGGCTGTTTGCGTCCGTTGCCGACTTTCTCAACTCCGATCCGACGGACGGCCCCGCCTGCCTGGTGCTCGACGTGAGACTGCCGGGCCAAAGCGGTCTTGACTTTCAGCGCGAGCTCGCCGCGGCGAATAGGCAACTCCCGATCATCTTCATCACTGGGCACGGCGACATTCCGATGTCGGTGCAGGCGATGAAGGGCGGCGCCATTGAATTCCTGACGAAGCCGTTCCGCGATCAGGAGCTTCTCGACGCCATTCAGCTCGGCCTCTCTCGCGATCGCGCTCGGCGGGAGAGTGAAATGGCTTTGGCCGCCCTCAGGGAGCGCTTCGGTTCGCTAAGTCCCCGGGAGCGCGAGATCATGATCCAAGTCGCCAGGGGTCGCCTTAGCAAACAAATTGCCGGCGATATCGGCATCACCGAAGCGACCGTGAAGGTCCACCGTAGCAGAGCAATGCGGAAAATGAATACCCGTTCGCTTCCCGAGCTCGGCCGAATAGCTGACAAGCTCCAACTGGCGCTCGAGAAGCCGCAACACTCCTGAACGGACGCATTAAGCCGCCCCTGCCAGGGCGCGATCTCGTAAGCGACCGTGAGCGTTCCACTCACTGGGCGCCATGGATCAGCGAACCCTCGATGTTCCCAGTCGCCGACGGGCCGGCGCCCCAACCGGCATAGCCGCCGCGATCGAACTCGGACCGATCATACCGCTGTAAGCCAAGGTTTAGCGGAATGAAACTATGGCGACGGCGGCCGCGACGAGCGCGCAATGGACCGCGGCGCTCCAAATCGTCAAACTAAGTTCCAGCAGGTCACGGCGGCGATACGGATCGGTTCCAGTCGCGTGACTGCGGCGCGTCGTCGAGGGCGCTCTTCTTGTGCTCGTTCGGCCTTAGACAACAATAACTGAACCCTTATCCGTGTTCGCGTGCGGTCGGCGCCAGTTCTGGCGATAGTGGAGCGACAATGGACATGTCGGCATTGATGCTGTCGCGGCTGCAGTTCGCATTCACGGTCTCGTTCCACATCATCTTTCCATCCTTCACGATCGGACTGGCGGCGTGGCTGACAACGATCGAAGCCCTCCACCTCGCGACCGGGCGCCCCGCGTACCGGATCGTCTTCGAGTTCTGGCTCAAGATCTTCGGCATCGCCTTTGGGCTGGGGGTCGTCTCCGGCATCGTGATGGCGTTCGAGTTCGGCACGAATTGGAGCGAGCTCTCGCGTGTTTCAGGGCCGATACAAGGGCCGCTCCTCACTTATGAGACCTTCACGGCCTTTGCACTCGAGGCGAGCTTCTTCGGCGTCCTCCTATTCGGCCGGCAGAGAGTCGCGCCGTGGTTCTATCTGTTCTCGACCGCGATGGTCGCGCTGGGCACCACGTTCTCCGCGTTCTGGATCATGGTCAACAACAGCTGGATGCAGGCGCCGGTCGGCTACGCCGTCGAGAACGGCGCTTTCGTCGCCACGGACTGGAGCAAAATCATCTTCAGCCCCGTCGTCTGGGTGCGTTTCCCGCATATGCTGCTCGCTTCGTACCTCACGGGCGCCTTCTGCGTCGCCGCAACCGGAGCCTGGTACTTGCTACGGCGCGATTACCTTGCCGAAGCTCGCATCATGCTGCGGATGGGTCTCTATCTCGCGGCCGTCCTCATTCCGGCGCAGCTCTTTTTCGGTCATCTCGTCGGCGACTTCGTCCATGACGATCAGCCCGCAAAGTTCGCGGCGATCGAAGGGCGCTGGCACGACGAGCAGCCGGCGAGCGAGGTGTTGATCGCTATCCCCGATCCGGCGTCCGAGACGAACCGCCTCGCCATCAGCGTTCCGGTCCTTGGCAGCCTGATCGCCAGCATGAGCCTTACGTCGAAAGAGATCGGCCTGACCAATTTCCCGCCTCAGGACCGGCCGCCGGTGCTCATCCCGTTCTTCGCGTTCCGGGTCATGGTCGGCTGCGGGATGGCGATGCTGCTTCTTGCCTGGCTCGGGACCTATCTCGGCGTCAAGGGCCGCCTCGAGCAAAATCGCCTGCTGCTCTGGTGCGTGTTTCTCAGCTTCCCCCTGCCCTACATCGCGATTCTGACCGGCTGGTTCACCGCCGAGGTGGGTCGCCAGCCCTGGACCGTGTTTGGCGTGCTGCGCACCGCCGACGCCCTGACGCCGTTCCTGACGACGCGCGAAGCGGCGATCTCGCTGGTCGTCTTCTGTTCGGTCTACCTTTTCATCTTCGGCTTCGGCATCCTCTACATCTATCGCGTGCTTCGCGCCGGCCCGCTCGACAGTCTCGCCCTGCCCCCGAAGGCCGCCGTCCCCAGCCGTCCGATGTCCGTGCTCGATCAAGCCGTCCTACCGGACTCGCCCGACTTCGCGTCTGGAGAATAGCCGATGATACTCTATTGGGCCGCCATCCTCGCGATCAGCACGCTGCTCTACGTGCTTCTCGACGGCTTCGATCTCGGCGTTGGCATCATCAGCGGCGGAGCGGGCAGCCCCGCGAGGCGCGACGCCATGATGAGCGCCATCGCCCCGATCTGGGACGGCAACGAGACCTGGCTCGTCGTCACCGGCGTCGTGCTGTGGGGCGCTTTCCCGATCGTCTATGCGACGCTTCTTTCGGCCTTCTATCTGCCGCTTGTTCTCATGCTTGCTGGGCTGATCCTGCGCGGGGTCGCCTTCGAATTCCGCCATCGGACCGAACGATGGCGCTGGTTGTGGGACGCGAGTTTCGCCGGAGGATCGCTCGTCGCCGCCTTCATGCAAGGCCTGACCGTCGGCGCGCTGGTCGAGGGGCTGCCGATCGCCAATGGCCGTTATGTCGGAGGCGACCTCGGTTGGCTGAGCCCCTTCGCGGCGCTCTGTGGCGTCGGCCTCTGCATCGGCTACGCGCTGCTTGGCGCATGCTGGCTCGTGCGCAAATGCCACGGCGACGTCCGCGAGACCGCCTACCGGCTCATTCCGGTCTTGTCGCTCGCGCTGCTGCTGTTCCTGATTACGGTATTCGGCGTTGCGCTCGTCGAGCACCTTCAGGTCATGAGCCGATGGCTCGATCGGCGCTATCTCCTCGTTTTCCCCGCCATCGGCATCGTCGCGGCGTATCTCCTCGCGGCGAGCCTGCAGCGGCGTAGCGACGCCGCGCCATTCCGCCTCGTCGCCGTCATCTTCGCGGCCGCCTTCGGCACGCTTGCCGTCTCCTTCTGGCCGTACATGATTCCGTTCTCGATCACGATCGAGGACGCGGCCGCCCCGCATTCGAGCCTCGCCTTCATGTTCTGGGGCGCCGGTCTCTTCGTCTTCCCGCTGATGCTGCTCTACACGGCGGCAAACTACACGGTGTTCAGAGGGAGAATCCGGCCAGAGGCCGATCAATATCATTGATGCCAACAGAAAAGGCCCAACACATGACCAAACGAGTAGCCGACGTCGTGATCGAGACGCTGCAAGCGGCCGGCGTGAAGAACTGCTATGGCATCGTCGGCGACACGCTGAACCGGCTCGCCCACGCCATTGATCTCAGCGAGATCAATTGGGTCCATATGCGGCATGAGGAAGCCGGCGCGTTCGCAGCGCAGGCCGAGGCGCAGCTCACCGGTGGTCTGACGGCCTGCGCAGGAAGCTGCGGCCCGGGCAGCCTGCATTTCATCAATGGCCTCTATGAGGCCAACCGCAACCGGGCCCCGGTCATCCTGATCGCAACCCAGATCATGCGGAAGGATCTGGGGTTCGAACTCGATCCAGGAGGTCGATTTCCAACACGTATACCAGGGCTGCAGCGTCTACTGCGAGATGATTCTGACGCCGGAGCAGGCGCGCCGCAAAGCGGTCGCGGCCTGCCAAGCGGCGCTGACACGCCGAGGCGTCGCCGTGCTGATCGTGCCGGTGGACATCGCCAACGCCGCCGCGAGCGACGAACTGCCCTATGCCGTCCATGCGTCGCGGCCGCTCATCCGGCCAACCGATGCGGACCTCGACGCAATGGCGGCCGTTCTCAACCGGGCCAAGTCGATCACCATCTACGCCGGCGCGGGTTGCGCGGGCGCGCACGACGAAGTCGTCGCCACGGCGGCTCGCCTGAAGGCGCCAATGGCTCATACGTCGCGCGGCAAGGACTTTGTCGAGTACGACAATCCTTACAATGTCGGCATGACGGGCATGATCGGCGGGGCGGCAGGCTATCACGCCGTGCTCGATTGCGACGTGCTGCTGCTTCTGGGAGCAAATTTCGCCTGGCCCCAGTTCTATCCGAACAAGGCCACGATCCTTCAGATCGACGAGAATCCGACGCATATCGGGGGGCGCCACCCTGTGGCGATTGGAGCGGTCGGCGATATCAAGGCGAGCCTGCAGGCTTTGCTGCCGCGCCTTCAGCAACACGAAGACAACGCGTTCCTGACGGGCCATGTTCAAAGGCATGAGAAGGATGTGGCGGCGGCGAAAGCCGAGACGGCGTCCGGCTCCGACGCGATTTCCGGCACCTACCTGACGAAGGTCATCAACCAGCGCGCGGCCCAAGACGCCTTGTTCACCGCGGATGACGGGACCGCGTTGGTCTGGGCGCTTCGCCACATCGAAACCGGCGGCAAGCGCCGGACCTTCGGCAGTCTGCTCCATGGCACGATGGCGAGCGCAATGCCTGCGGCGCTTGGACTGCAGAAGTGCCAGCCGGGGCGACAGGTCGTCTGTCTCGCAGGCGACGGCGGTTTCTCCATGCTGATCGGCGATCTCATGACGGCCGTCCAGGAAAACCTGCCGATCAAGATCGCGGTGTACAACAACGGCAAGCTCGGCTTCATCGACATCGAGCAGAAGTCGGTCGGCATGATCCCCACGTTCACAGACCTGAAGAACCCCAACTTCGGCGACGTGGCGAAGGCGATGGGGATTTGGGGACATCAGGTGTCGAAGGCGGGGGAGCTCGAGGAATCCGTGCGGACCTGGCTTGCTCAACCGGGACCTGCGGTGCTCGATGTGAAGGTGAAACCGATGCAATTGGTGATGCCGCCTTCGCCCTTCGTTTCGCCGGAGGCGGTGGTCGGGATGGCCGTCTACACCGCCAAGGCGATGCTGCACGGCAAGGGCGACGACGTCTGGGAGATGGTGGTCGAGAATGTTCCCTGATCGAATGGGATCCAGCGTCGGCCGAGGCGGCGAGTCTTGGTCGCCGTCAGGCCGTCTCCTCCCATCTCATTCCTCGCCATGAATCCAAATTACGTTCCGGCTCTAGCGGCGTTGGCGGGATCGGCGATTGGCGGCCTGACATCGCTGGCGTCAGCCTGGCTCAGTCAGGAGCGCCAGGATCGCGCGGCGCAACTCGCGCAGGACATGTCGAGACGGCAGGACCTGTACAGGCAGTTCATCGACGAGGCGTCGAAACTCTACGCCGACGCCCTGACGCGCGACCAGGCGGAGATTTCCGCCCTGGTCAGCGTCTATGCGCTCATCGGCAGGATGCGTGTTCTCTCCAGCCCCGCCATCATCGAGGCGGCGGAAGGTGTCGTTCGAACGATCATCGACACCTATCTTGCCCCGAACAAGACCTTCCCCGAGCTGCGCAAGTTGATGGGCAGCCATGCGATGGATCCGCTGCGCGCTTTCAGCGAACGGTGCCGCGAGGATCTGAGCAACCCTCGGTCCCCACTCACCGTCAGCTTGACGAAACGAGCGATGATATGACCGACATGACCGCGACGACGTCGCGTCCCTCGAGCTTCGCGTGGATTCCCGCCAACTCCTGGGCGTTTGGGATCCGTATCTGGATCGCAGTCGTCTTCGCTTTGGGCGCAAGCTTCTGGCTGCAGCTCAATTCGCCCTACGAGGCGGCGGTCACCGTCGCGGTCTTGGCGCTGCCGACGCGCGGACAGGTGTTGGAGAAGGCGTGCTTTCGCCTGCTTGCAACGATCATCGGCGTCGCAGCGGCGATCGCTATCGTCGGCGCCTTCTCTCAAGCGAGAGATCTGGTTCTGGCCGTCTTTGCCGGGTGGATTGGACTTTGCGTCTACGCTTCCGGGCTATTGGATGGATTCCGCGCCTACGCCGCGGTGCTCTCCGGCTACACAGTGGCGATCGTCGCGATCGAGCAGCTCGACGCGCCGCAGAACGTCTTCCAAGACGCGGTTGCCAGGGGCTCCGCCATCGGCGTCGGCATCGCCGCCGTCGCCCTGGTGAATGACCTGCTCGCCGTCCCCGACAGCCATCCGCAGATCGGAGCCAAACTGGCAGCCCTTCATGGCCGGGTGCGCGCCTATGCGAAAGCGATCATTCGCGGCGAGACGACGGATGCCGCGACCGCGGCTAGGCTCCTCAGCGACACGGCGCTGCTCCGCTCGGACTTGACGAGCCTCGCCACGGAATCGGGCGGTGGCCCGATCAGGAGCGCGGCGGCCCGCTGCGCGGCGGTGGCGCTCGTGGCGGAAGTCCAGGCTGCCCGCGCCTTGAGCGTGTTGCCGGCGGCCGCGCGCCCCGCCGTGCCGGAATGGACCGCGT
>CAWEYC010000019.1:0-29028 GCA_963813195.1 uncultured Alphaproteobacteria bacterium | reverse complement strand
CCCGCTGACGGCGCCCACGCCGCACGGGTTTTCGCGGGGAGCGGCGGCTTCGATGGCTTCGGCGCTGGCCATCGGCCGCTGGCGCCGCGTGTTCGTTCTGAGCGGGTGGTAGGGGCGGGGCGCAGCCCGAAGCAAAATTGGGGACGTTACCCATTTGGGTAATGCGTTGAGCGCCTCGATCGAAATTGAACGGTGTCGCCGCGCTCATCCAGAGCCCTTCGTCCCTTAACTGGCAAGAAACCGATCGAGACGCGCTATCCCCAAGTCACGCGAGGCTATGAGAAAATCGTCACGTCTCTCAAGCAATGTGCCCCGCGCGTCCGACGCTAATTTTATTGCAGCCGCGATGGCTGACGGTGTCTCGGGCTTATCCACCGTCAGGATACCGCGAAGCGTCGCGTCGCAGTCGTATACGTCGCTAACCGGGCCAACCAGAGCAGGCGAACCGGCAGCCATGCTTTCCAAAGGAATCATTGGCGAGCACTCGCCAAGCGTCACATATAGTGTCAAATGCGTTTGCGCCATTGCGAAAGACAGCATATTGCTGTTTAGGTGACCCTGCCCCCATCGTTTGTTCGAGATTTTGAACCGCGCAAACGCGTCTATTACTTGGCGCTCCCCGAAGCAATGATGCAACGTTACGTCATCATCGCACATAATCACTGACATAATCTGAGTGAAGATATTCTTGCGATATTCGCCGGATGCTGTCCAGAGGCCGAGACCCAGGGTCCCGGTGTCCCGGATCGGCGACGGCGGCGACAACGTCCAATTTGCGACAAAGTTGGACAGGCGGAAGGCTCTCACGCCACGTTTTGACAAAAGCTCGTCCAGCGACTGTTTCATTACGCCAATTTTGGTTATGACTCCTCCGGAATAAGCGTCGAGCCATTCCATGAAGACTTCGCGTTCGTAATCAGACGCCCACTGGGCTAGTTGTCCATGCCAAATCACAGAAATTTCAGTCTGCGGCGCTACCGACCGCAGCCGATGGGCTAAGCGGACTTGGTAACGCTCGCCGCCCGAAAGTACGATTTGACGAGGCTTTACAGAGGCGATTCGCTCGGCAATTAGTGAAAGTTCCTCGTCAGGAATCGTATCTGCGTCGCGCCAACGCTGTCGGGGGTAAGGCAAGCATGCGCCCCCCGCCAGCGTAAGAGTTGAGTGTAAAACGCCAGGCCATCTTGGGTTCACTATAAAAAGCGCCTCGTGCTTGTTTTTTATCAGCGTTGTCGACGCGCGCAACATATTATCTTCGATAACTCTCGCAGCCTTGGCAGTTATTTCGCGACGATTCGGCGCACTGATCCGCGATAGAGTACGGAGCACCTTCTTCGACCGCGTGAAACGCGACAAGAAAGGTGCGAGGCCCCGAAGGTGCGGATTCAACGAGAAGCGTGCTGCCATGAGATCTGCGCGGAGCTCCGACTTCAGGGCTCCGCGAAAAAACGATCTCCATTTCGCACCGACCCCCGCGAGATCAAGAGCTACAAACGCGGCACGATTTGCCGCTTGAATTTCCTCTAAGGCGAGCCGATCATCGGCAAGTCGTACTACCGCTTGGAGGAACGCATCAACGGTTCGCTCAACTATATACGGTCGCTGAACTTTCGGGAGAATCTCTTCAGCGATTCCAACATCAGTAGTAACAACCGCACAGCCAACCTCCATTGCCTCCAACAGTGGAAGTGGGGTTCCTTCGCTTTCGGACGCACAGATAAGAATGTCCGACTCGCGCAAGAGACTCATTACCTCCGATTTAATTACATGCCTCACTGCAGAGTCAACCCGTATCAACTCTATACGATCTTTATATATACCATTTAGCCTATCAAACAGCGGATCTATTATCGATTTGACGCCCTTATGGTCAATCTGTCCTATCCACTGCCCCCACTTACTATTGCCGATCCACACAATTCTCAACGCCCTCCCTTTCTCCCGGCGCACGCACCAATTTGAAGGGACGTAAAGGTCGTGAATGATAGCGCACGGTTTCGGTATAATTTGGTGGCGACGATATTGCTCGAACAATTTAGTAGATGTGACGATATATCCGCTTGCGACAGAAAAGATCAAACCCAAATCCATAATATCCGATAACGCACTGTACAAGTGGTCGGGAACGGAAAATGTTATACGACGGTTCACGATAACATCACGCCGCTTAGCGTACCGCACATCGTCCGATAACGCGTTGAGGATATCAGACAACTCCTTCCGCCAGAAGAAATGTACGACGTCGGGATTCACGCGTTGTATTTCGCGAAAGAATGCCGCACGAGTGAGCGACTCCGTTGCGACAATCGCGACGTCAAACTCATCAGATATGTCTCGCGCCACACGCTCGGCAATAAAACCAAACGCCCAGTTTGGTCTATCGATCACAAGCAATACTTTCGCTCGACGACCGTGCGTCGTCGAAGCAGCGTCATGCACCGGCTGACAGGTCATAATTGTTCCGCCCGATAGGAGTCGCGAAGATGAGGGGGGGGGTGATGTGTTAGCGTTTGCCCGTTCACCGCGGAACGCTTACGCCGATATCTGCAGCGACAGCAGCCAATTGCTGTCGGCGAGCTCCATGCACAAATAACGCGTTACGAGAACCAGAAACCCACTCGCGCGTTATTGCGCCACTTTCGTCGACCCAAAACGCGTCGTAGCCCGGCAAAGTTTCGACAATTATACTCAGATCGTCCTGCTTGAGAATTTCGACTAGCATAATTGGCTTGTCGCGGTAAATCGTACGCCGAAGCCCGCTAAGCGTCGACTTTTCGTGTCCTTCTACGTCAATCTTAATCAGATCGACCGGCTTGTTATGCAACGGCAAGGTCAGGTCTGATGGGTAGAAGTTATTCCAGTCGAGTAATATTTCATCCGCAGCAATCGTATCGACTCTCTTGGTCATCCAGGCCCGCTCGCGGCTGCTCTCTTCGAAGCTTTCGCCGCTGCTCATTGTATATATTCCGCCATGCAGAGTAAGGTCAAGGTGCCCGCTACGATTTGACGCACCGATATTCAAAGGCGCGACTATACTGTCATGACTATTGGCGATTATGTTTGTAATCAATCGGCCAAATGTGATAGGGTGCGCCTCAAATGCAACAACCGTTGCGTGTGGATTTGCTGCTGCTGTTACGAGAGAATAGATGCCTGTATACGCTCCAACGTCAACAACTAATTGGCTGTTCTTTGCAAGCGCAGTCCACATAGTCAGCGAGAACGGCTCAAAACCGCGAACCCCATCGCGGATATAGCTTCGTACAACTTGACAATCGCCAAGACTGAGCATGACGATAGATGGAAGAGCCGGCAGCGAAATTTTAAAGAACCCAAAATCCCTTTCATCTAAATCAACGCGCGGCATTCCATCCGCCATCATTACCGAAATAGGCTGAAGTGTCGTCTGAGAACCCATTGCGTAATCATCCTTATTATGACGCACTTACGGTCGATCGTTCTATGTGACACGAACTAAGCCCGCGGAGGTCGCCAGGTCGCGTGGTTGTGCCCTACTCGCTCCGGTTAAATCAGAAGGCTGCGAAACGATTTCCCTTCCTATCAGCGCCGGTAGGCAGATGTCACGCGCCCGGAAGGCCCAACGCAAACAGGCGAACGCCGCGGGAACTCTCGGCGTACAACATGGCGGTGGGGTTCAGCTACGGCGGGTCGACGCGGACGTTGCCGCGACGATCCGATGGAAGGTGTCCATGGGAGTTTTATCGTAGGTCTGTCATCTGGCAGCGATCTCGCATTTGCACGGTCTTTCGGGTTCACTTTTAGAGGGCATTTTGAAAATTAATCGAGAGGGATATGCGGGAAGCTGTTGGAGACACACGCCTCGATTTCCTGCCAATTGAGCACGCGGTCGCGCCAGTCCTGCCCGCTCAATCTCTGGAGTTTTGGAATTTCATCGAATGATTCTTTTATATCAAAAAACTCGCTAATAGAACCGATAAAGTCGGCCGAAAAGGCATTCCCGCTAAACATAGCTTCGTAGTTGTAGGTTTTCATGTTTCCGAACCCAAAGGACATCTCGTTGAACGCCTCGATTTCGTTTGTCATGAAGTCGATCATATTTAACAACGCGTCCGCATCAATCGAAACTCGTCGTCTGTGATACTCCACTCCCGACGTTACATGCCAAACCCCGGAGCCGGATGCCAGCAAATTCGATAACTCGGTGTGGAACGTGTTTGTCCTGACTAGGTGTATAATACCAGCGCGCCGCGCCTCCAGAATATCCAAAAGAGCCGGTCTGGAACGTAATCTCTTCCAATCGGTCTCAAGTTGATGACAACTTCCATATTTTATATTCACGCCGATTATATTCTTGCCTGTCTGAGCACGCAAAAAATCGATAAACGGCCCGTATAAGCTGGCCCGGGCGGTCATAGTCGCGTGGGTATTATCTCGCAATTCGGCAGCACAAAATTTACTGAACGACTTAAACGTATCGACATGCGGGTGGAATATTTCCGTCGCTGCGAACAATTTATCGCAACTATTAAGCAATTTCGTCAGAACAGTGCTTCCGCTACGCTGCATACATATAATTGCAAACTCGTCCATTTGATTAGCACCGCCAGATAAGAAAGTTGAGCGGCTCGTGGTAGCCGCCGGAATGCTGTGACCGGAATCGGTCCCGAGTCGGACAGCCCGACTTAACGCCACAATACTAGGAAAATCACCTCCCTTCACGCATCCGTCACGCGATTTTGACGTTCTGATGAACGGTCGTTAACCGGGGTTTAGAGTGTTCCGCTTTCGGCGGGCGGTGATCCGTCCGGCCACATCGGCCCGTCGCCGTCAAGTCCAGGCGATTGCCTGGCGGGTGGCCCATATGATCGATCCGGCCGCCGTCAAGAAGCAAGGCGTTTCCTCGCGGCGGTGACCGCGGCGGCCTCATTGCCGTCGTTGGTCGCCGCGGCGTCTTGCGGGACTGCCTGGATGGATTTGCCTCTCAGGCGATCCCTCAACGAGGCCAGCAGCGGGTCCATCAGCCTGTGGAAGACGTAGGCAATGACAAGGCTCGTCACGATCGCCAAGGCGAAGCTCGCGGTTGACCCCACGAATCCGACGTTGAAAAGCACCGTCTGGACGATCAAATGCGTCAGGTACAGCGAGTAAGACATGTTGCCGAGAAAACAATCTAGCCGCTTCAACGTCGGAAACTTGATATCGATGAGCCAAAATGACACGATCGCCAGGGTGACCATGGTGGCAATTTGATTGACGGTGAGCGCGGTTCCGTTCGTTGGGGCGTATGACGGATAGATCGTCGCGCAGAGGCCTAGTGACAAAATTAGGGCAAGCGCGAATACATTGTTCGTGCGAAACTTCTTGTTCCAGTAGTACACTAGAGCGCCCAGGCAAAAGGACGGCGCAATCGAAATATGGAAATAGTCCCACGATCCCGGCGTCCAGGCTCGTGTCGCGATGAATGACGCCAATATCGTTGCGAAATAGAACGCAATCTTGGCCCCCGTCGCGAGCGGCGAATTGCCGATCGAGATGCCGAGAGAGACGACCATGTAGAAGACGATTTCGTAGCGAATGGACCAGATTACAACGAGCAAGTCCGGGTTAACCCTCAAAGACGATAGCGGCCACAAGCCGCTCGGCCAGAGGCCAAAATAGTTCAAACCGAGCGTATTGGCGTCACGGATTGCTGAGCCGATAGGTGTCCGGTCGTATAAAACGACGTGACCTGCAATAACGTCGCATCCGAACAGAACAATCAGAAGCAATGTAAGCGCGACCCATACGGGTATCACGATGCGGATGAAGCGGTTTGCTAAGAACGTGAAGGGACGACCCGAATATACTTCGTGTGCCGCCTCGGAAATTACAAATCCTGACAACATGTAGAAGCATAAGACAGACGGGGTTCCCGGAAGCCAAGCGCCAGCGATTAGCTTTATTTTCCCGCTCGCCAGATTGAAACCGAAGTGCTGGAAAACGACAAGCAGGCTGAAAAAAAAGCGAAGCGTCCCGAAATATCTATATGTCATCTAGTAGGCAACCCCAGGCCTTTGCAATCCCTGACCCCTAGCATTTCCGCGCTGAAACGCCAACGCGAGGCGTGCCGAGCATTGGTCCGAGCGAAGGCGCATTGAACGAGGCGCTGCTTTTCGACCCGACATTTAATTTCTGAAAACCACAAACCGTGCTACGCTGCCAAGATCGCTCTCCGCCCTACCCGCCTCGCCGGCGGGCGGGACGAGGACTTTCGGACACGGGATCGGCGCCAAGAATTTGCAGGACGGCGAAATTTCCTTTTTTCCGCTTGCAAGCCTTTGATATCGCCCAAAACGGCCAACGAAATCCTTGGAAATGTTTGGCAAGGCGGCCCGCAAATTTGGAAAGGCTTGGCTTCGGCTTGGAAAGTCGGGGAATCCTTTCCGCCGTCGTCGCGAGCGGGGCCGGACGAATGCTTCGCATTCGCCTTGACCGGACGAATGCTTCGCATTCGCCTGGGGAAGCGATCCGGGCCTGGGGCGACCAGCGGCGGCTTCGGCGGGTTGGCTTCGCGCTCGCTCGAAGTCGACGACTGCGGGCGGCTCGCGCCGCGCGGCGGCAAATCGCCTCGCAAGCGGTTGAAATCAGGCCGTCGCGTGGGAAAGCGGAGCCCGTCCGCCGGCGCCCCGGATCAGCCACTTCGCCGCCCGGCTCGGCGCCAGCCGCAGCGCCAGATGCGCCGCTTCGGCGGCGAGGCGCCAGTGGCCGCGGCGGAAGGCGAGGCGGGCGCAGCGCACCAGCGACAGCGCGCGGTAGCGCCGGCCGTCGCCGAGGTAGCCCCGCCGGGCGTTGGCCACCACGTCGGCGAGCGCGGCGGAGGTGGGCGCTTCCGCCGTCATCGCCTCGAAATAGGCGAGGGCGCGATAGGCGCTGGCGATCGAGGCGACCGAGGGCGGCAGAAAAGCGATGGCGGGGTCGACGCGGTCGAAGGCGATGGGTGCGCCGACGCCGTCGAACGGATCGGGGCGGCCGGCGCGCCGGTCGCGCGCCGCCAGCACGGCGAAGTCGTGCGACAGGCGCTGGCCGAGGTTGATCCCCGAGGAGACCTGATCGGGGTGGACGCGATAGTTCAAGAGAACGTCGGGCAGATTGGCGAGGCGCGACGTCTCCGCCAGGCGCAGCCACAGATCGTAATCCTCCGCCTTGGCGAAAGCGGCGCGATAGCCGCCGGCGCCGAGCAGCGTCGCCCGGCGCGCGACGACGCTCGGATGCTTCAGCACGCAGCCGCGCTTCAGCAGCGCCGCGGCGACCGCCTCCGGCTCGGTCGGAAAATGGGTGCGCTCGCCGGTCAGCCTGTCGGAGGCATCGATGAAGGCGACCTGCGAGCCGACGACGGCGACGTTCGGCTCGGATTCGAGAAAGGCGACCTGGCGCGCCAGCCGCTCGGGCAGCGCGATGTCGTCGCTGTCCATGCGGGCGACGAGGCCGGAGCGCGCCTCGGCGAGCCCGAAGTTGAGCGCCGCCACCAGGCCGACGCCGGGGCTCTTCAACACGCGCAGCCGATCGTCGCGCGCGCCGAGCGCGGCGACCGCGCCGTCGCTGGAGCCGTCGTCGACGACGAGGAGTTCGAGATCCCCAAGGCTTTGCGTCAGGATGCTCGCCACGGCCGGCGCGAGAAAGGCGCCGCCGTTGCGCACCGGCAGGACTACGGAGACGCGCATGGCGCCGCCTCCCGCAAGTCCGTCGGAGCGAGGAGCGAGCGCGGCCGGCCCCCCTCCGGCCGAGGCGCGCCTGCACAACGCGCAAGCGCGGCGCCCGCCCCCGCCGCGCCCAATGAGGCCACGGGGCCGCTCATGACCCTGACTTACGCGTAGAGACCATCGCCAACGAGACCGATCACCCGCCCGCCGGCTTCGACCGGCGGCGCTCGGAATCGCTAGCTTGTCGTTGGGGCTAGCACATTACCCATACGGGTAATCGGCCCGCTTTGGCGGGCGACGGCGTGGTCTGGCGGAGCGGCGCCCTTCAGGGCGCGTCGGCGCCGGCCCAATCCAGGACGATCTTGCCGGAGCGGCCGCTGCGCATGATCTCGAAGCCCTCGGCGAAGTCGCTGGCGGGAAGGCGATGGGTGATGACCTTGCGCACGTCGAGCCCGCTCTGCAGCATCGCGATCATCTTGTGCCAGGTCTCGAACATCTGCCTTCCGTAGATGCCCTTGATGGTCAGCAGTTTGAAGACGATCTTGGTCCAATCGACCGGCGCCGGCTTGGCGGGAATGCCGAGGATCGCGATATGGCCGCCCATGACGAGGTGGTCGACCATCTGCTCGAAGGCGGCCGGCGCGCCGCTCATTTCGAGCCCGATGTCGAAGCCTTCCCGCATGCCGAGCCGCGCCATGACCTCGCCGAGATCCTCCTTGGAGACGTCGACGGGGACGACGTCGGCGACCTCGGCGGCGAGCGCGAGGCGGGTCGGGTTGACGTCGGTGATGACGATATGGCGCGCCCCGACGTGGCGCGCGACGGCGCCGGCCATGATGCCGATGGGGCCGGCGCCGGCGATCAGCACGTCCTCGCCGACGAGATCGAAGGCGAGCGCGGTGTGGACGGCATTCCCCAGGGGATCGAGAATGGCGCCGAGCTCGTCGTCGATGTCGTCGGGCAGCGGCACGATGTTGAAGGCGGGGATGCGCACGTACTCGGCGAAGGCGCCGGGAATGTTGACGCCGATGCCGCGCGTCTCCGGGTCCATGTGGTAGCGCCCGCCCCGCGCGGCGCGGCTGTTCATGCCGATGACGTGGCCTTCGCCGGAGACCCGCTGGCCGATCGCGAGATTGCGCACATTGGCGCCGAGCTCGGCGATCTCGCCGGAATATTCGTGGCCGACGATCATCGGCACGGGAATCGTCTTCTGCGCCCATTCGTCCCAGTTGAAGATATGAATGTCGGTGCCGCAGATGCCGGTCTTGTGGACTTTAACGAGCACGTCGTCCGGCCCGATCGGCGGCGTCGGCTGTTCGGCGAGCCACAGGCCGGGTTCCGCTTTTTCTTTGATCAGCGCTTTCATCGCGACGACTCCCAATGTTCAGATCACGCCGATGGCGCGGCCGGCGTCCTCGAACGCGCTTATCGCGAACTCGACGTCGGCTTCGCTCAATGCGGCGGACAATTGCGTGCGGATGCGCGCCGCCCCCTGCGGCACGACGGGGAAGAAGAAGCCGGCGACGAAGACGCCGCGCGCATCGAGCGCCGCCGCCATCTCCTGGGCGCGGCGCGCGTCGTGCAGCATGACCGGAATGATCGGCGTCGTTCCCGGCAGCAGCGCGAAGCCCGCCTTGGCCAGCCCGTCGCGGAAACGCTTGGCGTGACGCTGCAGCAGCGCGCGCCGGTCGTCCGCCGCCGCGGCGATTTCGAGCGCCTTCAGCGAGCCGCCGGTCACCGCGGGGGCGAGGCTGTTGGAGAAGAGATAGGGGCGCGCGCGCTGGCGCAGGAGATCGACGATCGGCTGCGCCGCGGCGACGAAGCCGCCCATGGCGCCGCCCAGGCTCTTGCCGAACGTGCCGGTGACGATGTCGACGCGGTCGCCGACGCCGGTCAGCGCCGGCGTGCCCCGCCCCTTTTCGCCGAGATGGCCGGTCGCGTGGCAGTCGTCGACCAGCGTCAGCGCGCCGTAGCGCTCGGCGAGGTCGCAGATCGCGGGGAGATTGGCGACGTAGCCGTCCATCGAGAACACGCCGTCGGTGGCGATCAGCTTGAAGCGCGCGCCCGCCGCGTCGGCCTCCTTGAGCCGGTCCTCGAGTTCGTTCATGTCGGAATTGGCGTAGCGATAGCGGCGCGCCTTGCTGAGGCGCACGCCGTCGATGATCGAGGCGTGGTTGAGGCTGTCGGAGATGATGGCGTCCTCAGGCCCGAGCAGCGGCTCGAAAACGCCGCCGTTGGCGTCGAAACAGGCGGCGAACAGAATGGCGTCGTCCTTGCCGAGGTGGCGGGCGATTCGCTCCTCGAGTTCGCGATGCAGTGTCTGCGCGCCGCAGATGAAGCGCACCGAGGCCATGCCGAAGCCGAATTCGTCGAGCGCGCGCCGGGCTGCCGCGATGATTTCGGGGTGATGGGCGAGACCGAGGTAATTGTTGGCGCAGAGATTGACCATCTCGCGCCCGCCTTGCGGACCGGCGATGCGGATGCGCCCGCCTTGCGGGCCGGCGATCAGCCGCTCGCGCTTGGTCAACCCGCCGGCGTCGATCTCGCTCAAGATCGACCGCATGTGGCTCATGAAGGCCTCGGACATCGGCGACTCCTCTAAGCGATTCGCCTCGGGACGGACGCCGCCCCGCGGAACCAATCGCGTCATATCAGGAATCCGCGGCGCTTTCCGAGGTCGGCGGACCGAAAATTGTTTTGGGCCGCGGCGCGCTGCCCTTCACCGCTGAGCGATGATCTCGCGCAGGAACGCAACGTGCCGTTCGAAAGCGGCGCGGCCGGCGGGGCTGGCTCTTACGGTGGTGCGCGGGCGGCGCGCGACGAAGGCCTTGCTCACCTCGACATAACCGGCTCTGGCGAGATGATCGATATGGGCGCCGAGATTGCCGTCGGTCGCCCCCGTCAGCGCTTTGAGCCGCGTGAAATCCAGCCCCTCGTCGCTCACAGGCAGCGCGGTCAGCGCCGCCATGATGCGCAGGCGGACGGGTTGGTGGATGGTTTCGTCGGCAGCGTTCACCGCTCAGGCCCGCCGCATCCACAGTCCGCACAAGACGAAGCCGCCGCCGTTGACGATGGCGAGCCACAGGCCGAACCAATCGCCCGACCAGAAATACCCCGCCACAATGAGCGCGCTGAGGCCGAGGCCGAGCGCGGCGAAGGCGGCGCCGAACCACAGCCCGGCGAGCGCATAGCCGAACAGGAACAAGGTCGGCCAGAAGGCGTCGAGCTCGCGCTGTCCGAAGCGGCCGATGAGGTCGCTCCAGACGAAGCCGAAGAGGAAAAAGAGCGCGAAAGCCCCGAGCCAGCGCAGGGGGACCTGCATTCCCGCCGAGGAGCGCCCGCGCGCGATGAGGACGACGGTCGCGCCGACGCCGATCGCGTCCGCCAAGCGCCATTCCCAAAGCGACCAGCCCGGCGTCGCCATGCAGACGAGTTGACCCACGGCGATGATCACGCCCCACAGGATCGTGATCTGCCCGGTTCGATGATAGAGGCGTGTCTGCTTGACCCGGGCGACGATCGCCTCGACGTCCGCCAGCATGGCGCCCGCTTCGTTGGGACTGATCGTCATGTCCGCCTCGGGCCTCTCCTCACTGCGGCGCGACGAGCGGCTTTCCCCGCTCGCTCCCCGCCGGGGCTGGGAGAAGGCCGAGCCAACGGCAGAGAAAGAACAGCCGCCGCCCCTGCGTCACGCTGAGCGCGATCATCACGCCAAGGCTGACGCCGCCGAGGATCGATCGCAACGCCATCGCCTGCATCATCGGCAGCGTCCAGGCCAGCCAGCAATAGAGCGAGGCCTTGGCGACGAAATAGACGGCCCAGAAAAGCGTGAAGATCTGGAAGAAGCGTCTGACGTCGGGCGCTTCGGGGAACGGCGTCCCCTGCCTCTGCTCCGCCACCTCCTGGATGAGAGGCTTCGTTCCGAAAGCGCCGATGGCGAAGGCGACGCCGGTCGCGACATTGGTGATCGCCGCTTCGTATTTGAGCATGAACGGCTGGGCCGACATGAGATCGACTGCGCCGAACGCCAAGGTCAGGCCGCTGGTCAGGAGATAGAGCCGGGTGAAAGCGACCCGCCGCAGCCTGCGCCAGACGGCGTCGACCACGATGACGGCGATCGAGCCGACGATCGCCGCCTTCACGCCGAGCGTCAGAGAAAGGATCCAGAATGCGGCGAGCGGGCCGAATTCGAGCGCGACGAAGCGCGCGACGGCGATCAGTCTGGCCATTGTCCCTTCCGTCCCACGCTATTGATCCTGCCCGTCGCGTCGCGTCTGGTCGCTTACGAAATGGTCCCGGGCGCGCCTTTGCCGGTGCGGGCCAAAACCAAATCGGTCAGATTTGCGAGCGTGAAAGGCTGTCCGTCCGCTTGCAAGGCGCGTTGGAACTGGCCAAGCGTCCGGCCCCAAAACACGCCGGCGAACAGGCCGCCCACGGCGGCCATCAAGCTCGACAATTCCGCGTGGGCCACAACATCCGGCGTGAGCGCCAAGGCGACACTGCCGACATATTTCGCCGCGAAGGCGGCGCAGACGAGAGCCAGCGTCACCGGCGAGCCCGGCATAGCCAGCAATCCCGTGGCGTGCGAAAGGCGCGGCGCAGGCGAAAGCGACGCCAGCGCGCGTCCAATCGCCAGGCCGATCAGGAGCGCGCCCAGGAACAGCGCGACATTCAGCGCAAGGCTATCGGCCGCAGCGAGCAGGCCAGCGCCTCCCCAGACAAAGAAAATGACGGGAATGATCAGGCTGCGGCTCGGCGAGACGTCGCGCGGCTGCATCGCCATGACGCCGCGATAGACAAGAAACGCGAGCAGAATCCAGACCCAGGTCGGGCTGTGAGAGAGGATTGCAAAAACCAGCATCGATCGCGCTCCTTGTCGTCTTCGAAGGCGCTACGCCTATTTCGCCGCCGCTGCGATCGCCGCCAGCGCAGCGGGTTCATGCACGACGCCCATGTGATCGACGCCAGGCAGAAGCGTGACGCGCACTCCGAGCGGCGCGACGGCGCTCTGGTATCCCGGCGCGTCCATCAGTTCGTCCTTCTCGCCGGCGATCAAATCGATCCGGCTCGCCGCCGCCTGCAAGGCGCCCTTCCAGTCCTGCGGCGGGCCGTAATTGGCAAGCAGCCGGTAGGAATAGCGTGAGGTCACGAACATCGCGGTCTCGGGCGCGTTGGCGAATGCGATGACGGGCAGCGATTGCGGCCAGTCGATTCCCAGGCGTCGCAGCATCATGATCGCGACGATGCGCGGCATGTCGGGCGCCGCCCAGCGCCCCTGCCCTTCCGAGGGTCGATTGGTCGGCGCGGAATAGCCGAGGTAGGGCGCAAGCAGCACGAACTTGTCGAACGACGCGCCAAGGGGCCCGGCGGCGATGCGCAGCACGAAGCCGCCGCCGGAGGAATGGCCGATCAGCGCCAGCTTCGCCTTGGGATAGGCCGGGCGCAGATGCGCGATGAGATCGGCGAGATCGTCGTCGAGCTGGCCGATATAGGCGATGTCGCCGCGCGTGCCCGAGGCGCCATGACCGCGCGCGTCGATCGCGACCGCCGCGACGCCGCTCGCGGCGAGCGCCTTGCCGACCGCGTTCATCTCGTCTGACGAGGCCGACGAACCATGCGCGAGAATCGCGACCCGGTCGGTCTCGCCCAGCGCGGCGGGGTAAAGCCGATAGGCGAGCCAAGTGCCGTCGCGCGCCTGAAAGCGGCTGAGTTCCGGCTTGCCCTCCTCGTCGATCGCCATCGCGCCGGAATGGATCGAGGCGAGCGCCGGCGGCTGGGTCAAGGGCGCCGCAAGCATGGCGCCGAGCCCGAGCGCAACGACGCCGACGAGCGCGAGGGGCCACAGCAGGAATTGCGGTAGGCTGGCGAGGGGCATCGGAATGGCCTTGATTCAGATAACTCTATGTGACAGAGAAGTCTGCGCTCGTCAAGCGCTTGCCTCGAGCCGTGCTCAGGCGTTGCGGCGCGACCCGCGCTCAAACGTTCTGTCAGCGCATTTCCAGGCAGTCCCAGCCGTAGCAGCGCCGATGGCAACGCAGAGTTCTGCGCAGTAAGCCGCCCTCCCCGAAGCGTCGGCGCTCGATCCGGCGTTCGATCACGTGATGCCGGACGGCGGCCTGGCCCCAAGCGAGGCCGGGGATTTTCCCGCGCCGAAGCGCTTTGACATGGGGTAGCCCGACGTCGTGCCGAATTTACCGACCCCCGGCCCGTCCTCGACGTAGCCATTGGCGAGATAGAAGCGCCGCGCCGTTTCGGTGCTCAGGAGCGTACATCCCTCATGGCCTCGCTCCCTCGCGCGCGCTTCGAGCGCGGCCAGCAATGCGCGACTGACGCCGCGAAAACGCGCCTCGGGTGAAAACATAGTTGAGAGTGATTTCGCCCGCGTCGTTCACGCCGCCGACGGCGAGGATGCAGCCGCCATCGACGGCCACCAAGGCCGCGGTATTTTCTTCCCAATTATCAGAACTCGTGGTACCGTCTCTCTTCGGTAATTCCGTTCACGCGGCAACGACTGTCGCGAACGCGAGGAGTACGCGCCCTCATGCACGCGTTCGTCCCATCAGCTTCCCCCGCCTTGGACGCACAGCGCCGATTCCGCCCTTGACGTATTGCAACATTTTGATTTTGCTCGATTTGACAGTACGCCGGCTCGGAAATCCTTGACGAAACTTGACAAAACTTGACATTGCTTGACGAAACTTGACGAGGCTTGACGCCGCGCCTTCCCCGCGGTGGGTCCGGTGACGGCGTCCGCCCTCAGTGCCGGAAATGCCGCATCCCGGTAAACACCATCGCGACTCCGGCTTCGTCGGCCGCCGCGATCACCTCGGCGTCGCGCATCGATCCGCCGGGCTGGATGACCGCCGTGGCGCCCGCTTCGACCGCCGCGACGAGGCCGTCGGCGAAGGGAAAGAATGCGTCCGAGGCGACAACCGAGCCCTTCGTCAGCGGCTGGGCCAGGCCGGCGGCGCGCGCGGCGTCCTCGGCCTTGCGCGCGGCGATGCGCGAGGAATCGACGCGCGACATCTGGCCGGCGCCAATGCCGACGGTCGCGCCGTCCTTGACGTAGACGATCGCGTTCGACTTGACGTGCTTGCACACGCGCCAGGCAAAGCGGAGATCGGCCATTTCCGATTCGCTCGGAGCGCGCTTGGTGACGACCTTCGACGCCGCCTGGTCGAGAACGCCGTTGTCGCGATCCTGCACCAGGAGGCCGCCGGCGACCGAGCGCACGGCCAATGTCGGCGCGCGCGGATCGGGCAGCGCGCCGGCGATCAGCAGGCGCAGGTTCTTCTTGGCCGCGACGATCGCCAGCGCCTCGGCGTCCGCCTCCGGCGCGATGATCACCTCGGTGAAGATCTCGACGATTTTGCGCGCCGCCTCGGCGTCGAGCCGGCGGTTCACCGCGATGACGCCGCCGAAGGCGGAGACGGGGTCGCAGGCGAGCGCCCGCTCGTAGGCCTCCAACAGGCTCGCGCCCGTCGCGACGCCGCACGGATTGGCGTGCTTGATGATCGCCACGGCGGCCGACGCGTTCGGATCGAATTCCGCGACCAGTTCGTAGGCGGCGTCGGTGTCGTTGATGTTGTTGTAGGAGAGCTCCTTGCCCTGCACCTGGCGCGCCGTCGCAACGCCGGGGCGCGACTCCGGCCCGAGATAGAAGGCGGCGCTCTGATGCGGGTTCTCGCCGTAGCGCAACTCGCTGGCGAGTTTGCCGCCGAAGGCGCGCCACTTCGGCGCGCCCTGCCCGGTTTCGCGCGCGAGCCAATTGGCGATCGCGGCGTCGTAAGCCGCGGTGCGGGCGTAAGCCTTCTGCGCCATGGCGCGGCGGAAGCTCAGCCGCGTCGATCCGTCGTGGGCGCTGAGTTCTTCGAGCAGGCCCGGATAATCCTCGACGTCGACGATCACGACGACATCGGCGTGGTTCTTCGCCGCCGCGCGAATCATCGCGGGGCCGCCGATGTCGATGTTCTCCACCATCTCGTCGAAGGCGGCGGCGCGGCGCAGCGCGTCCTCGAACGGGTAGAGATTGACCACGAGCAGATCGATCGGCGCGATATTGTGCGCGATCATCGCCGCCTGATGCGAGGGGTCGGAGCGAATGGCGAGCAGGCCGCCGTGAACGCGGGGATGCAGCGTCTTCACGCGGCCGTCCATCATTTCAGGAAAGCCCGTGAGCTGCGCGACGTCGATGACGTTGACGCCGGCCTGCGCGAGCGCCGAGGCCGTGCCGCCGGTGGAAACGATCTCGACGTTTCCAGCCGCCAGTGCGTGGCCCAGATCGGTCAATCCGGACTTGTCGGAAACGGAAATCAGCGCGCGGCCGATGGGCGCAAGTCGATCGATGGCCATTCCAGGGGGCTCGCTAGGTTCGAGGCAAAACGCCGGCGCGCCTTATCATGGTTTGGCGGCGATCGAAACTCGCCTTGCGCAGCCCGCCCCGCGCCGCGGCCTCACGGCCGCCTTTGCAAGCGGACGGCGAAGAAGCCGTCGAGACCGGAAAGGCGCGGGACCGTTCCCCGCAGGTGGCAGGGCAGCGTGCGCAACTCGCCGGCAGCGTTGACGCATTCGTCGAGGCCGCCAATTTCCGCGGCCTCGATCGGAATGCGCCGGACGTCCGGGTTGCGGCGCAGCAGCGACGCTATCTGGCCTTCGCCCTCCTCCGGCTCCAGCGAGCACGTGCAATAGACGATGCGTCCGCCCGGCCTGGTCAGCGCAACCGCCTTGTCGAGCAGACGCCCTTGCAATTCGACGAGGGTCGGCAGATCGCCCTGACGCTTGGTCCAGGCGACGTCGGGGTGCCGGCGGATCGTCCCCGTCGCCGTGCAGGGCGCATCGAGCAACGTCGCGTCGAACGGCGCCGCCTCGATCGTGAGGGCGTTCGACACGACGACCTCGGCATGGAGGCGCAGGCGCTCGAAATTCGCGGCGAGACGCTTCAGCCGCTCCGCTGAGCGATCGACGGCGGTCACATTGGCCCCCGTGATCGCCAGTTCGGCGCTCTTGCCGCCGGGAGCGGCGCAGAGGTCGACGGCGCGCATGCCCGCCCCGGCCCCGAGAAGCCGCGCCGGCAAGGCGGCGGCGGCGTCCTGGACCCACCATTCGCCGGCCGCATAGCCGTCCAATTCGGCGACCGGCGCGTGGGTCACCAGCCGCACGGATCCCGTGGGCAGGACGACGCCGTTGAGCCGGCGCGCCCAATCCTCGGCGTCGCTCTTGACGCTGATGTCGAGCGTTGGTTCGTCGCGGTGGGCGCGCGCGATCGCCCGCGCCGTCGTCTCGCCGTAAGTCGCGCGCCAACGCGCGGCGAGCCAATGCGGGGTGTCGTCGTCGAGCGGGTCGGAGTTCGCGAGGACCTCCTCCTTGGCGCGCGCGAGATTGCGCAGAACGGCGTTGACCAGCGCGGCGAACGGCGCTGCGCCGGTGTCGAGCCGCGTCGCGTGAACCGCCAGATCGACCGCGGCGTGATCAGGGATATCGAGAAACAGCAGTTGCGCCGCCGCCGCGATCAGGATCCATTCCAACGCGCCGGCCTTTTTGGGCAGGCCCTTTTCGAGAAAACGACCGAGCGCCTTCCGAATCGTGCCTAATCGCCGCAGCGAAACGGTCGCGATCGAGCGCGCCAAGGCGCGATCGCGGGCGTCGAGCGCGGCGGACCGGGCCTCGAATTCGCCTGCGCCGGCGCGCTCCTCTAGCGGGCGCGCGAAAGTCAGCACCTCGGCGATCCCCTGCGCGGCCGCCAATCGAGCGGCTAGTCCGGGAGCCATTTCCTGCGGTGGCGGAGGGCGCCGGGATCCCCGCGCGCCGAAGCCGTTTGGTCTGTTTGGCTTCAATGTCCGCCCTTACCGAATCTCGCCGCCCACAATGGGTGATTATAGCGCGAAACTCCCTTGCGCCGCGCTGGAGGGGCCCGGCCTTTGCCGCGCCACGCCCCCGATATAGGTTGGCGCTGTGACGAAAGGATGTGCCAATGGCGGCGAAGAATTCCGGCCCCGCGGCCGAAGCTGAAAGTGAAGACGGCGCGGCGAAGGCCGCGAGCCGCAGCCGAGCGGAGGCTGCGAAACGCGCCCTGGCCGAGGCCGAGGAACGCCGTTCGCGGGAAGCGACGCGGACCTCGCGCGAGTTCAATGGCCGCGGCGGGCTCGACCCGGCCCGCTACGGCGATTGGGAAGTCAAAGGCATCGCCTCCGATTTCTGAGTTCGCTCACCGCGTCATCACCACCGGAGCGCCGACGCTCACGCGATCGTAGAGATCGATCACGTCCTCGTTGTACATACGGATGCAGCCATAAGACGCCGCCGTGCCGACGGAGGCGCGCATTGCCGCGGTGGTCCCGTGGATCGCCACCTCGTCGCGGTCGAGCGTGATGGCGCGGGCGCCCATTGGATTGTGCGGCGAGCCGCCGGGGATCAAGTCGGGCAATTCCGGATGATCCCGACGCACGGAATCGGGCGGCGACCAGGCCGGCTCGACATATTTGCCGTCGACGCGAGCGTATCCGCTCCACTCCTTACCGTGCTTGGCGACCGCCACGGGGTAGGCGATCGCGGTGTGCGAGTCGACGATCAGGAACAATTTGCGCGCGCTCTGACTGATTACGATCGTTCCCGCGGAATAGGGCGACGGAAATTCAACGATCGGGCGGGCGCCCGCCGCGCCGACGAAGGACAGCGCCAAGGCGCCCACACATAACGCTCGACGCAAGATCTGGCCGACCCTCATCTCTCAACAACTCCGCATCCGCCCTCTATGGGGCGCTAGCAGAATACACCGGCGAACCGATGCGGTCCTTCGCGTCAAGGAAATGAGGTAAATCGGATCGAAGCGGCGCGGTCGACGATCAGTGCTGGGCCTTCGATTTGCCCTTGGCCGACCCGTTCGGCTTGCCCCCGAGCGCATCGATGCGAGCGTGAAACTCCACGATGCGCGGGGTGATCTGCGAGCGAAAGCGCGAGCCGTTGAAGACGCCGTAATGCCCCACGCCCATTTGCAGATGGTGGGTCTTCATTTCCGCAGGGATATTCACGCACAGTTCCTGTGCCGCCTGGGTCTGCCCGACCCCGGAAATGTCGTCCTTCTCGCCCTCGACCGTCATCAAGCCGCAACGGCGGATCGCGCCGAGGTCGACCTTGGCGCCCCGATGCGTCATTTCACCTTTCGGCAGGCTGTGCCGCACGAAGACCGTTTCAATCGTCTGCATGTAATATTCCGCCGTCAGGTCCATGACGGCCAGATATTCATCGTAGAATTCGCGGTGCTTCTCGGCGGAATCGCCGTCGCCGGAAACGAGATGATTGAACATCTCGAGGTGCGCGTTGACGTGGCGGTCCAGATTCATCGCCATGAAGCCGGAGAGCTGGAGGTAGCCGGGATAGACGCTCCGTCCGAAGCCGGGATAGGGGAACGGCACGGTCTGCAGGCAATTGGAGCGGAACCATTCGACGCCCCGCTTTTCCGCCAGCACATTGACGGCTGTCGGGCTGCGTCGCGTGTCGATCGGGCCGCCCATCAGGGTCATCGACGCCGGCGCGTTCGGATCACCCGCGGTCTCCATCAGGGCGACGGCGGCGATCAACGGCACGGCGGGCTGGCACACGCCGAGCGTATGGACGCCGGGACCCAGATGCTCAAGCATTTCCCTGAGATAATCGATATAGTCGTCGAGATCGAAGCGGCCCAGCGCCATCGGCGCCATGCGCGCGTCGGTCCAATCGGTCACGTAAACGCGATGGGTCGGCAGAAACGCCTCGACCGTGCCGCGCAGCAAGGTCGCATAGTGGCCGGACATCGGCGCGACGATCAGCAATTTGGGCTGCGTCTCATGGCTCTCGAGGGTGGGGCGGACGAAATGGAGCAAATTGCAGAAGGGCCGCGTCCAGACGATTTCCTCGAGCACCTCGTGTTTGACGCCGTCGACTTCGACACTGTCCAGACCGAACACGGGCTTGCCGTAGCGTCGCGTCATCCGCTCGAACAATTCGGCCCCGGCCGCGACGTTCTTGCCAAATGCGGTGTTGGACAAAGGATTGAACGGACTGCGAAAAACGAAATGCGCCGCGTCGGACATCGCCCGCGCCGGCACAAGGGCCGCGTGGGCCATTTCATAGAGCTGATAGGAATAGCCCCGGAGGAGCATTCTCGTGCCTCGCTTCGTGTTTTCGACGCCCGCTGGAATGTTAGCGATCGTGTTTTAACGTAAGGTTCGTATCGAAACGAATCAATCCACCAAAAGGTATAAGCCCGCATTTTCAACAGAATGTGCCAATGATTTCAACACAACGAACGACCGCGAAATCGGTTCATTCGCCCATTTGCAGTAGCGAACCGGTCTTTCGGGCGCTGTCCAGAAGTGCGAGGAAGCTGGCGCCGCCGGCCAGGAGCAGGCTGAGATTGATTGCAAAGGCCTCGGCCATCAGGTCGGCGCGGAACACATGGGCGACGATGGCGGCCCGGAGTTCCTCGAAGACGTAGGTTGGCGGCAGGCACCAGGCGAATATCTGCAGCCAAGGCGGCAGGGTCGAGACGGGATAGTAGACGCAGGCGAAGGGCATGAGGAAGAACAGGATGGACCAGGCGAGACCTTCCGCCCCCATGCCGTTGCGCAGGACCAACCCGGCGATGACCAGCCCGATCGCCCAACTCGTCAGAACCAGATTGATGAAGAACCCGACGAGAACGAAGCCCAATCCCCACAAATTGAAGCCGAAGAACCACAGCGCCAAGAGCGTCACCGGGACGAGGCCGATTGTCAGTCGGATCAGGCTCATGGTCATCAGCGCCGCGACGAATTCGAGCGGCCGCAGCGGGCTCATCAAGAGGTTGGCGATATTCCGCGACCACATCTCCTCGAGAAATGACATGGAGAAGCCGAGCTGGGCGCGAAACAGCGTGTCCCACAACAGCAAGGAGCCGATCAACGTGCCGCCGGCGACCGCCATCGGGCCGCTGATGCCGGACGGCCCGGCCTGCGCGCGGATGTAGGTCTGCAGAAACCCCCAGGTCATCATCTGCACCGCCGGCCAGTAAACGAGTTCGGCCAGCCGCGGCCAAGACGAGCGCAAGAGATAGATGTAGCGCGCGATCATCGCGCCCACCCGCGTCGGGGAAAAGCCCGAGAACGTTGCCGCGACCGCGCTCATGTCGGGGGGCTCGGATCGGGGCCGCGCGCGACGTCGAGGAACACCTCTTCGAGACTCTCTCGGCCGTAGCGCGCGACGAGGGCCCTGGGCGAGCCGTCGTCGACGATGCGGCCCTGCTTCAGCATGACGACGCGGTCGCACAGCCGCTCGACCTCGGCCATGTTGTGCGAGGCAAGCAGGATCGTCGCGCCGTGGAGGCGCTGGAAGTCTTCGAGGCGGCCCCGCACCCAGTCCGCAGTATCGGGATCGAGCGAGGCGGTCGGCTCGTCGAGCAGCAGAACGTCGGGCGCGTTGATCAGCGCCTTGGCCAGCGCGACGCGGGTCTTCTGCCCGGCGGAGAGACTGCCGGCGGCCCGATCGAGAAAAGGCGCCAGAGCGAGACTCTCCGCGAGTTGGTCGATCCGCCGCACCAAATCCTCGACCCCATAGAGGCGGCCAAAGACCCAGAGGTTCTGCCGGACGGTCAAGCGATGCGGCATGTCGACATAGGGGCTTTCGAAGTTCATGCGGCCGAGAACGCGGTAGCGGTCGCGCGCCATGTCGACGCCGAACACTTTGACGGCGCCCGAGCTGGGAACGATCAGCCCCATGATCATGCCGATCGTCGTGGTCTTGCCGGCGCCGTTGCCGCCGAGCAGTCCGGTGACCGAGCCGGTCGCGATCTCGAACGAAATCGAATCGACGGCCCTCGTCGCACCGAAGCGTTTGGCGAGATGACGCGCTTCGATGGCGGCGGGAACGGGCGACAAGGGGACGCGCTCGCAAGGTTCGGCTGGCGAAGTTCTAGACGCCGCGTGCGCAGATGTCACCGATTGGGGCCCCCAGAGCGGGGCAAGTGCGATCAGAAGGGCCGCGCGCCGACGTGTTGCAATCGAGACACACCAACGACCGAAACAAGGCGCGAAGCTAACGATGCCCCTGCGGTCACTCTGATGTCACATGAGTGTCATGCCGCCCTTTTAGCGTTTTCCGCGGGCATTGCTGGGATATCGGGCTTCCTTCTCCGGTGCGCTGTCATTAGGCCGTGGCATTTGTGCCACATGGCTCTTATGGTGCGCTGGAAAATCGAGACCGAATCACACGGAGGGAACGAAGGGGCCGGGCGAGCGAAGTTCGCCCAATCGAATTACGAGAAGCGCGCGCGCCTCGGGCAAAGCGCGGCGAACACTTAGAGGACGGCAAACCACCGCGCGAGCGAAATTCGGCGCGGCCAACGAACTGACGGGGCTGATTATGCGATTTTTGACACCTTTGCTCTTGGCCTCGGCGGCCGGGCTGCTGTTTGTCGGCGGCGCGCAAGCCGCCGATCTGCCGACCAAGAAGACGCCGCCCGCCCCGCCGGCGCCGGCGTCGTGCTTCTCCAGCTTCCTCGCGTATATGAACTCGAGCGCGCAGGACTGCCCGCTCAGCTATATGGGCATTACGCTCTATGGCACGATCGACATGGGCGTCGGCTACGAAACCCACGGCACCGCGTTCAACCCGGTCTATCCGACCGGCGTCGAGGAACTGATCTCGAAGAACAGCCAGGGCGGCAAGTGGTTGCTGACGCCGGGCGGCATCAGCCAGTCGAACGTCGGCATCAAGTTCGCCGAACCGATCCCCGGCGCCGCCGATTGGTCGGTCGTCGGCAATTGGGACATTGGCTTTGATCCCTATTCGATGAATCTCTCGAACGGGCCGGGCTCGGAGGGCCAGAATACGAGCACGCCACTGGCTCTCCAGAACAGCAACGGCAACTCGAGCCGCGCCGGTCAGTGGGACAACTCGCTCGCGTATGTCGGCGTGAGCAACAAGACGTTCGGCACATTGACGTTCGGCCGCGAATATTCGCTGACCCTCGACGGCGTCAACGCCTACGACCCAATGGGCGGCTCCTACGCCTTCTCGCCGATCGGCTATTCGGGCAAGGTTCCCGGCGCCGGCTCGACCGAGGATACGCGCCCGAACAGCGCGTTCAAGTACAACGTGGCGATCAACAATTTCCGCCTCAGTGGGCTGGCGCAGGTCGGCGGTTACGACCAGGGCAACGGCTCGAACGGCGAATACGAAATCGGCGCCGGTGCGGATCTCTACGGATTTTCGTTCGACGCGATTTACACCTACATCAAGGATCAGGTGAATCTCGGGACTTTCAACACCCCTATCTCGGCCGCCCTGCCGACGAACGCTTTGTCGGCGACCCTCTCGGACAACAACAGCGTGATGCTGCTCGCCAAATATACCTATGGGCCGATGAAATTCTATGGCGGCTATGAGTACATCAACTACGCCAACCCGAGCGACGCCTATCCGGGCGGCTTCACCTCGATCGGCGGTTTGCCGGTCACGACCGTGAAGTCGACGGCGTATACCGACAACCTGAATTTCCAGGTCTTCTGGCTCGGCGCGAGATATTCCATCCTCAGCAACCTCGACGTGGCGGGCGCCTACTACCACTACAACCAGGCGAACTACGACCCGGACCCGGCCAAGGATTGCGGCGCGAACCCCACGGCCCCGTACCACGGCACCAAGACTGGCGATTGCGCCGGCACGCTCAACGCCTATTCGGCGCTGATCGATTGGAAGCCGATGAAGCGCCTCGACGTCTATGCCGGCCTCATGTACTCCGAGGTCGGCGGCGGTCTCGCCTCCGGCTATCTGAACACCAGCAATCTCGACCCGACGGTTGGCCTGCGCCTGCAGTTCTGATCGAAGCGCTTCGCGCTTACACAACCTGCGACCCCGGGCCACGCGCCCGGGGTTTCTCTTTTCCCCAACCGTCACGAGCGACGTGCGGACAGCGCCGCCCTTCCGTTGCCGACAGTTGCCGCCGCGCGATTGCCTTTTGCCTGGGGAAACTCTAAAAAGGGCTTCGCGCGGTCCTTGCGCTTCCGTAAGTCGCTGAAACGATTGTCGGAATGCGGGTGTAGCTCAATGGTAGAGCAGCAGCCTTCCAAGCTGAATACGAGGGTTCGATTCCCTTCACCCGCTCCAATCTTTGATTCCGGACGAATGCGAGCGCCGATGCGTGCGTCAGGAGTGGCGACGAATCGCGCCGAAAGAACCCGCGAGGGATTCTCTGCACGCCCTGTGGTAATCTGTTCCTGTTTTCCGGTCGGAAATGGCTTCGGGGCGCCGTCGTGAACGACGTAGAATCGCCGCCCGAGCAGGGAATGCGTGCGACCGGATCATTCGGAGGCACTCATGGGCATTGCAATCTCGTTCAAGCGTCCCGATGGAAGCGACGCCAACGGCTATCTCTCGAACGCAGCCGGCGGCGACGCGCCCGGCCTCGTCGTCATTCAAGAATGGTGGGGCCTGCAGGACCAGATCAAGGCGATGTGCGACCGCTTTGCGCTTGCGGGCTTCGATGCCCTGGCGCCGGACCTCTACAAGGGCGTCGTCGTTCCGTATCACGACACCGAGGCCGCCAACCGAGAGATGTCGTCGTTGAACTTCATCGACGCGACCGAGCAGACGGTGCGCGGTGCGGTTCAGTACCTCGCGCGGAACGGCGCCAAGGTGGGTCTTACCGGCTTTTGCATGGGCGGCGCCGTCGCGATCATCGGGGCGGCGAAGATCCCGGAAATTTCCGCGGCGGTTTCATTCTATGGCATCCCGCCCGAACAGGCCGCCAAACCCGCGGATGTGAGAGTGCCGCTTCAAGGCCACTTTGCGAACAAGGACGACTATATCACGCCAAAGGTCGTCGATGATTTTGAGAAGGGCCTGAAGGCGGCCGGCAAGAGCGCCGAGTTTTTTCGCTACAACGCGAATCACGCCTTCGTCAACGAACAGCGAATGTCGGTCCACGATCGCGAAGCGGCGGAGCTGGCCTGGAGCCGCGCCACCGCCTTCTTCAGAAAGCATTTGCGGTAGTCTGCGCGGTCACGTCCGGGCTCGCTATAGGCGCAGGAAAGCCCGGCCTTAAGGCACGAACAGGGTGGGCTAACGAGCGATGAACGCGAGAAAGCTCGCGAAGGCTTCGCTCGTCATTGTTGCGCGCCCGCGCGCCCGGACCATCAGCTTTGGCCCCTGTTGGACGAATGCGGCGTCTTCGATCGTCACATCGAGACCCGGCATCGGCGGCACGGCCGCGCGGGTGCGACTGGTGTCGAGCAGTTTGCTCAATTGTCTGGTCAGCGCCGTGTTCACATCGCCGACAAAAACCTCCGCCGCCTGCGCCGTCAACGGATCGCCGGTCTTGATCGTCGCGGGACCGGAAAGCCGCAGAGCGACGGTCTGCGGGTTGGGCAAGAACAGTTCCACCGGAGCGGAAATGGTGACAGTGTCCGAAGCGATCTGCGTTTCGAGCATCGAGCCCAGGATCTTCTTGCATCCCCAGACCGCCGCATGCCCGGATAGCTCGACGACGACGCTTCTATCGTGCGGCGTGATCGCAGCGCGGTCGATGCTGTTGACGACGACGTTGAGACCCTTGTGAGCGCAATGCTCGCGCGGCAGGCGCAGCGCCCGCGCGACCGCGAGAGCGTGATCCTGGATCGCCTGGAGATCGCCGGTGGCCGACGCTTTGACCGTGATATCGGCGGCGCCCGTGTGAACGTCGAGCGAACCGAGCACGGGAATCTGCACGGGCACGCCTGCGACCGTCAGCGGCAGGCTCTTCGGCCCGACCTCGAGCGCACCCGCGGGGCTCAGAGCACCGCCTAGGACGATCGTCGCGGCAAGACCGACCGCGACGCCGAGGGTGCGCACTAGCCGTTGATCCCAATCCCGTCGGCGCCTGCAAGCGTTGTTCATTTGGCCTCATCCCATTGCGATCTGGCGCGTCGCCTCAGCCGCCGTCCGACGCCCGTGATTCGCGGGCGACCCCTCGCGGTTTCACCCCTTCGCGCCAATCTCGGCGCGCGACAAAACCATCCGCTTCGCCGCATCGAGAACGTCGACGACCGCGCGACGGCGATAGTCCCACATCGGCTCCGCCAGTGGCGCGATGACCACCATTGTCGCGTTGGCTTCAAACAGCAAGATCGAGCCGTCGGCGGCGAGCGCGAAGTCGACGCCGACATAGTCCAGCCCGATCTCGCAAAACAGTCCAGAGAGCGCCGCCATCGCACGCTCGCCGAGCGCGCCCGGCATGTCCTCCAAGAAGCGGCGCTCTTCGGCGCGATAATCTGCGCTGTCGGCCATGGCCGCCGAGAAGTAATGCACCTTCCAGTCCGCTGAAATCGCGAGATGCAGGGGGAAGAGCTTCCCATCGATGCACATGACACGAAATTTGCGCGCCATGCCGTCCGACCCGCGCGCATCCAGATACTGGATCGCCATCAGCGGGTCGCCGGGCAAGGTCGCGAGCGTATTCGCCAAGCCGTCGCGAGATTCGACGAAGTGGAAATGCTGGCCGGTGTGGAAACCGGGCGCGCGCAACAGGAGGGGAAAATCGAGACCTTCCGTTGCCTCGATCTCCGCGCGCGCCAGCGTGGCGATCCGCGGCGCGACCACGCCTGATATGGCCGCCAGACGCCCCGCATTGTCCGCCCGGCCGGTCGCCCGCACGCGCGCGGGCGGGTTGATGACGGGGGCCCCGCTTTGTGCGACCACCGCCTCGGCGCGAATCAGCGCTTCGCCGCAGAGGTCGGCGTCGCCGATCGCGTTCACAATCAGCGTGTGCGGCGGCAAAAACTGCTCCGCATCCCAAAATTCGACGTAAATAACTGTGATCGAAAAGACACGCTCGTCGATGAATTGTCTCGTCGGCATGTTGCCGAGATGCACCGTGGCCAGCATCAGGACGGGGATACCCGGGCCAACGCCGCGGTAGCGTCGGCGCTCGATCGCATGTTCGCGGTAGCCCTTTTGCCGATGCCATTCCGCCCGATCGTCGCCGAGCTCCGAAAAAATCCGAGCCAGACCTCGATGCGCCTCGGGAAAATCGGAATCGGCTTCGAGCGCCGCTTGGTAGTGCGCTTGCGCGCCGCCCGAATCACCTTCCTCGGCCAAAACATTGGCGAGATTGACATGGCCGATCGGGTTGGACGGATGGCATTGTACGGCTTGGCGGTAGGCGGTGCGCGCCGCAGAGCGGTGGCCGCTGGCGTAGGTGAGCGCCCCGAGATCGTTCAATGCATCGAAACAAGTGGCATCGAGTCGCAACGCGTCGACATAGGCTTGCTTCGCCGCTTCGTCGTCGCCCCGCATGGCGAGGCCGCGGGCGCGCCTCACAGCCGCATCAATTGCGCTTTCATGTTGCAAGGCAGCCGCCCAAACCGTCTCAATCGCGCGAACGATAGGCAGCGTAGCTTGCTTCTGGCTTGATGCTTATCCGCGCGACGGCCAGCAATTCCGGGCGTCTCAGCCCGCGGCTCGCGACGCGGCGCGGGGATTCTGACGTTGCGAGGCGGCTCGGGCGGAGAACTCTTCGGCGGCGCCGTGCGCGCGGGCCGAGGATGCCGTACCCTTGAGCATCGCCTCGACGAGCAGCGCTCTAAGGCGCCGATTTTCCTCTTCCAGTTCCTTCAGGCGCACCGTGAGCGAGGGAGGAATCCTGCCGAGTTCCGCCTTCCAGCGGTAGAAGGTGCGTACGCTAATGTTGTGCCGCCGGCAGAGCTCGCCAACTTCCGCGCCCGCCTCGTGTTCGCGCAGCACGCCGACGATTTCGTCCTCGCTGAACTTGCAAACGTAGACCATTTGCGAATCCGTTCGTCTCGATGGTGAAGGCTAGCCGAGACATGACGACAGTTCCGAGACAAAGTCGAATTCTGCAGGATAAAAAATAATTAATAAAACAAAATTTATAAATTGACTTTTATAAATTGTCACCCTTGCTGCAACGTGTTGCATTAAATGCTGTGACTTGCTGACAATCAGCAATCCTCGTTTTATAAATTACACTTTATAAAGTATACTTAATAAAGATATTATTATAAATGCTGTCACATTTTGTCATAATAGCTATTTTGAGAACGCTTATTTCTCTGGGTAATGAGGGGCCACATTTCCAGAACTGCCAACAACCGCGCGCGAGCGAATTCAGCGCGACAAACTGACGGGGCCGACTATGCGACTTTTGAGAAATCTGCTCTTGGCCTCGGGGGCCGCGGTGCTGTTTGTCGGCGGCGCGCAAGCCGCTGATCTGCCGACCCAGAAGACGCCGCCCGCCGCGCCGCCGGCCTCGCCCTGCAGCCCGCTGCTGAACCTCAGCCGGATGCACAGCCCGGTCGACTTCTTCAACACGCCCGGCACGCTGACCTGCTACGGCATCACGCTGTACGGCACCTACGACGTGGGCGTCGGGTACGAAAGCCACGGCGTGCCGTGGAATTCGCAGATGCACACCGGCGTCGAAGAGCTGATCATGAAGAACAGCAACGCACCCCAGACCCTGTTCACGCCAAACGGCCTCAGCCAGTCGGTCGTCGGCATCAAGGGCGAAGAGCCGCTCTTCGCGAACACGAGCGTCGTCTTCGACGCCGAAACCGGTTTCGATCCGGGCTCCTTCCGGCTCGGCAACGGCGTCGGGGCGCAGGTTGACAACAACGGCGTGCCGCTGACGCAACAGAATGCGAACGCCGATTCGAGCCGCGCCGGCCAGATTTTCAACTCGCAGATTTATGCGGGTCTCAGCAATACGACGTTCGGGACCCTGACCTGGGGCCGCCAGAACACCCTCGATCTCGACGGCATCAACGCCTACGATCCGATGGGGGGCTCCTACGCCTTCTCGGTGATCGGCTGGTCCGGCACGACCGCGGGCGGCGGCGACACCGAAGACGCCCGCTCCAACACGGCCCTGAAGTATCGCGTCAACATCGGCCAGTTCCGCCTCGCCGGCATCGTTCAGACCGGCGGCTTCGAGCAGGGCAACGGCGCCCAAGGCCTCTGGCAGGTCCAGGCGGGCGGCGATTTCTTCGGCGGCCTGTCGGTCGACGCGATTTACAGCCACATCACAGATGCCGTGGCCGCTGCGAACTACGTCCCCGGGGCGACCGGCCTGACCGCCGTGCAACAGCTTGCGGTGAACGCTCAGCAGCTCACCGCAACGCTCTCGAACAACGACAGCGTGACGTTGCTCGCCAAATATAAGTGGAATCAACTCACGGTCTACGGCGGCTACGAACACATCCTGTACGACAACCCCAGCAACGACTTATCATTCTTTCGCGGAATCAACGGTTATACGTTCAGCAACGTTACTTATACTGCCTATGGCTCAGGCACCGCGAACTCTAGGCAGCTACAAGTGATGTGGACCGGCGCTAAATATTCCATCACGCCCGATCTT
>CAWEYC010000018.1:0-20434 GCA_963813195.1 uncultured Alphaproteobacteria bacterium | reverse complement strand
CTGCGACGCGTTTGGGTTCGAACGCCGAGCGGTCCACCTCGGCGAGGCTGACGCCAACATCGTGCAGCACGCGGAACTCACCTGGCGCGATCGCATGATCATGATATCCACCGCCAGGGATACCGTCGGCGCCCGAGCGGCGAAGATGAAAACGGCCGCCGAAGCCGGCGGACCGACCATGGGTCTCTACCTGATCGTGGAGGACGTCGACGCGCACGCCGACCGCGCACGCGCCGCCGGAGCCAAGATCATTCTCGGCCCAGACGCCAAAGGCTATGGCGGTCGCGGCTATTCCGCCCTTGATCCGGAAGGCAACGTGTGGAGCTTCGGCAGCTACGATCCCTGGGCTTAGCCATCGCCCGGGACATAATTCCACAGCGCGATCACCGGCGCGTCGAGACCGCCGGATTCGTGGCCGAAGATGCCGATCGAGGCCGTGCGGAGCGCGAAATTGCGCCCCGTGGCGACCGGCAGGCCGATCCATCGCACCGCGAGGACGCGGCCGAAATGGCCGTGCGAGAAAAGCGCGATGTTTCCGTCCAGTCCGCGCAGGCTTGCGAGGAGCCGGTCGGCCCGCTCGGCGACGTCGTTCGGAGTCTCGCCGCCCGGACAGCCGTCGCGAAAGATGTCCCACCCCGGCCGCTCCCGCCAAATGTCCTCGGAGCGCCGGCCTTCGTAATCGCCGTAGCTCCATTCCGCGAGGTTCGGCTCGATCTCGGCTGACCCCAATCCGGCGAGTTCGCAGGTCTGGCGCGCGCGTTGCCTGGGGCTCGTCAGCACGCGCGCGAAGGCGATACCGCTGAGATAAGGCGCGAGCGAGCGCGCCTCGTCCTCGCCGCGCGCGGTGAGCGCGATCTCGGTGCTGCCGGTATGTTGGCCCGACAGCGACCACTCGGTTTCGCCGTGCCGGATGAGGAAGAGCCGAAGGGGCGGCTTCACTCACGCCCGCTCCATGGCTGGCGCGTATTCCGCCCGCGTGGCGGCGCGGTTCAAGCGGGCGCGATGGACCAGCGCCTTCTGCGCCGCGGCGACATTGGCCTCCTGGCCCCGCCATAACTTCAAGGCCGGCTCCTGGATGGCGCGGGAATACGAGAAGGTCACCGTCCAAGGCAGCGCCTTGAACCGGACGTGCATGGCGTTCAGGCGCGCCGAAGCCAGTTCGGGCGGCTGGCCGCCCGAGAGGAACACGATCGCCGGAACCGCCGCGGGCACGACCTGCAAAAAGCAGTTGACGGTGGCGTCGGCGACCTCGTCGACCGACTCTTGCTTCGGACACTTGAGACCGGGCAGCACCATGTTCGGTTTCAGCAGCATTCCCTCCAGCAGCACCCGCTGCGTTCTCAGGTGGATGAAGACCCGTTGCAGCGTCTCGCTCGTCGCCTCGCGGCAGCGCTCCAAGGTGTGATCGCCGTCCATCAATACTTCCGGTTCGACGATCGGAACCAGTCCCATCTCCTGGCAGAGTGACGCGTAAAGGGCGAGGATCTGCGCATTCGCTTCGATGCAGCCGCGGCTTGGAGTACGGTCACCGATGGTGATCACCGCGCGCCATTTGGCGAAGCGGGCGCCCATTTCGACGTATTCCTGGAGCCGGCTGCGCAAGCCGTCGAGGCCTTCGGTGATCCTCTCCCCGGGATGGCCGGCGAGGTCCTTCGCGCCGGCGTCGACCTTGATGCCGGGTATGACGCCGGAGTCGACGAGGACCTTGACGAAGGGCGTTCCGTCCTTCGTCTTCTGGCGGATCGTCTCGTCGAAGAGAATGGCGCCGCCGATGCTCTCGCCGAGCCCCGGCGCCGTCACGATCAAGTCGCGATAGGCGCGGCGGGCCTCCACCGTCTGGGGAATCCCCACTTCGGCGAATCTTTTGTTGCAGGTGGGCATGCTCTCGTCCATCGCCAGCAGCCCCTTGCCATTGGCGACCATGGCCCGCGCCGTTTCCATCAGCTTCTGCGCGTTCATCTGCGTTTCCCCTTCGCTGCGTCGACGTTGACGGGATATTGCGCTTCTTCATGGCGGCATTGCGGGCGTTGTGGCGATACGAGCGCAAATTCGTAGGCGCGCCGTCGCGATGGACCGGCGCTCGCTAGGCATTATCGCGGCTTGTGTCGCCAAGCCCGGGGTCTCCCGACGTCGCCCCACTTCCGCCATGCCGCCGACGCCCCTTGGCGGCGATGAGTCGCAACTGCGGCGCGACGGCCGTTTTATCGCCCCCCGGACTTTCATAGATTCCCGGACTCCAGAAATCCTCTGGTAGGCGCTCGCAGCAAGCCAGCGCCTTGTCCTCGTCGCCGCGTCCCAGGCAATCCCGACGAAAGGCACGTCAGCACGTCCTACGTGGACCGGCAGAACCTTTCGATGCGGGCGCACATGCGCCGCTTCGCGCCTCTGACATACGCATTTTCAAAGAAGCTCGACTCGCACATTCACGCGCTGTCGGTCTACTTCACGTTCTATAATTTTGTGCGGATGCACAAAACGCTTCGCATGTCCTGCGATGGCGGCGGGCTTAAGCGACAAGCTTTGGAGCATGGAAGACATTATTGCGCTGATTGATGAAGGCGGACCTTGGAAGCGCGGGCCCTACAAAAAGCGCGCGGCATAAGGTCACGCCGCGCAAATTCTCAAAGCGCTACGCGAAGATGACCGGGAGCATAATTCTCGTTCGCTGGCTCAATGCACATTTTAACGTTATGTCCTAAAGCCATAAGGAATGAGAGAAGTCTCTCTAGCGAGAACCCTTCAAAGTTTCCTCTGAGAATTTTGGAAACGTCAGGTTGTGTAACACCGATTATCCGAGCAACAGCCACCTGCGGCAGACCTCTGCTTTTGACTGTGGCGGCAATCATCGTAACAATCTGAGCCTTTAACAAATGCTCTTCTGCATTTGGCAAACGAAGATCGGCAAAGATGTTGCCGCTACCTTGCGTTACATTCAGATCTCTTTTCATAGCTTCCACCTATCTAACATCATAACAAACCAACCCGTCCTAGGGCCGGAACTTATCCCGCTTTTTGCTTCTTCAAATGGTTTTCCTCATAATGTTCTTTTGCTTTGTCGTACCGTTCTTTAATGAGATCAATTTCGTGCTTTGGCGTCTCATTGCCAGTTTTCGACTTTTTCTGAAACGCATGTAAAACATACAAAACACCAGCAAATTTTACGGTGTACACAGAACGGAACGTATCGCCGTCGTAATCATCGACCACTTCAAGAACCCCAGCACCCTTAAAGGCGCCTCCGCCCCTGAGAGGTTTTGCGTCACGGTGCTTTCCTCCTATCTGGGCAAGATAGATGGCATAACCCATGACAGCACGCACTGCGTCCGGGAAATCCTGGAGGTCCTCCTTCGAAGTTCCAATAAATTCAGCAGGTTTTTCCTTCTGCGGCTGAATCATTATCGCTCCTATGGTAGAATTACCATACCCCTGATCGGTTCCCGTGCCAACAAAAATTTCAAACTGAGGCAATACCCGCATTCGCCTGGACTTGACGGCGAAGCGACGCGGCCCAGCGCACGACGCTGACGCGCTCAGGCCCTACCGCCTCGTCAACGCCGCCCACCGCCCCGGCGACATGCCGAATGTCTTCTTGAAATGCCGGTTGAGATGGCTCTGGTCGGAAAAGCCGGTCGCGGCGGCGACTTCGGCGAGGGGCTCGCCGGCGCCGATCATCGCGCGGGCGCGCTGCAGGCGGCGCATCACGAGATAGCGGTGCGGGCTCGTCGCGTAGAGGGCGCGGAAATGCCGCGCCAGGGCGTAGCGGTCGAGGCCCGCCGCGCGCTCCAGTTCGGCGGAGGAGACCGCCCGGCCGACGTTGGCTTCGAGGTAATCGCGCGCGAGCTGCGCCGGCCGCGCGGCGGCTTTCGCCAGCGGCGGCGCGGGTCGCCCGGCGCGCCGGGCGAGCCCCCGCGCAAGGCGGCCGACGATGTCGTCTCGCTCGAGTTCGTCGAGGGCGACGTCGAGCGGACCCAGCGCTTGCGTGAGCGCGCTGCGCAGCCCGGCGTCGTCGAACACCGGCTCGGCGACGAACGGCGGCGTCGCGCCATCGCCGAGCGCGCGCCGCAGCAACGCCGGCTCGATATAGAGCATGCGGTAGCGCAGGCCGGATTCGTCGCCCGCGCCGCCATCGTGAATCTCGTCGGGATGCAGCACGAGGATCTGGCCGGGCAGGCTGCGCCGCTCAGCGCCGCGATACCAGAAGGTCTGCACGCCCGCGAGCGTCACCCCGAGCGCGTAGGTGTCATGGCGATGGCGCGCGAAGGCGGGGCCGAAGAACCGCGCTTCGATCCGCTCGAACCCTTGGGAAGCGGGCGCCGCGACGATGCCCTCGCGCGCCGGCGCTTCGCACGAACGTTCAAGACCGCGGACGATCTCTACCCCTAGATCCGCGCCCATCGTCGCTCCCCGGAGCGAACCGCGGCTAGGAGACGGCTCTCTATGTTCGACACCAAATTCGCCATCGTCCTGCGCGACGACCTCGCGCCGTGGCAGGCGCTCAACGTGACGGCGTTCCTGACGAGCGGCGTCGTCGCGCAATATCCCGCACTCATCGGCGAAGCCTATCGCGACAAGGCCGGCAACGTCTACAACGCCATGTCGATCCAACCGGCGATCATCCTCGCCGCTGACGCGGCGACGATCGCCGCGATCCATCGCCGGGCGCTGGCGCAGGGCGTCCGGACCTCGGCTTACGTCGAGGAGATGTTCGCGACCGGCCACGACGCCGCCAACCGCGCCATCTTCGCTGAATTCGGCCCCGAGGACGCCAAGATCGTCGGGCTCGCGCTGCGCGCCGAGAAGAAGATGGTCGACAAGATCGTCAAGGGCGCTCGGATGCATCCTTGAGCGCGCGCCCCGGCAATTTCCGCACGAACGCCAGCGCGGCGTCGAGCAGCCTGCGGCGCAAGGCGTCGTCGCCGTAGGCTTCCGGCGCGGCGCGCACCCAGCCGCTCATCGGCCGGCCGCGCGAGATCATCGGCGCGATCCCTGGCGTTTGCAGCGCCCAGCCGTCCTGGCCGGCGCCGAGCCTCGCCAGCATGCCGTCATCGCGCGCGCCGCAGAGGAGGTTGCCGCGCAAGAGCCAGGCGCGGCCGCCGAACATCGTCGTTTCCGTCAATCCCGGCTCGGCGCCGAGATCGGCCCGCAGCAGCTCCTCGAGCCCTTCGTCGCGCGCCATGGCTTCCCCCGCTTTCGAGCGGCGTTCTAACACGAACGACGGCGCGCTGCGATCGACCTACCCGGCCCGCAGCAGGCCCTCGCGCCGCAGGGCCGCCGCGAGCGGCGCGACGCCGGTGTAGAGATGGCCCCTGAGCCCCGCTAGCTCGGCGCCGGCGACGTTCGCCGCGGAGTCGTCGACGAACAAAGTCGCCTCCGGCGCGCCGCCGAGCCGGGCGACACAGCGGCGGTAGGCTTCCGGGTCGGGCTTGCGGGCGCGAAATTCGGCCGAGACCAAGATGTGTTCGCCGAAGATCGGCCGCAGTTCGGGAAAGATGGCGTCGATCTCGCGCGCCACCATGCGATTGTTGTTGGTCAGGATGGCGACCGGCGTCTCGCGCGCGATTTCGGCGGCGAGCCCGAGCGCCTCGGGAATGGGGGTCACCGCGGCCCGCAGCGCCGCGATCCATTGCTCGCGCGTCGGAGATAGCCCAGGCGCTCGCCGAAGCCGCGTAGATAGGCCGCTGCGTTCATCGTGCCGGCGTCGCCGAGGTCCTCGTAGCCCGAGCTCCAGATCGCCGCCTCGACGACGGCAGGAGGCCGGCCGCAGAGGCGAGACAGCCATTCGATGCGCCTGTCGCGCTCATAACGGCAGAGAACGTCGTTCATGTCGAAGAGAACGGCCGATATCACCACACGCCTCGCCGGGTCCCCGCCGAGACTATCGCATGGCGCGCCCGCTGAGGCGATCAGGCGCCCTCGACCGGCGCCTTCAGCGCCCCGAGGCTGTGCTCGGCGATGAAGCGGGCCAGGACCGGCCCGATGACGATCACCAGAATGAACCGCGTCATCTGCATCGCCATCACGAAGGGCAGATCGACCCTGCTCGAGGCCGCGATGATGGCGACCGAATCCGCGCCGCCGGGACTGGTGGCGAGAAACGCTGTCAACGGGTCGACGCCGGCCACGGCGACGAGAACCGCGGCGAAGCCGCCGCAGATCGCGATCAGGGCGAGGATCGAAGCGAGGAGGCGCGGCAGCGCCCGAGCGGCATGGCCGAGGATATCCGGCGTGAATCGCGCGCCGATGGCCCAGCCGACGATTGCGTAGCTCGCCGCCAGGAGCCAAGGCGGCAGCGCGAACGTCATGCCGACGCTCGCCTTGAGGATCAGGCCGAGCGCCAGCGGCGTCAGCAGCGCGCCGCCGGGGATGCGCCGGCTGAGACCGGCGGCGACGCCGACCGCCGCGAGCGCCAGCGTGCCGGCGAGCGGCAGCAGCGGCGTCGGCGGGAACCACGCGATCGGCGGCGGCGCGACGGCCGATCCGGTGACCCACAGACGCGACACGAACGAGGCGACGACGGCGCAGCAGACGACCCGCAGATATTGCATGAGCGCGACGAGCCGCATGTCGGCGCCGTAATCCTCCGACATCAGCGTCATGACGGTGGCGGCGCCTGGGGAGGAGCCCCAGACGGCGGTGACCCCGGGCAGGACGCGCAATCGCGCCAGCAGCCAGCCCAGAAAGGCCGCGGCGACAATGACGGAGAGCACGCCGCCGAGGAAGATCGGCCAGTTCCGCATCACCTCGCCGCCGAGCGAGAGCGGCAGCTTGTCGGCGATCATGCAGCCGATGACCGCCTGCGCGACGTAGAAGGGCGGAAACGGGATGCGCGCGGCGCCGCCGGTCGCCGCGACGAGGATCGCGGCGATCATCGGGCCGAGCAGCAGCGCGGCCGGCAGGCGCACGGCAAGGAGGCCGAGCGCGACGAGGCCAGAGAGAATGATCAGCAGCCCCCATTGCGCGCCGGCCGGCCATGTCGCCAGAGGGGAGCGAAGCGAGGAGGAGGGGGCGGGGACGGTCATGGCGCGAAGACGACCTCGGCGCTCCGCGTCACGCGTGCGATGCGCGGGAAGATGTGCCGAATCGCCACCTCGTGCAACTCCGGCGACATGGTGGCGCAGGCGTCCTCGGGGACCACCACGTCGTAGCCGTGCTCCCAGGCGGAGCGCACCGTCGATTCCACGCCGAAATTGGTCGCGATCCCGCCGACGACGACAGTGCGCACGCCGCGGCGGCGAAGCTCGAGGTCGAGCCCGGTGCCGTAAAAAGCGCCCCATTGCCGTTTGACGATATGGATGTCGCCGGGCGCCGCGAGCCCTTCGACGAGCCGGCTCCACTCCGGCGGCAGGCCTCCCGCAGGCAGCTGCATCGGGCTGTCGACGTTTGAGGGCGGCGCGTCGACGTAATCCTGCGCGAAGTCGACGCGCACCAGGACGACCGGCGCGCTCGCGGCGCGAAACCGCACGGCGAGGGCTCGGCTCGCCCTCAAGACTTCGCTCGCCGAGCGCGGCGCGAGCGGCCTGCCGACGACGCCCTCCTGCAGATCGATGAGAACGAGGGCGGTGCTGCGGGGGTCGAGTGCGGGCATGGGCGATACCTTTCCTGCGGACAAACGGCGTGTTATGCGAGGGGTGACTCGCATTTTGGATAGTTGAGGATGTCCTCGCAAAAGTCAAGCCTTCTGGCTGTGGAGCCGAAGCGTCAGCGGGGCCGCGACCGCGTCGCCGCCATCATCGACGCGGCCGCCGCCGTCTTCACCGAAAAGGGCTACGAGGCGGCGACGATGACGGAGATCGCCGCGCGCGCCGGCGCCGCCATCGGCTCGCTGTATCGGTTCTTTCCCACCAAGGAGGCGCTCGCCGACGCGCTCATCGCCCATTACGGCGCCTCGCTGATTGGCGCTTTCGCCGAAATCGAGGCGCGGGCGGGCGAAATGTCGCCGATGGCGCTCGGCGGCGCGCTGATCGACGTCATGCAGAGCCATGAGCCGGCGCGCGCCGCGGCGATTGCGCTGATCGACGCGCGCGGCGACGCGGCCGAGGTGCGCTCGACCTTGCGCGCCGGCTTGCGCGAGCGGATCGCCGGAATCGTCGCCAGGATCGCCCCCGGCGTCTCCCCCGCCAGGACCGAGGCCACGGCCGTCCTGCTGCTCCATGTGCTGAAACTGCTGCGCACGCTGCTGCGCGAGCAGGGCGCCGCGAACGCCGAACTCGCCTCCGAGGGCCGCGCGCTTGTCGCGCGCTACCTCGCCGGCATCGGGGTTGATCCGGAGAACGGCGCCTGAGGCGGGACCCCGTCACGCGAAAGCCATGTTGCAGTGCACAATTGCGCTGCGGCTTTCCAGCCGGGAGGGGTCGACCGCCATGCGTCTGATCGATAACGCGCTCGCCTATGTTGGTCTTCGCGGCGACGTCGGACGCCTCTGGCCGCCGCGGCGGCTGTCGCTCGCCCTTCAGGGCGGCGGCTCCTTCGGCGCTTTCACCTGGGGCGTGCTCGACCGGCTGCTCGAAGAGGCGGATGTGACCTTCGACGCGATCAGCGGCTCCAGCGCCGGCGCGGTCAACGCCGTCGTGCTCGCCGCGGGCCTCATCGACGGCGGGCGCACGGAGGCGAAGGCGCGTCTCGAGCGGTTCTGGCGGCGGATGAGCGCCGCGGCCGCGTTCCTGCCCCGCGCTTCGTTCGGTGAAACGCCGATCGGGGCGGGGCTCGGCCTCGTCGCGCGCTCGCTGTCGCCCTATCAGTTCAATCCGTTCAACCTGAATCCGTTGCGCGAGGTGCTGACAGCGGCGATCGATTTCGATTTGCTGCGGGCGGGCTCGCCGATGAAGCTGCTCATCGGCGCGACGCGGGTGCGCGACGGAAGATTGCGGATTTTCACGGAAGGGGAGTTGTCGGTCGACGCCGTGCTGGCTTCAGCCTGCCTGCCGCTGATCCATCACGCCATCGAAATCGGCGGCGAGCCTTATTGGGACGGCGGCTACGCCGCCAATCCGCCGCTCCTGCCGCTCGTCCAGGCCTCCCGGGCCGCGCACCTGCTCGTCGTGCAAGTGACGCCGAACTCATCCGAGCGATTGCCGACGACGACCCGCGAGATCGCCAAAAGAGTTCGAGCAGATCCAATTCAACGCGACGCTGAATTCCGAACTCGAAGCGCTCAAATACGGCATGATCGCCGGCGCGACGCCGAAGCTGCGCCGCCTGCGCATCGGCCGCATCTCGGCGCAAGACGAATTCGCCGGCCTCGCCGACGAAAGCTCCGGCAATCTCGGCTGGCCGTTCCTCGAAAGCCTGCGCGAAAGCGGCCGCAACGCCGTCGAGGCTTGGCTGGAGGACGCCGCGCCGCGCGCAAGCCGGCGGGCAGTCGCGTAGGGACTGGCGGCGGCCGACGCCGTCGTGGCAAGCCCAAGCGAAGCAATCCAGACTCGCGCTTTGGACTGCTTCGCCATCGCTCGCGACAAGTGCCGATGTCATTTCCCCAGCCCTCGAGAAGCGGCGCGCGCCCTGCGGCCCGCCCCGCCCGGAGATTGGCGATCACGTGCCGGCTATCGCAATATTGCTTCTCCGGAGATCCCCCAATCGTCGCGCCTTGGCCCGCACGGGAAATACCGTCGGCCTGGACCGCGCCAGGGAAAGCACCGCGACCCCCTTTTTGACAGCCTCCGCCGTTTCGAGTTCGAGCTCGTCAAAGTGCAAATGCAGCCTCGCGGCGACGGCCGCCAGGCCGACCTCGCGCGACAGACTGGAAAGGGACCCGGAAGTATCGAATGCAAGTTCGTTACGCATAACAAAGTCTCCACTTCGTGCGAATGTCGAGCAACGCAGTTGGTCCAGCCCCACTTTCAAGCAAATCGAATCAACACCGCCGCCATGAGGGCGAAAAATGAGACAATGAACAGAACGCTGAACGCATTCTGGCTCGGAACATGTTCCATCAAACCCTCCACTCAGCAGCCTCGTCGAGATCTCCGCTTGATGGGCTGGCCTCGACGAGCTGTCTGTCAAATTATGTATGAGCCGACGCCCGATGAGACGTTGTGACTTTTGCCACACGCCGCGGCTGGGGGTTTACGGGTCTGGCGGGGGTGAGCTCGCTGTTACAAGCGGGCGACGCCGCACTCATTGCGAAATTGCGAACGTTGCACCCCATAACGGTATGCGTTATAAGACACGATGATCCATGATTTCGCCGATCCCGAGACCGCCCTCATCCGGTCCGGCCGGCGCAGTCGGAAGCTGCCTTCGGAGATTCAATCGACCGCGCTGCGGAAGCTGCGCTTTCTCAATAACGCGCGGGTTCTGTCCGACCTGAAGGCGCCGCCGGGCAACCGGCTCGAGGCGTTGCGGGCGGATCGCCTGGGCCAGCATTCGATCCGTATCAACGACCAGTGGCGCATTTGCTTTATCTGGCGCGAAGGAGGCGCCGCTCATGTCGAAATCGTCGACTATCACGACTGACGCGGACTTACTGCCGAACCCGACGCCAGGCGAAGTGTTGCTTGAGGATTTCCTCAAGCCGATGGGCCTGAGCCAGAACGAGTTGGCGCGCGCGTTGCGCGTTCCGCCGCGCCGGATCAACGAGATCGTATTGGGCAAGCGGTCGATCAGCGCGGACACCGACCTTCGCCTCGCGCGTTATTTCGGCGTGTCGGAGGGGCTCTTTCTCGGGCTGCAAGTGGATTTCGACCTGATGCGCAAGCGGCGGGAAATCCAACCTGTGCTCGATGCGATCCAGCCGCGAGCGGCGTGAGGCGGCTTCGGCGGCGGATTCGATTTGGCGGCCTCTTGCCGAGCCAGCGCGCAGGAGCGGTGCAGCCGCTTGACGCCGTCGGGGCGACGTCCACCCCATCACCCGTAACTCACCGTAACTCCAGGACGACTTTGCCAAACGGCCGATCCTCAATCAGATGGCGCAAGGCTCCGCCCGCCTCGCTGAGGGGATAGACCCGCTCGACGATCGGCTTGACGGATCCGCTGACGACCAGCGGGAGGATGTCCCGCCACGCTGTGGCGATTGCGGTCGGCGATTGGGCGAACAGAGAGAAGCCGGCCATCCGCGCGCGTTTCCAGATCAGGTCCGTCACATCGATCGTTGTTTTGCGTCCGGCGGAATAACCCAGCGTGATCAGGACGCCGCCGAGAGCCAGGCTGCTCAATGCCTCGCTGGTCACGTTTCCGCCGATGCTCTCGATGACGATATCGACGCCCTTGCCGGCCGTTATCCGGCGAACGCCGTCGGCAAGTCCTTCGCCGCTGAGGTCGATTACATCCTCGAAGCCAAGCTGGCGCGCCGTGGCGGCCTTCGCCGCGCTGCCGGCCGTCGAAATCACCTTGCCGGCGCCCTGCGCCCTCGCGAGTTGATAGGTCGCGTTGCCGACCGACCCACCGATCCCTGGAGCCAGAACCGTCATGCCCGGCCTGAATCCCGCCAGCGCCAGGGTGACCTGCGCCGTCAGATAGGCCACTGGAAGGCTGCCCGCGACAACATCGTCGATCGCCTCCGGCAGCAGCGCCAGGTGTTCAGGTCGCACCAGCAGCCATTCCTGCCACGCGCCATTCTCGCCGACGCCGTAGGGTCCGGTGAACATCACGCGGCTTCCGGCCGCCAGACCCGAAGTCGCCGGCGTCCTCGATGACACCCGCGCCCTCATTGCCGAGCACCAACGGCGGCTTGGCTCGAGGGTGTCCACCCGACAGGACCGTGTATTCGAGCGGCGTGACGCCGGCGGCCGTGACGCACACCAGCACCCTGTCATTTGCCGGTTGCGGTTTGGGCAATTCGATTCGCCGCAGCCCGCCATAGCCGGAGAAAGTTTCCGCCTGCATTGCCTGCATGGCATCCTCCATTAGCGCGGCGATTTTGGCCTGGCGCCGATCAGGCCGCGCGCAGTTCCGCGCCGCCGGCGATTTCATTCCACTTGCGGCACGGCAGGTCGGGAGCCGCGTCCTCCAGCCGCTTCTCGATTCGCACGAGGCGCGCTTCGAACCCCGGCCCAAGGCGGAAGCCGCGGCCGCGCGCCAGTGCGATCATCCCCTCGTTGGTCCGCAACGTATCGCCAAAGAGCGTTTCGATGCCGTCAGCCGCCGCTTTGCGTTCGATTTCTTCGAGCAAGGCCGAGCCGAGGCCAAGACGCCGCCAGTCATCGGCAATCGACATCGAGAATTCGCCCACGCGTTGCGCGCACCAAAGCGCCACCCGGGCCTCGCCGACGACCGTTTCACGATCGCCTGCCGTAGAGGTCAGGAGCAGGGTCAGGGCATCGCGACCATTAGCGGCCAGCGCTCGCGCCAATTCCGATGCCGGGAGTTCGTTGGCGGCCGCGAGGAACCGATTGTAACGCGACTGCGGCGAAAGCCCTCGAATGTAGGTTTGCAGCGCGTCGCCGTCGCTGGAGCGGGCCTGACGAAGAGCCAACCGCATCTCCGGCCAGCGCAGCATACGGAACTCCTGCGGGTCGAGGGCGCTTTCTTGAGCCGCGCGAGGCGCAGGCGCAACGAAATGGTCGTCGAGAAGCGTAGGGGCCATCGGCGTGAACCCATGCAGATGAGAGGTCGCGTTTGACGACTGGCGAGGCCGCTACTGCGGCGGGCTCCAGTCAGAGGACAGAATGCTCTGCATGATCTCGCGTTCTATGCTGTCCGTGATGCGGCCGCCGGAGCGCGCCAGCACGCGGGCGACCGCCCGGTCCACCTCCCCCTGGCGCTCCGCGGCCAAAGCGCCGCTCAGACGGCGAGCGAGTCTCGCCAGCCTTGCGCCGACGCCGTTTGCGACTGGCGATGTGCGATCGCCACAGGAGCCGAAATCTCCGCTGTGCGTTGTGTAGGCCATCGAACCCACCTCATGATTGACCATGGCTCGATATGAGATATGCTCATCCGCCATGCTCGAAGCGTCGGCAGCATGGCAGGAAAATACTTGGTTGACAAAGGATGTTGTCTCAGCTCATGGATGAGTAAATATCATGCATAAAGCTCCGCCCCCGCTTAACGCGCTTCGCGCGTTCGAGGCCGCCGCCCGCCATCTCAGCCTGACCAAGGCGGCGTTGGAGCTGAACGTCACGCCGGGAGCGCTCAGCCACCAGATTCGCGGCCTCGAAGATCACCTGGGCCTCAAACTCTTTGACCGCGGCGTGCGCTCGATAGCGCTGACGGCGGCCGGCAAGGCGCTCCAGCCCGGCTTGCAGACCGGCTTCCTTCATATCCGGGACGCGCTGGCGAGCCTCAACACGTTGGGCGACACGCACGTGCTGGTGATCAGCACGCCGCCCGGCTTCACCTCGAAATGGTTGGCGCCGCGGCTCTACCGCTTCTCGATCGCCCATCCCGAAATCGACGTGCGCGTTTCCTCGTCGATGAACAACGCCAACTTCGCGAGCGACGGCGTCGACGCTGCGATCCGCAACCTTGCAGTGGATGCGGCGCCCGACGAAGCGCTCGAGGTCGAAAAGCTGCTCGATCAATCCCTCGTGGCGGTCTGCAGTCCGGCCTTCGTCGAAAAACACGGGCCCTTCACGTCGCCGGAAATGCTCAAGCGCGTGCCGCTGATCCATGACGACAGTTTCTCCAGCCGCACCGCCATGCCGAACTGGGCCGACTGGTTTGCGGCGGCCGGCGTGAGGGACGCCGACGTCAGTCGCGGCCTCCGATTCAATAGCGCCGATCATGCGCTCGACGCGACGGTCGAGGGCGCCGGCGTGCTGCTCGCTCACGATGTGCTCGCCTACGACGATCTTCGCACGGGGCGTCTGGTCATGCCCTTCGACCTGACCCTGCCCTCAGGCCGCTGCTATTGTTTCGTTTGCGCGAAGAAGCGGCGCGGGTCTGCGAATGTGGAAGCCTTCCGCGCGTGGCTCAAGGAAGAGGCGGCCGTCCTCGACTGGAGCAAGCGCACGACGCGCCAGCGGGAAAGCGGCCCGCGGGCGACATAGACCCGCCGCGCTCTCCCACCGACACACCGCGCGGCCGCGGCGGCGCCCTGCGTCCTGGTGTGAACGCCGCAGTTCACGCCGTCTCGGCCCTCTGGGCCGCCGCGAAGACATCGCGTGCGGACGTCGTACCCGCTACGTGCTCCGTTCCCTCGACGCCGAGGTCCATCCATCCTGCGTTCACGGCCTCAAACATTTCTTCGGCCGGTCCGGTGTGGCCCTTCGGGACGCCGAACTGCTCGAACGTTTCCGCCCACCCTGCACGCGGGACTGCAAAGGCTTTCACGTCGAGCTTCAGGACTTCACCCAATTGCTCCGCGACTTGATCGGCGCTGACCATCGAACCAAGCTCGATGACGCGCTGCCCTGACCAGGCTGGCCCGGTCAAAAGGGTTGCGACCTCCGCGCCGATGTCGTTCGTTGCGACCATGGTCGATTTCCGGTTTGTCGGATTATAGGTGACCGGTAGCATTCCACCGTGGGCGACGTGCAAGCCGTAAAGGAAGTTTTCGAAGAATCCGCCTGCGCGCATAAGGGCGACCGGAGATGTCAGGTTGCGAAAACCTTGCTCCAGAAGCGACAGCGCCGTGATCATCCCGAGCCCGCTGGTTCTGTTGGCGCCCATCGACGAGAGCGCCACCACTCGCGGCGGCGCTGCCTTGGTGAGCGCCTCGACGTAGTTCGCAATCACGCCCTTTGCTTCTTTGTAGTCAGGCGAGGGCGCCCATACAGCCGGCAACATGACAAACGCGCCTTCAACGCCTTTGAGCGCCTGCTCGATGGCTGCCGAGTCATTCCAATCGCCGTCTACCAGGTCCACGCCCTGGTCCGCCCAATTCGCCGCCTTTTCGCGATTGCGGACGAGCGCGCGTACTGTCTTGCCGCGCGCCAACAGATGTTCTGCCGTGGCGCCACCCACTTTTCCGGTAATTCCCATTACTAAAAACATGCGTTTTCTCCTGGTCTCCAAGGGACACAATGCCCCTGTTGGTTCAATGGATGAGCGGCAGAATGGCCCGGATACGGGGATCGCGCAGATAGAGGGCGGCCCATGTCATCGCGCCCAGAAGCAGGGCGATAAGTTCCGGCGGCGATCCCAACTCGCCAATGCGGACATGGGCGCAGATCGCGCCGCCCAGAAAGCCCGTCACCAGGATCGCGCCGAGGACGGCGGTGGCCGGGAAGGCGTAAAGGATGGCGCAGGCGAGTATGATCGGACCCACGATGCGGGTCAGATCCATCGCGAACCCGGTTTCCTGCAACATGCTCGCAATCTGCGCCGGCGCGAAAAGCTGAATAGCGCCGTCCGCCACCAGAGCGATAACGACAAACGCGCTCATTATCCGGCCGATCCACAGGGCGCGATGCAAGGGCATGGTTTCAGGCACGTGATGCAGGTTCATGGTTTCGGACATTTTGTCGGTCTCCGATGCGGACCCCCAATTTCAAGACTTACTGTGTCTCATAGGTATGATAAACACCGAGGAATCGAACTCACTGTTCTCTCTAAGGTGAACAATGCCGAGGCGCGAAAATGCAGAATCTCGAGCCCATCCTCATTTTCTTGACGGTCGCGGAAATGGGGAGCTTCACCCATGCAGCCGATAGCCTGGGCATTCAAAAGGGAAGGGCCTCAACGGCGGTCCGGAAGCTGGAAGAAGATGTCGGCGTCAGGCTTCTGCACCGGACGACGCGCAGCGTGCAGTTGACGGAGGACGGACGCGCATTTCATGCCCGGGCCCGCGATCTGCTTGCTGACGTCGATGACCTGCACTCGATGTTCGCAGGCGATCACGTGGCGCTTCGCGGGCGTTTACGGGTCGATCTGCCGACCGAGGTGGCGCGCACGACGATCGTGCCGGCCTTGCCGGATTTCATGGCGACTCACCCCGAGTTGGAGCTGGAGGTGTCGAGTACGGATCGGCAAGTCGATCTGGTTCAAGAGGGGTTCGACTGTGTGTTGCGGCTTGGACCCATCGGGGACGAGACGCTGATTGCCCGCCCACTCGGCCTGTTGCGCATGGTCAACGCTGCCAGCCCCGCCTATCTGGCGCGCCATGGCGTCCCTCGATCGCTAGAAGATCTCCAGCGTCAGGAACATCGGACAATTCATTTTTCGACGATACTGGGCGCAAGACCCTATGGATGGGAATATCCGGACGGCGACAGCTACGCGACGCTTCAGTTGCCAGGCGCCCTGCACGTCAACAGCGCGCAGACCTACGAAGCCGCCGCCCTCGCCGGCCTTGGCCTGATTCAGGCGCCACTCCTGGGGATTGGCCGATACTTGGAGAGTGGAACGCTTGTGGAGATCATACCCGATTTTCGTCGCCGGGCGCTCCCCGTGTCCCTCGTCGTAGCACATCGGAGCAATCTGTCGCGCCGAGTCCGCGCATTTATGAAATGGATCGAAGATGTGCTCGCGCCCTATATGGAATAGCGAAACGCACCGCTTCGCCCACGCTGGGCCGCTGCTCGCCTCCGGGCCAAAAGTAATTGAAAGCACTGTGAATTTAGCTCGAACCGGCCCCGCCGTCTTCGCGAGCGAAGCGTGGCGATCCAGACTAAGCCACCGCCGCCATGACCGGGGAATTTTGATTGAACTAAACCGCTGCCGCGGTAGGCGGAGCGCGGGTCTGGCGTGAGGAGGCCCCTGCCTGAGAAGATTTGGTGTCGAGCCAAGCTTTCAGACAGGAGAACCCCAGATGACCCGGATGAGCCCTCTGCGTCAGCGGATGATTGAAGATCTGACGATCCGCAATTTGTCACCGGAGACGCAGCGATCCTACTTGCATCATGTAGCGAAGTTCAGCCGATTTTTTGGCCGATCCCCCGATCAACTGGGATACGAAGAGGTGCGTGCGTATCAGGCGCATTTGGTGGGCCGAAGGGTTTCCTGGGGCGCGTTGAACCAGACGGTGTGCGCCTTGCGTTTCTTCTACGGCGTGACGTTGGGCCGATCCGATCTGCCTGAGCGGATCGCCTACCCCCGGACGCCGCGCAAGTTGCCGGTGGTGCTGAGCGCCGATGAGGTGATCGGTTTTCTGCAGGCCGTGAAGGGGACGAGGAACCGGGTCGTGCTGATGACCACCTATGCGGCGGGTTTGCGCGCTGCTGAGGCGGCGCGTCTGAAGGTGACGGACATCGATAGCTCCCGGATGGTCGTTCGTGTCGAGCAGGGTAAGGGCGGCAAGGACCGCTATGTGATGCTATCGCCGCAACTGCTCGAGATTTTGCGAGCCTATTGGCGGTTGACCAAGCCGGGGCGGTGGCTGTTTCCCCGACGCGATGGCGGCGGTCCGCTCCATCCGCAGACGTTGGGGATCGCCTGTCGAACAGCCTGCGAGTTCCTGGGCCTTGAGAAGCGGGTGACGGTGCATACCCTTCGCCACAGCTTCGCCACCCACCTGCTGGAAGCTGGCACGGACATACGCATCATTCAGGTGCTGCTGGGGCATCGCAGCCTGACGACGACGACGCTCTACGCCCAGGTCTCAACGGCGGTGATCGGCCGGACCGCCAGTCCTTTTGACCAGCTCCACATGGAGGTCGCGCCGCCCGACTGAGCCGCGCGCCATGCGCCCGGATCTGGAAGTGGCGGATGTATTCGTCCGTCACGGGGCGGATTATCGCCGTGATCATGTCGGCCATATCGGGCGTGTCGAGCGCCGGGTCATGGCGGCGGTGGAGGCGTGTCGGACCGCGGCCCTGGGCGGTCACTCCGAACAGTGCGCCGACTGCGGCCTCGTGCGGCAAGCCTACAACTCCTGCCGTAATCGCCATTGCCCCAAGTGCCAGGGCCTGGCCCGCGCTCTGTGGCTGGCCGAGCGTCAGGCCGAGTTGCTGCCGGCGCCATACTTCCACGTCGTCTTCACCGTGCCAGCCCAGGTCGCCGAGATCGCTTTCCAGAACAAGGCGGCGGTCTATGCGATCTTGTTCAAGGCTGCGTCCGAAGCCTTGAGGATGGCCGCAGCCGATCCCAAACACCTGGGCGCCGAGATCGGCGTGGTCGCCGTGCTTCACACTTGGGGCCAGAATCTCCGCCATCATCCGCATGTCCATTGTGTCGTGCCGGGCGGGGGCCTGTCTCTGGATGGCCAGCGCTGGGTAGCCTGCCGGCCGGGCTTCTTCCTGCCCGTGCGGATTCTGTCGCGCCTGTTCAGGCGGCTGTTGCTTGAGCATCTGCAGAGCGCCTTTGAGGCCGGCCAACTCTGCTTCTTCAACGATCTCGCCGACCTGGCCGACGCCGGCGTCTTCTCCGCTCACTTGGCCAAGCTAAAGCAGATCGAATGGGTCGTCTTCGCCAAGCCTCCGTTCGGCGGCCCCGAACAGGTCCTCGCCTATCTTGGCCGCTACACCCATCGCGTCGCCATCGCCAACAGCCGCCTCGTAAGCCTTGATCAGGGAAGGGTTAGCTTCCGCTGGAAGGACTATCGCCACCACGACAAGTCCAAACTCATGACCTTAAGCGCCGACGAGTTCATCCGGCGCTTCCTGCTGCATACTCTTCCAGACGGATTCCATCGCATCCGCCACTACGGTCTCTTCGCTAACGGCCACCGTGTCGCCAAGCTCGCCCAGTGCCGCCTTTTGCTGGCGGCGCCCACGCCGCCGACGCCGGACCCGTCCGGCGACTATCGCCAGCGTTATCGCTGCCTCACAGGGCACGCCCTGAACATCTGCCCCGGCTGCGGCGGCGCCATGACCTCGCTCGGCCCCTTGCCGCGCAAGGCCCCGATCTGGCCTGATACCTCATGACCCGCCGCGCATCGTTATGCCCGCACCATCCGTCCCGGCGTCTGCCACGCTCGCCGCCAGGCCTTTGCGCGCCACTGGCTAAAGTCGCAGGCTGGTCATCGCCAGCAGCGCCACGCCGCAGCGTCGATGGCCCAATGGCGCGGTCTCCCACGCCTCAGGTGGTCCCGCAACGCCGCGGCGGCCGACCCCCACGAGCCCGCCTCCAGCGCCTCGGACACACCGTCGAGCCCTAAATCCCCATAGCCCCGCCCGCCATCCCGCGGTTCAGTTCAATCAGGCTTCAATGTAGTCGCGACCAATGCGAGCCCGCGCGATCGCGCCCGCGACTACACAGAACCCTCCAGATTCAACCTTCAAGCAGCGGCTCTAGTCTAGTGTCCCGAATCCGAAGGAGCGGCGCTGCCGCTAAACCGTTGAACAGAATCAACATCAAGGGCTTGGCCAATCGCACGAATTTCCAAGCCAGGACACTTTGCGCGCGTTGTTTTCAGGTTGAATCCAGCCTCAGCCGCATGACGATCCAGACGGAGGGACTGCGGCGGCGGCCTAGCCTGGATCGCCACGCTTCGCTCGCGAAGACGGCGGGGCCGGTTCAACCTAAATACAAAACGCTTGTCTTATGCGGAAATTACGGCGACAGAAGCTCAATTTCCGATTTATCTCGCTACCGGAATCCCCGAGCGCCTGAAGCCATCTTGCTCCCCCCCGACCCACCGCGCCGTCGACCTCATGGAGGCTAAAAACTTCCGAAGCCGAAGGGCTGTCAAGGGGCGAAGCCCGCCTGCGGCGGCGCGCGAAGCGCGCCCTTGACAGCCCTTCGGCTTCGGAAAAAAGACGCTTCCATGAGGTCCACGGCGCTCTCTGCCGAACTGCGCGATCCCCAATGACGGGCTCAGCCGCAGCAATGCTCGCTGGAGCGCGATCGTCTTCGGTCACTCCGCCGCGGCCGGGAAGTTCTATCCTTTTGTCATTCCCGCGAAAGCGGGAATCCAGGGGAAGGGAGCTGCGGCCGGATTCAAACAAAACGCAGTGCGCCCGTTAAGCTCCGCTTCCGCCGCTTTGCGAATGCCTTCGCATCTTGGAACCGGGCCGCGGCGCGCGCCCGATGCATTCTGTATTTCAAAAACATAAACATATGCCTTTATGAAAAACAGAAGTCATGCTATCGTTTCCTTGTCGATCCTCTCTCCGGCTTCAGCCATGGCGAAGACTTCCGTCAGATCCCGCGCCGCCAGCTCGCCATCGGCTCCCGGCGAGGCCCAGGGCCGCCCGACCGCCATCACGGGTTCGGCCGCGATCAGGTCGCGGCGACCCCGGGACCCGCGTCGCTGCAAATCGCCGCCCGGCGGCGCGAACCGCCGTTGGCCAAGCCGGCGCCCGGCGAGGGCGAGAGGGAAATATTCCGCCCCGCAAGCCTTTGAAAGAACGCGAAACGCGGCAGAAATCTCGCCGCCCTCACCCTGGCCCTCTCCCGCGCGCGGCACGGCTGTCCGGGGAAAAAGAAAGATGCTCGCGGCCCGAGCGCCTAGCGAAAAGACAACCCCTGACCGTCATGGCCGGGCTTGTCCCGGCCATCCACGCGGCGCCGCAGCAGGAGCTTTTCCAGAATTGCGCTGGCGGCACGACGTGGATGCCCGGCACAAGGCCGGGCATGACGACCACCGGTTGAAGTAGTCCTAGATATTGCAACCGATTTTGTTTCCCCGGACAGCCGTGCGCGAGCGGGAGAGGGGAAGACGAGCGGGAGAGGGAGAGGC
>CAWEYC010000017.1:0-174479 GCA_963813195.1 uncultured Alphaproteobacteria bacterium | reverse complement strand
AAAGCAATGGACCGATCACCGGCAAATCGGCGAGTACGGGAACACGCCATGCCGCCAAAGGCGACAAGTGAATTGCGACGGCCGGCCGCCGCCCGCCAGGATCTTGCAGGAGATAGCTGGTCAGGCCCAGCGCCAGAATATTCGCTGTCAAACCCGTGACCATGTTGTCGGCGCGGTGGCGGACCGCGACCAGCGCGACGACGAGGCCGATCGCGGCGCCGCCGACAAGAGCCAGTAGAATTCCAATCAACGCGCTGTCGCTGGCCCAGGCGCCACCGACCGCGGCGAAAGCGCCCATCAGCATCATGCCTTCAAGCCCGACAGCGAAGACGCCGGCGCGTTCCGACAGGATGCCGCCGAGCGCGGCGAACAGCAACGGCGTGGCGATGCGGATGGCGGCGGCCAGGAAGTCGATCATGCTCGCCGCACCGTCGCTGCGAGAATGAACAGCATTGTGACCCCTTCGATCACGACGACGAGAGCGGAGGGAACCCCGATCTGCCGTTGCATGGAAAGCGAGCCCGCTTCGAGCAGGCCGACGAAGAGCGCCGCCGGCGCGACGGCCATCGGCTCCAAAGCGCCGAGCAGCGCCACGGTCACCGCCTTGAAGCCGAAGCCGAGGGAAAATCCTTCGATGAGGCGATGGTGCACGTCCTTCGAGGACTTCGATGCCGCCTGCCAGACCCGCGAGGGCACCGGAAAGCAGCATTACGCCCCAGGTGATCGCCGGAAAGGAAAAACCGGCATAAGCCGCCGCCGGCCGAGAGCTTCCGGCAACGCGCAACGAGAAGCCGAACGGAGTCCGCCAGAGAAGGACGGAAAGCCCGATGGCCGCCAAAATTGCGATCACGAAGCCGACGTGAGCGTTGAGATCGGGAATTCGCCACAGCCAGGCGGCTTTTGGAAATTCCGGCGACTGCAAGAAGCCGGCGCCGAATTGTCCGAGCGGCGGCAGCGCCTGCTGCACCAATAAGAGCGCCACGAAGTTCAACAGCAAAGTCGCAAGCACCTCATGGACGCGTCGCCCAAGATGGATCGCCGTCGCTAGCGCCGCCCATATCGCCCCCGCCGCCGCGCCGCCCAGCAACGAAGCGACGACCGTCAACTCCGAAGCGCCGCTCGGCCAGGCGAGCGCGACCGCCGCCGCCCCGACGCCGCCGATGGCGATCTGACCTTCCGCGCCGATGTTGATGATTCCGGCGCGAAAACACATCGCCACGCCGCCGCCGGCGAGTAGGTATGGCGTGGCCGGTTCAGCGCGACGCCGATCCGACGCGGCGAGCCGACCGCGCCGACGATCATAGCGCCGAACGCGGCCAAAGGGCTGTGACCGGACAGGGCGACCAACGCGGCCGCGCACAAAAGTGAGAGCACGACGGCGACGACGATCCGCGTCGCCATGCCTTCGCTCGAGCGAAAACGAAAAGGCGCGCGGCGCGCCGGCCCCGCCGCCTCTGTCCGCCGCTTGCAAGGTCGGGTCGCTCATGCCGCCCGCCCGGCCATCCAGAGGCCGATTTGTTTGACGTCAATTTCGCCGCGCCGCGCCACACCGGCGAATCCGCCCTCGGCCATGACAGCGACGCGATCGCTGATTTCCAGCACTTCCTCCAGCTCCGACGAAAGATAGAGTAACCGCCGCCCCGGCGTCGCGCAACGCGATGACGCGCTCCAAGACGAAGCGCGTCGCGCCTGGATCGAGGCCCCAGGCCGCCTGATGCGCGATGAGCACCGCTGGCTTGCGCGCGAGTTCGCGCGCCACCACGATCTTTTGCTGATTGCCGCCCGACAACCGCGCAACGATCGTCGCGGGACCTGGCGCACGAATTTGGTAGTCGCTCATCAGTTCGCGGGCCTTCGACGCCAACGAACGGCGCGCCAGGAAGCCGCTTTGGGCGTAGGGCGGGCGCCGGCTGTCCCGCAGCATCACGTTTTCGGCGATCGACATGCTCCGCACCAGCGCCGTGGACGAGCGATCGGCGGGCATATAGGCCATGCCGGATCGCGTTCGAGCGGCGACAGAGGCCTTCGTGACGTCCCGCCCATCGAGCGCGATCGTTCCCGCTTGCGCGCGGCGCAGCCCGGACAGCGTTTCGACCAGTTCGATCTGCCCGTTGCCGTCCACGCCGGCGATCCCGAGAATCTCGCCGCCGCGGACATCGAAACTCACGTCGACCAGACCCGGCGCCCGCAGGTTTGCGACGGCCAATCGCACGGCGCCGGGCGCCTGCGGGTCGAGTGCGTGAGGCATCGTCACATCGCGGCCCACCATCATCTCGGCAAGCTGGGCGCGCGTGACGCCCTGCACGGGTGCGCGGCCTGAAACCCGTCCGTCGCGAAGCACCACCACCTTGTCGCAAACCTCAAGGACTTCTGGCAGCTTATGGCTGATGAACACGATGCCTTTGCCCTCGGCGCGCAGGCGCCGAAGAATTGACAGGAGATCGGCGACTTCGCTTGGCGCGAGGTTCGAGGTAGGCTCGTCGAGAATCAGGAGGTCCGCTTCGCGCAGGATCGCCTTTAGAATCTCGACCCTCTGACGGCGGCCGAGCGGAAGCGCGGCGACGGGCGCATCCGGGTCGAGATCGAGGCCGAAGCGCCGGCTCGCCTCCCGCACGCGCGCAGCGATGGCGGCGGTCTTCAGGATGCGCCCCAACTCGGGCCAGCCGAGCATGACGTTCTCGACCACAGTCATCGCCTCGATCAGCATGAAATGCTGGTGAATCATGGCGATGCCGGCCGACATGGCGTCGCCGGGGCGATGGCCCGACAATTCGCGACCTCGAAAAGCGATTTTGCCCTCATCGGGCGCAATCATGCCGAACAGCACCTTCATGAGGGTGCTCTTGCCAGAACCGTTCTCGCCGAGCAGCCCCACGATTTCGCCCGCCTGCACTTCGAGATCGATGCCATCATTGGCGCGCACCCGCCCGAAGCAGCGTACGATCCCTCGCATTTCCAGGAGCGCGGACATAAGCCTTCTCAGGTAAACCTCCGCGGGCGCCAGCTCGCGAAGCGTAAGGGATTGATTGAGGGCGGGGTCGCCTCGATCCGCGGCCGACGTCGCCGCAGCCGCTTTTCGATCACGACCGTATAGGAGAACTCGCAGCGCCCCGCTGAGGACGCCGCGCTCAATCAGCCTCCGCTCCGTGCGTCGTTGTCCGTCGGCACGATCTTCAAAGCGCCCGATTTGAATTGGGCCGCCATGTCCGTGACCTCCTTCACGACCGCCGCAGGCACCGCCGGGTTGAAAGGCTTGCCCTCGGTGTACTGAAGCGAAGCGCCGGTCACAGGCGCGGTGTCGTAGCCATATTGCACGAATGAACCGAACAACTTGCCGCCTTTGACCTGGTCGGCCGTGCTGCCGAACATGCCGGGCCAGTCCTCGATGATGTTGGTCAAAACGAGATTGGGCGCAATCTTCGTCTGATCGAAGCCACGGCCGGTGACATAAACATTCTTTTCCTTGGCTGCCTGGACAAGACCGGTCTCGGCGGCGTTCAGCTTCCCGGTGATGACGTCCGCGCCCTGGGCGATGAGCGACAACGCCGCTTCTTTGGCCTCGGCCGCGTCTTCCATGTCCTTGATGTAGAGAATTGTCACCTGCGCGCCGGCCTTGGTCGCGCAGATACGGAAGCCGCCGGCCTGCGCCGTGATGTTCGGAACGCCCTGAAGACCATAGACGCCTCCGACCTTGTGCGTCTTGCTCATTCGTGCGGCAAGCGTGCCTATCTGGCAGCCAAATTGAGCATTGTTCCAGTCGATCGACATGACGTTGGGCGCCTTGCCCTCGTTCCCGCTCACGGCAATGAATTGCGTCTTTGGGAAATCCGGCGCGACCTGCTCCATCGCCGAAACGAAGCGACCGGAATGACCCATGACAATGTTGTAGCCGTGACTTGCGTAATCGCGCAAAGCCTCGGATTCGTCTGCGTCGGCGACGTTCTCGGAGAAGGCGGTCTTGAAGCCGTGCGGCTCGAGGCTCTTGAGAATGGCGTAGCCGAGCGCATTCCAACTCTGATCGTTGGCGCTGCCCGGCAGGAGTATGGCGGCTTTGTCCTCGGCGTGCGCCGGTGAAACAAACGCGGATGCGGCGGCTATCAATGCGAGAGCGACCGACGCACGCAGGCAACTTCGCAGTGTCTTTTTCTCCACGGAAATCTCCCTTTTCCTCATCCGACGGCGCTTCGCCTTCGGCAGGCAGCTCGGCGCTGCAAATTCGAACTCAGCAATCCTGGCGCCAACGATGAGACTAGACGCGCACGATCGCGGCGATGGGCGCTTCGCCTGGCTGGCATTGATGTTCGGTCCCTCCGGACACGAAAATTGCAGAGTCGCCCGTCACCGACGCGATGACCGCGCCGAGAGCCGCGCGAGCGTGCCTCTCGTAGTTGATATCCGCGTCCGACAGCATCGTCGTCCGCCGATCGCGCACGAAACCATTGGGCGGCGCTTCGGCTTTGGCGAAGATCGCCATGATCCGATCGGGATCAATTGGCCCGGCGCGATCGCCAATCGCATCCCGCGCTGCGGAACGGACTCCCTCCGCATCGATCACGTCGCGAAGCACGGCGTGCCCGATGCGCAAATCGCCCCCCGCCTTCTCGGAATTGCCAAAGAGCAGAACCTCGCAATTGCGCAGTTCCCCGCCCGCGGACGTATTGGCGACCAGTGAGAACATATCCATTCGTCGCGCGATGATGTCGTCGCTCAGCGACGCTTCCGCGACTTCGCCGAGCGCAAGGGCGACGCCCAACGCCGTGGCGCCGCGGGCGTAGGGCTTCGATCCGTTCGGATCGCGGGTGACGAGCTTGGCTCCCCGGCGATCGGCGTCGCTGACCGCCGCCGGCGTCAGCAACGGGCCCTTGACCTGTACGTAATGCACGTCCGCAGCGGCGGCGATGCCTGCTTCGGCCTGCGCGCGGCGGACAGCGGCGGCCACCTCGCGAACCTCAACCATCGTGCCGACCTCTTCCGGAGCCAAGTCCCGCGTCACGGCGATTCCGATCGCCAGCCGTTTCCCGCCGGCCGACTCAGCCGCGGAACGGGTGAAGACGGTCGCATGGGGGCTCAAGACGCCCTCGGTTCCACCGGACCACACGAAGGCGATGCGTTTGGCGATCTCTTCCGGCGTCACGCCGAGGTGACGCGCCAGCGCGAGCGAGAAGGATAGCGTCGCGAAGCCCCGGGTGAAGTCGTTCGCCCCGCCGTTGCCTTCGGTTTTGCCGATGACCGCGACGATTTCACTCGGGTCGATCGAGCGCGCCTCGATCAGTTTTTCGAGACCGGAAACGTCGCTTGGGCTGTTCATCGCGACCTTGTGGACGCCGACCCGCATTGGCAAACCTCCATGTGGCGCCCGCATAGTATGAGATCGTGGGGTTGACGCAATCGTTTTGGAATGATTTTCACGATGTGGAATGAGGCGACCGCCGGGGAGGGGATCGCACGATGGTTTCGAATGAACGAATTGCGAGCGCGGCGCCGGCCTCCACTGCGTCGAAGGGCGATCGTGCCGGCGGAGTTCAGTCGCTCATTCGCGCTCTCTCCATCCTCGACGCGCTCGCCGAGAATGACGACGGATTGACTCTGACTGCGCTGGCGAAGACCGTTGGACTGCCGCCGTCGAGCGCTCACCGGCTGCTCACGACATTGCAGCGCCAGCGTTTCGTCCGCTTCGAGCCGGCATCGATGTCGTGGCGCGTCGGCGTTCAGGCTTTTGTCGTCGGCAACGCATTTGCACGATCCCGCGATGTCGTTGCATTGGCGATACCCTACATGCGCCAACTCATGGAGAAGACGGGCGAGACGGTGAATTTGTACGTCCCCAACGGAGGGCAGGCCATATGCATGGCGCAGATTCAGAGCCCGCAAATGATCCGCGCGATTTCGCGTCCAGGCGGAGCAGTCGCCATGCATCGTTCGGCAGCGGGCAAAGCCGTTCTCGCCCATTTGCCGAAGACCGAAGTCAATGAGATCGTCGCCAAGCACGGGTTGCCACGCTCCACTCAGAATACGATCGTCACCGCAAGGAAGCTTCATGCGGAACTCGAGAGAACGCGGGCGCGCGGTTTTGCGGTCGACGATGAGGAGTTCGCCTTGGGATTGCGCTGCATCGCTGCGCCGATCGTCGATGAACGAGGCTCGCCTCACGCAGCTCTTTCGATTGCGGGGCCCTTGGCGCGCATGACGGACGAGCGACTAGCGACGCTCGGCGAAATTGTCGCCGCCGCCGGACAATCGGTCACGGAAGAACTCGGTGGGACCTTGCGTCAAGCGATTTAGCGAAGATCGCCGGATCAGGGGAAACAGCTTCCGCGAAGCACAGGAGACGCGGCTTGTGATGAGGGTATCCGAACTTGCACAAATTATACTGTCGAAATTTCCGGCGGTGCATGAACGATTGCTCGATTTACGGTACTCGAATCTCCCCTTGCCGAGTCATAAACACCAAGTCATTGGTGATGATTCCGAAGCCGTTTTCAACGATATTTTTAGGTGTAATCGATGGAATGATGGCGAGTCAGTAAGCGGAGTTGGATCAAATAGTCGGTATACCCGGAATGTTCGCAGGGCCTTGCCAAAATTGATGCGCAAATACAACCTTAGGTCGATACTAGACGCGCCGTGCGGTGATTTCGCGTGGATGCAAAACGTCACGTTCAACCATGACATCATGTATTCCGGTGGCGACATCGTTCGCGAGCTTGTCGAGAGGCTGCAGCGCGACTTCGCTTCTCCCCGCAGGGCTTTCATGCATTTGGATGTAATTTCCATGGATTTGCCAAAGGCTGATCTTTGGCTTTGCCGCGATTGCTTTATCCACTTGTCGAACGCTCAGGTATTCGAGGCGTTCAAGAATTTCATGAAAGCGGACATCAAGTACATCCTGACGACTAGCTACAATTTCGGGCGCGTCAACGCCGACATAACCACCGGCCAGTTTCGCGCGATCAATCTTCAAGCCGCCCCGTTTTCGTTACCCCAGCCGCTCGAAACGATTGTCGACTACATCTATCCCTTTCCCCCGCGGCGTTTGGCGCTGTGGTCGAAAGATCAGATCCTGGCTTGGTGGGCGGCTCGGGAGAATCCTGGCAGATGACTTTCGTCGCCTGGAAGCGGCCTCGGCGATTTTCTTGTAACGGCGATTGAGTGGAGCACGATGCGCTCACGACGTGTGGAACCGTGAAGCGCTCCATCTCTCCGGTCCCTGCGCGCTTCATGACCACGTCTTGGAAACCGCTCTGCCGTAAATATCTCGCAGCAAGGACAACGCGGCGCGCATCATTCGCAATATTTCTGGCCATTGAAGACAAAGCAACCCGAGTTCGGCGGTGGACGCGCAAGAGCGACGCGGGGCGTGCGCCACCGCCTCTGCAATCGCGGGACCGCCATTGGCGACATCTCCACACGAAATTCGAATGTCTCTGTCGCCCGCACAGGCAATTGGGACGGGGAGACATCGGCTGGTGTGAAACTGATCCGGCAACCACCACCCGATTGCAAAGTGATGGCGATCTGTCTGGCGCAGCCGTCGCACAGTAGGGCGCGCGGCACCCGACATAGATACTCGCTGGCCTTCGCCGTCGGCGCGACGATGAGCGCGACAGCGGCCCCCGCTGCGAGGAGACGCGATATGGCTTTGGAGAACGAAGGTGTTTTTGTCATTCGCAATATTGGTTCCCGCCAAAAGTGAAGCAATGCGATTTCGAGGCGACCGGCCCTTTCGCGACTTCGCGAGCAGCAGCGACGCGCGGCGGCGCGGGACGGGCGACACAAGCCCCGTTACGCGTCAAGATTTCGCCAGGCCCGCAGGTCTTGGCCACGCAGCGCCCGTTTGATTCGATTTCGCGCGCCGAACATTCGGACGGGCAAACCCGTGCGCGCCGGCCTTTCAGTCCGTCGAGCAGCGCCGCGCTGGGTTCGCCGGGCGATGAACCGAGCTTGGCGTATTGGACATATCTGGCGACGCCGCGTTGCATTTCGGACGAGGTCCAGTCGCCGCCGCCAACGTAGCAGCCGAGCCGGCGCAGTTCCGACTGGATCTGGGGGACGAGCGCGAGCTGTTCAGCCGTCAGGGCCGCAGGGACGGCGCTTGGCGCCGCTGGCGTCGCCAAGGCGACTTTCTTTTCTTCGGCCGCAGCGGCGGCCTTTCGGGCGTCCGCGGCCTTCTGCGCCTCGGCCGCCGCGTCCGCCTTGGCTTGCGCGGCTTGCTGTTCGAGCTTCGCGATCTCGGCTTTGAGCGCTTGCGCGCGATCGGATTCGGCCTGCGAGAGGCGATCCGCATTCTCTCGGGCTAAGCGGTCCCGCTCCGCCGCGCTTTGCTCGCGATCGGCCTGCTTGGCTTTCTCGCGGTCGACGGCCTCGCCCAACAGGCGATCCTTCTCGAGTTGGCTCGCGGTCGCCTTCTGCCGCTCGATTTCCGCGCGCAAATCCGCTTCGTGCTGCTGACGATCCCGCTCGGCCTTCTCGAATTCGGCGCGTTGGCGCGCCTGTTCCGCCGATTGCGCCGCCTGCTGCTGAGCGAGCGCGGCGGCCAGCTTTTGACGCTCGGCTTCCGCCGCGGCCAATTTTTCCGCCAATTCCCGCTCGCGCGATTGCGCTTCCGCCGCAGCGCGTTCGCGCGCGGCCTGCTCGACCTTCAGCCGCGCCGCCTCGGCTGCGGCCGCGTCTTGCCTCTGATTCTGGCTCTGCGCGTCCGCCTTCTCCTGCGCCTCCCGTTCGAGCAGTTCGAGCCGCGCTCGCGCATCCGGCGCGTAGAAGCTGCTGGGATAGCGCGCGAGGAATTCACCGATGGTCGCACGATCGGCGGTCGAACGAATCCGCGCCCATATCGCCTGGTCGGTCTCCGACTGGTTCAAATAATATTCGGGCACAAGCGAGATCGACAGTTCCGGGGATTGCTGACCGCTGGTCGACTGATAGACATCGTCACCAATGCGTCGGAACATGGTTCCGATCTCGAGACCCGGCTCCTTGATCTCCTTGAGAAAGGCGGTCGAGAAGGGGCTATTGCGGCCGGCGCCGTCGTTGGCGACGTCGTCGGCCTGAGTTGCATAGACGATGATCATGCCGCGGGTCTTTTCGGGCCGCGCATAGCCCTGAACATTGGGGATGTCGCGGGTGGTGACGCTTATCGAGCGCACGAGCTTCTCGGCCAGCGGATTGTTGCGGCAGGAGTTGAGAACCATGATCTTGACGCCGCCCGAGCGCTGAAGCGCCGCCTTCACGTCGTCGATCGCGATCATTTCGTAACGCAGACTGATCTCATCCTGCAGTTCCGCATCCACCGGCATGACGTAATTGTGCCCCTGAAATTGCATGCCATGGCCGGCGTAGTAGAACAGCGCCGCGTCGGCTTTCCCGGCGTCGCGAGCGAACTGCGCGACCGCCTGATCCATCTGGCGCTTTTCGGCATCGAGCTTGAGCGTCACCTGAAAACCAATCGCGCGGAGCGCTTGCGCCACATCCGTCGCGTCGTTGCCGGGATTGGTGAGCGCGGGCGTGTTCTTGTATTTGGAGTTGCCGATCACCAGCGCGACTCGCGTGTCCGCGAAACTCGGCCCGAGTTGCGCCACAAGGACGACGCAGGCGGCAAGAAAGAGCAAAACCGAAGACAGGCTTCGCCTCATGGTACCCACCCTCAGGAGTGCGTTGGGCTCGAAAAGCCCAGCCCCGATATTGCTTAAGCGACTGCCGCGCGGCGGACAATCATTACCCGGCGCTATACTTTTGACAAGTCTAGCGGTCGTGTCATCTTAGATCAAAAGACGACGTCAGCCGCCTCGTTTCATTGCGACCCCAGTGAAAGTCTTCTTCGGCCGTGCGAATGTCGAGGCTGGGCGAATTGCAACCCTACTTTTGCTCAAGACTCATTACGGGCTGCCAATCGTCTCCCGGCGAACTCACCGACAAGATTTGCGCTCGCGCCATGAAATATGCGGCAGGCAAATCGGAGTCGGCGCAACGGGCGAAGGATTGCGCCGCCGCCGCAAATTTCCGCTCGCGCCAACGCGTGAGTCCTTCGAGGTAGTGCGAAAGGCGCTCTGATTGTTCGAGGCTAAGCTTCCCGGCTTCCGCCAGCGGCTCGTAGACACGGAGGGGGTCAAGGCGGCCCTTCACGCGGATCGCGTCCACTTCGCGCCAAACGAACGCCGTTCCCGTCAACATCTTCGTCGCCTCGGAAGCGAGGATCGAGGTGCCGAAATACTTGTTGGCGCCCTCGAGGCGCGAAGCGAGATTTACGGAATCGCCCATCGCGGTGTAATTGAAACGGCGGGGGGACCCTATGTTGCCGACCAGCGCGTGGCCGGAATTCAATCCGATGCGGTGATCGAGCGTCGGCTCGCCTGAGGCTGCGTGGAGCTGATTTAGAGTCTTCAGCGCGGCGCAACATTCGAGCGCGGCAAGCACGCCTTGCGCCGCATGGTCGGTGCCGTCCAGCGGGGCGCCAAATACGGCGACGATCGCATCGCCAATATACTTGTCGACGAAACCGCCATGCGCCTCGATGATTTCGGTCATGGTCGACAAATAGCGATTCATCAGCGACACGAGTTCGGTTGGTTTCATCCCCTCGGCGATCGAGGTGAATCCGACGATGTCGGAAAAAAATACAGTGATGTCGCGTGTTTCGCCGCCGAGATCCGGCGGCTTGGTCGAATTCAGCATTTTCTCGATCACGGCCGGCGCCAGGTAGAGTTCAAAAGCGCGGCGCAAGAACTTCTTGTCCTTGTCGGCGATGATAAGACGAAAACTCGTCGCCGCGACCAAGGCGATCGCTCCCGCGACAATCGGCGCGAAGAGGGGAACAGCCACCGCGCTGTTGAAAGCGAACGTCGCGCCGGCGGCCCATATCAGGGCGGTCGCGCCGTAGGAGAGCGCGGCTCCGAGCGGGGACAGCCGAAACGCGGCCATCGCGGCCAGGCCGGCGCCGGCCATTGTTACGAGCCATGTCGGGAAGACGCCCAACTCGGCAATTGCTTCGCGTCGGAGCAGATTGTTGATCGCAGTGGCATGGATATAGACGCCGTTCGTCAACTTGCCCGCGTTCGGCGGCGCCACCGTGGCAGGCAGGGCGCAAAGCTGCGCCGGTTCGAATGATTGACCGCCGGCGAAACGCTTCGAGGTACTTTTGTCGTCCTCGGAATCGAGCTTCGACCCGAACAGAACGACCTTTCCGGCAAAATTCCTGCGGAAGAACTCAGCGTCGCCCTTTTCCACGCAGGCGTGCAAGTCGGCGAAGGAGTAAGTCGGGATCGCGTCCAGCCCGCCATCGAAATTGAGCGTCAATGCATTTGGCACGTAGGCGGGAATGGGATAGCCGGCGAGCGATACGCTGCGGTCGGCGTTGAGGACTGGGGCTTCGCCGAGCGCGCGCGACGCGAGTTCCAGCGACATCGACGGCACGCTGGCGCCGTTGTGGTCGAAGAGCAGCGGCACGCGCCTGACGACGCCGTCCGCTTCGCTATACACATTCAGGGATCGAATGTTGCGTTGCTGTCCAACCGCGGCCCGCTGCCCGGCAGCAGGCAATACGAACTCGTTGCCGTGCTGAACCTCTCCAAGTACGAGCTTGCCGGCCCTGGCGGCGACAGCAAGAGCTCGCAAGAAATCGCGGTCGAAGCCGCGCAGTCTGTCGCCGACGGTTTCGCCATTGAAGGAAATCTCGGACTCTTCGATCGACGTCGGAAAAATGACGTCGAACCCAACCACGTCGACGCCGCCAACGATGACCGCGTTCAGGACTCGCGCAATCTCCCTTGTCCACGCCACCGTGGGCGTTCCGCGAAACGGCGGCGTGAGGTAGGTGTCCGCGTCGAAAGCAATGACGACCGTCGGCGACGTGGATGGCGCGTGCTTGTTGCCGATCAGATGCCAGCGGAGCGCAGTCAGGACGTCGATCGAAAGGCCTCGCAGGCCGTCGAAGGCTGGAGAAGCCACGAGGCCGCCGGAGAAAAGCGCTATCGCGGCGATAGCGAGCACCGTGCGACCGCTTGTGCGCTTCATCTAGTGGTTCCCACACGACATGTTCAGTTTGCCGCGACAAGCCGCACCAGCCGTCCAACGATAGGCGTTGGGCCCGGCTTGGCCGCCGCGTCGATCTTGAAGACGGTCAGGCGTCGGTTCCAACGCACGCCATACGCGCCCCCGGCGGCGAGCGATCGGCCGTCCCGGGCGAAATCCAAAAAAACTCCCCGAGCGAGCCGGTCGGGGTCGATCATCAAATCGAAGTACTCGCCGGTTTTGTCCAGACGCGCGATCACCAGCCTGCCGCTCCCGTGCAACTCGAAGATCGGGCTCGTCCCGTAGATCGTAAATTCCGGTTCGGGCGCGGGTCGTATCGCGAGTTGCTGCTCGCCTCGGACGACGAGGCTCGCCGCGTCATTGGTTTGCCCGGCCGCTCCCATCATCCTGCTGGCGTCGCAGTCGACTTTTGTTCGCTCGATGACGGTGGATCCCGCCAGGGACTCGCTCTGGTCGGCGCCGACCTTTACGGCTCCCCCTCGAATAGCCTCGCGCACGCACGAATTCAAATAGCTGAGCACAATCGAATCCGCGGAACCGAGTTGAATGATCTTGCCGGGCTCCACGTAGTCCATGAGTTCGATGCCCGGCGGATTGCCGGCGATCTCTTCGACAATCGCGGTCGACGATTGCGCTGAGGCGGGCAAGCTCAGCAAGCCGACGCCGATGATTAAGCCTGGTAGCCGGATGGTCATCATGGCGATACCTCCAACGATTGCCGTATCTTACATCTGTTTTTATCGTTCTGGCCATTTCAGCAAGTTGTTTGCGCTTCGACGCCTGCTTCGCCGACCGGGTAAGGCGAGCCAGCCCGGCTCGAACCGAACGATGATAATTGATTACGGGCTAGCGAGATGGCTGGCCGGGGACGCTGTCGCGAATTTATCACATGCGTGCTCCAGAGTTCCGGATAACGCAGCGCGGCCAGAGAAATGGCCTATTCAAAGGAACCCAGCATGGGCGCGGACGAAAGCAACCTCCAAAGCGCGCTGTATCGGCGCATCCACGGCGAACTCGTCGACAGCTTGGACGAAGAGCTGGAAATGGAGATCGACGACGATCATCTCGCTGCGATCCTGGGGGATGTCGCCGACCATCCTGAGCGCGAAACGATCGAGCGTCGCTTTTATTTTCACGAGTTGCTTCGCCTCCAGCGGGAACTCGTGAAGCTGCAGGATTGGGTGGTCCACAAGAAGCTGAAGGTCGTGGTCCTCTTCGAGGGGCGCGATTCCGCCGGCAAGGGCGGCGCGATCAAGCGCATCACGCAGCGGCTCAACCCTCGCGTCTGCCGCGTCGCCGCGCTACCCGCGCCAAGTGAACGCGAGCGCAGCCAGTGGTATTTCCAACGCTACGTGCCCCACCTCCCCGCGGGGGGAGAGATCGTTCTCTTCGACCGCAGTTGGTACAATCGCGCCGGCGTCGAACGCGTCATGGGGTTTTGCACGGACGACGAATACGAGGAGTTCTTCCATTCCGCTCCCGAGTTTGAACGGATGTTGGTGCGTTCGGGGATCGTCCTGGTCAAGTACTGGTTCTCCATCACGGACGACGAACAGCATCTGCGCTTCATGATGCGCATCCACGATCCCTTGAAACAGTGGAAGCTCAGCCCGATGGACCTCGAGTCCCGCCGCCGCTGGGAGCAATACACCAAGGCCAAGGAAACGATGCTCGAAAGATCCCACATCCCGGAGGCGCCGTGGTGGATCGTCGAGGCCGATGACAAGAAGCGGGCGCGGTTGAATTGCATCGCCCATTTCCTCTCGCAGATTCCCTATGAGGAAATCCCGCACGAGAATCCGGTCTTGCCCGCCCGCGTGCACAACCCGAATTACATTCGCGGACCGATACCTAAGCAGATGTACGTGCCGGATCTCTATACGGACCAACTGATAAAGACCTAGACTAGTGGCTCGCGTCCTTGGCATTGATGCGGTTTTCTGAATCTATGCCGTCGTGCGGCAACGACGGAGGTGATTCGCGGCGGGGAAGGATATCAGCGTCAAGAAGTACGTTGTGAGGCTGAGCCCGGAGGAGCGGGGCCGGCTTGAGGAGTTCATTCGCAAGGGCAAGCCTGCGGCGCATTTGTTGACGAGGGCGCGGATCTTGTTGAAGGCCGACGTTTCGGAGGCGGGCGAGGGTTGGAGCGACAGCCGGATCGCCGAGGCTTTGGACGCGGGCGATGCGACGGTCGAGCGGACGCGAAAGCTGCTTGTCGAGGAGGGTCTCGAAGCGGTTCTGTCGCGCAAGTACAATCCGAGATCGGCGCGGCCTCGGATATTCGACGGCGCGGCGGAGGCGAAGCTGATCGCGTTGACGTGCGGACCCGCGCCGGAGGGTTTCGCCAAATGGAGCCTGCGCCTTCTGGAGGAGAAGGTCGTCGAATTGAACATCGTCGAGAAGGCCAGCGACAACACAATCGGCCGGACGCTCAAAAAAACATCCTCCAGCCGCATCGTAAGCAGCAATGGGTGATCGCGCCCGAGGCCAATTCCGCCTTCGTAGCGGCGATGGAAGACGTTCTGGAAGTCTACCAAAGACCGCACGATCCTCAGCGGCCCTTGGTTTGTCTCGATGAAACGTCGAAGCAGTTGGTCATTGAGACGCGTAAGCCCCTCGGCGCCAAGCCTGGGAAGCCGGCGCGCCACGACAATGAATACGAACGCAACGGCGTCGCCAATCTGTTCATGATGTTCGCGCCGCTCGAAGGCTGGCGACACGTGAAGGTCACCGACCGTCATGCCGCCGTCGATTACGCCCACGCGCTCAGGGACCTCTGCGACACTCATTTTCCCGACGCGGCCAAGATCGTGCTGGTTCAGGACAATTTAAGCACCCACACGCCCGCCTCCCTCTACGCGGCCTTTCCCGCTCCCGAAGCGCGCCGTCTCGTCGAGCGGTTCGAATGGCATTACACGCCCAAACACGGAAGCTGGCTCGACATGGCCGAATCCGAACTCGGCGTCCTTGCCACCCAATGTCTCGCCCGCCGAATTCCCGACAAGCCATCCCTTATCCGCGAAATCGGCGTCTGGCAGGAAAACCGAAACAAACATCACGCCAGCGCGGACTGGCAATTCACAACCGCCGACGCCCGCGTGAAACTCAAAAGATTGTACCCTCAGTTCGAATGACTCGCGCCACTAGATTCAAAGCGCACAAGGCATGCGGTTACTTCGCTCATCGGATGGCGGAGAGGGCATTCGATGGCTGCGGCACGTTCGCTGGGCTGTCGAACGCTTGTCCCTGTACGCCTCTTCGTCTTTTCAATTGCTTGGGCGCCATTTTCGGTCCCGTTTCCGCAGGCTGCGGCGCCGCTCAAATTGCCGAGTTGCGCGATGACCGTCAGCAACAGTTGGACCGCTTTCCGATCGCCTGGCTTCGCGCCGCACCGTTTTACCCCGAGCGTCAGCCTCACGGCGATCGCCTCGCGGGCGTAGCCGGAGGCGACGAGATCGAGAATGTCGCGGCGCCGCCTCGCCGACTGGTCCGCTCGGCTCCGTCCATCGTAACCCTCCGCCCGCGCCGGAGTCGAAACGGCGGGACACAGACACCATATCGCGATTTCCGAAATATAGAAAGCAATTGTCGGAACGAGGGCGGAAATTACGAAATCCCCGCACTACCGAAGGCTGCGACGGGGCGGCCTTCCCCTCGCGGAAACCGGGCGCCTTCCGGCAGAGCGCGCCGTCGTCCGCCGCTTGCCGATCGCCGATATCAACGTCCGAACTGCGGCTCCTCCTTGAAGGCTGATGGTTGGCGCAATGCCTCCTCGCGCGTCCGCCTGCCGATGAATGGCCCGCAGCTTTCGCCGAGGACGAGCGCCGGTTCGAACACGACATTGCGCGGTTGCAGATCGTTGCCATGACTGATGCGATCGAACAGCAGGCGCAGCGCCTCGTTCGTCATGTCCGTCACCGGGTGCTCAGTGCGCGTCAGGCGAGGCTTTAGCCCCCCGGTGCCGGGAATCGTGTCGGTTGACGCGACCGAAATGTCCTCCGGGCATTTGAGGCCGAGATCGGCGACAGCGCGCATGACGCCGAGGGCCATCACGCCGTTCGCGGCATAAAGAGCGCTCGGCCGGTCCGGGCGCTCCAAAATCTCGCGCGCGACCGAGTACGCGACATCCTCGCGGAATTCGCCGGATCGGACATGCCCGGGCTGAGGGGTCAAGCCTCGCTCTCGCATCGCCTGCAATAGCCCGTCAAGGCGACCGCGGCCCGTCGTGAGATGCAACGGCCCGGTGATCGTGCCGATGCGCTGATGTCCGAGATCGAGCAGATAGTTGGCGACCTGTTTGGCGGCGGAAATGTTGTCGAGCGTGACCGTGTCGGACTGGTCGTCGTCGACAACGCGGCCGAACAGGACCATCGGCATTGCATTGCCCTCGGAATCTCGCCGGTCGCGGCGGATCGCGACGCCGACCGGAGCGAGAACAACTCCATCGCAGGAGAGCGTGCGAATGCGCGAGAATATTCGTCTCTCGTTCTCCGGCTTCTCGTCGCTGTTGAAGACGACGAGCGAATAGCCCCACGCCGCGACGGCCGCCTCCGCGGCGCAGACGACCCGGGCGAAGAAAGGATTGGCGAGGTCGGCGACGACGAGCGCGATGAGCTTGCTGCGCCCACTTTTCAGATTTTGGGCGGCATGCATCGGCGAGTAGTTGAGCTCATCGATCGCCGCCAACACGCGCTTACGCAGCTGCGGGCTGACGTAGGCGGTATCGTTGATCACGGCGGAGACCGTCGCGGTCGATACGTCGGCGGCCTGGGCAACATCCTTGATTGTTGACACCGAACACCCAGCTAAACGTTTTGCCGAAACTGCGGGCTCCTCTCCTATCGCATTGGGCCGGACTTGTCCACGATCGCGAACAATTGTGCTTGCCTTCGGGCGGGGGATCGTCGATTATGGCGAAACGATTAGCTCTTGTTCGCTGATCGATTGCGCGGAAAGCGCGCCTAAAAGGGGAGAGGCAGATGAAACGCTCTATGATCGGGTTCCTCGCCGTCGGCTGCGCGCTGGTGGGGGTTTCTGCGCAGGCGGCGGACAAACCGTTGCTCGGCATTGTTTCCATTTCCGCGACTGAGGCCAACAACGCGCGATACATCGCCGGCGCGACCGCCGCGGCCAATCAAGACGGCTGGAAGGTCTCGGTCATCGACGCCGCCGGAAGCGCCGATCAGGCTAATGCCGGGATCCAGAACTTCGTCCAGCTTGGCGCCGGCGCGATTGTCGACATGGTGTTCCCCTATTCCTCGATCGGCGCCGGCCTCGCCGCAGCGAAGGCGGCGAAGATTCCTGTGGTGACTTGGGGCGGCGGTCTGGGCGGTTCGGTCGCCGCGACCAACGGCTCCGGCGCCCCGGTTGCTCAACCTGTCATCGATCAGATGGTGAAGGATCTCGGCGGAAAGGGCGACTTGCTCGTGCTGGCCTATCGGACCGGCGAGGTCTGCCGCAACCGTGAAGTTCTGCTCGATCAGGTCGTCGCGAAGAATCCCGGGATCAAAGTCACCAAGAACGAAGTTCGCATTCCCGGCTATTTCGAGGACGGCGCGCAATACGCCAACGCCTGGCTCGCCTCGCATCCCGCCGGCGGCGGCAATCTGGCGATCTGGGGTTGCTGGGACGATCCGGCGATCGGCGCGATCGGCGCGTTGCGCCAGCAGGGCCGCGACGACGTCAAGGTGTATGGCGTCAACGGCAACGCTCAGGCGATCGAAAATATCAAGAACGGCCATATGACCGCCACCTCGTGGCAGGACAGCTACACCGAGGGGTTCCAGATGGTGAAGCTGCTGAAGCAGATCAAAGCCGCCGGCGACGGTTGGACGCCGAAGGCCGCCGAAGTGCCGGCCGCCTTGATTACGCAAGCAAATGTTGCTCAGTTCATCAAGGACCACCCCGACGCCGTCGGCAAATAGCCACCAAGGTGCACCTTCGTGTCGATGATTGAGACGTTGAAGTTCTCGGAGGCGCCGAAAGCGCCTCCGCTTTTGGAGGTTGAAGACGTCGCCAAGTCCTACGGCGGCGTCCAGGCTCTAAAAGGCGTTTCGCTTTCGCTCGGCGCCGGCGAGATTCATGGTCTCGTGGGCGCCAATGGCGCTGGCAAGTCGACGCTGATACGGATTTTGGCGGGCCTCACTCAGCCCGATCGGGGCCGCGTCATCCTGGATGGGTCGGCGATCAGCCTTTCGACGCCCCATCGCGCCACCGAACTCGGCATGAGTTTCATCCATCAAGAACTGGCGTTCGTGCCCGGCATGAACGTGATTCAGAATATCATGCTCGGCGTGCCGAAAAAGACGCGGCTCGGCGTGATCGACTGGCGGGCGATCGCGCGCGACATCGAACCGATTGCAAGGCGCGTCGGCATCGTCGCGCCGTTGTTCGCGAATGTGAAGGGACTGTCGACCGCCGAGAATTGGCTGATCAACATCTGTCGCGCGCTCGTCCGCAAGGCCCGTCTCATCGTCATGGACGAACCGACGGCCTCCCTATCGGCCAGCGAGAGCGAAAAGCTGTTCTCGATCGTCAGAGATCTTTCGCGGTCCGGTGTCGCCGTCCTCTATGTCTCGCATCGATTGAACGAGATTCTGGAGCTGTGCAACGCAGTGACTGTGTTTCGCGACGGACAGTCGGTGCGGCGCATCGAGCGGGATCGGTTGGATCGCGGTGGGCTGGTCGAGGCGATCGTCGGGCACGCGGTCGAGGCTGTCGCCCCCGCGCGCAAGCCGCCCAACCCCAGCGATGTCGTGCTGAGGGTCGCGGGCTTGACGAGGCTTCCCCGGGTCAAGGGTGTGAGCTTCGAACTCCGTCGCGGCGAAGTTCTGGGCATCGGAGGCCTTGTCGGAGCCGGCCGCAGCGAACTGGTTCGGCTCATCTATGGCGCCGACAAGCTCGACAGTGGAACGATGACGCTGCATGGCAAGCCGTTCGCGCCGAAGAGCCCGGCGCATGCCGTCAAAGCGGGCTTTGGACTTGTGCCCGAGGAACGTCGCGCGGAAGGGCTCCTTCTGACCAAGAGCGTCGCCTTCAACATGCAAATCGCCAACCTCGCCAACATCGTGCGCGGCCCGTATTTGCCCTTGATCGACTACAGCCGGCGTGAAGCCTTCACCAAGGCGACCATCCGCGATCTCATGATCAAGTCCGCCAGCACGGAAACGCCGGTCGGACGCCTCAGCGGCGGCAATCAGCAAAAGGTCGTGCTTGGGCGTTGGCTGATGCGCGCGCCGCAGATTCTGATCCTCGACGAGCCGACGCGGGGCGTCGACATTGGCGCCCGCGCCGAAATCCACAAGCTGATCCGCGACTTCGCCGAGAAGGGAATGGCCGTTCTCGTCGTCTCGTCCGAGCCGGAGGAACTGCCGGATCTCTGCGACCGCGTGCTGGTGATGGCGGAAGGTCTCATCGTCCAGGAACTCGGCGGGGCCGCCCTTTCCCGCAACGCGATCATCGAGGCGAGCTACGCCGGAGCGCCCGTATCGGCGGAGAGCATCCCATGACAACAAACACCCTCACGTCCAATCGCCGACTGTCTCGCCGCGCCAAGTCCTATCTCGGCTTTTTCGCGCGCTACGGCACCATCATCGGATTGATAGCGATGATTGCTGCGTTTTCGTTCCTGTCGCCACGGGCGTTTCCGACCGCGAGCAATTTCACCAACGTGCTGAACCAGGCGTCGCTGGCGATGATCATCGCCGCGGGTCTGACGCTCGCCGTCGTTGTCGGGGAACTCGATCTCTCGATTGGCTTCGCCGCCAGCCTGCATGGCATCCTGGTGACGGGCCTTATCGTCAGCAATAAACTCCCCATTCCGCTGGCGATACTCATCGTCCTCGCAGTCGGCGCCGTGATCGGTCTGGTCAACGGATTCATCGTGACCAAGATCAAGGTCAATTCGGTGATCGCGACATTGGGCGTCGGCACTATCCTGACGGGACTTGCATTCGCCTATTCGGCCGGCGTGCCGATCGTCGCCGGCGTGCCGGAGGCTTTCCTGCAGCTTTCGCTTGGCCGTTGGATTTTTGGCGTACCCAACAACATCATCATCATGGCGATCGTGCTCGGCGGACTATGGCTTCTGGTGGAGCGCACGCCGCTCGGCCAGGAAATCCAGGCTGTCGGGGGCAATCCGGCGGCGGCGCGCCTGTCCGGCATCAATGTCGACCGCATCAAAATCCTCGGCTTCGTCATCTCGGGCGTCTGCGCCGCCCTGACCGGCGTTCTCTTGGCCTCGCGTCTCGGCAGCGGCACGACAAGCGCCGCCGACGGCTATCTCCTCACGGCGTTCGCCGCTGTTTTCTTGGGGTCGGCGACGCTGCGCGACGGCGAATTCCATGTGCTCGGCACATTGATCGGGGCGCTGATTATCGCCTTCGGCTTCAACGGTCTCAACATTTTCGGCGCGCCGACCTTTTCGCAATTCATTCTGCAGGGCGCCATCCTGATTGTCGCCGTCGGGCTGTCGAGCCTCGGCCGGGCCATTTCTGAAAGTTAAGGAGCATGTCAATGTCAGATGCGTCAAAGCCCGTCTGGGATGTTCATGTCATCGAATACGCCCGTTCGAAGGACCAGCCAATCGCCAGCCTCATCCAGGGCGCGCACGCGGACGGCGTCATGGACGTGCCATTCTCGTTCGTCCTCGCCAGGAGCGGCGAAAGAAACGTGCTCGTCGACAGCGGATTCATGCGCGAGGGCAGCGGCGAAGCGATGAGCGTCAAATTCAACGTGCCCTATTGGATATCGCCGCTTCGGATGCTGGCGGAGATGGGCGTTGCGCCTGACGCCGTGTCGGACATCGTGATTAGCCACGCTCATTTCGACCACATGGGGTCGATCGGGAAATTTCCCAAGGCGCGCCTCCACATCCAGAAGCGCGAGATTCTCAGCTGGACGGAGATGATGGCGCTGCCGCCGGAATTCGGCTTCCTGACGGAAGTCGTCAATCCGGACGATATGCGCCGCGCCTTCGACGCGTCCGTCGAGCATCGCATGAACATGGTCGACGGCGACGTCGACGACATCATCCCGGGCATCCACGTGCGGCTTGGCGAGGGGCACACGCTCGGCCAACAGTTCGTCATCATCGACACCGCGCAGGGCGTCCGGGTCGTTTCGGGTGACTGCATCTATGGCAAACGCAATATCTGCGGCCACAAGCACGACGGCGTCTATGTGCCCCTGGGGGCTGGAGTTGGCAGCGTGTGGGAGCAACTCAAGACGATCGATCGCATCAATAAGGAAATTGGCCGCGATCTAAATCGGCTCATCATCCTTCACGACAACGATCGATGGGCGCACCTGCCGATCGTTAAGGAAATCGAGGGCTTCCGCATTTTCAAAGCCGCCTAACAAGCGATTTCCCCAGCGCGCTACCCTTCGGAGAGATTGATGCCGCACCAACCCGCGCCCGCACGCTACGAAACCATGACCTACAACCGCTGCGGTCGCAGCGGACTGAAGCTGCCGGCGATTTCGCTCGGCCTGTGGCATAATTTTGGCTTCGATCAGCCCGCCGACAAAGGCCGCGCGATCTGCCGGCAGGCGTTCGACCTGGGCGTCACCCATTTCGATCTCGCCAACAATTACGGCCCGCCGCCCGGAAGCGCCGAGACTGCATTCGGCGAAATTCTCCGCACGGACTTCCAGGGTTTGCGGGACGAACTCGTGATCTCGACGAAGGCTGGCTACAACATGTGGCCGGGCCCCTATGGCGAATGGGGCGGGCGCAAATACATGCTGGCGAGCCTCGACCAGAGCCTGAAGCGTCTGGGCCTCGACTATGTCGATATCTTCTACTCCCACCGCTACGACCCCGAGACGCCGCTCGAAGAGACAATGGGCGCGCTCGACAGCGCCGTGCGTCAGGGCAAGGCGCTTTACGTCGGGATTTCATCCTATAGCTCGAAGCGCACCAAGGAAGCCGCGGCCATCCTGCGGCGTCTCGGCACGCCATGCGTCATTCACCAACCCAGTTACTCCATGATCAACCGATGGGTCGAGGCGGACGGGTTGCTCGATGTGTTGGACGCCGAGGGCATCGGCAGCATTGCGTTCACGCCGCTCGCGCAGGGCTTGCTGACGAACAAGTATCTGAAGGGAATTCCCGCGGACAGCCGCGCCGCGGCGGGCAAGTCGCTCGACGTCGGCATGCTCAGCGAGGCGAATATCGAGCGCGTTCGGCAGCTCGACGCCATCGCCAACCGGCGCGGCCAGTCGCTTGCGCAAATGGCGCTGGCTTGGGTGCTCCGCGGCAAACGGGTGACTTCCGCCTTGATTGGAGCCAGCCGTCCCGAACAGGTTGCCGACGCGGTCGCGGCGCTGAAAAACGTCGACTTCACAGGCGACGAACTCGCCGAGATCGACCGCTATGCCGTCGACAGCGGCGTCAATCTCTGGGCTGCATCGGCGGAGCGCGTCTGACGGCGCGAATCCCCCCGCCGGAGCGGCCGTCGCCACGTTGAAGCGACGACTTCGCCGCACTTCGCCGCCCAATTACAGTGAAGGCCCGTCCGGGGCGGCGAGACGCTCGCCGACGAGGCGCAAGACCATCGCCAACGAAATTGCCCCGGCGTCGGGGTGCCCAATGCTGCGGCTGGCCAACGGTCGCGCGCGTCCCAGTCGAGGCGTGAGCGGGGCGGTGTCCGCCGCCGCTTGGGCGGCGGATTCGGCGGCGGCGCGCCAAGCCTGTGCGATGCCGCGGCCAGACCTCATTTCGCGCTCGAGGATCGTCACAAAGGGGTCGAGGGCGTCGACGAGCGTCTTGTCGCCGACCTTGGCCCCGCCCAAACCGACGATCGCGTCGAGCGCCGCTCTGGCGCCCCGGACAATCTCGTCCGACGCGATCGGCGCTGTATCAGAAAAGGCTTCGCTCCACGCGCGCAAACCGAGGCCCCAGAGAGCGCCGGAGGCGCCGCCCGCTCGATCGGCCCAGGCGTCCCCAGCGATCGCGACGACGCTCGCCGCTCCGGTGCCTGCGGCTACGGCGCGTTCAGCGGCTTCGGCGGCCGCGGCGGATCCGCGGCTCATCGCCTGCCCGTGATCGCCGTCGCCCGCGCGCGCGTCGATGCGGCCGAGTTCCTCCTCGGCCTTGCCCATCGCCACCGCGATTGCCTTCATCACACCAGCCAAGCAGCGAGCCGACGCCCGCGACGGCGCCGTTGACGCGGGGACGGCGGCGCGGTCTTCCGCGGATTCGACGGCTGCCGGTGAAATCGCATGGACCTCGGCGCCGCGGCGGAAGGCGGCGGTGTCGGCGGGCGCGAGCCAAAGTTCCTCGAGACCATGATCGAGCCAGGCGATCGTCAGCGAGCAGCCGGCCATGTCGAGGCTGGTGACGAACTCGCCGACTTCGGGCGCGACGATCGTCAAGCCTTTGGCTTCGATCTCCGCTTGAACCCCCGTCCAGAGAACGAACAGCTCTTCATATTTCGTCGCGCCGAGGCCGTTCAGCATGACGGCGACACGTCCGGAGGCGTCTTGCGGTTTTTCACCAACGAGCCGCTCGACGAGGATGCGGGCGAGTGCGCTCGCCGTGACGATCGGCTCCTCGGCGACGCCCGGCTCGCCGTGAATTCCAAGCCCGATCGCCATCTGGCGGTCGGGAACGCGGAATAAGGGCTCGCGGGCGCCCGGCAGCGTGCAGCCGCGGAACGCGACGCCGAACGAAGCGGTTCGCTGGTTGGCGAGCCTCGCAAGGCGCTCCACCTCGTCGAGCGATTTGCCGGCCTCCGCCGCCGCGCCGGCGATCTTGAAGACGACGATGTCGCCCGCGACGCCGCGCCGAAGCGACGCGGTCTCGGCTGGCGCGCTGGCGACGTCGTCTGTGACCGGCAGGATGCGCGCGTCGATCCCTTCGGCGATCAAGCGGCGCGCCGCCGCGCCGAAGTTCAAGACGTCGCCGGCGTAGTTGCCGAAGCCCAGAAGGACGCCACCGCCGCGATCGGCGAGTCTGGCGATTCGCGCCACGGCGCGGGTGGACGGCGACGCGAAGACGTCGCCAGCGACAGCGGCGTCGGCCAGACCCGAGCCGACGTAGCCGGCGAAAGCGGGATAGTGACCGGAGCCGCCGCCAATCACGACCGCCACTTTGCCTGCCGGCGCCGACTTGGCGCGCAGCACACCTGACGGCGCCAGAGTGACATAGCGCCCGTAGGCGGCGGCGAAGCCGCGAAGCGCCTGGCTCGCGAAATCAGTGGGTGCATCGTGTGCGAACGTCATGAGTCCCCCTGCGCCGGCTCCGGAGACGTGCGAGACCGCGCCGCCGCCCACTGTCGGCCTTCCGCCAAATCTAGCGCCGGAGCGTCAATTGGCCAATGCGGCGATGACCTTCTCGGCGATTCCGAGATATCCGTGCGCATCCCAGGCCGAGCGTCCGATGAAGAGGCCGTCGATGTGGGGGCGCGACGCCAGGCCGACGCAATTGTCCGGATTGACGCTGCCGCCGTAGACGACGTCGACGGGCGCCGGAAATACGCTCGTCGAAACCTCCTTGATCCGACGATGCTGCAAATCGGCGAAATCCGGATCTGCCGGCGTTCCGCCTTCGCCGATGGACCACACCGGTTCGTAGGCGATCACGACCTGAGCGTGATCGGCGGCGCTCAGGCCGGAGAGAGCAAAACGCACTTGGCGCGAGAGAACCTCCGAGGTCCGCCCCGCCTCATATTCCTCGCGCGTGTCGCCGACGCACACCAGAGCCAGCAGGCCCTTGTCGATCGCCGACTTGGTCTTCAGAGCGACGGTTTTATCGGTCTCGCCGAAATGGGTGCGGCGCTCGCTGTGCCCGATTTCGACCAGGCTCGCGCCGACGTCGCAAATCATGGCGGCGGAGATTTCGCCAGTCCAGGCGCCCGACGGCGCCCAGTGCATGTTCTGCGCGCCGACGCGGATTCCCGTATCGGCCAGCAGGTCCGCGACGTCGGCGATCGCGGTGAACGGCGGAATGACGAAGAGCTTCGCCGCCGCCGTATGCGCCGCCCAAGAGCCCGCCAGAACGGTCGCGAAGTCGCGCGCCTGCGCCCGCGTCTTGTTCATTTTCCAGCTCGTTCCGATCCAGGGCGTTTTCTTGGACATAGCCTTCGCTCGATCTCAGTTTCGCAAGCCGACGTCGGCGTACGGCTTCCAGAACTCGACCGACTCGCGGATCATCCGCACGACGTTGCGATCCGCCGGTTCGCGCTCGCGAAAGGCGAACTCCATGCACAATTCGTTGTCGCCGCCCCCGCCCTGACGAACGGTCTCGATCAGCTTTTCCGGTACGATGCGGCCGTTGAGATTGTGCTCCGCGGTGAACGGCCAATGTCCGCCCTTGTTGGCCGAACTCTGCTTGATGTGGATGATCGGGGAACGCCCGGCGAACGCGCGGGCCCACGCGTAGGGGTCGGTGTCGGCGGGATCGGGTGAGGTGACGTCGCCATGATCGATGTCGATCATCGCCTTCAACGGCACGGCGAGATCGGCGCGGTCCAAGCGGTCCTGCAATTGCTGGGTCGAAGCGATCGTATGGCCGAGTTCGCGGCCGACCGACATCGGCTCCCAGAACAGAAAGTCGAGACCGCGCCTGGCGGCGTGTTCGGCCAGGCGGCGCCAACAGTCGAACGCCGCGGACAGGATCGCCTCCTGACGCGCCGGGTCGTCGAAATCGCGGTAGGTCAAGATCGCGAACTGTGTCCCGACGGCAGGACAGGCGAGCTCGGCGGCGATGTCGACCAGACCATCGAACCACTTGAGGTAGTAATCGCGGACGTCGGCGTCGGGATGGCCAAAATGATTGAGACGGCCGTAGGGGCCGGTCATCAGCGAGGTGATCTTGACGCCGTGGCGCGCGCATGCGTCGGCCATCTCGCCCGTCAGCCGGAGAACCGTCGCCGCCGGCCAGGCCGGATTGATGAATTCGTGAGTGAGCTGGAGATAGCCGATCCCGATTTCGCCGGCGATCGTATCGATGAGATTGTCGGGTTCGGCGAAGCGATTTACGAACGGATTCAGGTTCAGGCCCAGTTTGATCGGCACGGCGTATCGTCTCGCGTCAGAGGGACTTGCCGTACTTCACGTCGATCTCGCCGATGGCCTGGACGTTGTTCGCAGAAGGCCCTTTGGGGTCGAACTCGGAAGCGAGATAGACGTCGACGATCGCCTTCGCCAATTCCGGACCGATCACGCGGGCGCCCATGGTGATGATTTGCGCGTTGTTGGACTTTGCCGCCCGCTCGGCCGAATACGTGTCGTGCGTCAAGGCGGCGCGAATGCCGGGAACCTTGTTGGCCGATATGGAGACCCCGATCCCGGTGCCGCAAAACAGGATGGCGCGCTCATGCTCTCCGGATTTGATCGCCGACGCGACGCGATCGGCGACGTCCGCGTAAAAGCCCGGGGCGCTGAGGTCGGTGACGACCGTGTCGCCCCGCTTTTGCAAGTGCGCGGCGACGACATCAAGCAGAGGCTTGCCTGCGCTGTCCGCGCCCAGAGCGATTCTCATTCCACTCTCCTGAATTGCAGTAGGCCGCTAAGCGCCCGCTTCCATCGGATTTGCTTCCCGGCGAAGACCGTAGGCGGACCCGTGTCCCGCCCCTTGACATCCTGCCACGAAAATGAAACGAACTTCAATAGGAGAAAAAAATTTCAGCGTGGAAGACATGCGGGACGAGACGTCAAGGGGCCCGAGCAGCGAGGACCACGACCTCTGCGTGCGTGCCGCTTGGCTGCATTACGGCGCCGGCATGACGCAAAGCGAAGTGGCCAAACGGTTGGGCGTTCCCAGTCTGAAGGCTCATCGTCTGATCGCCAAGGCCAATAGGGAAGGCTTGGTTCGCATTTCGATCGAGGGCGACATCGTCGAGTGCGTGCGCCTCGAAGATAAGATGCGCGCGCGGTTTGGACTGAAGTTCTGCGAAGTGTGCCCCGACCTCGACGACGAGCCCCTGCCGCTGCAGACACTGGGCCTGGCGGGAAGCCGTTTCCTGCGGCTCGCGTTCGAAAACGGGGAAGACAAGATCATCGGTTTCGGCCACGGCCGATCGCTCGCCGCCTGCGTCAGGATGCTGCCGAAGGTGGATGCGCGCAATCGGAAGCTGGTGTCGCTGCAGGGCGGATTGACGCGCCGATATTCGGCGACGCCCTTTGATGTCATTCACCGCTTGGCCGAGCGGACCGGCGCCGAGACCTACGTCTTGCCTTTGCCGTTCTACGCCAATTCGGTCGAGGACCGTGCGGTCTTCCTCGAACAGCGCGGGGTTGCCGCAATCATGCAAATGGGCATCGAAGCGACGCTGCGCGTCGTCGGCATCGGCACGGTGGAGCCCGACGCGACGATCCTCTCGACCGGGATGATCGAACGTCACGAAATCGAAGCGGCGCGGCGGGCCGGCGGCATGGGGGAAATCCTCGGCCACTTCTTCAGCATCGACGGCAAGCTGATCGAAAACGACATCTCTGCGCGAACCCTTTCGATGTCTGCCGCGGATATCGCCCGGCAAAAGACGGTCGCGCTCGCGGGCGGCCGTGGCAAGGTCAACGCCATTCGGGCTGTCCTGGCGAGCGGGTTGGTCTACGGCATCATCCTCGACGAGCGGACGGCGAAAGCGCTGACCGCGTAGCGCATCCGAATTCTACTCCGCTATAAGTAGCAGTGAATACAGAACAACCGGCGATTCGTGCCGGGAGGAGGGGGGCATATACGAGCGAGCCTCAAACGAACGCTACATCTGCACCAAGCCCATCAGGCGCGTGGGCTGGGGAGTTCGCATGTCCGGAAAGCGGTCTATTCCGCGAAGGCGCGATCATCGCGCGTGACAATTTGGTGGCCAGGTCAATCCAGCGGGAGCTCGACTACGCGGCGCAGTGCCAAAATCCCATATCCAAGTAAGGGTGTAAGACGAATGTCCTATGTTTCCTCTACGGTTGGGCGCGTGCTTGATCAGATCAACCGCACCTACTTTCTGCCCGCGATCCAGCGCCCCTACGTCTGGCAGCCCGACCAGATCGTGGCCCTCTTTGACTCGCTCCTAAAGGGCTACCCGATCTCCTCTTTCCTTTTCTGGGAGATTAAGCCCGAGCGGCGGTCCGATTGGGAAATATACAAATTCATCGAAAACTTTCGCTACGGCGACGTCCACAACGAGATGGCCGAGCCAGATGGGCGTGACGTGGTGCTCGTGCTTGACGGGCAGCAGCGCCTTACGTCGCTCCTGATCGGGTTGCGCGGATCCTTCACGGTTCGAGCCAAGTACGCGCGCCGCAACAACCCCGACGCCTGGAGCAAGCAACGTCTTTACATCGATCTGTTGAAGGACCCATCGACGGAGGCTGACGACGGCGAACGCGAGGAGTTGGGCGTCACCTACGGCCTGCGCTTCGCTGAAGACGAGCCGAAGACGCATGGCGGCGAACTCTGGATGAAAGTGGGCCGCATCCTGGACTGCACCAGCGACGACGCATTCGACAAAATGAAGGACGAGATCATCGACAGCCTGCCCGACACGGCCACCAGGGCCCAGGAGAGGCTCGCCTTAAAAACCTTGGATCGGCTCTACCGCACGATCTGGAAGGACGGTGTAATTGCGTTTTATACGGAGAAAGACCAGTCCTATGACCGCGTGCTCGACATCTTCATCCGCGCTAACGACGGCGGCACGAAGCTAAGCAAGTCTGATCTACTACTGTCAATGATCACCTCGAAGTGGGAGGGGGTGAGCGCGCGGCAGGAAATCTACGACTTCGTGGAACACCTCAATACGGGTCTCGACGGCAGGAACGATCTCGACAAAGACTTTGTGATGAAAGCCTGCCTCGTCCTGTGCGACCTCGACCAGCGCTACAAGGTCGGCAACTTTACCACCGTCAATCTGAGAGTAATCGAGACCGACTGGACGAAGATCAAAGCGAGCCTGGAGGCGACACTCCGGCTGGTGAACCGCTTCGGCATCGACCGCGAACCCCTCACCTCGGTCAACGCGCTGCTTCCGATTGCCTACTACTTCCACAGGACCGGACGCGGCCCACTCGACGGATCGACCCCGTTTGAGGCCGCCAACGCCAAGCGCATCCACCACTGGCTCCTCGGCAGCCTGCTCAATGGTGTGTTCGGGGGCAGCTCGGACCAGACGATCGGCACAGCCCGCGCCATCATCCAGGACGTCCTTAAAGTGGGACAGGACTTCCCGTACAGCGATCTCGTGCAGGGGCTGTCCTCGCGGGGTCGTGCGACGGGATTCGACGACAACAACATCGAGGGCATGCTGGATACGTCCTACGGCACGCGCACCTGCTTCCTAGCGCTCTCGCTTCTCTACGACGACCATAACTGGGGAGCAAGGCAGCACCACATCGACCACATCGTCCCACGCTCCCTCGCCGACCGGAAGGCGCTGATGTCGATCAACCTTCCGGAGTCGCGCATCCAGCGCATCCTCGACAGCGTGAACCGCCTCGGGAACCTGCAACTACTTCTTGGGCGTGAGAACCTGGAGAAGAGCAACACGCCCTTTGCGCAATGGATTCAGACCCGCGACGACGAGTTCCTTGACCGACATCTCATCCCGAACAACTCTGCACTCTGGGACGTGGCAGCGCTGCCCGAGTTCGTTGAGGCCCGCGAGAAACTGATCCGAAAGCGGCTGAGGCGGCTCGACTTCGAGCCCGCCGTCGCAAGCGGGCCGACGCTCATGTCGGCAGGTGGGGGTGCGCTGGGAAACTAATTTGCGGTGGCGTCGTCGCATCGGACACCACCGCTGAACCTACGACGTTTGCAGAGCAAAGTCTGGGCGGGATAGCGCCGGGGCACGAATCTACTTTCGAGCGTATCACGGAGGACGGTGAGCGGTACGTTCCGCACCGCTTCCGCGATGGCCTCTACCGCGTCGCCGATCCAACCCTTGGACGGACGAAGCACCACGCCGCCAACCAGATCGCGATCCGTGGAGAGGAGATCAAAACCTATCTGCGAAAGGGATATTTGCTCCGAATGCGAGGCGAGATCCGTGGACAGGTCAACCTGATCGCCGCATCTGAGATCATCGTGAGTTAGAAGCTGTCAGCTGGCGGCTGTCGATAGCTTTTGAAGATGTCCGGTTTAGGTAGCTTTCTAAATGTCCGTTTTTGGGCTTGCGGCTTTTTCAGCTGCCCTCCTGTGGGCGGGGTGGTCAGGTTCGGGGCCGTTTGGCCCCGGAGCTGTCCAGGCCGTCCACAGGCGTCGTCGCGAAACGGACTTACGCGACGGATTTGCGTGGGTTTGGATCGGCTTCGTCGAGGGTTCCGTCGCGATGATAGCGCGCGATCTGGCGCGGCCCGTGGAACAAGGCGATGGCGCCGTCCCAATATTCGAGCACGCGGATTTTGCTCTTGGCGAAGTGATGTCGATGCCGGCTTGGCGGAATCTGCAAGACATGACCGTCATAGCGGACCGTATTGTCCAGCCCGGCGACGCGCTCCTGCTCGATGCAAAGGATGTTGTCGAGATCGCCGACGAAGGGGATGAAGGCCGAACCTTCCTCGGCCGCGGCGACGGCGAAGCGAGCGTTGTGGTCTTGTTTATAGACCTCGGCCAGCCAGCGGTTGGCCGCCTCGACCGTGGCGATCCCGTTCACCCGCAGCAAGGGCGGCAGGCGCTTTTGCAGCGTATCCCAGAGCCGCTCCATCCGGCCCCGCGCTTGCGGGCTATAGGAGGGAATGTGTTCGATGTTCAGCTGCCGCAGCGCCCGGCCCACCTGTGTCAAATGCGCCTTGTCGACCTTCTCGCCCGCTTTCGGCGTGGTGAAATAATGGCTGCCACGATCGGTGTAGAACGACGAAAACAAGCCGTGCGCGCGGATCGTCTCCGAAAGGCCGCGAAAGCTCGAAGCCGTGCCTTCTTCCTCGCACAGGAAAATCGATGTGATCGCGCTGGTGGCGTCGTCCATCGTCACGATCAGGTCGAGATCGCCACCGGAGGGCAACCAGGCGTGCTTCGAGCCGTCCTGAAACAGCATCATGCCCGGCAGCGCCCGCCGCTCGCGCTTGCGCCGGTGGACGCCGCGCCGAGGCGCCTTCGTCGTCAGCCCGCGCAACTGCAACACGCTCTTCGTCCAGCTGTAGGAACGCATGAACGGCTGGCCGTCGCCCATCGTCTGGCCCCACGCCTGCTCATGGAAGTGCTTGATCGTGAAGTCAAAATACCGCGTCCGAAACGTATCGACCGTCCACGCGATCTCATCCTCGAGAACCCCGCGACCGCTGCGACGGCCGCGCCGGCGGTCCACCAGCCCGTCTTCGCCGCGCTCCTCATAGGCGTCCCGCAAGCGACGAAAATGACGCTCGCTCAGGCCAAGAAGCTCCCCGGCCTCAACGCAACTCAACCGCTTCAAACGATGCGACCTGATCGCATCCAATACACGCGCCATCCGAACCTCCGGCAACATGCGATCTCCCGGTCCAAAAAACCGGACAAATCACTTGCTACCTAATCCGGACATATCGGTTGCTCGCGACACTGGCGGCTTGCTCTGCAGCGCAATTGTGTCAAGTCTAACATACAGCAACGGCTCAAGCGGCCGCTTGCGCGTCGAACCAGGCGTCGAACGCCGCTTTCTCTTCGACGCTCATGTGCAGAGCGTGTTTCGTGCGCCGCGTCAGGACGTCCTCCGGCGTCTCAGCCCATTCCTGCGCCATGAGGTAGCGCGCCTCCGCCTCGTAGAGCTGCGGGCCAAACCGCCGCCCGAGCCCCGCCAGCGAACTCGCTCCGTCGATCACCTTGGCTGTCCGGGCGCCGTAGTGCCGCGCGTAATGGCGCGCCAAATCGCGCGGAAGCCAGGGATAGTCGCGCTGCAGCCGGTCGAGGAAGCGCGGCACGTCGGCGCCCTCGATCTCGCCGCCCGGCAGGACGCTGTGCGCGGTCCAGGGCGGGCCCATTTTAGGGAATGTCGGCAGAAGCCGCTGCAGCGCATGTTCGGCCAGCTTGCGGAACGTCGTAATCTTGCCGCCGAACACGCTCAGCAATGGCGCCCCGCCGTCGGCGTCGAGGTCGAAGACGTAGTCGCGCGTCACCGCTGAAGGGTTGCCCGCTCCATCGTCATAAAGCGGCCGAACGCCCGAGAAGGTCTCCACCACATCCTCGCGCCGCAAGGTCTGCTTGAAATAGCGGTTCACTGCCGCCAACAGATACGCGATCTCCGCTTCGGCGATCGCGACCTCCTCAGGAGCGCCTTCGTACGGAATGTCGGTGGTGCCGATCAGCGCCTTGTCGCCCTCGTAGGGGTTGATGAAGATCACGCGCTTATCGACGTTCTGCACGAGATAGGCGTGCGGTCCCTCCCAGAACTTGGGCGTGATGATGTGGCTTCCCTTCACCAGCCGCACATTGCGGCTGGAATTCAGCCCCGTCACACGCCCGATGATGTCGTTGACCCACGGACCGCTCGCATTCACCAAGGCGCGCGCCAGAACCACGCGTTTGGCGCCGTCGCGCGCGTCCTTCGTCTCGATCCGCCACAGCCCGCCTTCGCGCCGGGCGGAGGTGCAGGCCGTGCGGGTCAGGATGTGGGCGCCCCGCGCGGCGGCGTCCATCGCATTCAGCACCACCAGCCGCGCGTCGTCGACCCAACAATCGGAATATTCGAACCCCTTGCTGAACTGATCCTTGATCGGCGCCCCCTCGGGGTCGCGCCGCAGATCCAGCGTGCGCGTGCCTGGCAACTTTTTGCGGCCGCCGAGATTGTCGTACAGGAACAGCCCCAGCCGCACCAACCAGGCCGGGCGGTCATCCGGGCTGTGCGGCAATACGAACCGCATCGGCCAGATGATGTGGCTGGCCGCGTTGAGCAGCACCTCGCGCTCGATCAGCGCCTCGCGCACGAGCCGGAACTCGTAGTACTCAAGATATCGCAGCCCCCCGTGCACGAGCTTGCCCGAGCGGGACGACGTTCCCTGCGCCAGGTCGTCCTTCTCGCACAGCATGACCGAGAGCCCCCGGCCGGCCGCATCGCGAGCGATGCCGGCGCCGTTGACGCCGCCGCCGATGACGAAGAGGTCCACCGTCTGGGGTTCGTTCATCTCACTCTCCTTTGGCCCGCACCCCATAGGTCACAAAGGCCCCGTCGCAAATCTTGGTCAGCGCCTGCGCGAAACCTGTGGCGCGATCGCCGGCGATCGCGGCCCGCTAGTCATCGCTCCGACCCTGGTTTTGCGCCATCATGTCCCATACCGGCTCCAACGCCCGGCGCGCGCTCAGATAAGCCGCGAACATCCCATCGTAGGTTCGCGCCAGTTCAGGGTCCGGCGCTTCGCTCGCGCCGAGCAGCGGCGTGACCCATTCGGCGATGCAGGCGTCCATGGTGGGATAAATCCCAATCGCCACCGCCGCCATCATGGCAGCGCCGGCGGCTCCCGCTTCCTCTCGCGCCGACGTGCGCACCGGCGCCCGCACCGCAGCCGACAGCACAGAGCGAAGCGCGCGGGATCGCGCAGCCCCGCCCGTCAGCCGCAACTCCGACGGCATTTCGCCCATCGCGGCGTAGCAATCGCGCGCGGCCATCGCCAGCCCCTCGACCACCGCGCGCAGCAAGTCGGGGAAGCGGTGGCCGCCGCTCAGCCCGACAAATCCCGCGCGCGCGTTGCCGTTCACGAAGGGTCCGCGCTCACCCGCCTCGGAGATGTAGGGGTGGTAGAGGATCGCGCCAGGAGAGGTGGTCGCAAGCCAGCCGTCGATCTTGGCGACCAGTTCGGAATGCGTCGCCTTATGACCCATCTCGAGCAGCAGATCGCCCGCCAGCCGCAGCGCCCAGTCGATATTGAGCGTCGCGGCCAGGTTCGATTGCACCTGCGCGACCATGTCGGGGATCGGCAGCAGGAGCACATAGCCCGTGCCCTCTCGGTTCAGATGGACTCCCGCGGTCGCGGTCGCGCGCAGGTGAACGCCCGTCGAGCCGATGATCGAGCAGGCGGCCGACACGCCGCCGGTGTGAATGCCCGCGCCGAGCGCGGTGCAGACCATGTCGACGAAGCCCAGGCAGATCGGCGTACCGGCCAACAGCCCCGTCGCCGCTGCGGCATCGGACGACAAGGGATGTGTCGCTTGCGTTCCATCTAGAATCTGCGGCAGCAACCTGCGCCGCGCGCTCAGGCCGAGCGCGTCGATCACCGCGTCGTCGTATCGCCGGGTGCGAAAATCGCCAAAGGTGAAGCTCGCCTCCGATGGGTCCGTCGCGCGCACCCCGGTCAGCTTCAAGTAGAGCCAATCCTTGCAATGCAGCGCCACCTCGGCGCTGTCGAGAAGCTCGGGCGTCGTCGCGGCCATCAAGGCAATTTGCGGCCCTTGCTGGCACGCGGCAAGCCCGGTTCCCGTCGCCTCGAACCGCGCGCGGTCGGCGGTCGCCATTCGCAGTCGCCTGACAGTCCCGGCCGCCCGGGCATCGAGCCACAGCCAGGCGTCGCCCACCGGCGCATCGTCCTTGCCGACGAGCCAAGTGCCATCGCCTTGGCCGGTGACCGCGACCGCCGCAGTGCGCCGCGCAAGGCCTTCGACCTTGGCGCCGAGGGCGCGGAGCGTCAGCGCGCAATCCGCCCAGGTCTGGTCCAGGGATTGAAACACCGCGCCGTCCGGACGCGTCTGATAGAGGTTCGGCGTCGAGGTGGCCGCGATCTGCCGCCCTGCCCGATCGAAGGCCACCGCTTTGATCACCGAGGTGCCGGCGTCGACCCCAATCAGGATATCCCCTCCAACGCCACTCATCAGGCGACCTCCAAATTCAGAACGACTTCGCTAACGCCTGGTGTTCCCATCGGGGCGTGGCCACCACGGTCGCCGATCCCTCCATCTCGCGAGTTCTCGTATACGCGCGGCGGCGGCGGCATCTCGGCGACGCCCGGCGCAACGCGTGCGAGGAGCGTCCCGAAGGACGCTCCTCCGTCGCTTGGTTACTTGAGCGTGAAGGGAGCGATGTAGTCCGCCAGGTTCTCCTTGGTGATGAGAACGCAGTCGAACAGCTGCTTCTCGCTCGCAGCGCCCGTCTTGCCGGTCTTCAGGAAGGAATCCGCCTCGTCCACGGCCTTCTTCGAATAGACCGCCACTGGCTGGAGGACGGTGTATTGCAGTTCGCCCGACTTGATCGCCGCGACCGCGTCCGGCGAGCCGTCAAACCCGCCAACCTTGACGCTCGACAGCTTTCCAGCCTCCTTCAGCGCCGAGACGGCGCCGAGAGCCATCTCGTCGTTGCCGCTGATCACGCCGATGATGTCGGGGTGAGCTTGAAGCAGGCTCTGCATCTTGTCGTGGCCTTGGGTGCGGTCCCAGTTCGCGACCTGCGAACCGACCTTCTTGAGGCCCGGATACTGGCTAAGCACCGTCTCGTATCCGTTGGAGCGCGTAGCGGCGTTGTTGTCGGAAGGGTTGCCCAACAGCTCGACGTAGTTGCCCTTCTCGCCGATGTCCTTGACCCATTGCTGCGCGCCAAGAGCAGCGCCCTGAGCGTTGTTGGAAACGAGCTGCGCCTTGGCGAGGCCCTCTTGATTGATCTCGGCGTTGACAAGAAAGACCGGGATGTTGGCGGCGATGGCCTTCTTCACCGCGCCGATCGAACCGCTCGCATCAGCGGGGTCGAGAATGATCGCAACGGACTTGTTGGTGATCGCGGTGTCGATCAATTTGCTCTCAGTGTTCGTATCGCTTTTCGACGCGCCGACTGTCGCGGTGTAGCCGAGCTTCTTCGCCTCGGCGGAGGCAACCTTGCCTTCGGTGAGCCAGTAAGGGTTGGCGGGGTCGATGACGATGATCGAAATGAGCCCGCCAGCTGCCGACGCCGCAGTGACGGACCCTGCGAAGATCGGCGCGGCCAATGCTAGGGCCGCGAGCGACAGACATGTTGCCTTCCAGGTCATATGAAGTTTCCTCTTGGTTGCTATGCGCCGGTCAACCGGCGGTCTTCTCATGAGCGGGATAGGCCGGTTGGGCTTGGCCACTCGGTTGCGGAGAAGTTGATTGGCCACCGGTCGAGTCCGGGCGCTTGACGCGGCGGCGATACTGCAAGGCATTGAGGAGCACGGCGAGCACGATCACTGCGCCGGTGAACACCGTTTGCCAGTAGGAAGAGATGCCGATGATCACGAGCCCATCGGAAAGGAATCCGATGACGAACGCTCCAAGCATGGTTCCACGAACGTTGCCGCGGCCGCCGGTCAGCGCCGCGCCGCCGATGACAACCGCCGCGATCGCGGTCAGTTCGTACGACGTTCCCGCGGTCGGTCCCGCCGAGGTCAGCTGTGAGGACAGGATGAGGCCGGTAATGGCGGCGCACACGCCGGATAGCATGTAGACGGTCACTTGCACCGCCTTCACGGGCACGCCAGAGAGTTCCGCCGCGCGCTCGTTGCCGCCAGACGCATAGAGCCAGCGACCAAAGGCCGAGCGGTTCAACACAAGACTGCCCAGGATCGCGATGATGGCCATGACCACCACGCCGATGGGAACGCCGAGCAGGCGATTGAAGCCGAGCCAGTCGAATCCGGTGTTTCCGAGCTCGGCCTTGCCGGCGAGGTTGTTGTAGGTCAGGCCGTTCGTCATCAGGAGAGCGACGCCACGCACCACATACATCACGCCCAGGGTGGCGACGAAGGCCGGCACCTTGAAGCGGGCGATGAGCACGCCGTTGACGAGGCCGACGAAGGCGCCCAGCATGCAGACCAGCACGGCGACCACCCAGACGGACGGGAACAAAATCACGCCGAACATGGTCAACGGCACGCCCTGCATAAGGAAGCCGGCGACGACGCCAGCGAGCCCGAGCGTGGATCCTACCGACAGGTCGATGCCGCCGTTGAGGATAACCAGCAGCATTCCGACGGCGAGAATGCCGAAGATGGCGACGTGCGACGCCATGGTGAGAAAATTGCTCAGCGAGAAGTAGTAGGGTGACAGCGCCGAGAAGACGACGACGATGGCGATCAGCGCAAAGAACGCTCGGCCCTCGAGCAACAATCTGCCGACGTCGACGCCATCGCTGAATAGGCCCGAGCGAGAGCGAATGGAATCCGGGCTGGTCATGATCAGGGCTCCGCTAATCCAGACAATCAGACGACCACGGCTTCGCCCGAGGCGGCCATGATCTCCTCCTTGGTGACATCAGCTCCGAACTGCGCCGATATCTTGCCCCGGCGCATCACGATGATCCGATGCGCGATGCTCAGGCACTCAGCGACCTCTGAAGTCGAGAACACGACGGCGAGCCCGCGCGCCGCCCGCTCGGCAAGCAGGCGGAACACCTCCGCTTTGGCCCCGATGTCGATGCCGCGGCTGGGCTCGTCCAGCAGGATGACCTTGGGATTGGTCGTCAACATCTTGCCGATGACGACCTTCTGCTGGTTTCCTCCCGAGAGAGAGCCGATGGGAGCGTCGCCGCCCGCCGTCTTGATATGGACGTCGCGAACGGACTTGTCGATCAGCGAGCGCTCGCGCAACGGGGACAGCAGCACGCCCCTGACGAAGGCGCCGATACTCGGCAGCGAGAGGTTCGCGCCGACGGACATGGTCTGCACGAGCCCATCGCGCTGGCGATCCTCCGGCACCAGCACGAGGCCCTTGGCGATGCGCTGGGCGATGCTCAACCGCGAGACGTCCTCGCCCTCCAAGAGGATGCGTCCGCCGGTTGACGGCACACGACCGGCGACGGACTCCAACAGCTCCGTGCGCCCTGCGCCCATCAGCCCGTAGATGCAGATGATCTCGCCTGCTCGAACGTCGAACGTGAGGTGATCGACGACCGAGTTGTCGGAACCCGAGGCGTCGGCGACCGAAATGTCGTCGACCGACAAGGCGGTCGTGCCGAACGCATAGCCGGCTGGCGGCGAACCGAGGTCGAAATTCTCGCCCACCATGTTACGCACGATCCACTTGAGGTCGATGTTTTTCGCCTCAGCGGTCGCCGTGATCGCCCCATCGCGGAGCACCACGGCGTAGTCGGTGATCTGCAGCGCCTCCTCGAGGTGATGGGAGATGTAAACGATCGATACGCCGCGGCTGGTCAGGTCCCGGATCACCTTGAAGAGCACGTGCACTTCGGTGGCGCTCAACGCGGACGTCGGCTCGTCCATGATGAGGATGCGCGAGTTCACCGACAGCGCGCGTGCGATCTCCACGATCTGCTGCTGGCCCAGGCGCAGTTCCTCGACGAGAGTCATCGGGTCGATGTCTTCTTCGAGGTCGGCCATCAGCCCTCGAGCCTGACGCGCTTCTTCCGCGAAATCGATGCCGGTCGCGGCGCGTAGTTCGCGCCCCATGAAGATGTTGTCGCGCACGCTGAGATTGGGCGCGAGGCTCAGCTCCTGATGGATGATCGAGATGCCGCGATCGCGAGCTTCTGTGGCGGAAGAGAAGGTGACGGGAGCTCCGTCGAGCACGATCGAACCCGATGTCGGCGTCGTCACGCCAGAGAGGATCTTCATCAGCGTCGACTTGCCGGCGCCGTTCTCGCCGAACAGCGTCGTCACCTTGCCGCGATGAATGTCGAAGTTGACCCCTTTCAGGGCGTGCGTGCTGCCGTAGACCTTGGCGATGTTCCGCGCCGCGAGCACGATGTCGGCGGACGGCGGTTCGACGTTGGACGCCGTTGTCATTGAACGGTCAACTTGACGGGAGTGACGAGCCAGCTGTTCGGATTGATCAGTTTGAAGGCGCCGACGACGGAAATTGTCTTGCCGGTGAGCGCGGTCGTGTCGATCTTCGACAAGACCTGTTGCTTCATCTCCTTGTTCAGGGCCGAGCCAGCGTTTTGGTAATCGATCTGATTGACGAACTGGCCGAATGTGATCGTGCCCGTGGCGTCGCGCAGATCGGTTCCGTTGATCGCCGGCCCAGTTTGCACGCGAATGAGCAACGTGCTGGGAACGCCCGCGACCTGGATGGAGTAGACGCCCGATTCAGCGGTCCCGGCCACCCCTGTGAACTGGACGGACATCTCCGGGCCGATGCCGGCGGGCACGCCATATTCCTTCGCCGCCGCCGTCTTGTCCTTGGCGATGGCCGCAGCGAGCGTCGCAGCCCCGACGGCGTGGCTTTCCACGGCGGACTGAACCTTCGGAAACTCCGATTTGCCGAATTCCGCCGGAGAGAAGGCGTTCGGCTGAACGTCCGCCGGAGAGCCGATCCTGACAACTTTCGTGTCGAGCGCCATCGCGCCGACCAGGATTAGCGCCGCCGCCGAAGCGAACGCTATGCGAAGGCCGGGCTTGGCGCCCCGGTCCGGCGCGGCGGTCGACCGAGAATTCATGGCGAGACGACCCGCCGCGCGTGGAGGCGGTAAACCACGAACGTTTCGGCCTCGCGGGAAGCGAGATTCTCGTTGCGGTTGGGAAAGGAAAAGCAATCGGCGCCCACCGTGGCGCAACCCTCTCTATAGGCCATCCCGCCGGAGCGGCACATTCTAGGACCGAAAACGCGGCGACGTTTCGCGGGATCGGTTTGGATCGGACTCTTGCGGCAACGGAACCGAGCGGCGACCCCCGCACTCTTCAGGTTCTGTCGCGCTCTCTTCAGCATCGTTTCCGCCGATAAATTTTTCTTCTCATGCAACTTTTCTCACTCTTGCAGGGTCGTGTCAAGCGCGCCTCCGCAGCGCGGGCGGCGGACTGGTTAGTGTCCCATCAGATCGGCGCGCCGGCTCAGACCTCCGTCGTCGAGGCCTCGGGCACGCGTTCGAAGCGCATTTGATTTCTGTTGGAGAGTTGCTCGACCACGCTGTCGATTTCCGCGCCAGTCCGCTGCGCATCCCAGCCGAGCGCGCGCCCTGCCACCGTGGCGACGCGCCTCAGATCGCTCAGGCTCAGGGAACCGCTTATGGCAAGCGTGGTCCGCCGCATGACGATATCGGCCAGGCGCTCGACGAACTCGTTGCGAGCGATGTAGTCGATCTCCGACGCGCCGTAGTCGCCCGAATCCGGCAGCCGATCATCGTCGCTCCACGGGCTCTGGTGGCCTGCGAAGCGCCTCGCCTTGGTTCCGTAGCGCGACAAGAGCTGATCGAGGCGGCGCTTGTCGACGCGAAGGCCGGAACCGACCTCGGCGAGCCAGCGTGCGCGCGCCGCCGCGTCCCGCGGGAAATCCTTGCCGCCCCCGATCGGCATCGACTTTGTCGTCACTCGGCGGCTGCGCCGCAGGCGCTCTAGCACGGCGTCGGCGACCTCCTCGGCGAAACCGCGAAACGTCGTCCATTTGCCGCCGACCAACGAGATGATCGGAAAGGGACGCGCGCCTTCGGGCTCGGCGACCGGCGCGGAATGATCCCGGCTGATCAGGCCGGGGACCGAAGCGTTGGATGCGGGAAGCGGCCTGATGCCGCTGTAGGCGTAGATAATCTGGTCGTCTCCGAAGGTCAGGCCAGGAAGCAGCGCCCGCAAACTTTCGAGCAGATACTCGATTTCCTCAGCCTCGCAGCGGACGGTGTCGGGATTGTCGGCCTCGATGTCGGTCGAGCCTACGAGCGCGTGACCGAAATATTCGTAGACAAGGCAAATACGGCCGTCGTCGGCTTCGAAGTAGATCATGCGGCCGGCGAGGCTTCGCACCAGTTCGTCGTGTTTCAGGAGGATGTGCGAGCCCTTGGTGCCGCCGATCAGTTTCGACGGCGCGCCGAGCAGGGCGTTGACATGATCGATCCACGGACCGGCGGCGTTGACGACCAGCTTCGGGCGCACCGAAAACGCTTCGTCGCCGCTTTCCGGCTTGAAAGTCAGAATGCCGTTCGAGGACGAGGCGAGCGTCGTGTAGTTCGCCGCCGCCGAGGCGGGGTTGGCCGCCAGGCCGTCGGCGATCAGTTCGAGCACAAGCCTTTCGGGGTGGCTGATTTTGGCGTCGTAATAGGCGCCGGTGGCGACGATCGACTTCGTCAACGCCGGCATTTCGCTCAGCGCCTGCCGGCGACTGACGAGCTTATGGCGCGGCATGACCTGATTGCGTGAGCCGAAATAGTCGTAGATCGTCAGTCCGATCTTGATCAGGATGGCGCCGCGGCTGCGTGGCGCGCTAGTCGAGCCGAACAATGTGCGCAGCGCCGCCCACATGCCCTTGCCCCAGGAAAAGATCGGGATGACTGTCGGGAGCGGTTGCACATAGTGCGGCGCGTTCTTCAACAGCAGGTTGCGCTCCAGTGTGGATTGCGCGACCAGCCCAAACTCCCCGGTTTCGAGATATTTCAGGCCGCCGTGGATGAGCCTCGACGGCGCGGCGCTTGTGCCCGAACCGAAATCGCTCTTATCGACGATCAGGCAGGCGACGCCTTGCTCGCAAAGATCGCGAAACAAGCCAGCGCCGTTGACCCCGGCGCCGAGGATGACGACCTCGATGTCGCCGGCCTTGACCACCGCCGCGAGGCGGCAGGCAGCATCTGCTGCGCGTTGATCGTCCGATCGCGTCATGGCCTAGCCGTCTCAACTCTGCGCGGCCGTCGTGAGCCGGCCTGCGGGGTCTGTTGTGCGCATTCGCGCCCGCCGCCGAAGATCACGACGTTGCCTCGTCCGTCGGCTTCGCCAGGCGTTCGATCTCCGGCCATTGCGGCTTGAGCGCTTCGGCAATGCGGCAATAGAGCGAATATCGTTCATCATAGACGGCGCTGCGCGCCTTGTCGGGCTCGTACTCGCGATTCGTTGCGCCGCCTGCCGGTGGGCCTTCTCGCAATGAGGCGAACAGGCCGACCGCGGCGCCTGCGCAGAGCGCTGCGCCGAACGCGGCGGCCTCGTCGACCGCCGTGACCGTCAGCGGCACGCCGAGGATGTCCGCGAACATCTGCGCGAAGGTCGGATTGCGGGAGACGCCGCCAGTCAGCCGGGCTTCGCGAACGTCAAAGCCGTCGCGCAGCGCCTCCACATGATTACGATGATTGAAGACGATCCCTTCCAGGACGGCCTTCAGCATATCGCCGCGGTCGTGCCAGCCATGGAGGCCGAGAAAGCTGCCGCTGGCGCCCTCTCCGTGCGGCGAGCCAAACAGATAGGGATGGAACAGGATCGTCGAGGACCGCTTCAACGCGGCGTCGATCTCGTTCGCCAACTTCGCGTGGATCGAGCCCCCGCTCGACTGAGCCTGGTCCTGCTCGGCGCGGCAAAGAGTATCGAGGAACCAGTCGTAATTGGCGGTGGAAGCGGGCGAGATGGACATGTTGTTCCATCGCCCGGCGTCGATCGCATTGCGGCAGAACCAGCGCGGGTCGACGCGCGGCTCGGCGGAGACGACCTCGTTGATCGAATATGTGCCGGCGACGATGCTCACCACGCCGTCCCGGTGTCCGCCCATGCCGAGCGCCGAAGCGGTGACGTCGTGTAGGCCGGAGGCGACTGGCGTACCCTTCGCAAGCCCGGTCAGTTCGGCCGCCTCCACAGTGACGTGGCCGACGACCTCGGCCGAATGCGACACCGGAGGCAAAGTCTCGAACAGGTCTTCCAGTCCGAAGATTCGCATCGCTTCGGGCGCATAGACCTGAGTGCGCACGTCGGTGAACGAGGTGCTCGCTTCCGTCCGATCCGTGCCGACGGCGCCGGTCAGGCAAAACCGCAGCCAATCCTTGCAGGCGAGAACGTGAGCGATCCGAGCATAGCGCTCGGGGTCGTGCTCCCGGACCCAGGCCAGCAGCGCGGACGGCGCCGAAACATGCGGCGCCTGGCCCGTCAACGCGAGCGCTTCGGCGAGGACAGAATTCCTCGACCATCGCTCGAGAACCAGGCTTGCGCGGCTGTCGAGCGACAAGATGCCGGGTCCCAAGGGCCGGCGCTCTCTGTCGAGCAGGTACAGACCGTCGCCGTGCGCGGTCGCCGCCACCGCCTTCACGTCGCTGGCCGGCCTGCCGCTCAGGGTGATGGCCTCGGCGATCGCCTGGGCGGTGGCCTGCCAGAGTCCCGCCATGTCGCGCTCGACCCACCGCGGATGCGGCATCGATTGCGGAACCCGTCGCCGCGCCACCGCCAATTGCGAACCGTCAGCGTCGAAGATCACGGCCTTCGTAACCGTCAGACCATTGTCGATTCCAAGCAGGCTGGGCATGGTCGCCTCTCGCGCTCAGGGCTTGCCGACGGGCATGGCGGCCTCGGACATCGATGGCGAGCAGCGCGAACAGCTTAGGCGCGAGGGGCCGCCACCGGACCGAGCCGACGCGACATTATCTCCCTCCGCTTCTCGGACTCTTGTGGTCACTTTTCCCGCATGTGCTTAAGGTGATATTTTTTTCTCGCTCTGCAACTTTTCTCACTCCAGAGAGGACCTGTCAAGCGCCGCCAGGCGCAATCCAGGCGAGATCGAAGGCGGCCAATTATCGACAACCGTCTTCAAAGCGACGGCTTTCCCATCCTTTCGCGCTTACAAAATTGCCGGCATCGCCCTTGCCCGTTCGCGGATTTCCAATATCCGGGTTATCGATCGTCTCGTCGCGCCTTCGGCGAGAATCATGAGTTGCAATCGCTTGAACCCGAATTCTCTATTTATGGCCGGACCGTCGGACGATCGCAGCGAGGTCGTGGCGGCGGACGACTCTCGACCCTACTACGAGATTGTCAGGGACGAGTTGTCCCGCAATATCCGCGGCGGCGGACTGCCGCTCGGCGTGGTTCTGCTGGAAGGGCCCATCGCAACGCTGCTCGGGGTCAGCCGCGGCCCGGTCAAGCGCGCCCTCGAAATGCTCGCCGAGGAGGGCTTGATTTACCGATTCGACGGCCGGGGTTACCTAGTCGGGCCTCCCGGGGCCAAGCATGCGCCAAAGCGGATGAATTTGTTGACCATGGATCTCGATGTCTCCGGCGAGATCCAGGCCTATGCGCAGCGCGCCACTTGGCAGCGACTTTATGGCGAAGTCGCTGAAAGCGTCGTCGCTTGCACCCCGTTCGGAACTTACAAGATCTCGGAAGCGGCGATGTGCGAGCATTTCGAGGTCAGCCGCACCGTCGTGCGCGACGTCCTGGCGCGGTTGAATCACGACGGGCTGATTGAGAAGGACCGCTGGTCGCACTGGACCGCTGGACCGCTTACCGCGCGCGACGTCAAAGAACATTTCGATATGCGCCGTATTCTCGAGCCGACCGCGCTACTGATCGCGGCCCCCCATCTCGATCGAGACGAAATCGCCGCGATGCTCCGCCGAATTGATTCGGCGGCCACCGCCGGGCGTCCGCCAACTGGGGATCGGCTCAATCAATGGGAGCGCGAACTCAACGAATGCTTCCTGTCGGGCGTGGCCAACCGGCGACTGATCGCCGCCATCCGGCAAAGTCACATGCCGGAAATCATCAACCGCCTCTTCGTCACTCATGTGGGATTGCACGAGGTCGACCAGGTCCTCAACGAGCATCGCGCGATTCTCGGCCATTTGCTCGCAAGCTCGCCCGGTGAAGCGGCAGCGGCGCTTGAAAGGCGTCTCGACGCCGCCAAGTTGCGCACCTGCGCACGGCTCAAGGTGTTGTCGGTTCTGGCGTCCCAGCGCGTAGCGCCATACCTCTCGCCGCTGATCGACGGGAAAGCCTTGGCGGCGGCGCCAGCTTTGGTTCGCGAGGAGCCTCGCCGTCGGCCTCGAAACATGCGGCCGACCTTGCGTGTCCTCGGCCGGCGCGAGATTCTCCTGGAACCGATTTGTCGACAGGCCCAGCGAGATCTGGGATTCGACATCCGCTTCGAAAAGATCGATGGGGTCGACGAGATCCAGCAGGCGGTGACGCGCCCGGACAGCTTTGACGTCTATCACCAATGGCACACGGTCGATCTGATGTGGACGGCGCGGTCGATCCGGCCGATCGAAATCGGTCGCATTCCCGCCTGGTCCGACATCGCGGCGCTCGCCTCCTTGTCAAAAGACGGCGCGCCAGTCTGCGGTGACCTCTTCCGTCAACTCTATGTCCAGGCGGACGGCCGCCTCGACGCGACGCCAACCGCTCTTGCGAGCATGCTGCCGACGATTTACGGCGCCGACTCGCTGGGTTACCTGCGCGCCATCCGCTCGCAGTTCCGTCCCGGGGAACGCGATAGTTGGAGTTGGCTCCTCGACGATCGCTGGCGCGGCAAGGTCGCGATGCTGCGCGACCCGACTTTAGGCATGATCGAAGCGGCGCTGGCCGTGGAAGGCGCTGGAATTGTACGATTCGGCAATCTCGCGAATTTGTCGATCGAAGAAATCGACGCCATCATCGACGTCCTGAAGGAAAAGAAGCGGATAGGACACTTTCGCGGATTGTGGGAAACGTACGAAGACGCCGTCAAGCTGATGGAGCGCGGCGGCGTCGTGGTGCAAAGCATCTTCTCGCCCGCTATCACGATGTTGCGCCGGCGCGGCCTGGACGTTGCGAGCGCCATGCCGGTGGAGGGCTGCCGCGGCTGGCATTCGGACATTTGCCTGTCCTCGCGCGCGGACGGTCCGGTGCTCGATGCGGCCTATGCCTATTTGAACTGGTGGATGGACGGTCAGGCCGGCGCCATTCTCGCACGCCAGGGATATTACATGTCCGTACGCGAGCGGACTCGGCGTTTCCTAACAGACGCCGAGTGGGATTATTGGTATGGCGGCAAGCCCGCGCCGGTCGATCTCCCGGATCCCTACGGCGATGTTTGCGTTCACGCCGGAGAGGCGCGGGAAGGCGGGTCGTATGTCGACCGAATGTCGCGCGTCAGAGTTTGGAACACCGTCATGGACGACCACAATTACTTGGCCCGCCGCTGGAACGAGTTCCTGAACGCCTGACGCGCGTCGGCTCCGCTCAGCTTCGCTTGCGCTGCTCTCTGAGCCTCTTGGTCGCCGCCCGATCGACCTCGCCGCCCACGATCGCCACGCCGTAATGCTCGCGCGCGACTTCGGACGAGAAGAGCCCGTCGATCACATTCTCCAGCACGGCTTCCGGTGCGCGGAACAGCGGATCGCCGTAGCCGCCGCCACTGGGTCCGTATGAAATGAGCCGGTCGCCCGCCTTGGCTTTCTGGTAGGGAACTTTGGAAGGCAGCCTCACGCGCTCGCCGGCCTTGGTCAGTTGAATGAGCTCGCTCGGGCAGCCGTCGGCGCCGCCGCCGAAGCCCCAGGGCTTGTATTTGTGCCCGTCGCCCTCGACCGAGAATCCACCATCCGTCAGATAGGTAAACTCCCGGACCGAACCGATGCCGCCTCGCCATTGCCCGGCGGCCACAACGTTCTCGCGAAGTTCGTAACGGGTCACCCGCAGCGGCAGATGGGACTCGATATCCTCGATGGGATTGTTGCGCGTGTTGGCGTAGAGCGTGTCGACTGTATCCATTCCGTCGATCCCGTTGCGCCCTCCGTAGCTGCCTTCGAGAATCTCCATATGGACCCACTGCTGATCGTTCGCGGTCCCACTGAATGCGATTACGGTGAGATTGCCGATGCCTGCGCTGATCTGCGTCGGCGCTGCGGGGGCGAGAGCCTTCATCACGGCGTCCGCCAGCGCGTTCCCCGGGCAGAAACGAGCGATCACGGGCGCAGGGAAAATCGGATTCGCGAGGCAACCCTTGGGCGCGACAATCTTGATCGGCCGCGTCAGTCCGCTGTTCTGCGGGATCGGCCCGTAGACGACGCTGTCGAGCAGGATCGAGCGGAGCGTCAGCCAGATTGCGCAATCGACGGTGCCTTCAAACGGCATGTTTATCGGGCGATCCGGCACCTGGGGCGCCGTTCCCGCGAGATCCACGAGCATCTCGTCGCCGGTGACCGTGATCGTGACGACGATCGGCAAGTCGCGGCGCGAGGGCTCGGGATCATCGAGGAACCCGTCGATGTGTGTGGTCGCGCGATAGACTCCATCGGGAATCTGCTGGATCGCCGCGCGCATGAGGCGCTCGGAATAGTCCATCAAGTCCTCGCTGGCGCCGCTGACGATGTCGCGTCCATAGCGGCGTAGGAGATCGAGAAAGCGTTGCGCCCCGATGTGAGCGGCCGCGATTTGCGCTTCCATGTCTCCGACCACCAGATCCGATATTCGGATGTTGTCTCGGATCATGTGCCAAAGCATGTCGTTACGTTTGCCCTGGTCGACGACCTTGAGCGCCTTGAACTGCAAGCCTTCGGCATAGGTGTCGACCGCGTCGACGATGCCGCAGCTTCCCGGCGTATGGGCGCCGATGTCCAAATGGTGCGCGGTCGTGACGGAAAAGCCGAGCAGCGTCTCGCCCTCGAAGACGGGGACGCAGAATGCGACGTCGGGGCCGTGCGAGGCGCCGCCGTAGGGATCGTTGTGCATGATGACGTCGCCGGGCCGGAATACCTCGCCCCGTTCCGCGAAACGCTTGCGGATTCCGCGGATATAACCGGGAATCGGGCCCGACTGAAGCGGCGTGCTCATCTTGCACTCGCAGAGCTGGTTGCCCTCCGCATCCGTCAGCGCCGCGCCGAAATCCTCAGACTCGCGGATGATGCTCGAGTAGCTCATGCGCATGAGTTTGTGGCCCATCTCGATCGCGATGTTCTCCAGAGCGCCCTGGATCACGGCGCCTGTAATCGGATCGACCCGCGTCGCCGGTTGAGCGCGGCGGTTGGAGCCCTCGAACTGTGCCATCACGCATCTCCGTCGATTTTGAGGATCAGGTTGCCGGCGGCGTCGTTGATCGCGGCGCAGCCCGGCGGAATCACGGTCGTACTGTCCTTTTGCAGGACGATGGCGGGGCCTCGGAATTGTTCGCCGACCGGCAACAGGTGGCGGCGATAGAACGTCGTGTCGAAGGATTGCAATTCGCCACCCACCCGGAAGACGCAACTTCCCGTGCGGATTCGCGCCGCCGCCATGCTGCCGCCGCTCGCCGCCTTCAGCGTCTGGATCTTCGGCATCGCGCCGACCCCGGTCACACGGATATTGACGACTTCGATCGAGTTGTCGCGGAAGAAATGACCATACTCGCGCTTGTGCGCCTGGTGGAAACGCTCCCAGATCTCCGCCAGATCCGCGTCCCCGACGTTTCCGGCGGGGAAGGGAATCTTCAGTTCATAGCCCTGGCCGACATAGCGCAGATCGCCATCGCGCAAGAAGCTGACCTTGTCGGGGTCGAGATGATCCGCGGCGAACTGAGCCGCCAGACGCTGCTCCATCTCCGAGAGGTCGGCGTTGATCCGGTCGAGATCGATGTTGCCGCTGACCTGAAACTGGGTTCGGATCGTGTCGTATTTGAGGTCGGTCGTCAGCAGCCCCATCGCCGACGTGATGCCGGGGAACGGGGGTACGATGACTTCCGGAATGCCCAGCATCGCGGCGACTTCCGCGCCATGAAGCGGCCCTGCGCCGCCAAACGCGACGAGCGCGAATTCGCGCGGGTCGACGCCCTTTTGCACGGTGCGCGAACGAATGGCGTTCGCCATGTTGCTGTTGATTACGGTCAGGACGCCCTCGGCCGTTTCGAGTTTGCCCAATCCCAACTTGTCGGACAGCGCTTCGATGACGCGATGCGAGGCGGCGGCGTCCAGCTTCATGCCGCCGCCGAGGAAATCGTCCTTATCGAGCCGACCCAGCACCACGTTCGCGTCCGTCACCGTCGGCTGATCGCCGCCGCGGCCATAGGCGGCCGGTCCGGGCACGGCGCCCGCGCTGCGCGGGCCCACGCGGAAGGCGCCGCCCTGGTCGACATAGGCGATCGAGCCGCCGCCGGCGCCGATCGTATGAATGTCGATCATCGGCATCAGCAATGGGAAGCCGGCGATGGAAGTGCTGCGCGGATCGGTTTCCGCGTATCGTCCGTCGACGACGAGGCCGATGTCCGCGCTGGTGCCGCCTATGTCGAAGGTGATGAGCTTGCGCCGCCCGCTCAGTTCGCCGACCCAAGCGCCGCCGAGAACGCCAGCGGCGAGCCCCGACAGCAGGGTCACGACGGGCCGTTCGGAAACCATCGCCGGGGTCGCGACGCCGCCGTTCGACGCCATGATGCGCAGATCGGCGCGCAAGCCCGCGTCCCGCAAGGACTTGTCCAGTCGGTCGACATAGGTGCGCATCTTCGGCCCTACAAAAGCGCACAAGGCCGCCGTCGTGAAGCGCTCGAACTCCCGGAATTGCGGCGAGACCGAGGACGAGGTGGTAATGAACACGCCGGGCAGTTCGCGAGCGAGAATCCGCTTCGCCTCGTCCTCATGCGCCGGGTTGAGATACGAGAACAAAAAGCAGACCGCGACCGCCTCGACGCCCTCGGCCTTCAAGGCGCGCGCGGCCTCGACGATGTCGGCTTCGTCGAGCGGCTCGAGTTCCTCGCCGCGAGGCGGAACCAGCCGCCCCTTCACGACCTTGCGGTGTCGGCGCGGCGCCAGCGGACGATTCTGCCAAGGCAATTCCTGCATGATGGAGTAGTGCTCGACGCGCTGATGGCGAGCGATGTGAACGATGTCGCGGAAGCCCTCGTTCGTCACCATCCCCGTGCGGGCGCCCTTGTGCTCGAGCACAGCGTTCGTCGCCGTCGTGGTGCCGTGAAGCACATAATCGATCGCTTCGGGCGCGACGCCGTTCTCGGCGCAAATTTCGCTCAGGCCCTGGAGAATTGCCCGCGACGGGTCGTCCGGCGTGGTCGAGACCTTGTGGATCGCCACCTGACTGGAGGCCATGTCGCAGTAGACGATGTCGGTGAAAGTGCCGCCGACATCCACGCCAATCATTTTCATTTTCTCGAGCCTCTTCAGCTTGTCTCGGTTACAGAGCGCCCTCGCCCTCCGGTCCGAGCGCCTCGATCGTCGACTCGACAGCCGCCGCGAACACGCGCAGGCCGCGGCGAATATCTGCCTCGTCGGTATCCTCCGAAATATCGTGGCTTCGACCGCCGATGCTCGGAACGAACAGCATCGCCGCAGGGACCCGTCGCGCCAGAATCATCGCGTCGTGGCCGGCGCCGCTCTGCATGCGCAGCGAACTCGCGCCTTCGGCTCGAGCGGCCGCGGTGATTTTCGCGATCAACCGCTCGTCCATCGCGGTCGGCGCGATCGAGGCGATGAGGGTCGAGGCAACCGCGACGCCGCCGGCGCCGTTGGACGCTCGTGCGAGTTCGAGCAACGCTTGTTCCATTCGCTCCATCACCGGCGTCTCAAGGTCACGGAACTCGACGACAAGCTCGGCTTCGCTCGGCACCACATTGGCGGCGCCAGGCCGGACATTGACGACCCCGAAATTCCATACGGATTCCGCCGAACCCACGGCGCGGAAACGCTCGGCGGCGGCCGTCGCGAATCCAAACAGCGCGAAGGCCGCATCGCGCCGCGTCGCCATCGGGGTCGTGCCTGCATGGTCGGCTTGACCCTCGAAGCGAACGCGATGGCGGCGCAAGCCGACGATGCCCGAAACGACTCCGACATCGCTGCGCGAGTTGATCAGTCTGGGACCTTGTTCGATATGCGCTTCGAAGTAGGCGCGATGCCGCGACGGATCGACGCGCGCCAGATCCGCTCCAGCGAGTTGGAGTTGGGCAAGACGTTGCGGAAGCGTTTCCCCCGCGCCATTTCGCGCCTCCTCCAACTCCGTGTCTGAGAGCGCCTGGCAAAACGAACGGCTGCCGAGACAGGCCAGGAATGTGCCCTCTTCGTCCGCGAACGAGATCGCGTCGACGCCCACTGCCGCCCCCGGATGCGTCTCCCGTCGGGCGCGCGCAATTTCGAGCCCGAATATCACCCCCATCGCGCCGTCGAGCCAACCTCCGCGCGGCACGGTGTCGGAGTGGGATCCCACGATCACCGACGCCTTGGCGCCCGGAGCGCGGCCGTAAACGTTGCCGACGCCGTCGATCACGGCGTCGAGGCCGCTCTCCATCATCCGACGGCGAAGCCACTGGCGAGCTTCCATATCGATGTCGGTCATCGCAGCCCGGCTGACCCCGGTTCCCAGCTTACCGAATTTCGCCAGTTCGCGAAGATCCGCGATAGCCCGATCCTCATCGACGCCAGTTCGCCCGGTCATGTCCCGATCGATTCCAATCTCTGCGCTAAATTATTGCATTTCGAATACAGAATTGATATTTCGTTGTCCAGCGGCGTGTGAGACCGATGTCGCCAACCGACCTCGGCAACCGGCACGGGGACGGGATTGAGCCGTCCGCGGACGAGGGGAGAGAATCGATGAAGCGCAGTATTGCCGTCGCGAGCGTGGTCGCGGCGATTCAAATGGCCGCGGGTGCGGCTTTGGCCGAGAGCCCAGAGGCGACTCGCGCCAAAGAGCAGCTCGAGCCCTATCGTCATCTGCCGAAGTTCGAGGCGCCGGGAGAGGCGTTCGACGCGGCCGCCTGCATGAAGGGCAAGTCGATCCTCACGATTCCAGCCTCCAGCGCGGTTCCCTTCATCAAGACGATTCAAGCCTCGATGACGAATGTCGCAAAGGATGTCGGCTTCAATCTGCGCGTCTGGGAAAATCAGGGCCAGCCGACCCAGTGGGTTCAGGGCTTCGACTATGCGATCAACAACAAGTTCAACCTGATCGATCTGCTCGCCGGCGCCGATCCTCGCTTCCTGGAGCCGCAGGTCAAAGCCGCCGAGGCTGCGGGGCTCAAAGTCGTCGCCTCTCACCTGACCGGCTACGAGCAACCCCTCCCTGGCGGCGTCACGGGCGCCGTGCCGATCGACTACAAGCGCGCCGGCGCACTGCTGGCCGACTGGGCGATCTGGAAGACCGACGGCAAAGTCAACGCCATCGTTGTCGGCATCAATGACGTGCTCTCGACCGATTCGATGATGAGCGGGATCAAGGAAGAGTTCGCCAAATGCACAAACTGCAAGTTTACCTACGTCAACGTCACCATCCCTGAGATGGCGACCAAGACGCAGACGAACGTGCAGGCGGCGTTGACGGCGGACCGGACCGTCAACTATGTCATTCCGATCTACGATGTGCTCACCCAGTGGGTCGTTCCGGCGATTACGATCACCGGCCGAACCGACAAAGTGAAGGTCGCGACGTTCAACGGAACTCCGTTCGCCATCGGCATGGTCCAGCAAGGCAAGATCGAGGTGGACGTCGGCGAGAATCTCGATTGGATCGGCCATGCCGTCGTCGACTCGGAGATGCGCATGCTCTGCGGCCTTCCCGTGGTGAAGGATCCGAAGATCCCGCTGCTGATCTTCGACAAGGACAATGCCGACACCGCCGGCAAGCCGCCCAAGGTGTCCACGGGCTATGGCGACGCTTACGTCGAGGGATATGCCAAGCTGTGGAAGCTGCACTGAACGCGTCGGAGGGGAAGGGTCACGAGCGCCATTCCCCATCGATTCTGCAGATCGAGCGCCTGTCGAAGAGTTTCGGCGGAGCGCGGGCGCTTGATGAGGTGAGCCTCGACGTCCGCTATGGCGAAGTCCATGGTCTGCTCGGACAGAATGGGTCGGGGAAATCGACTCTGATCAAAATTCTGTCCGGGTTTCATGACGCGGACGGCGCGGCCCGCATTCGCATCGATGGGCGCGAGGTCGCCCTGCCGATCGGACCCGACGCCCTGCGCGAGCACGGCGTCGCTTTCGTGCACCAGCACCTCGGCCTCATGCCGTCGCTCACGGTGCTGGAGAACCTGCTGCTGCCCGATCTGGCCGTCGAAAACCGCTGGCTGGTCGACTGGCGCGCCGAAGCGCGCCGAGCCCGCGACCTGTTCCGGCGATATGACATCCGCCTCGATCCGCTGAGCCCCTTGTCGCGCCTGGCGCCAGTCGAGCGGGCCCAGCTCGCGATCGTGCGCGCTTTCGACCAGCTTCGCCGCGCGCGAGGGTCGGATGGTTCGCGCGGGCTGCTGGTTCTCGACGAACCGACGCCCTTCCTTCCCGCCCACGACGTTCAGGCGCTGTTTAAGCTGGTTCGCGAGATCGTCGCCGACGGCGCGAGCGTGATCTTCGTTTCGCACGACATCGACGAGGTGCTCGAGATCACCGACCGCGCGACCGTTCTGCGCGACGGTCGGGTGGCCGGCACATTCGAGACGGCCTCGATGACCAAGCCCGAGGTGATTAAACTGATCGTCGGCCAGCATGTCGACCTCGAAGCCATGCGTCCACCCGTCAAGACGCTGCCGGCGCCCACGATCCGCATCTCGGATCTCAGCGGGGGGACCATTCGAGGCTTTTCGATCGGTTTGGCCCGAGGGGAGGTTGTCGGCCTCACCGGTCTCATCGGGTCCGGCTACGACGAAGTGGTCTATATGACCTACGGCGCAATCCCGGCGACGGCCGGAACGCTTGAAATCGAGGGCAGACGGCATGATCTCCCGCATTTCGCTCCCCATCTCTCGATCGCCAACGGATGCGTCCTGATTCCGGGAGATCGCTTGACGGCCGGCGCTGTCCCGACGCTGAGCGTAACCGAGAATGTGAGCCAGCCGGTCCTGGGACGAGTGAGCCGGGCTTGGGCGCTCGCCAACGGCGCGCTAGCCCGGAATGCAGGAGCCCTGGCGGATCGGTTCGACGTGCGCCCGCGGGATCCGGGACGGCTGTTCGGCGCCCTCAGCGGCGGCAATCAGCAGAAAGTCGTGCTCGCGAAGTGGTTCCAAACGGAGCCTCGTCTCATTCTGCTTGACGAGCCGACGCAAGGGGTCGACATCGGCGCTCGCGCCCAAGTCTTCTCGGCCATCGCGACAGCGACCCAAACGGGGGCCGCGGTATTGTGCGCGAGTTCGGATTATGAGCAGCTCACCGCGATCTGCGATCGTGTGCTTGTCTTCAACCGGGGCGCGGTAATCGAGGAACTCGTCGGCGGGCGGATCAGCAAGTCGGCCATCGCGCAAGCCTGCTATCGAATCGACTGAATGATCGCGCCGGAGAAAAATCGTTGAGCAATACCCTGGAAAAGACTTCGGCGCTTCGCGGAGGCTCGTCCTCCGGCCACGGCGCCTTTGTCGATTGGTTCGAGCGCCTGGCGCTCCTGCTGGTCTGGGGAATCACGATCGTGATTTTCGGTCTGATGCGTCCGGAAACATTTCTGACCTGGTCGAATTTCGCAACCATACTCGGATCGCAATCCGTCATGGTCGTGATTGCCCTCGGCCTAATCATTCCGTTGACCGCCGGCGACTACGATCTCTCGATCGCCAGCGTGCTGACCTTCGCGGCGACGGTCCTCGCCGTTCTCAACGTGAACTACGGCTTTCCCATCGGCGTGGCGATCCTCGCGGCGCTCGCGACGGGTGTACTCGTCGGACTCGTCAACGGCTTTTTCGTGATCTACTTCCGCATGAATTCCATGATCGTCACGATGGGGATGGGCACCTTCGTGCACGGGCTGACGCTGTGGCTCGGCGATCAGCAGACCATCAGCGGGGTTTCGGATGGGCTCGTCAATGCAGTGATCGTCGACCGCTTCCTTGGCGTGCCCCTGGGGTTCTATTACGCGCTCATCCTCTGCGGGATTCTCTGGTACGTGCTCTCTTACACTGCGCTCGGACGTCGGCTTCTGTTCGTCGGCCGCGGCCGGGAAGTCGCGCGGCTGAGCGGCATCCATGTCGACAGAATACGTCTCGGCAGTTTCGCCGTGTCGGGCTTGATGGGAGCAATCGCCGGGGTGCTTTATGTCGGCACGACGGCCGCCGCCGATCCGAGTTCCGGCCTGACTTTTCTGCTGCCGGCCTTCGCCGCCGCGTTCCTGGGCGCGACCAGCATCAATCCTGGCCGTTTCAATCCGTGGGGCACCATCGTCAGCGTCTATTTCCTGGTGACGGGAATCACTGGACTGTCGATTCTCGGGGTCAGCACCTTTGTCCAGGACCTGTTCTATGGCGGCGCCCTGGTCATCGCCGTGACCCTGTCGCAGATCGTACGCGGACGAGAGGAGCGGCTGGCGTAGCTCGCGGTTAATGTCCCCGGCGCCGCGGTGAACTATGGCGCGCCAAGGAGGGAGTCGATCACCAGCGGTTTCGCGATCGTAGCCAGGACTAGGTTCTCTCCGTCGCCTTGCCGGTCAATGACGACAAAGTCGCTGATGCGATGCAAGGCGATCAGCGGATGATGCCAGATGCCGCGCCTGTAGTTGACGCCCTGCGACGGCGAACACTGGAAAGCGACGATTGCGGAGGGATCAAGCTCGCCGGCTGGCGCGACCACGACCAAAAACTCCGCGCCGCCGAGCGGCACGAATGCCTGACTGCCCAGCGGATGGCGTTCCATGACCCCAACGCGCAGAGGCAATGTCGCGGGCGAGGTCCGCACGACGCTGACGCAGACGCGCCCCCCGTCAGCGTCGAGGTCGACCGCCGCGAGGTCTCGGTGCACCTGCGCGGCGCCGCCGTTTGCAAGATAGCTCGGGTTCCCCGATGCGTCGATGACATCCCCGTAGGGCGCGAAGGCCTCGGCGGTGAGATGACGAACTGGCACTCGGGTGATAGCGGCTGGCATCTCGCCGGAAGACGCGCTCATGAGCCCAAATCCCACATCCCCGGACGCTCCGGCAAGTCGCTCCGCGCGCGCGTTGGCGCTACACAGCCTACCATCATCTTGGGATCCATCTCCAGCCGAGTGGCGCGGCGGATCATGCGCCCCGCGCCACGGTAACGTCCAGCTTCCCGAGGAAGCTCCATTCAGTCGACGATGAAAACCTTGGCGCCGACGCTTGTCGAGACGCGATGAGCCGCATCGCCGAAATCGGAGACGTGAAAGCTCGCGCCGGGTCTCAGGGTAAACTTCCGCCCGTCGCGAAGCTCGGCGTCAAGCGACCCATCTACGACATAGAGCACATGCCCACGATCACACCAATGGTCCGCGAGATAGCCGGCGGAGTACTCGACCATGCGGATGCGCAAGTCGCCGATCGAAACCGTCCGCCAAACGGCCAGCCCGGCGTCGCCGGGATGAACGGTCGCCGAAATTTCCGACCAGTCGGTCACCGTGAAATCTGACGTCGGGATTTTCATTTGCGCGTCTCCCCAGCAACTCCATCGAGAGACGCTAGCCGGCGGGCATTCGTGTCTCGATCAACTCGGCCCAGTAAGAGGCGCCGGCGGGAATCACATCGTCGTTGAAGTTGTATTTGGGGTGATGGACATCCGCCGTGTCGCCATTGCCAATCTGAATGTAAGCGCCCGGGCACGCTTCCAGCATATACGCGAAATCTTCCCCGCCCATGATTGCGGGCGCGTTGGTGTCTACGTTTCCGGAAACGCGGCGGGCGGCTTCGGCGGCGAACATCGTCTCGGTCTCATGATTGACCATCGAGGGGTACCCCCGGCGCCAGTCGACCTCAGCCCGACCTCCAAATACCTCGGCCGTTCGAGTTGCGATTGCAACGAGCCGCCGCTCGGCCTCGGCGCGCAAATCCTTGTCGAAGGTCCGAACCGTGCCGCGAAGCTCTACGTGCTCGGGGATCACATTGTAGGCGTCGCTCTCGGTTCGAAAACTCGTCACCGATACGACGATCGAATGCAAGGGATCCGTGTTGCGCGCAACGATCGTCTGCAGCGCGAGAACGAGATGGCAGGATATGATCGTGGGATCGATCGTCGCATGCGGCTTTGCCGCGTGGCCCCCGCGACCCGTCACGTTGATCGTGAACTGGTCGGTCGCCGCATAGAAGGGCCCTGGCTTGATCGCGAAGGTTCCGACCGGACGACCGGGCGCGTTGTGCATGCCGTAGACTTCCTGGATGCGGAAACGGTCGATCAACCCATCCTCGGCCATAGCCTTGCCGCCCGCTCCCCCTTCTTCGGCAGGCTGGAAGATCACGGCGACCGCGCCGCCAAAGTTCCGGGTCTCGGCGAGATACTTGGCGGCGCCCAGGAGCATCGCCGTATGGCCATCGTGGCCGCAGGCGTGCATTTTGCCGCGCGTCTTGGAGGCATAGGGCAAACCGGTCGCCTCGATGATTGGTAGCGCATCCATATCGGCGCGCAGTCCGATTACCCGGCCGCTGGGGTCGCTCCTGCCCTTGATGAGCCCGACTACTCCGGTACGCCCGATGCCCTCGACGACCTCGTCGCAACCAAATTCGCGCAACTTCGCCGCGACGATCTGCGACGTCCGGTGCGTGTCGTACATCAGCTCGGGATTTTCATGGAAGTCCTTGCGCCAGGCGGCGATTTCGTCGTGCATCTCGGCAAGGCGGTTCTTGATCGGCATTTCTCTCTCCTGGTCCTCGTCGTCGTTTATGCTCGTCGTGCGGTCGGATCGATGAGCCGTCAGTTCCGCCGCAGCGCGAAATGGCCCGGCGCCACTTCGTCGTAGGTTGAATGTTCGGGCTTGCACCCGATCGGGAAAATGGGGGAAGCAATCGGGTTCGTATTCGGGTTCTCGTGGACGCGCCGTCCGCAATGTCGTGGCTGATGAACAGGAAGGATAGACCAAGGTCGGCTTGCAGTTCCATCAACAAGTTCGAGACCTGCGCCTGCACGGAGACGTCGAGGGCTGAGACGGCCTCGTCGGCGATGACGAGTTTGGGATTGGGGCAATCGCCCGAGCGATGGCCACACGCTGTCGCTGTCCGCCGGAAAGTTCGTGTGGGTAACGGCGAAGGAAGCTGCGCGGCAACTCTACGCGGTCGAAGAGCTGGGCGACGCGATCCTCGATCTCGCTCTTCGATGCAAGCCTGAAGTTGACGAGCGGTTCGGCCACCTGATCGGCCAGGCGCCCGACTTTCGGGCGGGGCCTTGGCGCCGATCACTCGGCGCTGGCCTTGCGGTTGGGGGACCAGATCAGAGCGTAGCCCTGCCCGTCTTCGGCGTCGAACAGGTTCGCGTAGATCGGCTGGGTGAAGGAGGGATCGTCGAGCTTGACCGAGAGATAGTCGCGGCCTTCGTTCTTGCGCTTCGACCAGGCGGCGCCGATCTCGGCCTTGCCGACGAGCACGCAGTGAGACGGGGCGTTGTCGTTGGCGCGGTTCGGTTCGGGCGCGATGCGCACGTTCTTCGCCTGCACGCTGAGCGTGACGATCTGACCCTGGAACTCGCCGCCGACCTTCTTGAAGGAACCGATGCTGGCCATTTGAAGTCTCCGTTCTGTCTCAAGAGCCCGCGACCGCCGCGGCCCCAGCCGATCGAGGCGCAGCCGGCTTCCGGACAGATCAAGCCGAACGAGGACGCCGCGGTCCGCGCGCGTCATGCCAGAGGACTCGGAGACATTTTGGCCAGCCTGTGAATCGGCGCCACACTGTCACCCCTCTCGTGGTTGCTTGACCAACGACTTGCGACGCCCGTCGGCGCTGAGACCCCCAACCGTGCTATCGGTAGCGTCGCCAAGAGGCCGGACCGGAGGGCGGCCAATCCTCCAAATCCGACGCCATGATCCCGCGCAGAGCACCGGCGACATTCGCGCTTGTGACGAGCAGAAAGTTGTCCCGAATGTAGTCCGGGAATGGTACAACGCCATGCAGCGCGATCTCCGAAACGGTCAATCCGACCGAGCCGGACCTCGCAAAGGCGGCCCACGCGTATTCGTTATGTGTAGGCGGAGTTCTTGCGAAACCGATGGGCGATGAGCGATGCAAAAGGACCCGATCGTTCCCGAAGGCTGGTCCGTTCAGGGCGTCAAACGGCATCATGACGTCGTCTATTGGAGCATGTGGGCGCTCCATCTTCTATCGTCCTTGATGCCGGGAGTGAACCCGGCGCCGCCAGTCGCGGATGTGAGTTATATCTTGCGTCGGAACGCGGACGGAAAAATCGAGAGTGTTCGGCTCAGCGGCGATCATGCACCCGACGCTCTGGCCAAGACGATAGAGCTGCTCGAAGCAACACCGGCGTCCCGATAGGGCTCGCTCGTCGACACGCGGCAAGGCCGTTTCGTCGATGTGACGAAGCAAACTATGGCCAGTTGGGCACGCGAATGGGCTCTAAAAACGCCGGCTTTATTCCGCATCATCGCGGCTGAGCGTCAGCGGCGAAGCGCGCCAACGGAACACTTTGGGTGGTTCCGCCCGCGGCTCGATTCGATGACCGAGCCGCGCCGGCGGCGGGAAGGTTACCGCCAAAATTGCGGGACAGATCAACTGCTCGAACGGCGAAGTGATGCGCGCAACACGAGCATATAGGCGAACACCGCGGCGCAGAGACCGAAAAAGACGATCCCGCCGAACTCCGAAAGCGAGGGGCTTGGATCTTTCAGGACAACGAGAATACCGCCGACGACAAACAGCAGCGCGACGATTTCCAGCGGCCATAGAAGAAATGGACTGTAGGCCTTCGGGTGTGAAGCCACGACTTCCCGCATCGTCAACCTTTCCCGAGCGGTCGGCAGTCCGGCCAACGTAAAACGCGTCCACACCGCGTAACCGGCGACGTAACCGACGGCAATGGAATAGGGAGCGATTGGACTTTGCCGTTGGAGGATCAGAGCAGCGCCGATCAAGATGACGGATATGCCCAGGAAGATTTTTCTCATTCCCCTTATGCGCTCGTAATCCGCATCGCCGGCGACCACGTAGCCCCTGCCCAAAACGCCCCAAGGGAAGAACAACCTCCGCCCGTCCGTCGCGGTTTTGAAGTAGCTCATCCGCCCCTCCTAGGGTTGGCGATTGCCGCGGACGACCGCCCGCTGACTTACGACGATTGAACCCCGCCACATGCTAACGGGCATTGCTTGCAGGCTTCGAAGGCGAATTCGCGATCAAAGGGCAGAACGTGACGATAGCCGATGAACCTCACGCGCGCCCCGCGTCAACGGAACTTTTTGCGTGGATCTGTCACCGACTTACCGGAGAGCCAAAACCCGGCGCATAGTCCATAATCTCATGAGCGCCCACTTTCATCGCGGTGAAGGCAAGCGACGCATCGCGCAGGCCTGAAGGGCCCTACTCGGCGATGTCGAACACCAGCGTCGCGTTGGCGCCGTTTGAGTCATATCCAACGACCGCACAGGAGTCGGGCGCGCGCCGGGGCGCGGCGCCGTGGAGAATGACCCGTGTGTCCGTCTGCTCACCTCGAACTTCATAGCCTGCCGGCGGGCAGTCGCGCTTGAACGTATAGGCGGCGCCTTGCAAGTCATATGCGACATGCGGCGAGTTGCGGCTTGGGTGTTTCTCGCCACGAAAGAGAATGTCGCCTGGCCTGGCCGGCACTCCAGCCCGGACGCTGGCATACCGAAATTCGACGGCGTCGCCGTCAGTAAATTCCTGAATCGTCGACCCGTTGTGGCCCATGAAGGCCCCAGCGTCCATCGCGGCGCGCGCCGTCACGGTGAGAGCCGCCAGGGCGATGAAAGCCAGGAAAGACCGGCTGGGCGAAGACAACCGCCCCGGCGCCGGATGTGCGCGACGAGGGTGATCTGCAATTGGCGCTCGTCTCAAGGGCTCCCTCCTCGAGCCGTCTGAACACGACCCCATTCTAACCTTGCGTGCATTCGGGTCAGATGCTGGCGCGGATGCGCGCGCCATGCTCCACCCAGCATTCTCCATAATCCGCAATGCAGCGACGACAGTGGCGCGGAGCAACACGCCGGCGCTCTAATTGGCGCAATTTGAATTCCCACTCATCAGGCAGCGAGCAACGGGATCTCCGGCCTGCGCTTTGCGCATGAAGATATGCCGCATCCCAGGGCACATCACGCGAACGTCCGGCTTGGCGTTGGGGCCGCAGGCGGCCATGAAATCCGCGACCTCTTTCCCCTGGAAGTCCCGTCTTTTCGCGTTCCGATCGGCATTCGTTTCTTTTTCCTTCAAAATCCGCAGTTCCAAATCCTTCAAATTCCCCCTGGTGTTCAGCGTAGGAGAGTCGGGCATCATGTGTAACTCCCGCTCCGCCTCCTCTGGCGTGAGCTTCGGGAGTGCCTTGACGCGCCGCTTCGCATCGAGGAATTCGCGAATTTGATCCCGGCATTGCTGCGAATGGCTGCTCAACATGTCTTCGGTGTAAGGCGGCCGCGCGCCGGGGACGAAACCATAGCAGGACTTGGGTTCGAAATTTCGAAAGCAGGTATGTGCGTCCAAGCACGGCCAGCCAGGATTGGCGGCTTCCTGCATCAACATTTCTTGCGTGTCCCTTTTGAAAGCCGCGTCTCTCGCCGCGTAACACTGACGACCCTCTCTTAATATCGACGGGCAGTCACTGTCGCGGGGACAGGTCCCCATGCAATGCTGCATGTTCCAGCAGCGATCATACTCCCGATCGAGGTCCGGGCCGCAGTCGGCGTTGGCCGGACCCATTGTCAGGCCAAGCAGCAAACCCAGCAGAAGCAAAGTCGCGGTTGTAAAATTCATAAATCGCATCACGTTGTCCCCCTTTGCAAGATGCTCATCGCGCGCGGTTCGTGCGCCTGCCGCCATTTCGATAGGACCGAATTCGCGGTCGAACCGTCAGTGTCCTTCATCTCCGGTGACGCTGCGCTCATGAGGGCAGTCCGCGATCGATATGAGCATAAGCGCCGCGCGCGTTCAGCCGCAACGGCGCCTGAGATGGACGTCAGCCGGCAGGTCGATGGGCGACGAGCGGACGCGTAGGCCTCCTTGACGCCCATAAGGCGCCAAATCGTGGCTTTTCCCCCCGCGTGGGAGTCCGCAGGCCTTCCGATGACGGCAATCGCTGACATTGCAATGGCGGGTTCGGCCCCTGTGTCGATGCTAGTGCATGCATGCCGGCGCGGGTCGACATCGGGCTTGGCAGAAGTGTTATCTGCTTTCGTGGGGTGATAAGGGGGGGTTGGGTTCATGTTGGCAGGCCCGGAGACACTCGTCCTGGAATTCGCGGCAGCGCTGGTGGCGATATTCGTCAACGGCATTTGGCCGAGGCGCCGGGCTTTGGTTGACTGGTTGGAGGGAAATCCTTCGCCAGCGCGGCCAACGACCCCATGAGCGCCATGCCCAAGGCGAGCGCGAACGCTGCAACCATCCCCATCGACCGCTCCCGTCGCGCTCGCTCGCAGCCGGCTGGGCACCCGCGGAGCGACAGCCCTGACGCCGCCCCCACCGGGTCACGCTAGTGAGCCGCTGAACTGGCGGCAACGGAACTTTTTGCGTCGATCGGGACGGCGACCCTGTCAAAGCGCCTGACTGGGGAGCAAATCGCGGCCCGACAGGAGGTCGGCGATGAAGCGGCCGAGGGCCTGCGAGAGCGCGGGCTGCGATCTCGACGGGCCAACCGCCTCGCTCGGCCTGACGTCAATCATCCGCAGTCGGATATCACGAGCGCGTCGCCATCTTAAACATGATGTCATGTCCCGACATCGTATCCGCGAGGAAACGGTCATATGCGGCGACGAGGCTCGGCGCGAGGGTAATGGCTCTCTGCGTGCATTGGAGCAGAGAGCGATTTTCAGCCTCATTAATCGTGTTTCGAATATGTGTCCGAGACACGCCGAAGCGATCCGCCAGGTCAGAGAACGACACCTGCGCCGCAACCTCGGCTTCGCTTCGATGCAACAGCTTGAGCAAAATCATCGTGCCGGCATCGCGTTCCATGAAAAACATGACGGAGGGATTTGCCGCCATCAATTGCGCGGCATAGGCCGCAAATTCCCGGCAAATCTTCCGCAGGGCCTTCTGAAACGTCGGATCATGCCGCATCGGCGGATCATAGCCTGTCTCGGGAAACATGACTCGAAGCGGGCGATAATGCGTGGCAAGCCATTCCAAATCATGGTCAATCATTTTTTTGGTCGGCGTGAGGATACGAACCCGGCGATCGGCTGCGGTCGTCGCGAGCGTCAAATAGCCTGCATCGACGAATTGGGCGACAAGTCCGTCGACCCTGCGGGCCGTCGATAGCCCATAGGGCTGGATCGTTTGCTTCAACAAACCAATCGTTGGCCAGGTCGACCGATCAATTGGGTCGTAGTCGGCATAGATAACCAGCGCAGTGAAAAAGACGACGGATCGCGTCGCCTCGATCAGGAGGCGGCTCATGAATTGATTGTTTTCGTAGAGGGCGAAAAGCCCCTCGATATAGGCGGCTCGCGCCGCAGCAAAGCGCGGATGAGACAAAATTTCTTCCGACGTGCGATGTGTCGCCGGCGGATTTTGTTCGGTCTGTCCATCGTCCTCGAAACGAGAAACGTCGGCAGGATTTTCGTCATTCACAATGGATGCCCCGTATTGCGCGGAAAACCGAGCATGACTCGGCGCTCCGCGCCGCCAATCGTCCGTTCCGGAAAAGGCTAACATGTCGTCACGGTTGCGCCCGCGGGAAGAACGCGCGGACGCGTTCCTCCAGCTTTCCAAGCTCTTCGAACCACAGCCGCGCTGCGCCCGACCAATCCGAAACCGCCATCCGCACTCCTGTTGCGCGATTCATGCGCCATGAATACGAAACACGGCGCTCAATTACAACGGCGGAGTTGGTTGATCGATCGATCTAAGCGCCTAACAAATATTGACAATTTCTCAACTTTATCTCCGATAGATGTACTCCCCCGTTCGTCGAGAGAGACGGCTCACGAAAATCATGGCAGCGCGGGTGTACGAAAAAAGTTCCATTGGCAGCGTGCGGCTCCGAACCTACTGTCCGCCGCGCGGAGCCTCTTTGGTCGCAAGGACTGACGTCAGGGGAGACGAATGCAGAACAAGGTGACGTTTGGCGTCAATCATGGCGGGTTACGCAACCTCGCGATGATGGCGATTTTTGCCTTGTTTGCGGGCACGCAAACGGCGCAAAGCACAGAGCTGCGCATCATGACTCCGCAGGCTCAGCGCTGTGACGCAAATTGCCAGCAACGCGCGCAGTCTTGCTATCGTCACGCCAAGACCGATAGCGCGAGGGAAAGTTGCGAAGGCGACGGCACGCGTTGTCGGCGGGCTTGCTGATAAACGCGCCTGCGCGATACCGAAGGCCTGTGGCGCATCCGCGTCGCTTTGCTCATATCCCGTCGGATTGTGCAGCGGAGTATAAAGCATATTTGCGGCGGCCGAGGTCCTCGATGCATCCGACCGACGATGGCGGAGACGATGCATGACGCAGCGGACGTAGGAAGATATATCGGCGCGGCATTGTCGAAAGGCCGGGGGATTGCATGCACCGTCTCGCATTGGTATTGGCGTCGTTGGCGATGTCGATCTGTTCCATCGCGCCGGGATTCGCGCAATCGCGTGTTGCGCTGGTCATCGCGAACAGCGCTTATCAAGACGCGCCCCCGCTCAATACGACAATCGCCGACGCGACGCTCGTCGCCGCGACTTTACAGGCCGCCGGCTACGATGTTACCGGCCTCACCAATGTCGGCAAAGACACCATCGGTTCGGTGATCGGCCAATTTCGCGACAAGCTCGCGGCCGCTGGCCCCAATGCGATCGCATTCCTGTATTTCGCCGGCTACGGCGCCCAGTTGAATGGCGATGATTACCTCGTCCCCGTCGATGCGCGGATCGATTCGCCCGACGCGCTCAACAGCCAGGCGCTCCCACTATCGACAATCGTTGGCGCGCTTGCTCAGGCGCCGTGCGCCGCGCGCATCATCGTGCTCGATGCCGCTCGCGACCATGGATTTGGGAAAAAGGACGGCCAGCCCGTGCCGCCGGGACTCGCGTTGATCGGTGCGCCGCCAGGATTCCTGGTTGCCTATTCCGCGGCGCCCAATCAGGTCGCGCCCGATGGCGACGGGCCCGACAGCCCCTTTGCCGCCGCTCTTGCGACACTGATGCGCCAGCCTGGACTTGACATCGAACAGATCTTGAAAGGCGTGCGCCTGCAAGTCAATCAAGCATCCACCGGGTCGCAAATTCCGTGGATGACGTCCTCGCTGAATGTCGAAGTCAAATTATTCGATGCTCCGCCGGCGCCGGCTGCAAGCAATTCCTCGCCAGCGCCCGCCGCCCCGCAAACGCTGGCGCCGGCCCTCGGTGTGGCCGACGTCCCCGTCCCACCGAAGAAGCGCCACCGTGTGAGCAAGCGCATGATGCAGGACATGCCCGCGGACGAGGCCTATCGTACAGCGATTGAGGACGACTCGCTGGAGGACTATCAATGGTTCGTGGAAGCCCATCCGGATTATTCGCTGGCGGGACAGGTCTGGAACATCATTGATAATTTCCGAGAAGGCATCCTCTGGCATCGGACGCTGGCGCTGGGTTCGACCGCCGCTTATTGGAATTATCTCGATCGCTATCCGGACGGACCCCACGCGTGGGAGGCGCGAGACTGGCTCGATAGTTACGGACAACCGCTGCCGCCGCCCGATTACGTGGCGCAACCGCTTGATCTTCCGCCCGGCTATTATGACGAAGCGGTGGGTCTGCCGGATATCGTGCCGGACGGCTCGGTGACCCCGGCGGATGTGTTTGATAATCTCGCGCCGATTTTCGTGCCGCCGCCACCGCATTGGGATCGACGACCCATTGTCATCAATGTGCAGCCGTCTCCGCAATTGGCGCCCGCACTGCCGGCCACGACACCGGTGACCCCCCTGCCAACGACCAATCAGACGCCGGTCAGCAACGATCAGGCGCCGACGGCGACGCCGAACGGCAATGGTCAGCCCGTGCCTCCGATCATCGATCCGAAGAAGATGACGGACCAGCAGCTCGTGAATACGCTTGCTAGCAACATCGCGGCGTACAAAGCCCAGCAGGCGCAAAAAAACGCGGCCCTCGCCCAGAAATTCAATCTGCCGCCCGCAAAAGCCCTGACGGTCCAAGTCATCGCAAATACGGTCGATTAGCCGTGTCCCGACAGGGACCTTACGGCCAGCGCAGAATGAAGAGGGGGACGTGATGTCGGCTCTAGGAAGGATCGAGCACCCAAAGCGGCTCGGCGTGCGGCTCCGCATCTGCGCGGTCGCGGCGCTTGTGATTATCTTCGCGCCGCCGGCGCTTGCAGAAACACTGTGTCCGCCCGGGACCTTAAGCCGGGGGGAAACGAGAACACGCAAGGGCGACGAGATTCTCGTCTATCTGAACTGCAGCCACGCGGCCTTCAGAGAGCAGGCCGGAGTCGCAAAAGAGGCGCCGGGGAAGCTAAATCTCCCCTCGCCCCAGCATTCGAGCAATGGCTCGCCGAGCGATCATTCCGCGACGGCTGCGCAACAGAGCGAGCCCGCCACTCCCTCCGAGACGCCAAAGGCGCATCCGCAGGCTCCTGCGCAGCTTACAATTCCATCCGCGGCGCCGACCGGATCGGCGGCGCCCGCAAAGCCGAGCGAACATCCTGCTGCGAGCGCGCCGCAACAGCATGCGGAACCGGGACGGTTGGCCAGCCCGCCCGAAACGCCGAAGACGCATCCGCAGGCGCCTGCGCAGCTTACGATTCCATCCGCGGCGCCGGTCGGATCGACAACGCCGGTGCAACCCAATGCACACCCTGCTACGAGCGCGCCGCAACAGCATGAGGAACCTGCGCGGCTAGCCATCCCGCCCGAGACGCCGAAGGCGCATCCGCAGGCGCCTGCGCAGCTCACGATTCCATCCGCGGCGCCGGTCGGATCGACGACGCCCGTGCAACCCAATGCACATCCTGCGGTGAGCGTCCCGCCGCAACAGCATGCGGAACCTGCGCGGCTAGCCATCCCGCCCGAGACGCCGAAGGCGCATCCGCAGGCGCCTGCGCAGCTTACGATTCCATCCGCGGCGCCGGTCGGATCGACGACGCCCGTGCAACCCAATGCACATCCTGCTGCGAGCGTCCCGCAACAGCATGCGGAACCGGGACGGCTGGCCATCCCGCCCGAGACGCCGAAGACGCATCCGCAGGCGCCTGCGCAGCTTACGATTCCATCCGCGGCGCCCGTCGGATCGACAACGCCCGTGCCACCCAACGCACATCCTGCCGCAAGCGTCCCGCCGCAACAGCATGAGGAACCGGGACGGCTGGCCATCCCGCCCGACACGCCGAAGGAGCGTCCTCCGGGGCCCGGGCGGCTTGCTGTTCCGAATTCGCCGCCGGCCGGATCGACGGCGCCCGCGCAACCAAACGCACATCCCGCAGCGAGTGTCCCGCCGCAACAGCATAAGGAACCGGGACGGCTAGCCATTCCGCGCGAGACGCCGAAGGAGCGTCCTCCGGAGCCCAGGCGGCTTGGCGTTCCGAATCCGGCGCCGGCCGGAACGACGGAGCCGGCGCAGCACAGCGAACGTCCCGCAACAAGCGTCCCGCCGCAACAGCATGAGGAACCGGGACGGCTAGCCATCCCGCGCGAGGCGCCGAAGGAGCGTCCTCCGGAACCGAGGCGGCTTGCTGCTCCGAGCCCAGCGGCGACGCGGAGCGGCGACCAGCCTTACATGAAATTCCAGTCAGAACCGAACGCGGGAACAGAGCCACGACGGCAACCGCTTCGCCAGCAAAACGTGCAGCAGCAGCCGGTGGTCGAGCAGCACGGCCATGTTCAGCGTCCCACCGACGGGCGAGAGGAGCCGCAGCAGCGGCAGCTCCAACAGCAACAGCAGATGTTGCTCAAACAGCGCCAAGAGATCGAGCAACAGCACGCTCAGCAGCAACAGCAGATGCTGCTCAAACGGCGCCAAGAGATCGAGCAACAGCACGCTCAGCAGCAACAACAGATGCTGACTGCGGAGCACAGAGAGACGGAGCAAAGACAGGTCCAGCAGCGGCAACAGCAGTTGCTTCAGCAGCGCGGTCAAATGGAACAGAATCAGGCTCAGCAGCGACCGCAGCAGATGCAACAGCATGCGAATTCGCAGTGTCCGCCGAGCGAACATTCCGCGAATGGGATTTGCGTGCGTTGATCGCCAACGACGGCGGCGCTGAAAGATGGTTTTCGTCAGGATCTCAGGAAAATGGTAGTGAAAAAATCCGTTCGTAACTGTCTGGTTGATACGGCAGCGATCCTTTGTGCGGCGTCTGGGATCACCTTTGGACCGCTAACTCCCGCTGCCGCAACGGATTGGCCGCAGGCGCGTAGCGACGTGCGGGCCGATCCCGCTGTGCTTTTCGGCACGCTGCCGAATGGAATGCGTTACGCCATCATGCACAACGCCACGCCGAAGAATGCCGTCGCCATGCGGCTCTGTATCGAGGCGGGATCGGCGCAGGAGAGCGATGCGCAGCAAGGGCTCGCCCATTTCCTCGAGCATATGGCCTTCCGTGGTTCGCGCCATTTTCCGGGCAATCAGGTCTGGCCGGCTTTGCAACGGCTCGGAATGGGGATCGGCGCCGACGCCAACGCGCAAACGGGTTTCGACCAAACGGCTTACGCATTCAATCTGCCGAAGAATGATTCCCAGTCGATCGACACCGCGTTGCTTCTGCTACGCGATATCGCGAGCGAGCTCGACTTGACGCAGGCGGCCATGAACGACGAGCGCGGCGTCATTCTGGCCGAGGAGCGGCTGCGCGACACGCCGGACGCCCGGGGTTACAAGCTGATGATACAACAGGCTCTGCCAGGTTCGGCGGAAGCCTCACGCTTTCCGATCGGAAAGCCGGACGTGATCAGAAACGCTCCGGTCTCTTTGATCCGCGATTTCTACACTGCCTATTACAGGCCGGATCGCGCCACTTTGATCATCATTGGCGATATCGATCCGAAGGTGATCCAGGCGAAGATTACGAGCAGCTTTTCCGATTGGAAGCCGGCGGGGCAGCCGGGGAAAGATCCTGTCGAGCCGCCGATCGGTCCCCACCTTCCTCAAGCCGATCTCTTCGTCGATCCCGGCGAATCCGCGGGTCTAGTCCTCGATTGGGTGAGCGCGGCTGCACAAGACACCAAGGCGCGGGAAGAGACCAATCTCATCGACAATGTCGGGCTTCAGATCCTCGCCTATCGCTTGCAAGCTCTGGCGAACGGGCCAGAACGTCCCTTCTCACAGGCGCAGCCGGCGAACCAGAGGTTGTCGCCGCAGGCTTATTTTCATCTCATTGTGCTCGACTCGCAGCCGCAGGACTGGCATCGCGCGCTTGATGCGGCCGTGACAAATGTACGCAGCCTGCTCAAATATGGCGTCGCCGCCGATGAGGTGGCGCGCGCCACGAACGATTTCCGCGCGCAATTCCAAAAAGCAGCGGCGGAAGTCTCAACACGCCGCAGCCGCGATGTGGCGGACATTCTGACAACTGCCGTGAACAACGGCAGCGTCCTTGAAAGCCCGGTCGATGAACTCGCCATCGCCAATGAGGCCTTCAAAGACTTGTCGGTTGCGCGCGTCAATGCAGCCTTGCGCAGCGTCATGGCTGATTACGGACCGCTGCTCATTCTCACAAGCCCAACCCCGCTCCAAGGCGGACAGGCGGCCTTGACCGCAGCCCTGGCGGCGGCCGAGAACGCGCCGCTCGCGGCGCCGAGGGCCGACGCACAAGTGGCGTGGCCGTACACGGGTTTCGGTCCTCCGGGGCGCGTCGTCGAAGAAAAGACGATCGAAGATTTGCAGACGACCTTGGTAAGTTTCGCCAATGGGGTCCGGTTGACCGTCAAGCCGACGACATTTACGGCCGGACAGGCGTTGGTCGGTGTCAACTTCGGCCAGGGCCGGCTTGGATTGCCAGCGAATGATGTGCCGCCTGCTTGGGCCTTCGAACAGGGGGCGTTCGTTTTTGGCGGTCTGAAGGACGTCGACTTCAACGACATGTTGCGCGCCTTGGCGGGCCGGTCCTACGATGCGCAGTCGACGGTCGGCGATAAGAGCTTCGCTCTTTGGGGGCCGACGCGACCTGCCGATCTCGCAACCGAACTCCAGGTTCTGGCCGCCTATGTCAACGCGCCTGGTTGGCGCAGCAGCGGGCTCGAGCGCGCTCGCTCCGAAGAAAAAGCCGGTCTCGTCGAAGCGAACGGCTCGCCCGAAGGCGTCTTCCAGCGCGACATCCCCAGTCTTTTGCATGGCGGCGATCCCCGTTGGGCTTGGCCGTCCTCTGCCGCCGTCGAGGCCCTCGAGCCTGCCGACTTCAAGACGATGCTTGAAGCGCAGCTGGTTTCCGCGCCGCTCGACGTGACCATCGTCGGCGATGTCGTGGTCGAGCGGGTAATCAAAGAGGTCGCCGCCACTTTCGGCGCCCTGCCGCCGCATATCGATGCGTCGCCCTCGAAACTCGCCGCGGCGTCATCGATCAGGTTCCCCGCCGCCACGCCGACGCCGGTCGTTCTGCATCATCATGGACGCGCCGACCAGGGCATTGCCGTGATTGCCTGGCCGACCACCGACGCTTTCGACCTCAAAGCGCAAGCCAGCCTGGCGGTGCTCGGGAACGTCTTCGCGTCACGCCTCATGGACCAGTTGCGCATTCGCGACGGCGTCACGTACTCGCCACAGACAATGCTCGAGGCGTCCAAAGCGTCGCCCGGCTACGGCTATTTCCTGGCGGCGACCGAGCTGCCATCCGCCAAGATGCCATTGTTCTTCGATGTCACCCATGCGATCGCCGCCGATTTGGCGGCGAATCCAATCTCGGAAGATGAATTGAACCGGGCGCGCGCGCCGAAATTCGAAGAAGCCGTCGACCAAATGCAGACGAACGCCTATTGGTTCAATGCGCTGCTCGGCGTGCAATCAGACCCGCGTAGGCTTGACGTCATTCGTGCGACCGCGCCTGACTTGAACCAGGTGACATCCGCCGACGTTCAACAGGCCGCCGAGAAATATCTCGTCGATATCGCGGCCTGGAAGGCTGAGATCACGCCGGAGCAGTTAGCCGGCGATCATTGACGCGGATGGGATATCCCTTACGCATGACCAAACGCGGGCCGCCCTCATGGACCATCCGCGCCAGGCGAATGGGCGAGATGCGTCGCCTCGCCCAGAGAACCCTGCCGCTTGGCCGCTCAGCGGCACTCGTGCCATACACACTCCCGATTCTGCGTTTCGCAATATTGCCTGCCTTTTCCTTCGTGCATGCAATCCGCATAACGATCCTCGCAGGGACAGTAGCGGCCTCTGTCACTGGCCCGCGCGTCTGTCGCCGACATGGCGGCGACCGCAATCATCACAAGCACTGCCCATCCCAGCCCGGCGCGAAGCATCGAAGTTTCTCCCTTACGCGATACCGGCATCATAACGGACGCGGGGGAGCCGGCAAGAGCCGGGCGCAAGCAGGGGGCGCATTGATGGCGCGCAAAATGTGCGTCGCTCTTCCGTGCTCGTCGGCCACGCCCGTTGCCGGCTGCGCCATGACGCCCGGCGGTGTTCGCAGTCGTGTACGGCTGCGGCCGAAAAATCCGCGCCGTATCGTAGGGCGGACGAAGTCGATCATCGGTCGGCTTTCCGGGCCCGGGCGCCAATCCATTTCGCTGCGCGGGTGCGGCCGGCGGGCTGCGGTTCGAGGCGCGGAGGTTTGGCGGCCGTCGACACGGAAGGCGTCGAATGACTGATGGGCGACGGTACGGTGGCGGCGCCGCGTCGCTTCGATCCTGCTGCGGCGGCCGGAGCCGCAACGGTTTTGCCGTTTTGTCGCGCTCGAGTTTTCACAGCAAGTGAGCGCAGCGGCTGCGAAGCGCCGCTCGCCTGCTTTTTCTTCGCGGCGGCTGTCTTGTCCGGGCCGCGTCGCGCCCTCTTCGTTCCGCCGCTCTCAGTCTTCTGGACCGCAGCCACGGGGGCGTCCATTTCGAGCCCGAACAGCGCGGCGACGTCATCGTCGGCGAGCACCCGTTCGCTCGTCGCGGCGGTCTGGGTCAACGGCAAGTCGGCGCCGACGGCCGCGACGAGTTCGGCGCGGTCGACGCCGCGCAGCACGAACAAGAGGTCGGGATCGGAGTCGAGCCGCGCGCCGACGCCGTACAGCGCCGCCGCCACATGCTTGCACATGCCCGCCCAATCTGGGCAAGAGCAGGACATCTCGATCTCGCGCGGCGCCGGGAACAGGCCGTCGGCCTCGCGGCAAACGCGCACCATCACGTTTTTCGACAGCTTGCCTTGCAGAAGTTCGACCAGCGACCCGACCGAGCCCGCGCAATCCGCGCAGATCGCCTTCCACCGCGACGGCGCCGCAACCGCGATGTCGATTTTCACTTTGTAGATTTCGGAGCCGCTGACCAGCGCCTCCACCTTGCCGTGCGAAATCCCGAGATCGATCACCGAGCCGTTGCAGACGTAGGTCCGCCCGCGCGGCAGCCGGTTCTGGAAGTCGGAATAGCGCTCCAGATTATCGCACCACGCCTTGCCCCAGAAGTTCTTGGCGATCTTGCGGCCCTCGATCGCGATTGGCCGGACGACGCTCCCTTTCTTCCTGAGCTTCTCGATTTCGTTCACCGCCTGCGCGCGGCGCTGCGCGACGGGCACGTACGGGCGGAAACCCCAATGGCTCATTGCGTCACCCCTCCTTGGTCGCGGCGTCGAGGTCTAACCTGACCAGCGCCATCAGATCGGCGTCGGCGAGTTCGGTCAGGTGGATTTCTCCCCCGCCGGAGAGCATGTCCTCGGCCATCCGACGCTTCGAACTCGATGAGTTCGTCGATTCGTTCCTCGATCGTGCCACGGCAGACGAACTTGTGCACGAGGACGTTGCGCTTCTGTCCTATGCGGAAGGCGCGGTCGGTCGCCTGATTCTCCACCGCCGGATTCCACCAGCGGTCGAAATGCACGACATGCGAGGCCGCCGTCAGATTCAGCCCGGAGCCGCCCGCTTTCAGCGACAGGACGAAAAACGGCGCGCCCTCGTCTTCCTGGAAGGTCTTGACCAACGCCCGGCGCTTGTCCACCGCCGTGTCGCCGCTGAGCGCGAGTCCGGGGCGGCCGAAAGCGCCAGCCAACAGGTCGCCGAGCGGTTCGACAGTCTCCTTAAACTGGGTGAAGACGAGCATCTTCTCCTGGCGGCTCGCCACAGTAGCGGCGATCTCGGTGAGCCGCGCGAACTTGCCGCTGTCCTCGCTCTCCCATTTTTCGCCGCCACCGAAGCCATGCGAACCGTGATTGCAAATCTGTTTCAGACGCATGAGCGTCGCCAGCACGAGGCCGCGCCGCCCCATTTCGTCGCTGGATTCTTCGAGCCGGCGCTCGAACTCCCGGACAGTCGCCTGATAGAGCGCCGCCTGCTTGCGGCTGAGTCCGCAGTAGGCCGTGACCTCGGTCTTGTCGGGAAGGTCGGAGATCACGCTGCGGTCGGTTTTCAGCCGGCGCAGAATGTAGGGCGCGACGAGCTTGCGCAGCGGCGCAAAGGAAGGAGGCGTGCGATCGGCGAGCCGCTTGACGAAATTCGCGAACGCCTTCGACGAGCCGAGCAGCCCCGGATTGAGGAAATCGAAGATCGACCACAGGTCGCGGAGATTGTTCTCGATCGGCGTGCCGGTGAGCGCGATGCGGCCCTCGGCGTCGAGCGCCTTCACCGCGCGGGTCTGTTTGGCGTCCGGGTTCTTGATCGTCTGCGCCTCGTCGATGACGGCGAGCCGCCAGCGCGTACGGCCGATCCAGTCGAGCCGCAGCAGCGCCGCATAGCTCGTCACGATCAGGTCGGTCTGAGCCAGTTCTTCGGCGCAGAGCGCCTTCAGGCGCTCCGCCGGCGTGAAGGCGGGATGGGCGACGAGCACCTTCAGCGACGGCGCAAAGCGTTCGGCTTCCGCCGCCCAGTTGGCGAGCAGCGAGGCCGGAGCGACGATGAGGCTCGGCCGCGATCGGCCTTCTCGCCCGCTGAACGTGAGCAGCAGCGCCAGCACCTGAACGGTCTTGCCGAGCCCCATGTCGTCGGCGAGACAGGCGCCGAGACCGAGCCGGGTGAGGAAGCCGAGCCAGCGCAAGCCGACGTCCTGGTAAGGGCGCAGCGTCGCCTTCAAGGCGTCGCCTGGATGGGCGGCCGCGAGGACATCGGGCCTGCGGCAGGCGGCGAGCGTCTCGGCGAGCCATGGGCCCGCGTTCACGCGCTCCCACGCGACATCCGATGCGGACGCGGTCTCGCGCTCGCCGATGTCCGCCCCCGCCAGCAGGCGCATCGCCCGCCCGAACGAGACGCCTTCCTTGCGGGCGAGGCGTTCGATCTCGGCATATCTGTCGAGCGTCGCCTTCAGATGCATCGGGTCGACCTCGACCCATTTGCCGCGCAGCATCGCGAGTCCGTCCGCCGAGCCGACGAGGCTGGCGATCTCCTCTGATGTCAGCGGCTCGCCGTCGAGGCTCACCTCGACCTGAAAGTCGAGCAGCGACGAGGCGCCCACGACGGAGGGGGCGTTCGATCCCACCGTCGCCTCCACCGACGGGCGACTCGGCCGCCCCGCGCGCCACGAGGCCGGCATGCGCACGACGACGCCGGCCTGCTCCAGCGTCTCGACGTCGCCGAGCAGCCGGATCGCCTCGCTCGGCGTCCAGCGAAGCGGGTGGAAGATCTCGCCCGAAATCGACGATTTGCTTCAGCCAGGCGCAGCTTTCGCCCGCCCGTTCGACCGGTTCCAGCAGTCGCAGCAGTTCGTTCTTCGCCCCGGCGCCGGCGAATTCACGCAGCGCCGCGCCGAGGGGCGCGTGCCGAAGCGCGCCATGGGTGGCGAGCGAGGCGGCGTAGGTGGCCAGGAAGGCGAAAGGGCGCTCGGCGTCCTTACAATTCTCGGCGAGGTTGAAATGCACGCGCCCGACGAGCCGCCAGCGGCTGTCGCGCGCGGCCAGAAAAGCGCCGATCGGGAGGCCGCTTGCGGCGCGCTCGACGTCGATTGCTTGTTGAAGCGAACGCCACAGCCCGATGAGACGCTCGGCGTCGAGATACTCGCCGCCGCGCATTGGCGGCGCCTCCTCGATCAATCGTGTGAGATCGGCCGCGGCCGGCGCCAAGACCCTCGGCGCCTCGACCGTCGCCGCTTCGCCGTTCGCGCAGACCGCGGCGATGAACCGCATGGCGAACGCACGCCAGAACGCAAGCTCCGGCGGCAGGCGGCTCCCCGCTTCGGCGAGGCCCAGTTGCAGAAGCCCGTGCCCGCCGCCGCGAGCGAATGCGGCGCCAAGACGACCGGCGACGGCCTCGTGAAGCGGAAATTCCGACGGCTCCCGTTCGACGCGCAATGTGCCGTGGGGCGTCAACACGGGGACGAGAGAATCGGGCATCGTTACAATTGTAGAAGGGACGATCGACGATTCTGTCTAGCATAGCCAGTCGAACTCGGCTTCTTCCGAGCACGGCTTCCTCCGAGGAATTGGAGGATCAAGTCCGCCGGTCGAGATGACGAGCCGCCCGCTCCGATGGAGGCTATGGCCGAACGCCACGAACCCAAGCGCTCGACCGCTTCGCTCGCCCAAGACGGCAAACACGCACCGGCGCCATTCAAGACCTATGTTCGCAGTTCTGTCCTGAGTGATGCCGGAAATGGCGCGCCACTCAGGATAAAACTGCGAACGCCTATGTGATTGAAATCGCTTGCGGGCCACAACGAAGCCCCGGTCTTCGGCCACCAGACTGACCGACACCCTCAACGGGCCGTGGCCGTTGTCTCGAAGGCGGGCACGTGAGGGTCCTCCCGCGAGCCCGGCGGGGCGCCACCGGCCCAGTTCGAAGGGGTCGCTCCGGTTCGCGGCGACGAAAAACACGAGAACGGCGTGATAAAGCTTGCCACAATGTTCGTCGTATGTTCTCCTGAATTTCAGAAATTCATGAGAGCGCCCCAGATGGACGATCGATCTTCCGTGCGCCATTTCCGGCTCTGTCCCGGACGAATTGAGTGCGACGCTGACGGGTTGCGAGTCGGCGGCATTGTGCTGGTGGCGCGCGATGCGAAGGGCAGTTGGACCCGACGAGATGGACGCGATCTCAACCTCGATCTATCCAAGCTCTATGGCTTTCCGCTCGACGTCGGCGGCATGCGCAGAGGCGTCGACGTCGTTGCAGCCGCGCTGCGCAACGGGGAACTCGCCCGCGCGCAGATCGCGGCATTGCTGCTGCGACTTCCCGACCCTCCCGCACCCCTGGAGCGCCAATACGGCGCGTTGGAAAAGCGACGTCTCGCCCACGGCCTTGTCGCCTGCGGGCTTCTGAAGGACGACGACTGGGACGAAAAACACCCGAGAACAGGCGCCTCTCCCAATCCCGGTTGGTTCGCGCCCAAGGCTGGGGCGGGGACGGGGACGGGGACGGGGACGGACAAGCCGAAGACCGACTTAAGCCCCGCCGCAAGCGTTTCGTCTCGCGGCGGTGCGGCTTTTGCCTTTCTTTCCCCTGCTCCGGCAGCGAGTGTCGGCTCGCTGCCCGCCAGCGACTTGACCACGACCGCGCTGGACGGGCTCGCGACATTGGCCGGCCGCTTCTCCGAAGCAACGATCCTGTTCGGCGCGATCTTCGTGCCGAGCGGCAACCCGATCGTCGACGAGGGCTCCGTCCCCGGTCGTCCTGACATGAATTACCGCTGGGCTCACGACGAGACTTCGGTGACCTTCAAAGTCCTGATCGACGGCCAGTGGCGGAACCTGGCGGTCGGCCTCCAAGGTCCGAGCGGCGTCTTCTACGATCGGAACGGCCAACCCGTCGCGAGGACGGTCAGCGGTCCCAATCAGCGACAATCCTTGGTGGCCGAGGTCGAAGTCCTCGATCACTTCGCCGCGGGTTTGCGTAGTGGGGACGGCGAGCCTGCCGCCGCGCCAGCCGCTGATAACGACGAGCCCAAGCTCTGCCCCGACCCGACGCGCGAGCCGAAGACGACCCAATCGCAGAATTCCATTGCCTATCAGGAATACATCAGCAAGCTCCCCTACGGCTGGGCGATTGCACTCGGGAAGGTGATGTTTGACGGCTGCGATCCAGACACCGGTATCCTGCTCGAAGCCAAGGCGGACATCGATTTTATGTTCGATGAGAATGATGAGCTGTACGGGTGGATTTCAACAGACAGCAACCCAAGAATTCAAATGAAAAGACAATCAGCTGCCGCTCTTGACGCGGGCCGCGTGGTCGTCTGGCACGCCCAAACTGAGAAAGGCTATCGGGGATTGAACAAAATCGCGGATGACCCGCAGATCAGAGAAAACCTGTCGGTCGTTTTCGATCCAAACTGAGTGGAGCACGCCTATGACTGATCTGAGACTTAGCCTTTCGTGGGAATCGCGCGACCCGCCGCAAGCCGACGACGCGGATAAACTATCGCGGTTTGTCACAGGTCTCCCCAATTTCGATCCGATCTATCAGAGCTGGCTGAAGTCCCCGATAACCAGGGAGGAGACGGTTCCTGTCCCCCTGAGCGAGATCCAGGCGAAGCAGCTTGTGATCGACAGTATCAATCGATATGAGGTCAGCGCCCGCCCTTGGCCGGAGCTGGGGAGCGATATCTGGGGAGGCCATGCGGGATCGCCGCCCTACGATTTCCGCAAGTCGAGCTACGCCGATACCCACTGCAGCGTCGGCGCTTTTGGCCGCCATGCAACCATCTATCCGAACTACGTCTTGATGCGGCTTTCCAAGTTGCGGCCGGCGACTGGCCGGCCGTGGCGCGCCTCTGAACTTCGGCCGTTGATGAAATTCGCCCTCGAGATCTGGAAGCCCGCGGAAATGTGCGCGATGTTTTCCTTCTATATCCTCGACCTCCCCAAGGTCCCCGATCCGACGTTTGCGGCGGGCGAGCGCATTCTCCAACCGCGGATCGGCTGGATTACCTACCTGCCTTCGAACCTCGCCGCCCGGGCGAAGTATCCCGTCGACGTCGAGGTCGACACCCTCGAAGATAGCGCGGCGCTTGTAACCTTGTGCGAGGAGCCTTTCGAGAAGACCGACGCCGAAGGCCTCGCGCGGCTGCACGCGCTTGAGGCCGCGCTGCGTCCGCTTCAGACCTGAGCGCGGCTCGCGCGACGAAGGTGGCGCGACAGGAGCAATGCTCAAAGCGCACAGCCGCGCGCGCGTTGCGGGTCGTGGGCAGCCAGATGACGGGTGGGGAGCGCGACGGTGTTCGCACACCTGTACAGAGTGGTGTCAGAAATGGCGCGCCCGAAGAGATTCGAACTCCTGACCCCCAGATTCGTAGTCTGGTGCTCTATCCAGCTGAGCTACGGGCGCGCATGCCGTCGCGACGGGAAAGCGCTCCCGTGCGGTAGAGGCGCCGTCTAAACGTTTTTGCCGGGGCAGGCAAGTGCCGAGTTGGATCCGCCGGCGTTCCGGCCTTGCCTGCGCCGCCTGGCGCGGCTAATCCAAGCGCCCGTGCCCCATCCCCGTCCCATCGCTCTCCTCAACGCCCGCCTGATCGATCCCGCAGAGATGCGAGAGGAGCGCGGCGGCGCGCTCGTCGTCGATGGGCGCATCGCGGCGCTGGGCGCGGCGGTGACGCGCGATGCAGTCCCCGCCGAAGCGAGGCTCGTCGATTGCGGCGGGGACGTGGTCGCACCGGGGCTCATCGACATGCGCGCCTTCATCGGCGAGCCCGGCGCGGAGCATCGAGAGACGATCGCGAGCGCGAGCGCCGCGGCGGCGGCGGGCGGCGTCACGACGCTCGTCGCTCGTCCGGACACCAATCCGCCCGTCGACGATCCCGCCGTGGTCGATTTCATCCTACGCCGCGCGCGCGACACCGCCAAGGTGCGCGTGCTGCCGTCCGCAGCCCTGACAAAGGGCCTGGAGGGGCGAGAGATCGCGGAGATCGGCCTGCTCGCCGAAGCCGGCGCCGTCGCCTTCTCCGACGGCCCCAACAGCCTCGCCAACGCGCAGACGATGCGGCGCGCGCTGACCTACGCGCGCGATTTCGGCGCCCTCGTCATGCACATTTGCGAGGATCGCGACCTTCGCGGCGACGGGGTGATGGCCGAGGGCGAACGGGCCAGTCGGCTCGGCCTTCCCGGGATTCCGCGCGAGGCGGAAACAATCGTGCTGGAGCGCGATCTTCGCCTCGTGGCGCTGACCGGCGCCCGCTATCACGCCGTGTTCGTCTCCAACCAGCTCTCGCTCGAAGCGATGGCGCGCGCGCGGCAAGCGGGACTGCCTGTCAGTTGCGGCGTCTCGATCAACAACATCACGCTCAACGAGATCGACGTCGGCGACTACCGCACCTTCCTCAAATTGAATCCGCCGCTTCGGGGTGAAGACGAGCGTCTCGCGCTAGTCGAAGCCTTGAACGCCGGCCTCATCGACGTGATCGTCTCCGATCACGATCCACAGGACGTCGAGACCAAGCGGTTGCCTTTCGCCGAAGCGGCGGCGGGCGCGATCGGCGTCGAGACGATGCTCGCCGCGAGCCTGCGTCTGGTGTCGGCGGGCGCCATCGCCCTGCCCCGGCTTTTGCGCGCGATGACGACCCGACCAGCTGAAATCCTCGGACTTCCCAGCGGTCGCCTCGCGGTCGGCGCGCCAGCCGACCTGATCCGCTTCGATCCGGAGGAGCCGTTCGTGCTCGATCCAGCGACGCTGCACTCGCGTTGCCGCAATACCCCCTTCGACGAGGCGCGGCTCGAAGGCAGGGTGAAGATGACGCTGGTTGCGGGAAGGGTCGCGCACGAATAGGCTTCGCGGCAGAATTCCTGCGTTGCGAGGCGAACGCCGCCCATGGCGATTTCACTAGATGGCATTTTGGCGGTTCTCGCACTCGCTTTGGGCTACACTCTCGGCTCGATTCCGTTTGGCCTGATTTTGACCCGCATCGCGGGAACGGCGGACTTGCGCACGATTGGTTCCGGCAACATCGGCGCCACCAATGTGCTGCGCACCGGCCGCAAGGACTTGGCGGCGGCGACGCTGGTTCTCGACGCGCTCAAGGCCACTGTCGCCTACATGCTGGCGACGATCCTGTTTCATGAGGAAGCCGCTGCCCTCGCCGCGGCGGCGGGCGCCTTCTTGGGCCATCTCTATCCCGTCTGGTTGCGCTTTCGCGGTGGCAAGGGCGTCGCCACCTTCCTCGGCGGTTTGATCGGCGCCTGCTGGCCCGCGGCGATCGCCTTCGCGATCGTGTGGCTCGCGGTTGCGGCTCTCACTCGCTATTCCTCGGCCGCGGCGCTCACAGCGAGCGTCGCGGCGGTCGTGGTCGCCTTGGCGACGGGACGGAGCGATATCGCCTCCGCTTTTGGAATGCTCGCGCTGCTGCTTTGGATCCGGCACAGCGCCAATATCAAGCGCTTGATCGACGGAACGGAAACGAAAATCGGACGAAAGGATTGAGGTGACCAGCAGTCCCAAGGGCGCGCGGCTCAGCGACGACCAGCGGTTCGACTGGTTGCGTTTGATCCGCTCGGAGAACGTCGGTCCGCGGACATTCCGGACGCTCGTCGACAATTGCGGCGGCGCGCGCGCCGCGCTTGACGCGCTGCCGGACCTCGCCCAGCGCGGCGGCGCGAAACGACCGATCCGCGTCGCCAGCGTGGAGGAGGTCGAGCGCGAGTTCGCCCTCGCCCGCAAGATCGGCATACAATTCATCGCCCTCGGCGAGCCGGAATATCCCCCGGCGCTGCGGCGGATCGACGCCGCGCCGCCGATCCTCGCCCTGCGCGGCCGCGAAGAGGCGATGCAGCAACCCGCGATCGCCATCGTCGGCTCGCGCAACGCCTCGGCGGCCGGCTTGACCTTCGCGGACCGTCTCGCACGCGGCCTCGGTCAAGCCGGATACATCGTGGTCTCCGGCTTGGCGCGCGGGGTCGATCAGCGCGCCCATGTCGCGTCGTTGGAGACCGGCACGATCGGCGTTCTGGCGGGCGGCCACACGAAGCCCTATCCGCCGGAGGCGGTCGCTCTCTTGCCGCGGATCGCCGAATATGGCGCGATCGTCTCGGAAATGCCGCTCGAATGGGAACCGCGGGGTCGGGATTTTCCGCGTCGCAACCGCCTCGTATCCGGCCTGTCGCTCGGAACGGTTGTCGTCGAGGCGGCCCGCGGCTCTGGATCGCTCATCACGGCCAAATTCGCCGCCGAGCAGAACCGCGAGGTCTTCGCCGCGCCCGGCTCGCCGCTCGATCCGCGCGCGGAGGGGACGAACGATCTCCTGCGCGACGGCGCCTACCTCTGCGCCCGGGTCGAGGACGTGCTCTTTGTCATCGATCCCTTGCGCGCGCGCGACCCGTTCTCGATTTTCGAGGAGGGTCCAGGCGAGACCGGCGAGCCCCTGTGGGGCGAGCATCCTTTGTTCGATGTCGATCCCGAGGCGACGCCGCGCGCGCGTTTTGGCAACTCGCTAGACGAGACCGCCCCGCGCGAATTCCCCGATGCGGTCGGCGTCGACGCAGATCGCCGGCGCGTCGAGGCGCTTCTCGGCCCCGCGCCGATTTCAATCGACGACCTCGCGCGCGCCGCCGAACTGGACGTGAGAACAATTCGCCAAGCGATCGTCGAACTCGATCTCGCCGGGCGGATCGAATATTGCGGCGGCAACCGCGTGGCGCTCGTCACGGCCGGCGGCGAAGACGATCCCCGCTAAGCGTACCCGCGTCGGCGGACGGCGTTCGGGCCTGCTGCTCGGCTTCCGATCGCGCCATGGCGAGAAAATAGGCCAGCAAATCGAGCTGGGCCGAGTTCGCCATCAATTCGAGTTGCGCCGTCATGTCCGCGAGATAGCGGGCCACCTCGGCCGCGCGCGCATGCGCCGGCGACGACGCAGGCGAGTTTGTCTCGCGCTGCTCGGTCCCGTGGTCAAGACCCTCGCTGGAAAACCCGGCCATTGCCCGATCGCCCCTCCCGCGTCGCCGTTTGGCGCCCAATACGCGCATAACGTGTATACCGCGAGGACGGTCGATTACAAGCGCCAATGCGAGCATCAGGGCTGGGATGTTTCGTCGCCTCCAGCGGCGCGCAGCATGAGCGCGAGCCGGTCGAGCGCGCCTTGCAGGATGTAGGCGGCCGCCATCCGGTCGACGACCTCGGCGCGGCGCGCCCGTGAGACATCGTTGGCGATCAAAGCGCGCGTGACCGCGGCAGTGGACAGACGCTCGTCCCAGAAGACGACCGGCGTCGGATCAATTCGAGCGAAATTGCGGGCGAACGCGCGCGTCGCTTGAGCGCGCGGACCTTCGCCGCCATCCATGTTGAGCGGCAGGCCGAGAACGAGAGCGAAGGCATCGAATTTGCGGATCTGCGCGCTCAGCGCCTGCGCGTCGCGCGAGAACTGCGCGCGCGCCAAGGTGACGAGCGGCGTCGCGATGCGCCGCTCGACGTCGGAGAGCGCGAGCCCGATGGTCTTCGTTCCAAGGTCGATGCCGATCAGCCGCGCCCTGGCGGGCAGGATCGCAGCCAGGTCTTCGAGGTTGAGCGCGGCAAAGGACATGGACGCGAGCGCTAGCACGCCGCGCCCCGCGTTGCCACGGCGAAGCGCGCGATGCTATAGGGCGCGCTTTCGATAGGCGCGAGTTGAAGGAGCCGTCATGTCTGTGGATCAGGCCGCCGTCCGCCGCATTGCGCGGCTCGCCCGCATCGCCGTGACCGACGCGGAAGTTCCGCATCTGCAGAACGAGATCAACGCCATCCTCGCCTTTGTCGAGGAACTGAGCGCCGTCGACGTCTCCGGGGTCGAGCCAATGACGTCTGTCATCCCGATGAAGTTGCCGATGCGCGAAGACGTCGTCACGGATGGCGAGATCGAGCCTCTGATCCTGGCCAACGCGCCGGTCGCCGAAGATGGTTTCTTTGTCGTGCCTAAAGTCATCGAATGAAGGCGTCCCGCCGTCTTTCCTTTCGCTTGAGATGGAACCCGACTTGACCCAACTCACCTCACTGACCCTCGCAGAAGCCCGTGACGCGCTGCAATCGCGCCAGCTGTCGAGCGTCGAATTGACTGAGGCGCACCTTAGCGCGATCGAACGCGCCAGGGGACTGAACGCCTACGTCGCCATCACGGCGGACCAAGCGCTGGAAATGGCGCGAGCGAGCGACGTCCGTATTGCACAGGGGGCGGCCGGGCCACTAGAAGGACTGCCGGTAGGCGTCAAGGACCTCTATGCAACAGAGGGTGTCCATACACAGGCGTGCAGCCACATCCTCGACCGCTTCAAGCCGCCCTATGAATCGACCGTCACCGCGCATTTGTGGCGCGATGGCGCGGTGATGCTGGGCAAGCTGAACATGGACGAGTTCGCGATGGGTTCGTCGAACGAAACCTCCTACTACGGTCCGGTTGCATCGCCTTGGCTGCCGCCGAATTGGAGCGTCGAGAAGGCCCGCGCCGCGCTAGAGGGCGACAGGCGCGGCCTGTTGACGCCCGGCGGGTCGTCGGGTGGGTCGGCGGCCGCAGTGGCGGCGCGCCTGTGCCTGGCGGCGACAGCGAGCGACACCGGCGGCTCGATCCGCCAGCCCGCCGCGTTCACCGGCACAGCGGGAATCAAGCCCACCTACGGACGCTGCTCGCGATATGGCATGGTCGCCTTCGCCTCCTCGCTCGATCAGGCCGGCCCGATCGCGCGCAACGTGCGCGACTGCGCGATCATGCTGCGCTCGATGGCGGGCGCCGATGCGAAGGATTCGACTTGCGCGGACGCGCCGGTCCCCGATTACGAAGCCGCGATCGGACGTTCGGTGAAGGGGCTGACCATCGGCATTCCCCGCGAATATCGCCTCGAGGGCATGAGCGCCGAAATCGAGGCGCTGTGGCGGCGCGGAGCGGATTGGCTGCGCGCGGCTGGAGCCAGGATCGTCGACATTTCGCTGCCGAATACGCGCCATGCGTTGCCTGCCTACTACATCGTCGCGCCCGCCGAAGCGTCGAGCAATCTGGCGCGCTACGACGGCGTTCGCTATGGGCTGCGTGAGGGCGGCGCGGACATCGCCGACCTCTACGAACGGACACGGGCCAAGGGTTTTGGCGCGGAGGTGCGCCGCCGCCTGATGATCGGGACCTATGTTTTGTCGGCTGGTTACTACGATGCTTATTACGTGCGGGCGCAGAAGATCCGCACCCTTATCAAGCGCGACTTCGAAACAGTTTTCGCTGACGGGGTCGACGCGGTCCTGACGCCCGCGACGCCTTCGGCCGCCTTCGGCATTGGCGAGAAGGGCTCGGCGGACCCGGTCGAGATGTATCTCAACGACGTGTTCACAGTGACGGTCAACATGGCGGGTCTGCCGGGCCTTGTCGCCCCGGCGGGACTGTCGGCCGAGGGCTTGCCGCTGGGCTTGCAAGTCATCGGCCGCCCGTTCGATGAGGAGACGCTCTTCACACTCGGTCATGCCATCGAGCAGTCGGCGGGAAGCCCGCGACTGCCCGAGGCCTGGTGGGCCTGAGAGGCGCCGGAACGCACTGCGTCTCCGCGCTGAGCATCCTTGCTCCTATGTGGAGGGGGCTGAGTTGCAAAGGGCGATCATGGCGGAAGTGCTCAAGGGACGCTGGACGGCGCGCCACGAGGCCCCCTTCGTGCTGTTCCTCATCGGCGTGCGCATCAACAAGCTTTGGAAAGCGCACCGCTGGGGCCGGGTGGCGGCGGCGATGCCTCGTATGATCAGGGAACTCGAAGCCAAGCCCGAGTTGGGTTTCCTCGGAGCTGAAACCTGGTTCGCGCGCACGATTGTCATGCTCCAATACTGGCGATCGTTCGAGGCGTTGGAGGCCTATGCGCATGGGCGCGACAAGGCGCATCTGCCCGCCTGGGCGGCGTTCAACCGAGCCATCGGCGCCAATGGCGACGTCGGCGTATTCCATGAGACCTATCGGATCGAACCTGGCGGGCACGAGAATATTTACGTCAATATGCCGCCGATCCTGCTCGGCCGCGTCGGCGATCTTGTCGAGGCGAGGGCGGGCTTGAACAGCGCGCGTGACCGCATGGCGCCACAGCCGGGGCCCGATGCTTGATTGCGGTGAGAACAGGCCGTAGGCAGACCCCAACTAAGGTGAAGGACACAAACATGTCGGCGACAGCGGCGAATTCGAAGCTCATCAAGGGCGCGACGGGAAACTGGGAGGTCATCGTCGGCTTGGAGGTTCATGCGCAGGTCAACTCGCGCGCCAAGCTGTTCTCGGGTGCGTCCACCGCTTTCGGCGGCGAGCCCAACACGCACGTTTCCCTGGTCGACGCCGCAATGCCCGGGATGCTCCCGGTCATCAACCGGGAATGCGTTGCGCAGGCCGTGCGCACCGGTCTTGGGCTCAAGGCCAAGATCAACAACCGCTCGACTTTCGACCGCAAGAACTACTTCTATCCCGATCTGCCGCAGGGCTACCAGATTTCCCAGTACAAAAATCCGATCGTCGGCGAGGGCGAAATCCAGGTCGATCTCACCCCGGAACATTCGATCAGGGTCGGCATCGAACGCCTGCACCTCGAACAGGACGCCGGCAAGTCGCTGCACGATCAGTCCCCGACGATGAGCTTCGTCGATCTCAACCGCTCCGGCGTCGCGCTGATGGAGATCGTCTCCCGGCCCGACATGCGCTCGGCCGACGACGCGAAGGCCTATGTCAGCAAGCTGCGCACGATCCTGCGCTACATCGGCTCGTGCGACGGCGATATGGAGAAGGGCAATCTGCGCGCCGACGTCAATGTCTCCGTGCGCCGCCCCGGCGAACCGCTCGGCACGCGCTGCGAAATCAAGAACGTCAACTCGATCCGCTTCATCGGTCAGGCGATCGAGGTCGAGGCCCGCCGCCAGATCGCTATTCTCGAGGACGGCGGAGCGATCGAGCAGGAGACCCGCCTGTTCGATCCCACGCGCGGCGAGACGCGCTCGATGCGCTCCAAGGAGGAGGCGCACGACTACCGCTATTTTCCCGATCCCGACCTGCTGCCGCTCGAACTCGATGACGCCTTCGTGGACGAACTCGCCGCGAAGCTGCCGGAACTGCCTGACGCCAAGAAGGCTCGCTTCATGTCCGAATACGGCCTCTCGCCCTATGACGCGACGATCCTGGTGGCGGAAAAGGAGACCGCCGACTTCTTCGAGGAAGCCGTCACGCACGGCGGCGCGAGGCGCGACGCCAAGGCCGTCGCGAATTGGATCATGGGCGATCTTTCCGCCCATGCGAACGCCCACAATCTCGCCGTCGCCGAAGCCGGATTGAGCAGCGGCGCGCTCGCGGGCCTCGTCGATCTCATCGGCGAGGGCGTCATCTCCGGCAAGATCGCGAAGGACGTTCTGACCATGCTGCTCGGGCCGGACAAGGGCGTCGATCCGCGCACCCTGGTCGAGGCGCGCGGCCTTCGCCAGGTCACCGACGCGGGCGCCATCGAGGGCGCCGTCGAAGCTGTCGTCGCCGCCAATCCGGACAAGGCCGAGCAAGCGAAGGCCAAGCCCGGCATGCTCGGATGGTTCGTCGGACAGGTAATGAAAGCGACCGGCGGCAAGGCTAATCCGCAAGCCGTCAGCGACGCTTTGAAGAAGCGACTCGACCTTTGATTCGGGCGCTGCAGTTCAAGCGAATCGGATGATCAACAACGAATCGCAGCGCGCGCGAATATAAAGCGGGGGCGCGCGCGACAAAAATATGTCGCTTGTCTCCAAGAAAAATTCGATCGCGACTCGCAATCTCGATGCATCGTTTTGGAACGTGGAGCCGACGGCGCGAGTGTATTGCGGCGTTGCGCGGAGTCCTCGCCCTGCAGCCAACACGCCGAGCATCGGCGCTTCGCGCGCCGAATGACGACTCTTGGAGTCGTAGGAGAAACAAGGCGTGATCGCGAATCCTAGCTGTTGGATTCGAACCGCGATGAGGCAGCGCCGCATCGACGCAAGACGAACGCCGCCACAGGCACGCCGCCGTTTCTCCTCAGTTCTCGGGCCTCTCGAAGGGGCGTTGCGGCGCGCGATAATTCGATAGACAGCGACGCGAGGCCATCTCAATCGTCAAGGTATCGCTTGCTCTGCGAGAAAACGAAGTTAACTTCGTCAATGCTTCTCCTTCGCGCAAAGAGAGCGCGCGTGTGGGGAACGATCCAGAGGGACGCAATACAATGGCGAAAGCTGCTGCTAAGAAGTCGGCGTCGAAAGCCGCCGCGAGAAAGACCGTAAGGAAAACCGCCGCCAAAAAAACCGCCAAGAAGGCCGCCGCCAAGAAGGGCGCTCGCAAGGTCGTTGCGAAGAAGGCCACTCGCAAAGCCGCGGTGAAGAAGGGCGCTCGGAAGGCCGCGCCGAAGAAGGCCGCAAGAAAGGCCGCGCCGAAGAAAGCCGCCAAAAAGGCCGCGAAAAAGGCAACTGCCAAGCGCGCGCCGGTCAAGCGCAAGAAGGTCGCGCCCACTCCGGCTGCCCCGACCGAGACGCCCGCCGCGAGCTGACGCGGTCCACTTGGGCGAGTAACGGCTGATCAGATTCGGCGTGCGGCGTCTTCGCCCTGTCTGATCAGCCTACTCGCGGAGCGGAACTCGCCGGCATCGAAGCGCGCCGACGAGAGACTTGAAGCCATCGAACAGAGCGACTGCCCGCTGCGGCGCGGAACCGGATGCCGGCTCGGCGCTTTGACCCCCCCGAAAATCGAGTTCGTTCAGGCGGCGGTCCCCTGCGGCGAGCGCCGCGAAAGTGTTTTCCCGCCGTCGATCCAGCGCCACCATGGTCCCCTCAACACACGAATCTGACGAAGCGGCGGTCATGTCCGACGATCCCGTTCAGCTCTATTATTGGCCGACGCCGAACGGCTGGAAAATATCGATCATGCTCGAGGAATGCGCGCTGCCCTACGCGCTCGACATGGTCGACATCGGCGCGGGCGCGCAGTTCGAGCCGGCCTTTCTCGCGATCTCGCCAAACAATCGCATGCCTGCCATAGTCGACCCGAACGGGCCGGACGGGGCGCCCATCTCGGTGTTCGAATCCGGCGCCATTTTGCAATACCTTGCGCGCAAGACAGGGCGCTTCGGCGGCGACACGGAGCGCGAAGTCCAACCTCGCCACCGACGAGGAAGCGCGCAAGGTCCTGTTTCGGCCAGCGCGCGCGCTGAGCGCGGCTCTTGCAATGGCGGAAGCCGTCGGGCATATGTCCGGCAGCGGCAAGTGATGCATGCGGAGATGTGGCCGAGAGGCTGAAGGCGGCGGTTTGCTAAACCGTTATAGGGTTGTAAAGCCCTATCGAGGGTTCGAATCCCTCCGTCTCCGCCATCCCCTTCTGTCCGGACGAGCGGAGCGTCAGGGGTTGCCGGGCCTTCTGCACCGTCAGGCTTAACCCGAAATTATCGCAGTTCTGGCAAGCTCGCGCGCATGTCGATCGCGCTTCCGCTCGCCTCCGATGCCGCCAAGGCGCGCGGCGCTGCCCGCCCCGTCGAGGCGACGCCGTTGCTGCTCGGGCTCGCCATGTTCGCGCTCGCCGCCTTTTCGCCAGCAGTGCTCAACGACGGCGACACCTGGTCGCATCTGGCGACCGGGGAATGGATTCTTCAGCACGGCGCGGTTCCCCGCGCCGACCCCTTCTCCTTCACTTTTCCTGGCGCGCCATGGACGGCGCACGAATGGTTCAGCGAAGTTCTCTTCGCGGTCGTTTTCCGCGCCATGGGCTGGAGCGGCGTCGTGCTGCTGACGGGCGCGGCGGCAGGCCTGGCGACTTTCATCATGGCGAACCGGGCGGCGCGGGATCTGACGGGCATCGCCCTCCTCGTCGTCGCGGCGCTCGGCGCCAGCCTCATCGCGCCGGGCCTGCTCGCCCGCCCGCATATCCTCGCTTTGCCCGTCCTCGCTGTGTGGACCTGCGGCTTGCTGGCGGCGCGCGAGCGGGCGCGGGCGCCTTCCCTTTGGCTCGCCGCTTTGATGACGCTGTGGGCCAATTTGCACGGCGGCTTCGCCTTCGGGCTTGCGCTGATCGCGCCGTTCGCGCTCGAGGCGTGGCTGGCCGCGCCGCGCGAGGGCCGGCTCGCCGTTGTCAGGGACTGGGGACTCTTCGCCCTTCTGAGCCTCGGGGCGGCGTTGCTGACGCCGTTCGGCGTCGAGGGGTTGCTGTTTCCGCTCCGGCTCGTCGGCATCGCCCATCTCGCCGATATCGGGGAATGGCGGCCGGAGAACTTCGCCCATCCCGGGCCGATGGAGATCGCGTTGCTCGCGCTGCTCGCGTTGGCCCTTACGCGGCCCATAAAGGTCCCCCTGGCGCGCACGGCGATCCTGGTCGGGCTGATCCATATGTCGCTGCAGCATTCGCGCCACGAGACCCTGCTCGCGATCCTCGCGCCGATGCTGCTCGCTGAGCCGATCGCCTGCGCTCTCGGGGCCGCGGCGGCGGCGCCCGCGCGACGCCTCCCACGCGGGCCGCTGCTCGCCGCGGCCGCGATTGCGCTCACCCTCTCCGGCGTCCGCCTCGCTTTGCCGATTGCGCGCGCCGACGCGGCCACGGCCCCGATCGCGGCGGTTGGGGCCGTCCCCGGCCCCTTGCGCGACAGGCCGGCGCTCAACGCCTACGGCTTCGGCGGCTATCTCATTTGGGCCGGGGTCCGGCCGTTCATCGACGGCCGCGCCGACATGTATGGCGATGCCTTCCTCGAGCTCTACGGTCGCATCGCCGGCGGCGACGCGGACGCTCTAAACGCGACCCTGCAGCGCGACGCGATCGCCTGGACGATCTTCCCGCCCGGCGCGCCCGTCGTCGCGCTGATGGACCGGGAGCCAGGCTGGCGCCGGCTCTATGCCGATCGGTTCGCCGTAGTGCATGTGCGCGATGCGGACGCGCCGCCCGGGAATTGACGGTTGCGGCGCAATTTTCCGGTGCGAGTCAACGATTTCAATGCGCTACGGGGCGATTTTCCGCCGCGCCGCTCCATTTTGGCGATGCCCGCAGCCACTTGCCTCGCCGCTCGCCCGGCCTCTCCCCACGCGCGGGGAGAGGGAACAAACAGGGCTCGCCGCCACACCGGACCGAAGCAAGAAGCCTATCACGTCTTCTGCTTTTCGGAAAGCAAATGACCGCTACCTCGAAAATTTCTTGTACTTCAACCGGTGCGGGATGACGCTGTCGATCCCCAGGCGCCGCTTCTTGTCTTCTTCGTAGTCGGCGAAATTCCCCTCGAACCACTCGACATGGGAATCGCCCTCGAAGGCGAGCATGTGGGTGGCGATGCGGTCGAGGAAGAAGCGATCGTGGCTGATGATGACCGCACAGCCGGCGAAGTCGAGCAGCGCCTCTTCGAGTGCGCGAAGCGTGTCGACGTCGAGATCGTTTGTCGGCTCGTCGAGCAGCAGGAGGTTGGCGCCGCTCTTGAGCATTTTGGCCAAATGCACGCGATTGCGCTCGCCGCCCGAGAGCATGCCGACCTTCTTCTGCTGGTCGGCGCCCTTGAAGTTGAACGCGCCGCAATAGGCGCGTGAATTGATCTCGCGCTTGCCGAGATAGAGGATGTCGTAGCCGCCCGAGATTTCCTCCCAGACCGTCTTCTTGTCCTCGAGCGCGTCGCGCGATTGGTCGACATAGCCGAGGGCGACGGATTCGCCGATCTTGATCGAACCCGAATCAGGCTGCTCCTGGCCGGTGATCATGCGGAACAGCGTCGTCTTGCCGGCGCCGTTGGGCCCGATCACGCCGACGATGCCGCCGGGCGGCAGTTTGAAGGAGAGCTTGTCGATCAGGAGCGTGTCGCCGAAGCCCTTCGACAGATTGTCGAAGTCGATGACGTTGTTGCCCAGCCGTTCGGCGACCGGGATGACGATCTGCGCCGTGGTCGGCGCCTTGTCGTTCTGCTTTTTGACGAGTTCCTCGTAAGCGGCGATGCGGGCCTTGGATTTGGTCTGGCGGGCCTTGGGCGAAGCCGCGATCCACTCACTTTCCTCCGCCAGGGCGCGCATGCGCGCCACTTCCTCGCGGCTCTCCTGTTCCAGTCGCTTGTGCTTCTGCTTCAGCCAGGCGGAATAATTGCCCTCGTAGGGGATGCCGCGGCCGCGATCGAGTTCGAGGATCCAGCCGGTCACATTGTCGAGGAAATAACGGTCGTGGGTGACGATCAGAATCGCGCCGGGGTAGTTGCGCAGGTGCCCTTCGAGCCAGTTCACCGTCTCGGCGTCGAGATGGTTGGTCGGTTCGTCGAGCAGCAGCATGTCGGGCTTTTCCAGCAGCAGCCGGCACAGCGCGATGCGGCGGCGCTCGCCGCCCGACAGGGTGTCGACGTCGGCCTCGTCGGGCGGGCACCCGAGCGCCTCCATCGCCTGTTCGACCTGGCTGTCGAGATCCCACAGGCCCTGCGCCTCGATCTCGTCCTGCAGACGGGTCATCTCGTCCGCGGTCTCGTCGGAATAATTCATCGCGAGTTCGTTGTAGCGGTCGAGGATCGCCTGCTTCTCCTTGACGCCGAGCATCACGTTGCCGCGCACGCCGAGGTCGGGGTCGAGATGCGGCTCCTGCGGCAAATAGCCGACGCGCGCGCCCTCGGCGATGAAGCCCTCGCCGGTGAATTCAGTGTCGAGTCCCGCCATGATGCGCAGCAGCGTCGACTTACCCGAGCCGTTGACGCCGAGCACGCCGATCTTGGCGTCGGGGTAAAACGACAAGTGGATGTTTTCCAGCACCTTCTTGCCGCCCGGCCACGTCTTGTTCAGGCCTTGCATGTGGTAGATGAATTGGCGCGCGGCCATGGCGAAACGTCCTCGGGAAGGCGGGGGAAAATAGGGTTGCGCGGGGGATAGCAGGGGCGGCCGGACGAGACAAGCGCGGCGGCCGTGATGTCGGCGGACAACTCCCCTTCCCGTCGCGCGTCGCGATCGTTGGAAGCCCAATAGTTCCGGGCGCGTCGGCGCCGGCGGACGACTGAAGCTGCACAAAATCAAATAGTCATTTCGCTCTTTTCGCGAGCGTCCTTGTATTCGGAGCGAAACTCTGCTGTCTGCTGCGGGGTGGGACTTACGATCCCCGGCGATGACGGGAGGACAACATGCGTATGATGTTGCGCGTCGGAACGAATACCGCCAAAGGCAACGAGGCCGTCAGGAACGGAACTCTACCCGCGGTGATCGGCGCTTTCATGGAGCAAGCGAAACCGGAGGCGGCCTATTTCACCGTCGACAACGGCGAGCGGACCGCATTTTTTGTTTTTGACATGAAAAACTCCAGCCAAATGCCGCCGCTGGCGGAGAGGTGGTTCACGGAATTGGGGGCCGATCTGCACTTCACCCCAGTCATGAACGCCGAAGAGGTCAGGGTCGGGCTCGACGCCGTCATGGCGCAGAAGTGATCTGAGTTGCGGCCGCCCTGGGGTCCTCCTCGTGTTCCGGCGGCGGCCCGCTTCGTGCAGACGGCCGGGCCACGCGATGGATCTGGGGGCTGCGGCTCATTGGACGGCAACCAGGAAACACGGCCCGCGATCCGATCAGGCCGCCCGAATCCCGCCCGCCGACATGGGCGCTTCCGCGCCCGAGACGGCGGGATCGCTTGGGCCGATCGCCTTGGGTTTGCCGAACAAATAACCCTGAATTGTGGTGACCCCGATCGCGCGCAGCGCCTCGTACTGGCCGTAGGTCTCGACGCCCTCGGCAGTCGTTTGGATGCCGAGGCCGCGCGCCAGCGCGACAATCGCGGCGACGATCGCGATCGACGCTCTGTCCAGGCAGATGCCGTCGACGAAGGACTTGTCGATCTTGACCTTGTCGACCGGGAAGTTCTTGAGATAGGCGAGCGAGGCGCAGCCCGTGCCGAAATCGTCGAGCGCGATGGTGACGCCGAAGGCGCGTAGCCGCTCCAAGGCGCGGTTCGTCGCCTCGTTGTTGCGCAGCAGGATCGATTCGGTGATTTCGATCTGCAGCCGGTGCGGCGCGAGCTGGATGCTCTCGACGGCGTCGACAATCGTTTCGACGAAGTCCGGCCGTTCGATCTGCAGCGACGAGACGTTCACCGCCACGACGATGCCCGGTTGCCAGGTGGCGGCGTCGGCGCAGGCGCGGCGGAGGACCCAGTTTCCGAGCGCGACGATCAACCCGGTCTCCTCGGCGATCCGGATGAAAGTCGCCGGGGAAATCATGCCGTGGATCGGATGGCGCCAGCGCGCCAGCGCTTCCAAACAGACGACGCGGCGATCGGCGGCGTGTACGATTGGTTGATAGTGGACCTCCAATTGGCCCTGCTCCATCGCCTCGCGAAGATCTTGCGCCAGCAGGGCGCGCTCGCTGAACCGACGTTCCATATCCTCGTCGAAGCGCTTGGCGCGATTGCGGCCGCCACTCTTGGCGGCGTCGAGCGCGAGATCGGCCCGTCGCATGACGCGCGTGAAGTCGCCCTCGCCTGCCTCGACCAAGTTGACGCCGATGCCGAGGCCCAGCGATATGAGCCGGCCGCCGATGGCGATCGGTTGTTGAACCGCCGCGATCAAGCGCTCCGCCAGACCGGTCGCGCCGTCCCCGTCGAGGCGCTCGCCCGCCGCCACCGCTACGAATTCGTCGCCGCCGAGGCGGGCGACGAAACACCCCTCGGCTTCCCCGGAAAGGCGTCTGGCGACCTCGATGAGCACGTCGTCGCCGACTTCGTGTCCATACATCTCGTTCACTTCCTTGAAGCCGTCGATGTCGACCAGGAGAATGGCGAAGCGCTTGCCGTCGGCGCGCTCGAGGCGAGCCGTGAGATGCGCCTTGAACGCCTGGCGGTTGGGAAGCTGGGTCAAACTATCGTACCGCGCCGTATGCGCCAGCGCCTTCGCGGCGCGCGTGCGGTCGGTGACGTCCTCGTGGACGGCCACCCAGCCGCCGTCATCGGTCTCGTTCTCGCGAACGAGGATGATGCGCCCGTTCTGCAGGTGGTCCAGGCGCTCGGCGCTGTACGGCTCGCTCAGAATATCGAGATAATCCTCAGGGGTTTCCCGACAATAGGCGCCATTGGCGATGCGCAGCGCAAATATTTCACGTATGTCCATGCCGGCGCGCAGTTGCTCCGGCCGCAATCCGTAAAGCTCGGCGTAGCAATGGTTCGCGACGACGAGTTTCTCGTTCGCATCGAAAATCGCCATGCCTTGCGAGATATAGTCGAGCGTCAGGCCGAACCGTTTGCGCGTGTTCGAAAGCTCCTTCGACTTCGCAGCCAGCCGGTTGCCCCGCCGCCAAGAGCGGATGTGGGAGCGCGACAAGCGTCCGGCGAGCCTGAGTTGCGCGACGAGCAGCGCGACGACCAGCGCGAGGGCGATGGCGCCGCCGCTGATGATCGTGATCATGCGCGTTCGCCACTTGGCGAGCGCGGCCTCGTCGGAGATCGCGACGTTGACGAAAAGCGGGTAACCGACGACGGGCCGCACCGCGACGTATTTCGGGTAGGAATCGAGAACGCCGGCGGAGTGATACAATCCGCCGCCTCGCGCGGCGACGGCTCGCCACTGGCCGCCGGAGGGTATCGGCTTGCCGACGACATTGCCGGGGTCCGGCTCCCGCATCGCGACCGTGGCGTCCTTGTAGAACAGAGAAAAGGCGGTCGTGCCGACCCCCGTCATTTCCGGATGGCTTCGAAACAGCTTGGCGGGCTCGACGCCGACGAAGGCGACGCCGAGAAAGCGACCGCCCGGCGCCTCGATCCGACGAGCGAAGAAAATCGTCCAGGCTCCGGTCGATTTGCTGATGAGCGGTCTGCTGACGAATAGGCCTTGGACGCGATCGTCCCGCAGCGCCGTGAAATAGTCGCGATCGCTGATATTGTTGGTCGCAACGCCCAACTCGCGCGCCGCAGCAAGGATGTCGCCCGCCGCGTCGGTCACCGCGATCACGCCCGCGCGCGCTGTCGCGCCACGCAGAGAGACGAGGCCACGGCGAATGACTGCGGCCTCGGCCTCGGTTATCGCCTCTCCGTGAACGGTCGTCTCCGTAAAGTCCGCGGCGGTGCGTAAGGCGAGATCTACTTGCGCCGACGCGCTCGCGACGTCCTCGGAAAGAATCGTCGCCAGTTCGGCGGCGTGAACCTTCGCGATGTCGATCGCGTCCGCGCGCATCTCGCGGAGCGCGAAGGCGATCACGGCGGAGGCGAGGGCGGCGATTATGAGGGCGATGGCGGCAATTACCGCGAATTGCGACGCCCGCACCAACCTTCGAATTGCCGTCATCGCGCATTATCCCGCACTACGCCCCGTGGAGTATTAATTCGCGACTGTTAATTATGTGTGGGTGTGCCGCGCGGGGCGGCCGGCGGCTCGCGGCTTGGGATGCCCGCCGGAAAGGGCGGCCGTTCGCGGCCCGGCTCCGAACTTCCGGCGACGCGCCTGAGAGCGGGGTGGTCTTTGGTCGATTGACCGCAGCCGGGACGTTCCCGCGAGAACGGGAATCCAGGGGAAAATGCGCGCCGGCCGCCAAGTCTGGATTCCCGTTTGCACGGGAACGACAGGATGGATGATTTCAAGCCAACGGCGGCTGGCCCTAAGCGAGCCGGGTCGCCACCGCATCCCGAGCCAAGCGCGCGGCCGCCCCGAAACCGCCAAAAATCTGTTGCAGCAAGGTCTTGCGTTCCTCGGTCGTGACCTCGAACAGCCGCGCCTCGCTGCGGGCGCGAAAGAGCATCTCGTCACCGGTCGACAAGACGTCGACGAGACCGAGATCCAGCCCCTCCCTCGCCAGCCACACGTCGCCATTGGCCACTTTGGCCATGTCGAGGCCCGGACGGCATTGCTGGACGAAGGATTTGAACGCGTCGTGCGTGGTGACGAGCTTGCCGCGAAAATGCTCGCGCCCGGCCGGGGTGATTTCGCCGAATATGGAAACGCTGCGCTTGAATTCTCCCGCGGTCATTTCCTCGAAGTCGATGTCGTTCTTCTTGAGAAGGCGATTGAGGTTGGGCACCTGCGCGACGACGCCGATGCTGCCGACGAGGGCGAAGGGGGCGGCGACGATCCGATCGGCGGCGCAGGCCATGAGATAGCCGCCGCTCGCCGCCACCTGATCGACCGACGCGGTGACGGTGATCTTGCGCTCGCGCAGACGCGTCACCTGCGCGGCGGCGAGCCCGTAGCCGGTCACCGTGCCGCCGGGGCTCTCGATGCGCAGCACCACCTCGTCGAGTTCGCCCCGAGCGACAGTCAGAACCGCGTCGATCTCCTTCGCGAGCCGCTTGACCGCGCTGGCGCGGACGTCACCCTTGAACGCGAGAACATAAATGCGCTTGCCCGACGACCGCGCTTTCGCGGCGGCCTTCGCTTCCTTCTTGTGCGCCTTTGCCAGCGCCCGGCGTTCCTTTTTATCGAGGATGTGCGCGTTCAATGTCTCGCGCATCGAGTCGTAGCGCTCATTGAGCGAACGAACCTTGATGCCCGGGACCTTCGCTGGGTCCGTGCGGGTCAGGCGCGCCAGGATCGCGGCCAGCCCGCCCAGCGCACCGACGATCAGGAGCGCTTTCAGCGCAAAGGCGGCGATGTCCAACCAGAACCCCATGGCGGGACTGTCTTCAGATGAGGCGAGACTGTCAACCTCGGGCAACTCGCGGCGCCTGGCGCAATCTTGTTTCGATGACGCCGATCAGGCCCGGGAGATCGAGCCCCGACGGCCGCGAGAGACGATGTCCCGCAACGAGCGAAGCGCTTCGTCGCCGAGTTCGAGCGTCCGCCGCAACTCGTCGGAGGCGAATTTGACGCGCTCCGCCTGCCCGGCCTCGCTCGACAAGCCAAGCAATTCGCCCTGCAGGGCCTCCGCCGAAGCATAGAAGCTCGCCGCCAATCGCGTGAGATGAGCGCCGAGCAGGGTTATCCAAGCCGCGTCGGCTCGGTAGCTGAGCGTCGGCAGCGCGGGTAGGCTCGGCGCGGGGCGACCGTCGGAGCCGAAATGCGCCAGGCGCTGCTCGACCTCGTGCGTCTCGAGAAGGTTCAAGGTTTCCGAGATTTCGCCGATGAGAGCCGCCGCGACGGCGCGGCGTCGCGCTCTGATCGCGACGGCGGCCGCGATCGCGAAGCCGACAACAACGAGCAACGCCAGGATCGCGTTCATCCCGACCTCCTCTCGCGGAATTCGGGGCGCCTCATTGAACGACAGTCAGACCCGCGACGCAAGGCGAATTGACTTTGGCGGCCGATGGCCTACCCTCGCCGTCATCCTCAAGGGGATGGGGTCCCCCAAAACCGCCTGTCCGGGCTGATAACTCCTGCCGCGTCGCATGCGTGGCGGGAGCCGCTCGGCCCTCTTTCCAGCCGTGTGGCTCGTCGTCGCGCCTCGAGCAGGAGGTCGCGATGGGACAGGTCTGGCTCGAGTCGGCTCTATGGATCGGCTTGGCGCTGATCGCCTCGGTCCTTTCGGTCTGGGTCGCGATCTCGGTCGCGCTCACCGAGATCGTCGTCGGCGCCCTCGCCGGAAACATCGTCGGCCTGCCGCTGGCGCACTGGGTCAACTTTCTCGCCGGTTTCGGCGCCATCCTGCTCACCTTTCTGGCCGGCACGGAGATCGACCCGCAAGTCGTGCGCAAGCATTTCTGGTCGAGCATGAGCATCGGCATCGTCGGCTTCTTCGCTCCTTACCTCGGCGTGTTGTTATTCGCCCGTTACGAGATCGGCTGGCCCTGGCCGCAGGCGCAGATCGCCGGCATTTCGCTGTCCACGACCTCGGTCGCGGTCGTCTACGCGGTCATGGTCGAGACCGGCTTCAACCGCACCGAGCTGGGAAAGATCATCCTCGCCGCCTGCTTCGTCAACGACCTCGGCACCGTGCTCGCCCTGGGCCTCGTCTTCGCCCGCTTCGATGTGTGGCTGGTCCTCTTCACCGTGGCGACGGCGTGTCCTCTGGCTGCTGCCGGTTCGCGCCACGGCTGCTCGCGCACTCGGGCACCGCGTCAGCGAGCCGCAAACGAAGTTCGTGGCGTTGATGCTGCTGTTCCTCGGCGGCCTCGCCAGCATCGCCGGCAGCGAGGCGGTGCTGCCGGCCTATCTGGTCGGCATGGTGCTCGCGCCGACCTTCCTGACGGACCGCGAGCTGCCGAACCGCATGCGGATCGTCGCCTTCACGATCCTGACGCCGTTCTACTTCCTGAAGGCCGGCTCGCTGGTCGAGGCGCATCCTCGGCGTCGGCCGGCCTCATCCTCGTCTTTCTCGCCATCAAGATGGCCACGAAGTTCGTCGGCGTCCTGCCGCTGACCCGCATCTTCCGCTTCGAACCGCGCGAGGGCATGTACACCACGCTGCTGATGTCCACCGGCCTGACGTTCGGCACGATCTCGGCGCTGTTCGGCCTGACGAACCACATCATCGATCAGCGGCCAGTACACGGTCCTTGTCACCGCCGTCATCGGCAGCGCGGTCGTGCCGACGCTGATCGCGCAACGATGGTTTCAACCCTCGTTTCGATCCGCCGAAGACGCGCCGAGCGGCGTCCCCGCGCCTGCCGAGGAGGGATGAATGTTTCGCAAAATGCTTGTCGCCGACGACGGGTCGAGGGGCGGAGAAGCGGCGCTGGTCGCCGCGCTCGCCCTCGCCAAGCGGCTCGAAATCGGCCTCACCATGATCTGCGTCGAAGAGACGCCGCGCTTTCCCGCCAGCATCGATGAAGTCGCCGAGGCGCAGGCGGACGCGGCGGGCCTGTTCGACAAGGTCGTCGCCGCCGCGACCAAGCTGGCCGAGGCGCAAGGCGTCGCCTTCGAATCGCGCGTCGTCGTCGGACATCCCGTTTCGTGCATCGTCGAATTCGTTCAGCGCGGCGGCTACGATCTGCTCGTCGTCGGCTACATGGGTCACTCGGCGCTGTACAATCGAATCATCGGCAGCACGACGGATCGGCTGGTCGAGCTTGCGCCTTGCAAGGTGCTGGTTGTGAAATGAAGGCGAGGGCCGCATGGCGGGTGAGGCGGAGATCGGAGCGATGATGTATGTTTGGGTCATGCTGGGCAGCGCATTGGGGGGCGGAGCGCGCTACCTCTTTTCCGGTCTCGTGGCGCACCAATTTGGCGGAACCTTTCCCTGGGGCACGCTGATCGTCAACGTGACGGGGTCGTTCATCATCGGCTTCTTCGCGACCTTGACGGGGCCGGACGGTCGCGTCTTCGTCGGCTCGGCAGGGCGCCAGTTCGTGATGACCGGAGTCTGCGGCGGCTACACCACCTTTTCCTCCTTCAGCCTGCAAACCCTCAACCTCATCCGCGACGGCGAAATGGCGCTCGCCGGCGCCAATGTCGGCATGTCCTTCGTTTTCTGCCTCGTCGGCGTATGGTGCGGCCACATCGCAGCCGCAAGCCTGAACCAGCTCAAGGGAGCATGATCGATGACCCTACCGCGCGACGCCATGCTGCTGCGCATCTTCTTCGGCGAAGACGATAAGTTTCACGGTCGCCCGCTTTACGAGGCGATCGTCCTCAAGGCGCGCGAGGCGCAACTCGCCGGCGCCACCGTGCTGCGCGGCGCGATGGGATTCGGCCATTCCAGCCGGCTCCACACGTCAAAAATTCTGCGCCTTTCCCAGGATCTGCCGCTGGTCATCGAAATCGTCGACACCGAGGATAAGATCAAGGCGTTCCTGCCGACGCTCGATTCGATGATGCAGAGCGGGCTCGTCACCCTCGAAAAGATGCAGGTGCTTCAGTACGGCGAACACATCAAGCATCCACCGGCGTGAGGCACCGCTGGCAAAGAGGAATACAATCTCGCTCCCTTTTTCCATCAGTCCTTGCACGATGTCGACGCAGTCCTCTATCGTCATGAGGTGCTGGCGCGACCTGGAGCACGGCGATCTGTTGGGCAACATCAAATCGTTTCGCCAGCGCCCTGCGCGCGATGCGCGAGACCCTCAAACAGATGGAAAAGCGCTACTACAAGCATCAGAAGGAGGCCCTGTTTCTCGACGCCGTCGATGCGTACTGCGGCGCGATCACCTCCCTCGCTCGCGATTTGGGGTCCGCCGACTTGCGCTCGCGCGGGTTCCTGTCGTTTCGTGACTATCTGGCCGATTATACAGCGTCGGAGCGATTCACGTCGCTTCTGACGGAAACAAAAAAGCTCAAGGCCGACTTGGCGACCGTCAAATACACGCTCCAGATCAGGAGCGGCAGCATCACGGTTCGCAAATACGACTCGAAGTCGACTACGCCGCCGACGTCGAGGACACCTTCGCAAGTTCAAGCAAGGCGCGGTGAATGATTACAGAGCAAAGTTTATCGAGTCGCCGCAAATGAATCACGTTGAGGCGGCGATGATGGATGGCGTCGCCAAATTGCATCCGGACATCTTCGCCGCTATAAGCGAGTATTGTGCTCGGAGCGTTATTCTACCTCGAAGAAACGATTGGCCGGTTTGATAGAGAAATCCAATTCTACATTGCATATCTCGATTATCTGGCTCCTGCGGCGGGCCGGACTGAGCTTTTGCTATCCAACGCTCTCGCCTCACAGCAAGGAGCTTTGCGCGCGCGAAACCTTCGATTTGGCTCTGGCGAAGAGCCTTGTCACCAAGCAGTTGCCGATCGTGTGCAATGATTTCCATTTGAAGGGGAAGGAACGTATCTTCATTGTATCCGGCCCGAACAACGGCGGTAAGACCACGTTTGCCCGCATGTTTGGCCAACTGCATTATCTGGCGAGTCTTGGCTGTCTTGTACCTGGTCACGACGCGCAATTGTTTATGTTCGATCAAATCCTCACGCACTTTGAGCGAGAGGAGGACATCAGCAATCTTCGCGGCAAGCTGCAAGACGATCTGGTCAGAATACACCATATCCTAAATCGTGCCACCTCGAAAACTATTATCATCATGAATGAGATCTTCAGCTCAGGTACACTGAAGGATGCGATTTTCCTCGGCACAAAAGTCATCGAACGTATCGAGCAGATCGACGCGCTATGCGTCTGCGTCACGTTCATCGACGAGCTTACTCTGCTGAGCGATCGTATTGTGAGCGTCGCTAGCACGATCGTCCCGGAGCACCCAGCGGTGCGAACATACAAGATCGTGCGAAAGCCCGCCGATGGCCTCGCCTATGCGATGTCGATCGCCGAAAAATACGGCCTGACCCGACGACAGATCCTGGAGAGGATAAAATCATGAAGGCGTTTCTCATGTACCGGGACCGCGACTTCGATCTCGAGGCCCCGCTGCCACAGAACAGCGAAGCCCTGATTCAGGATCTCGAACTGGACGTCCTGTTCAACGCGATGGCGCTCGGCGATAAATACCTCTACGAGGTCGCGAAAAAGGCTGTTCTGCAAAGCCTACAGAGTGAGGATGAAGTCCGGTATCGTCAGGCGGTTCTCCGCGACGTTCTCGCCAATCCGCTATTGGTCAGACAGCTGTACGACCTGACGATCGAGGCCCATGAGCGGGAGAGAAAAGCTCACGCCTGGATGTACACCAAGTCGCCGAGCTCGATATTGACGCGGTCGGTCGAGGTCCTGCAGATATTCGTTGCGTTGCTCAAACAATTGAGAGGGGTGGGAACCTATAATGCTCAACGCTTTTCTTCCGACGGCTTTACAACCTTTTTCGCCATGTTGGACCGGGAGCTTAAGGACGAATATTTTGTCCGCGTTAAGGACCATCTCGGCCGCCTTAAGTTCAGAGACGGGGTCTGGGTCAGCGCGGTTTTGGGAGAAGGCAACAAGGGCGCGGATTACACGCTACGCAAGCCCAATGACGTACCAGGCAATTGGATCACCCGATTGATGGCGCCGAAGCCGCCGGCCTACACTTGGCATCTGCCACCGCGCGACGAAGCTGGCGGAAGCGCTCTTGCCGAATTGCAAGACAGGGGCCTCAACCTTGTCGCCAACGCCCTCGCCCAATCCGACGATCATATCCTCAGCTTTTTCGCCATGCTTCGCACCGAGCTGGCGTTCTACATCGGCTGTTTGAACTTGCACGAGCAACTTGCCAGGAAGGGTCAGCCGACTCTGTTTCCCGCGCCTGCGGCTCTCAGCGAGCGCAAACTGAGCTTTCGCGGACTCTACGATGTCTGCCTGACGTTCAAGACCGATCAGCGTGTGATCGGCAACGACTTGAACGCTGACGGCAAAGACTTTGTCATCATCACTGGGGCCAATACGGGAGGAAAGACCACCTTCCTGCGCAGCCTCGGGTTGGCGCAATTGATGATGCAATGCGGCATGTTCGTCGGCGGCGAATCCTTCAGCGGTAACCTGTGCAGCCACATTTTTACCCATTACGTGCGTGAGGAAGACGCCACTATGAAAAGCGGAAAGCTCGACGAGGAGCTCAGCCGGTTCAGCGCGATTGTGGACAGCATTACGCCCGACGCCCTCGTGCTGTTCAACGAATCGTTCTCCGCGACCAACGAAAGGGAAGGATCAGAGATCGCGAGACAGATCACCTCGGCGCTGCTGGAGAAGCGCATCAAGATTTGCTTTGTCACCCATCTCTACGATTTCGCCCACAGTGTTTACAGCAGGAATGCCGGCGCTTCGATCTCGCTGCGCGCGGAGCGGCAACCTGATGGCGAGCGGACGTTCAAGTTGATCGAAGCCGAACCTCTGCAGACCGGTTATGGCGAGGATTTGTATAACGAGATATTTGGCGCGACGGAACGCCAGGTGGAAGAGGAACCGGCGGCGAGCGCCGGTCGGCGCTACAGCGCCCACCCCTCTCCCCGTTAGACGTTCGGAAGAACGCCCATGTTTCGACGGGCCACATCACCGGGCAAGGAAGCTAAGAGGCGCGGTCCGAAGGGCCGGATGAGGGCACATGTTCAGATTCTCATCACGTCGTAGATAGCGCACTCGAGCGGCGACGGGTCGGGCCGCGCGAGCGCCGGCGAGCGCGAGCCCGTTGCGACGACGAGCCCTTCCGCGTCCCGCAACGCGCCGGCGACGAGTTCCAGGCCGAGGAAGCGCGCACGGTTCACCGGGCCCGGCAGATCGAGGCGCGCCGTCGGCGAGGCGGAGAAGCCGAAGCGCTCGTAATAGGGCGCGTCGCCGACCAGCAGGACAGCCCGGTGGCCGCGCATCGCGGCGCGCGCGATCGCCTCGCGCATGAGGCGCGCGCCAACGCCCCGTCCGCGATGCGGCTCGGCGACCGCGAGCGGGCCGAGCAGCAACGCATCGACGCGGCCCCCGCGCACCGACCACAGCCGGACCGTGCCGACGAGCGCGCCGTCGGCCTTGGCGACCAGCGCGAGGCCATCGGCTGGCAAGCGTCCAACGCGCAGGCGCTCGCTCGTCTTCTCGAAGCGCGCGGCGCCGAAGGCGGCTTGCAGCAGCGCCTCGCGCTCAGGCGCGTCCGCACGCTTTTCGGCGCGAATTGCAACTGTTCCGGCAATGGCAACGGCCGCCTCGATCGCGGCGAAGTCGAACGGCAAGGTCATCGGTCCCCCCGGGGATGCCGCGCCAGACCCTCCCGTCTCGCGGCGCGAGGCGCCGGAGGGGACGGGAGGAGGCGAAGTCAGTTGGAAGCAGCGAACCGACGCGTCAGATCACGTAGGACTTCAGCGGCGGGAAGCCGTTGAAGCCAACCGCTGAATAAGTCGTGGTGTAGGCGCCCGTCCCTTCGATCAGCACCTTCGCGCCGATCTCCAGGCTGACAGGCAACAGATACGGCTCCCGCTCGTACAGCACGTCGACCGAGTCGCAAGTCGGCCCGGCGATCACGCAAGGCGACATGGCTTCGTGATCGCGGTCGGTGCGGATGGGATAGCGGATCATTTCGTCCATCGTCTCCGCGAGGCCGTTGAACTTGCCGATGTCGAGATAGACCCAACGCTGCGGGTCCCCCTCCGACTTCCTGGAAATGAGCACCACCTCGGCTTCGATGATCCCGGCGTTGCCGACCATGCCGCGCCCCGGCTCGATGATGGTCTCCGGAATGCGGTTGCCGAAGTGTTTGCGCAACGCCCGGAAAATCGTCTGGCCATAGGTCCGCACGCCCGGAACGGGCTTGAGATAGCGGGTCGGAAATCCGCCGCCGAGATTGATCATCGCGAGTTGGATGCCGCGCTCCGCCAATTCGCGGAACACCGCCGCCGAGGCCTTAAGCGCGCCGTCCCACATGCGCGGGTTGGGCTGCTGCGATCCGACATGGAACGACAGGCCGTGCGCAACGAGCCCGAGGCTATGGGCGCGCTCGAGCACTTTGGCGGCCATTTCGGGGGCGCAGCCGAACTTGCGCGACAACGGCCATTCAGCGCCGACGCCGCCGCACAGAATGCGGCAGAACACCTTCGAGCCCGGCGCGACGCGCGCGATCTTCTCGACCTCGGCTTCGCAGTCGACCGCAAAGAGGCGAACGCCCAGCGCATAGGCGCGCGCGATGTCCTTCTCCTTCTTGATCGTATTGCCGTAGCTGATGCGATCGGGCGTGGCGCCAGCCGCCATCGCCTGCTCGATCTCGGTGACCGAGGCGGTGTCGAAGCACGAGCCGAGGCGCGCCAGGAGATCGAGGATCTCCGGCGCCGGGTTGGCCTTCACGGCATAGAAGACGCGCGTATCCGGCAACGCCTTGGCGAAGCCGAGATAGTTTTCGCGCACCACTTCGAGATCGACGACGAGACGCGGGCCGTCTTCTTGAGTTCGGGCGAGGAATTCCCTGATACGATCGGTCATAGCGGCATCCTCCGTCGCGCGGTTGCTTTCCGCACTAGGCATGACAAGGGATCGGAGGCGATGCGTCGGCCGGCCGCGCGTTGGAGACGCGAACCGTCGACGTTGACCCGCCACCGCGACCGCCCGCGATTCGACCAAACGGCGGGAGCCGCTCAGCCGACCCCGCGAGGGTCAGATGCTGCGCCGTAGCCATGTCCTCGCCGCGGGTAAGCCCCGTCAGCGCAAGTCACAGCCATCGTTTGGAGGGGAAAGACCCTTCCGCACACCCGGCAAGATAGACAAGCCTCTTCGGTAAGCCGACCTTTGGAGGGTCGACAGAGACGAAAAAGCCCGGTCCGTCGTTGCTTCAAGTCGCGTCCCCCGTTTGGCGGGGTGCGCCGGTTTGCCTCCGGCTGCCGGTCTTTCGAAGGACGGTTAACTGGCCTCTTGTCCAGATCCCCGCCGACCGACACACGACCACAGGCACGTGCGTATTGGGCAGAACCTTATTTGGGCGAATCGTCTTAAAACGCAAGCGATATTTTGTCCGCTCGGCGCTTTTTTCGTCCCGTCACAAAAGTTTCACATGCAATTGGTGAACGGCGGCGACGATCAGCCCTTGGGCGGGCCGGAAGGCCGAGGCCGCCCGGCCGACGCGAGCACGGACCGGGTCATGATCGCCTCGGCCGAGACCGTTCCGACAGATCAAGAGCGCGAAGTTCATCGGATCTACCTGGCAGGTATATTGGCGCGCTATTACGCTGGCTTGCGCGTTAATATGCGTAATACTCGGCCGCGTCGCCAGGAATGACAATGACAGGCCATAGTTATTTATGTGTATCTCGCTTTTTAGAAGCGATCTAACGTGTTCACGTGGCATTTTAGAAAACATCTAAAACTGCCAATCTTTGTTGCGCGCGTTATTTTTCTTGGGTAATGACCATCCAGCGACAGCGGGCCTTAACCCCGCCGGTCAGCGAGGGGATCATGGCAAGCAATCTTGCCGCGCGTCGGTTCGCGCGGATTTGTGGATCGACGTTGGTTCTCGGCGCGTGGATCGCGGCCTTCCCCACCGGGGCCTTGGCGGACGAGGCCGCCGCCAAAAGCGAACAATCGGGCGAATTCGTCGAGACGCCCATGGGCGGGAGCGCCGCCGCGGCTCCGATCGCTGCTCCCACGCCGGCGCCGGCCGATTCCGGCGAACTGGTCGAGCAGCCCGTCGGCGCCGCCACGTCCGCTTCGGCAACGCCTGCGTCCGCTCCCGTCGACGGGGGGCCGTTCGGGTTCCTGAGCACCGCCTCGCGCAGTTCCAATCTGTTCGGCGACATGTGGGGCTTGCGGCCCGCTCTGAGCCGATACGGCGTGACGCTCAGCGTGATCGAGAACAGCGAGGTGTTCGGCAACGTCAGCGGCGGGGTCCGTCAGGGCTTCGAATACAATGGTCTCACCACCGGGACGCTGCAGATGGACACGCAACGCGCGTTCGGTCTGAACGGCGGCTTGTTCAACGTCAGCGCGGAGGAGATTCACGGCGGCAACCTGAGCGCCTCGAATCTCTACACCTTGCAGACGGCGAGCGGCATCGAAGCCGATCGCGGCATCCGGCTGTGGGAGCTCTGGTATCAGCAGAAGTTCGGCGACACGTTCGACATCAAGATCGGCCAGCAGAGCCTCGACCAGGAATTCATGGTCAGCCAGAACGCGAGCTACTTCATCAACACGATGTTCGGCTGGCCGATGCTGCCGTCGGCGGATCTGCCCGGCGGCGGTCCGGCCTATCCGCTCTCCGCGTTGGGCATCCGCGCGCGGGCTCACGTGACGGATTCGATCACGGTTCTCGCCGGCGTCTTCAACGGCAACCCGGCCCCGAACACGATCGGCGATCCACAATTGAGCAATCCCTTTGGTGTGAGCTTCCCGCTCAACGGCGGCGTGCTGGCGATCGCCGAACTGCAATTCGCCTATCCCGGGTCGGGCACGGTGGTGAAGGCGGACGAAGACGATCCGCTTGCGCGCACCTACAAGATCGGCGTCTGGTACGACAGCGAGGACTTCGCCGACTTGCGCTATGACTCTGCTGGCCTTCCGCTGGGCAATCCCGCCAACAACCAGACCCCCGAGACCCGTCGCGGCGACTACGCGTTCTACGGGGTCGTGGACCAGATGATCTGGCGTTCCGAGGATCCCGATCGCAACATCAACGTCTTCCTCCGCCCGATGTTCACGCCGCTTCAGGATCGCAACCTCATCAGCTTCAGCCTCAACGCCGGCCTGACGATGCACGAGCCGTTCTTCGGACGCGACGACGACACGGCGGGCGTCGGCGTGAATTTCGCCCAGGTCAGCAACGGCGCCTCGGGACTCGACCAGGACACCGCCCTCTACAACCCCGGCGTCTACAACCCGGTGCGCCACAACGAGACCGTTTTCGAGGCGACCTACCAGTATCAGGTCATGCCGTGGTGGCAGGTCCAGCCGGACGTTCAGTACGTCCTCAATCCCGGCGCCGGGATCGCCGACCCCTACAACCCGACAGACAAGATCAAGAACGAATTGGTGCTCGGTCTGCGCACGAACATCACATTTTGAGGGCGCGATGTCTTGAACCCGTTTCGACGCGGCCGTCATTGCGAGCAAAGCCGGACGGCCATGGATGACTGTTTCAACAAAGGACGACTAGAATGTTGAACTTTCGACGACTTGGCGAAACCGGCGCGGCTGGCTGTGTCGCCGCAGCGCTCATCCTCGGCGTGTTTCCGGCTCGCGCGGCGGGCGTTCTCGAGGGATTGCGTCATCACACGACGCTGGCCTCGACGATCCCCGACAATGGCGATCTCAACCCCTACGCCGTCGTCGTCGCGCCGGCGAGCGCGGGCAAGATCCACAAGGGCGACGTGCTGGTCGACAATTTCAACAACCTCTCGAACCTGCAGGGAACCGGCGGCACGATCGTCGACTACAACCCGTCGTCGCGGTCAACGACGCTGTTCGCCAAAGTGCCGCAGAACCTGCCGCAATGCCCGGGCGGCATCGGCCTGAGCACCGCGATGGCCGTGCTCAGCAGCGGCTGGGTCATCGTCGGCAGCACGCCGAGCACGGACGGCACGACGGCGACCAAGGGCCCCGGCTGCCTCCTGGTGTTCGACGCCAACGGCCAGCTCGCCACCGTCTGGTCCGGCTCGCATATCAACGATCCCTGGGGCAACATGGCCGTCGTCGACAACGGCTCGAAGGCGACGCTGTTCGTCAGCATGTCGGGCTACGACGTTCCCGGCCCCGGCAAGCTCGATCCCGCCACGCGCGTCCCGGTCGTCGTCAACAAGGCGACAGTGCTGCGCATCCAGCTCGCGATCCCCGCGAGCGGACCGCCGAAGGTCACCGGCCAGACGGTGATCGCCAGCGGCTTCGCGCAGCGCGCCGACAAGGACGTGTTCCTCATCGGGCCGACCGGCCTCGCGCTGATCGGGTCGATGCTCTACGTCTCGGATGCGATCGAGAACCGCATCGTCGCGATCCCCGACGCGACGACGCGCACCGGCAGCGCCGGAACGGGCCGCACCGTCACCAAGGACGGATTGTTGCAACGCGCGCTCGCGCTCTGCGCGACCGCCAACGGCCACATCCTCGCCACCAACGGCAAGAACGGTCAGGTCGTCGAATTTGACCCCGCTTCCGGCAAGCAGGTGGCGGCGCAGTGGATCGACTCCAACCAGGCGCAGTCGCCGCCCGGCAACGGCGACCTCTTCGGTCTCGCCGTGGCGCCGGACGGCAGCGGCTTCTACTACGTTGAAGACGATACGAACATGCTCGCGAAGGCGACGCCATGACACGGCGCGACTCGAACCCGCCGCGGGCGACCCGACGCGGCTTCCTCTCGGCGACGGCGGGACTGGCCGCTTTTGCCGGCTCCAACCTGGCGCCGAGCGCGGCCCGGGCGCTTGACCCGGCGCAGGGCGGCGACGCCGCGAGCGCGACGGCGCCTTTCTGGGGCGAGCACCAAGGCGGCGTCGTCACGGCGCAGCAGGCTCACACCTACATCGCCGCCTTTGACCTCACGACCGCCAAGCGCGCCGATGTCGAGACGCTGATGCGTCGATGGACCGACGCCGCCGCCGCGTTGAGCGTCGGCCAGCCGGTCGAAATCCCCGCCGAAGATGGCTATGAGGCGCAGGCCGATCCTTCCGACGTGCTGGGGCTATCGCCGTCGCGGCTGACGGTGACCTTCGGCTTCGGCCTCGGCCTGTTCGAGAAGGGCGGGGCCGATCGCTATGGTTTGCGCGCGCAACGGCCGGCGGCCTTTGTCGATCTGCCTCATTTTCCCGGCGACCAATTGGTCCCGGCGCGAACGGGCGGCGATCTCCTGGTGCAGGCGTGCGCCGACAATCCGCAGGTCGCCTTCCACGCCGTTCGTCAACTGGCGCGGCTCGCCTACGGCGTCGCGGATATCCGTTGGGTGCAGACCGGATTCGTGTCGGACTTCGGCGCCAATCGGACGCCGCGCAATCTGATGGGTTTCAAGGACGGAACCGGCAATCCTCCTGCCGATGACGCAAAGGAGATGGACGCCGTCGTCTGGGCTGGCGACGAGGCCCCGGCCTGGATGCGCGGCGGGACCTATATGGTGATCCGGCGCGCGCGGATCGCGCTTGAACATTGGGATCGGATGAAGGTCTCTTTCCAGGAACAGACCTTCGGACGCGAGAAGCTCTCGGGCGCGCCGCTCGGCGCCAAGAAAGAGTTCGATCCGATCGACCTCGACGCCAAGAACGCCGATGGCGATCCGGTCATCCCCGAGAATTCGCACGTTCGCATCGCCCATCAGATGGCCAAGGACGGTTCGAAAATTCTTCGGCGCGCCTATTCGTACAACGACGGCGCCAATTTCACCGCGGAGCGATGGCCGCCCTGGCGTCAAGGCATGGAGTTCGACGCCGGGCTCGTTTTCCTCTGCCATCAGCGCGACCTCAAGAATGGCTTCATCAAGATCTTCGAGAAGATGTCGCGTTTCGACATGCTGAACCAGTTCGTCACCAACGTCGGCGGGGGCCACTTCGCGGTTCCCCGCGGCGCTGCCAAGGGCGAATTCATCGGCCAGCGCCTTTTCGAAACGGCGACCTGAACCGGCCGCCGGCAAACCGACACGATGAGGAGACGTTCATGACTCATGTTCTTGGCGCCAGCGTTTGCGCGGCGGCTCTGGCCGTCGTCGTCGTCGGCGCCGCCCGCGCCGAGGATCTGGCGACCTACTCGATCGTCCTGAAGAACCACCGCTTCGCGCCGACCGAAATCCATGTGCCGAACGGCAAGCCGTTCTTCGTCAGCGTCAAGAATCTGGACGACACCGCCGATGAGTTTGAAATGCACCGACCGGCGGTCGAAAAAGTGATTCCGCCGGGTGAAGAGGGCAAGGTGAGGATCCGGCCGCTCGGCCTCGGCCGCTTCCCGTTCTTCGGCGATTTCCATTCCGACACCGCGCAAGGGGTGATCGTTTCCGAGTAAGGCGACGTCGGTCGAGACGCCGCATGATCGCGGCGACATCGACTACAAATTCGAGTTTCGAGCAGAACCGAGGAGGATACTCATGAAAGTCAGTTCTCTGTTTTCCACCGCCGGACTTGCCATCGCGCTGGCCGGGGCGTCGGCCCCGGCACTGGCCGAAGACGCGGCGCAAGTGCAGGTCTCGCTGAAGGACCATCGCTTCCAGCCTGCCGAACCGACCGCGCCGGCGGGCAAGCCGATCGTGATCGAGGTGAGCAACCTCAATTCGACGCCGGCTGAATTCGAGAGCAAGAGTTTGCGCGTCGAGAAGGTCGTCGTCGGCGGCGGCAAGATCACGGTCAACGTGCGTGCGCTGAAGCCCGGTCGCTATCGTTTCTACGACGACTATCACGAGAAGACGACCGAGGGTTTCCTAGTCGTCCACTAAGCGGAAAGGACCGGCGATGCTCGGCGCGCTGATTATCGTTTTTCGGGAAGTGATCGAGGCCGGCATCATCGTCGGCATCGTGATGGCCGTCACCAAGGGCGTGCGCGGCAGCCGGCCGATGGCCGCCGCCGGTGTCGCGGCGGGCGTACTTGGCGCGTGCCTGGTCGCGGCTTTCGCCGGCGCCATCGCCGACGCGCTCAACGGCGTCGGCCAGGAACTATTCAACGCGTCGATCCTTAGCCTCGCCGTCTGCATGCTTGCCTGGCACAACATCTGGATGGCGAGCCATGGGCGCCAACTCGCGGCGGAGGCGCGCCAGCTCGGTCAGGACGTGCGCAGCGGCGCGCGCTCGCTCGTCGCCCTCGCGGTCGTCGTCGCGGTCGCGGTGATGCGCGAAGGCTCGGAGGTCGCGCTGTTCCTCTACGGCCTCATGGCCGCCGGCGGAACGACCGCGCGCGATCTTCTCTTCGGTTCGGCGCTCGGCCTCATCGGCGGCGTGGCGGTGAGCGCGGTCACCTATTTCGGCCTCGTGACGATTCCGGCGCACCGGCTGTTCGCGGTGACGAGCGCGCTCATCACCTTCCTCGCCGCGGGGCTCGCCGCGCAGGCGGTGAACTTCCTCCAGCAGGCCGGCGTCGTCTCGATCTTCGCCAACACCGCCTGGGACACATCGGCGATCCTCTCCGACACGAGTTTATTTGGTCGAGTGCTGCACACTTTGGTCGGCTACTCCGACCAGCCGTCGGTGCTGCAGGTGATCGTCTACGCCGCGACGCTCGTCGCGATTTTCACGCTCTCGAAGGCCTTCTCGCCGCGGCGCCGCCCATCCCGGCCCGAAGCGCCGGCGCCGCAGCGCGGTTGAGCGCGCGGGCTGTCGGGGGTATCCCTCTGGGAATGTCGTAATTGCAGGCTACGCTCATCCGCCGTTACGTTATGCGCGGCTCGCCGCTCCAAACCCCGGAGGAGACCATGGCTCATCGAATTCGTTCGCTCGCCGCCGCTTTGTGCGTCGCCGGCCTCGCCCCTCTCGAGATCGTCGCTGAACCGCAGGCCGCCTTCGCGCAGACCCAGCAACCTGGCGCGCCGGCCGAATTGATCAAGCAAATCCCGCTGGCCGACGCCCAGGTCAGGAACTTTCTCGCCGCCCAGAGCGAGATCGCGCCGATCCTCGCCAAGCAGCCCGAGAACGCGTCGGACAAGCCGGACCCGAAACTGATGGCGCAGCTCGACGCCGTCGCCAAAAAGCACAATTTCGCTTCCTATGACGACTTCGACGAGGTCGAGGGGAACATAGGTCTCGTCGTCGACGGCATCGATCCGGAGACGAAAAAATACGTCGGCGCCGACGTGGTCCTCAAAAAGCAGATCGCCCAGATTCAGGCCGACAAGAAAATACCCGCGGCGGACAAGAAGCAGGCGCTCGAGGAGATGAACGGCGCGCTCAAGTCGATCGAGCCGATCAAGTTCCCCGCCAATATCGATCTTGTCCTCAAGAATTACGACAAGATCATCGCAACAATGCCGCCGTCGCAGGACAATTAGGGCGCCTTCAACGGCTCAGCGCGTCCATCACGCGCCGGATCGCCGGGGTTCAGTCGTCGATCGCCCCGATGAGTATCAGCAGCGGCAGGCGTGTGCGCCAGGGAAGGATATGCGTTGCGGCGCGGCGAAACATCATGAGCACGCCGCGACAGCCTGCTGGATCGCACGGATTTGCGCGGCGAAGTCGCGCGCGGGCGCGGGAAACGCGCCCTCGATCGCCGCCGAGCCGATCGTGAAGCCTGCCGCGCCGCTCGCCGCGACCGCGGCGATGCGGTCGGCGTCGTCGACCGAGCCGGCGACCATCACTGGCCTTTCGACCGCGCCGACCACCGCGCGCATCAGAGCGGGAACGTCGCCCGAATGGCGATAGGCGAGGAGATCGAGCCCGGCGACGCCCTCGATCGCGCAAAGCGCCCTGGCGCTCGCCACGATCTCCTCGATCGCGCCGTGAAGCGCGCTGGGATGGCCGACGACCGCGCCGGGGAACGGCGCATAGCTGAGGCCCGCGCTTCTGGCGATCGGCGCGACCTCGCTCGCCCGCACGCCGCCGAGCAGCCAGTCGACGCCGAGTTCGGCCGCGGCGGCGGCGGAACCGAGTTCGCTTTCGCGATCGAGCGAAACGACTTCGAAGAAGGCCCGCGCGCCGCCCGCCTTGATCGCCCGCGCCAATTCCTTCAGCGCCTCGTGCGGCAGACCGACGTCCTTGAAGCCGATGTTGGCGACGCCGAGTTCCAGCGCCGCCTCGATCAGCGCGCGCGCTTGCGGGACGGTCCGGTCCCGGCGCGTCGCCATGAAGATGAAACCGATCGACATCGACATGACCGCGTTCCCCGCTCGGCGCCCGAGAGCGATTCATCACAGCGCGGCCCATCGGGGAAAGCAAGGGGCGCAATGCGGTTTCTACGACCTATAGCGGAGCGCTTCCAGTATGACAGTGAAGGCGGGCGTAGGCTGACGTCGGCTCGGGTAGTAGAGGTGATGGCCGGAGAAATGCGGGCGCCAGTCCTCGAGCCGGGGGGCATTCCGCCCTGAAAGGAGTTTTTCATCATGGAGATCAAGCAAAACGGCTCGCGGCCGTCCGGCAAAGGGCCGGCAGAATGGTTCACCGGGACGGTCCGCATCGATCCCCTGTTCAGCGCCCCGCCGCCGGCGCGCGTAGCCGGGGCGAGCGTCACCTTCGAGCCGGGCGCCCGCACGGCGTGGCACACCCATCCGCTCGGCCAGACGCTGATCGTCACCGCCGGGTTGGGCCTGGTCCAGCGAGAGGGCGGCCCCATCGAGGAGATTCGGCCTGGCGACGTCGTCTGGTTCGCGCCGGGCGAGAAGCACTGGCACGGCGCCTCGCCGACGACCGCCATGTCCCACATCGCCGTCCAGGAGGCCCTCGAGGGCAAGGTCGTGGACTGGCTTGAGCATGTCACCGACGCGCAGTACGCGGCTGGGCGCGCCTAGCCATCCCTATGAATACCGATACGGCGCCCCGGCCACCGACAGGAATGACATGATTGCCCTGACGCGGGCTGAATTTGTCCGACGAGGCGCGGCGGAACGAGCCGCCCTCTCTCAAGGCGGCTGACGCGTGCAACGGCGTCGGCGCCCATCTCATCTGTCCGGCGTAGGCGACGGCAATCACAAGCAGGAGAGGCGCTCCAGCTTGCGCCCCTGTCTGAGAAGATGCGAAATTGCGAAGCTGAAATCTTTCAACGAAAGCCGAGTTGGGAGGTCAAAATGACGCGCAGGCTGATGATCGCCTCGATGGGGCTGCTTGGATTGTTGAGTTTATTCAACTTGGTCGAGCTGGTCCTCAACTTCTCTCAGCCGTCCAGAGCGGCGGTTGGAGGGATGACATATGAAGACCTGATGCGTGATCCTGACTTCACGCGCGCGGTAAAGTCGATTGCGGGCGAATGCAAGGTCAATGTCGACACCGCCGTGGTGACGTGTTGAGCCACAGACGACCGGGCCCGAATTCGCTCCTACCTTCCAGTTCATCTGCCCTTCGCGCTGTCCTCGCGCGGAGTTGGCGTCGGCCCGACTCAGCGACCCCAAGTCGCCGAACGAAACGCCCCGCTGGTCACAAGAGAAAAGCCAATGCGGCTTCACACGACTGCTCCACCTTCAGCGCGAGCAGCCGGTCGGCGCGGGTCCGGCCGAGATTCACCGCGGCGACGGGTTTTTCCGCGCTGGCCGCCATTTCGACGAAGCGGAAGCCCGAATAGACCATCAGCGACGAGCCGACGATCAGCATTGCGTCGGCTTGCTCCAGATGCCTCGCGGCCGCATCGACGCGGTCGCGAGGAACATTCTCGCCGAAAAACACGACATCGGGCTTGAGCACGCCGTCGCAGCGCCGGCAGGACGGCACGGTGAAGGACGCAAAATCGGCGCCCTCCAGGGCGGCGTCGCCGTCCGGCGCGTCGGCGGCGTCCAGATCGAGCCAGTCGCCGTTCAGCCGCTCCAGTTCGCCCTGGACCTCGTCGCGCGGCGCTTGCAGTCCGCAACCCATGCAGCGGACCCGATCGAGGCGCCCATGCAGATCGATCACCCGCTCGCTGCCAGCGGCTTGATGCAGCCGGTCGACGTTCTGGGTCAGGAGAAGCTCGCTCCTGCCCATTGCCTCGAGCTGGGCCAAAGCGCGATGGGTAGCGTTCGGCCGCGCCCGGCTGAACCGCCGCCATCCAATGAGGCTACGCGCCCAATAGCGCCGACGCGTCGCTTCGTCGCCCATGAAGGCCTGATATGTCACCGGCTGCGTCCGCTTCCAATGACCGTCGGCGTCGCGGTAGTCGGGGATGCCCGAGCTCGTGCTGCAGCCGGCGCCGGTCAGGATGAAGAGGCTTCGGTGCCGGTCGACGAAGTCCTCGAGACTGCTGCATTGCGTCATGAGATCAGGTCACGGCCGGTCGGTCTCACTTCATCAGCGGCCCCCATGCCGGATCGCTCGCGTAGTTCGGCGTCGGCACCGGGAATTCGCCGTGACCGAATATGTCGGCCATGTAGATCTTGGGGCCGGATTCGCCGCCGGGATCGCGGAAGAACATCAGGAACAGGCCGTTGGGCGAGAAGGTCGGGCCTTCGTTGTGGAAGCCTTCGGTGATGATGCGTTCGCCCGTTCCGTCGGTCTTCATCACGCCAATGCCGAAGAGGTTGCCCTTCTGGCGCGTGAAGGCGATGAGGTCGCCGCGCGGCGACCACACTGGGGTCGAATAGCGCCCGTCGCCGAACGAAATTCGATTGGCCGGCCCGCCGTTCGCGCTCATGACGTAGATCTGTTGCGTGCCGCCGCGATCGGACTCGAACGCGATCTGCGAACCGTCGGGCGAATAGCAGGGCGAAGTGTCGATGGCGCCGCCGTCGGTAAGGCGCGTCGTCGTGTGTGAGCGTAGGTCCATGACGTAGAGATGGGCGCTCGAGCCCTCCGACAGAGACATGACGACGCGCTCGCCATCTGGCGAAAAGGTCGGCGAAAAGGTCATGCCAGGGAAATTGCCGACCGCTTGGCGCTGGCCCGTCTCGAGGTCGAGCAACGTCACCTTCGGGTCGCTGTCGCTGAACGACATGAACGCGACCTGTTGCGCGGAGGGCGAAAAGCGCGGTGCGACGGCGAGTTTATCGCCGCTGGTCAGATACTTCACGTTGGCGCCGTCCATGTCCATCACCGCGAGGCGCTTACGGCGCTTTTCCGCGGAGCCGCTCTCGTCGACGAACACGACGCGCGAATCGAAGAAGCCCTTCTCGCCGGTGACGCGCGAGAAAACGGCGTCGGCGATGAGGTGGCCCACGCGGCGAGAGTTGGCGGCCTCAGTGGTGTATTGCTGCCCCGCGACCTGCGCGCCCGTCGCTGTGTCCCAGAGGCGGAACTGCGCCGTGATGCGGCCGCCCGCGCTCATGACCCGCCCCGTCAGCACGAATTGGGCATTGACGGTCTTCCAGGCGTCGATGTTCGGCCGCACGTCGGGATTGGTGACGTTTTCGGGAAAGCTGGTGGGATTGAGCGGCAACAGGAAGACGGAGTGGGCGAAGTCGTTGACGAGCACGGCGCCGATCTTCGTCGCGCCGTCATCTCCGACGAGCGGCGTCACCGCGACGGTCACCGGCGTGAAATTGGCGCCGGCGTGAACATAGACGTCGCCAGCGGCTGAGGCGGCGGAACTGGCTAGGCCGGCCGCCATCAGCACGGCTGCGAAGCGGGTGAGTAGTCTTTCGATCAACATGACAGGTTGGTCTCGCTCTTTCGGTTCAGCGCTGACGGCCTTGGTTCAGCCCAGTGCGCTCTGCGGGTCGAAATGGACGGTCTTCGTTCGCCATTGCTCGAAATACGGCGCGTATTGCGGCGGCACGCGCAACGGATTGCATTTCAGCACCGCGCGCACCGCGCTTTCCGCATGGGCTCGCCAGGCGGGATCGTTCGGCGGATTGAGCAGCGTCGGCTGAGCGGCGAGCGTGCCGTCGGCGTTGAACGAGACGCGCACCTGCGCCACGTAGGGCTCGCCGTCCGGCATCGTCGGCGGCGGCGTCCAACAGTTGAGATACGCATCCGTCAGCCACGCGTCGAGCGACGCCGACAGCGAGGGCGACATGCGCGCGGCGTGCTGGTTGGGCAACCCTTGCGGCGTCGCCGCGCCGATGGGCGTGGGATCGGTCGCGGATTTGCCCTCGCCGATCAGCTTGGCGATGGCGTTGGGATCGTAGTTTTTACGCAGCTTGGCGGGTTCGTCGGGCTTGGACTTCTCCAGCAGCTTGGCCAGCGCGTCAGCCTTGGGCTTCTCCAGGAGCTTGGCGACTGCATCGGGCTTGAACTTCTCGCGCGGCGGTTCCTTGGGCCGTACCGGCGGCGCCGGCGTATCCTCGGCGGTCGGTTTCGGCGGCGGCGGGGGCGGCGGCGGCTCCGGCGGAGGAGGCGGAGCGGGCTTGGGCGGAGGCGCCGGAGGCTCGTCGGCTGTCTTCAGTTCCGGCGGCGGCGGAGGGGGCGCTTCGGCCGTCTTGACTTCAGGCGGCGGCACGGGCGGCATCGGCGCGGTGGGAGGTTGGACCGCGGTCTGGTGCGTCGTCGGCTCGGTCGGAGGCTGCTTCACGGGCTTGGCGTCGCGCTCGCCCTTCATGATTTCGTTGAACTGAGTCTGCGTGATGGTGTCGACGGGGATCGATTCGGTCGCATCGTCGAATTTGGGCGCGGCGGTGAAGCCGACGACGAGGAACGCCAGCAACGCCACGTGAAGCGCGCCCGAGACATAAAGCCCCGTTTTCGACGGCTGCTCGCTCACCCCCGGCCCCGCCTCACTGCTTGTCCGGTTCGGTCACGAGTGCGACCTTCTTGTAGCCGGCGGCAGTCACCGCGCCCATGATGTCGGCGACCCGGCCGTAGGGCACGACCTTCGAGGCGCGCACATAGATGCGTTGATCGGCGCCATCCGTGGCCAGGGCCTGCAACTTGGCGGTGAGGTCGGCGTCGGCGATCGGTTCGTCCATCAGGAACAATTGGCCCTGGTCGTTGAGCGCGATGGCGATCGGCTTCTGCTCGACGTTGAGCGCGGCGGCCTTGGCCTGCGGCAGGTCGACCGCGACGCCGCTGGTGAGCAGAGGCGCCGCCACCATGAAGATGATCAACAACACCAGCATGACGTCGATGAACGGCGTCATGTTGATGTCGGCCATTGCGCCGTAGCGCGGCACGCCGCGTCGCCCGCGTCCGCTTTTTCGCCCCGCGCCCATCGACATGCCCATCGGCTACCCTCCTTGCCCGATTCGTCCGCCCTCAGGCCGCCTTGTCGCCCGATATGTGCTGGTCGATTTGACGCGACAAAATGGACGAGAATTCGTCCGCGAAACTCTCCATGCGCGCCTGCGCTCGCGCGACGTCGCCCTGCAGCTTGTTGTACGCGATGAGCGCGGGTATAGCGGCGAAGAGTCCGATCGCGGTCGCCAGCAACGCCTCGGCGATGCCGGGCGCGACGACCGCGAGCGAAGTGTTCTTGGAGGCGGCGATCGACCGGAACGAGGTCATGATGCCCCAGACTGTGCCGAATAGGCCGACGAACGGCCCCGCCGAGGCGACGGTCGCCAGGAACAGCAGATTGGATTCGAGCCGCTCGACTTCGCGCGCGATCGACACGTCCAGGACCTTGTCGAGGCGGGCGTGCAGGCCGCGAAAGGACGCGGACGGGTTCTGAAACGAACGCTTCCATTCGCGCATCGCCGACACGAACAGGCTCGCGGCGCCGGAATTCGGCCGCTGAGAGAGCGATCCATAGAGTTCCTCGAGCGACTGGCCCGACCAGAACACTTGCTCGAAGCTATCCATCGCGCTCCGGAATTTGCTGAACAGCAAAGTCTTGTTGACGATGATCGTCCAGCACCAGAACGAGGCGGCCAACAACCCGACCATGACGAACTTGACGACGATGTGCGCCGACCAAAACATCGAGAGGAGCGTGGTCTCGGGAGCGGCGGCGACCGTTGCGGCGGCGTCGGTAGCGTTCATGTCAGGGAAAACCTCTCGGCGGCAAGTGAGGGTTGGCTTGAAGCGAAAGCCGACGGCCGTCGGCTGGTTTCGGGCGGGTCTGCGCTGCAAATGGGCCAAAACTTGGGCTCGCACGAAACGATCCCCGAGCCGGCTTTGTTGATGATCACGCAAATTTGTCCGGATAAATGCAGCAGTTTGAGTGGAACTCCGAGCCGATCAGCGATCTTGATCGGCCTTGCGGCGGATTTTATCGATTCACTAAAGCCTCGGATAGGGTTAATGCCGAGTTAGCGAGACTGAACGCCATCGCGCCGAAATCGGCGTCCCGCAACGAGGCAAGACGAATGTTTCGAGGCCGCGAATGAAAAGAACCTGTTCGATTCATATTGATTTTTTCCCAGCTTTGTCCTTCAGCTTTGGCGCCGGGGCTGCTGAGTCGTTTTAAAGCTAGCCTCGAAGATTAGTCGGCCGGGCTAGACCCGAATGTCGAAGGATCCAATGAAGCGACCGCCTCCTACTTTCGTCGTCGAGGTTCGGCGACAACGACGATCGACGAATTCGGGAGGCAAGGGATGGTTGGCGGAGCCACCGCTCGCGGCCGCCACGCAAGCGGGACGCCATCCAGGGGCGGTGGCGCTGTTCGAGAGCGAGCCCAAGACGCGGCCGGTCGTCGACGCGACGCCATTACGCCCGCAAGGCCGGATTCTTCCCAGCCTTGCCGACGTCGAGCCGATCGCGCCGGCATTCGAGGAGCCTGCGGCCCCGCCTCGACGCAAACGGGAACGTCTCGCACCGACGGCCAAGCCCGAGACGAGAGCGAAGAAGGACCTCGTCGTGGAGTTCAGGCCGCCTAGCCGGCCCGAGCCGAAGTCGCCGGACCCAGTGAGCGCGACGCCGTCTTCTCGATCGTTCGAGGAGCCCATTGTCGCATGGCGTGCGCCCAGCAAGACCGCGGTCGCCGCCAAGCGAACGGCGAAAGCGCGTTCCGCCGATGCGAAATCCGAGCCCGAAATCGCCACGGCCGAGCCGCTCGCTGCGCGCACGCTCGCCGCCGCCGAATCGACCGCCATCCCGGAAGCTTTGGCGGAGGCCGAGACGGTCGACCTCGATGGCGCGCGTCAAGCCCGGCATCGCCGAATCTTGGAGCGTTATGTGCTCGGCGCTGAACTCAAGCCGGGGGAACGCTGGAAGCGCCGACTGCAAAAGACGCGGAAGTAATCGCCGGGTCTCAGGCGCCGACGCGCCCAGTTGAGTTGCCGGAGGAGACGCCCCATGCTGTTCACGCCGGAGCACGACGAGACGCGCCGAGTGCTGCAAAGGGTCATCGCGGCGGAGATCAACCCATTCGTCGACGAATGGGAAAAGGCGCGGGCCTTCCCCGCCCATGCGCTGTTCAAGACGCTCGGCGACCTCGGCTTCCTCGGCCTTACCAAGCCGACCGAGTATGGCGGCCAGGGGCTCGATTATTCTTTTTCCGTGATGATGGCCGAAGAACTCGGCGCCATTCGCTGCGGCGGAGTGCCGATGGCGATCGGCGTGCAGACCGACATGGCGACGCCGGCCCTCGCCCGGTTCGGCTCCGACGCGCTGCGCCGCGAATTCCTGGCGCCGGCCATCGCTGGCGACGCCGTCGCTTGCGTCGGCGTCTCTGAGCCCGGCGCCGGCTCGGATGTCGCGGCGATCAAGACGCACGCTCGTTCCGATGGCGACGACTACGTCATCAATGGCGGCAAGATGTGGATCACCAACGGCGCCCAAGCCGACTGGATGTGCCTGCTCGCCAACACCGGCGAGGGCCACCGGCACCAGAACAAGTCGCTGATCTGCGTGCCGATGACGAGCAAGGGCGTCACCGTGGCGCGCAAGATCGACAAACTGGGCATGCATTCGTCGGATACGGCGCAGATTTTCTTCGACGACGTGCGCGTCCCCAAGCGCAACCGCATCGGCGAGGAGGGGCACGGTTTCACCTATCAAATGATGCAGTTCCAGGAGGAGCGCTTATGGGCTGCCGCGGCATGCCTGAAGGCGCATGAGTTCATCATCGCGGAAACCATCGCGTACGCGCGCCAGCGCAAGGCGTTCGGCCACAGCGTCCTCGACAACCAGACCGTCCATTTTCGGCTGGCGGAATTGCAGACCGAGATCGAACTGCTGCGCTCGCTGGTCTATCGCGCCGCGGAGGCGATGATCGCCGGCGAGGACGTCACACAACTCGCCACCATGGCGAAGCTAAAGGCCGGGCGCCTCGGACGCGAACTCTCTGACGCGTGCCTGCAATACTGGGGCGGCATGGGGTTCACCGCGGAAACGCCGGTCAGCCGCGCCTACCGCGATTTTCGCCTCGGCTCGATCGCCGGCGGCGCCGACGAAGTGATGCTCACGATCCTGTGCAAGGGCATGGGCACCCTGCCGGGCATGGGGCAATAGCTCCCTATATGCGCTTCAGCGTAACCCCCTGCCCCGCCAGCGGCGGACCCTCGAGGCCTCGTTGAGCATTGGCCAGAGCGTCGAGCGCGGCCAGGGTTTCGGCGCGCCACGGCGCCGCGCGCGCCCCATCCTCCCCTTGGTCGATGGAGAGCAGCAATTGCTCGCTGGCGGCGAGACTGGCGCCTTCCCGTCCCGCTTTCATCTCCAGCCAGACGCGCATGCGCTTCTCGTCATGCTCCAGCAGGTGGCAATGGACGAGCAGAGGCTGCCCCTCGTTCGCCTCTTTGAAGTAATGCAGCATCATCTGCATGGTGTACAGCGTGCGTCTGCTCGCCTTGCGCGCAGCGGCGTCGAGGCCGATGCGGTCCATCAGCGCGTCGACCGCGCGACTGAACACCACGGCATAGGCGGCATCGTTCATATGGCCGTTGTAATCGACCCAGTCGGCCGTGACCTGGGTCTCGTAGATCGTCAGCGCCTCGTTGCGATGCATGAAGCCCTCCCCGATCATAGCCGTCCGGCGCGCCCCTCCGCCTCGGGCCAATATTTCTGTACTAGCGCGAGGAGATCGACGAGGAAATCGTCGCGCCGCGCTTCGAGGGTCTTGATGGAGCGCCCCGCGGCCTGATCTTCGCAGCCGTCGGCCACTTTGTCGATGAGTTCGTCGGTGAGTTCGGGAGCGACGAGCTTCGTCCACGGCAGTTTCAGCGCCGGGCCGAATTGTTGCAGCATATGCCGCATCCCGCCCTCGCCGCCCGCCAGATGGAAGGTCAGGAACGTTCCCATCAGCGCCCAGCGCAGCCCGCAGCCGTAGACCACGGCGGCGTCGATCTCCTCGGTGGTCGCGACGTCGTCGTTGACGAGCCACAACGCCTCGCGCCACAGCGCCTCCATCAGGCGATCGGCGACGAAGCCCTCGATCTCCTTGCGCAAGGGCAGCGGGCGCATGCCGATGGACTGGTAGAACGCCTTGGCCGCCTCGATCGAAGCCGGCGACGTTTTCTCGCCGCCGACGATCTCGACCAGCGGCAGGAGATAGACGGGATTGAAGGGATGGCCGACGACGAGCCGCTCCGGGCGCGGCATCTTTTGCGCCAGGACCGTCGGCAGCAGGCCGGACGTCGAGGAGGCGATGATCGCGCCGGGCTTCGCCGCCTCGTCGATCGCGGCCAGTAGGTCTTGCTTCATCGCCTCGCGCTCGGGAGCATTTTCCTGGATGAAATCAGCCTCGGCGACGCATTCCGCGATCGTTGGCGCGAAAGCGAGGCACTGCTGGCTGGCGCCGGGCGCCAGGCCGCGCTTTTCCAGCGTTCGCCATGCCAGCGCGACCGCGGCTCGGGTTTTGCCCTCGGCTTGTGGCGACGGGTCCCACGCGACGACATCGAGCCCCGCTGCGAGGCAGCGGGCGGCCCACCCCGAGCCGATGACCCCGGCGCCGACGATGGCGACGCGATTGACCGTTTGCGACATGCTCATCTCCCCCTGGAAGAGCTGGCGGCATGCAAGAGCCGTGGGCCGCTTGAGCGCCGGATGGGCGCTTTCGCCCGTCTTGGCTGGTAGCCCGATCGGCGCGCCGGCGCCAGGGGTTCGGCTGCGCCGCAATTTCGCCTCGCGTATTGGCGAGCAATCGGCCTAGGAGAAGGCGCAGAGGAACGGACGCCGCTTCATGACGCACGACGACGAAGGCGATCGATTTTCGGCGCGGGCGCGCCGCTACGCCAATCTCGGCGTCAACGCCGGGGCGTGGGCGGCGAGGGTCGGCGCGCGCCGACTGATGGGCGGCGAGCGCGGCCTGAACGCGCGCGCCCTGACCGAGGCGCTCGGCTCGCTCAAGGGACCGCTGATGAAGGTCGCGCAGATGTTGGCGACCATCCCCGAGGCGCTGCCCGCCGATTACGCCAGCGAACTGATGTCGTTGCAGTCGCAGGCACCGCCGATGGGGGCTGCTTTCGTGCGCCGGCGCATGCAGGCCGAACTCGGCGCCGACTGGCGCGCCCGTTTTTCAGAGTTCGATCTGAAGCCGTCCGCCGCCGCTTCGCTCGGCCAGGTGCACCGGGCCACGAGCCTCTCCGGTGTCAGGCTCGCCTGTAAATTGCAATATCCGGACATGGCTTCCGCGGTCGAGGTCGATCTTTCCCAGCTCGACCTGCTGTTTTCGCTCCATCGCCGGACGAGACCGGCGATCGACACGCGCGAGATCGCGCGGGAGATCGGCGCGCGCATCCGCGAGGAGCTCGACTATGGGCGCGAGGCGAAGGTCGCCCGGCTCTACGCGCTGATGTTGGCCGACCGGCCGCTGGTGCGCGTGCCCAAGGTCTTCGAGGAATTGTCGACCCGGCGGCTGCTGACGCTCGAATGGCTCGACGGCGCGCCGCTGGTCCAATTCGAGCGGGCCGGCGCCGAGGCGCGCAACCGCATCGCGCTGGCTCTCTTCGAGGCATGGTGGCGACCGTTCTCGCGCTACGGGATCATTCACGGCGATCCGCATCTCGGCAATTATTCCGTCGTTGCGACCGGCGCGGCCGAGACGCGCGCGGTGGAGGCGGTCAATCTCTTCGACTACGGTTGCGTGCGCATTTTTCCCGCCCGCTTCGTCGGCGGCGTCGTCGAGCTCTATCAGGGGGTGAAGAACGGCGATGAGGCCCGCACTGTCCACGCCTATGAGATCTGGGGCTTTTCTCAGCTTTCCCGAGCGACGATCGCGGCGCTGAACATTTGGGCCCGCTTCATCTACGGGCCGTTGATCGACGATCGCGTGCGCACCATCGCCGACGGGGTGAAGCCGGGCGACTACGGCCGCCGCGAGGTTTTCACGGTCATGAAGGCGCTCAAGGCCGAAGGCGGCGGTCTCAAGGTTCCCCGCGAATTCGTATTCATGGATCGCGCCGCGATTGGGCTGGGCGGAGCGTTCCTGCGCCTGGGCGCGGCGATGAACTTTCACCGCCTGTACGAAGAAGCGATCGACGGCTTTGACGTCGCCGCGCTGGCAGACAAGCAGGCTCGGGCGCTCGGGGAAGTCGAACTCGTCTGAGCCGGTTCCTTCCGCGACGGGCCGGCTGGCACGAAAAAGGCCCCGCCGGAGCGGGGCCTTCGCGAGTTATCGCTGGCAAGGACGCCCCTTGCTAGCAAATGTTGACCCAGCGGCGACCGAGGTAGCGGCCGTCGCCGTCGTAAACGGCCCGAAGAGCGGTGCAGGAGCCCGGTCCAGGACCGTAGCCCGGCCCAGGACCGTAGCCCGGGCCGGGGCCGTAGCCCGGGCCGGGACCGTAGCCGTAATAAGGACCCGACGAGGCGATCGCCGCGCCGGCCACGAGGCCGCCGAGAACGCCGAGGCCGACCGCTGGGCCCCACCAACCCCCGTACCAATGGCCGCCGCGCCAGTAGCCGTGATGCCAAACGCCGGCCGCGTCGGCCGGAGTCGTCGTCACGGCTGCCGCGCTGAGGCCGAGAACAAGCGCCGTCAACGCGACGGCGGTCGACTTTTTCAGGAATTCGCGCATGAAGCTCCTCATCAATGTTCGCGCCAATCTGACGCTGAGAGACTATACGTCGGTTTACGGGATGTCCCGCCTCCCGCGCTAATGCTCTGTTGGCAACTCGGTCACTTTTTGCCCAAAACACGGCGAGCCGGCGCCAAAATGGTCGACTAGCCGAAAATATCGAGAGTTGATCGTAGTACTCTGAACATTCATTCAGATTTCTTCTCGACGGTCATACCTCGCAGAAACTTGATGATACCGGAGAAGTCATCGCCGGAATGGCCCGCCGCCGCGAACAATTGATAGAGTTGCGCCGCCTCGGCGCCTAACGGCGTCGCCGCGCCCGCGCTCGCGGCCGCCTCCTGCGAGAGCCGCAGGTCCTTCAGCATCAGCGCCGCCGCAAAGCCGGGCGCATAGTCGCGATTGGCGGGCGACGCCGGGACGGGTCCAGGGACGGGGCAGTATGAGGTCAGCGACCAGGATTGGCCCGAGGACGTCGAGGCGACGTCGTAAAGCGCTTGCGCCGACAGCCCGAGCTTTTCCGCCAGGACGAAGGCTTCGCACGTTACGATCATCGTCGCCCCGAGGATCATGTTGTTGCAGATCTTGGCCGCCTGGCCCGCGCCCGGGCCGCCGCAATGAACGATGCGCTTGCCCATCGCCTCGAGCAGGGGCTTGGCGCGGGCGAAGGCCTCGTCGGCGCCGCCGGCCATGAAGGTGAGCGTCCCGGCGGCAGCCCCGCCGACGCCGCCGGAGACGGGCGCGTCCAGCGTCATGACGCCGGCGCTCGCGCCCGCGCTGTGAGCTTGGCGCGCGCTGGCGACGTCGATGGTCGACGAATCGATGACGAGCGCGCCGCTGGGCGCCGCGGGAAGAATGTCGGCCCAGCAGGCGAGCACGTGGCGGCCGGCCGGCAGCATGGTGACGATCGCTTCTGCGCCTTCGACCGCAGCCGTAGCGCTTTGCGCGATCGTGACCCCGCTCGCGGCTGCGGCGGCGCGCTGCGCCTCGACGAGGTCGAAGCCCGTCACTCTGTGTCCGGCCTTGACGAGATTGGCCGCCATCGGCGCGCCCATGTTGCCCAAACCGATGAACGCGATGTTCGCCATTGTCATGTCCTACCCTTTTGCGCTCTGAATGCTCAGGCCTGCAGCAAGCCGCGCGCGACGATGACGCGCATGATTTCGTTGGTGCCTTCGAGAATCTGATGCACGCGCAGATCGCGTACGATCTTCTCGATGCCGTATTCCGCGAGATAGCCGTACCCGCCGAACAATTGCAGCGCGTCGTTGGCGGCTTCAAACCCGGCGTCGGTGGCGACGCGCTTGGCCATGGCGCAGAGGCGTGTCGCGTCGGGGGCGCGCGCGTCGAGCGCGCTGGCGGCGCGCCACAGCATCGTGCGCGCCGTCTCGAGCGAGGTCGCGATATCGGCGACGCGGAATTGTAGCGCCTGGAAGTCGGCGATGCGCCGCCCGAACGCCTTGCGCTCGTTCATGTAGGCGACTGCCTTGGCGAGCGCGGCCTCGCCGCCGCCAAGCGAGCAGGCGCCGATGTTGAGCCGGCCGCCGTCCAGCCCGGCCATGGCGATCTTGAAGCCCTCGCCCTCCTTGCCGACCATCGCCTCGGCGCGGACGCGCATACCCTCCATGATCACTTGGCGGGTCGGCTGCGCGTTCCAGCCCATCTTGCGCTCGTTGGCGCCGAAGGAGAGGCCGGGCGTTCCCTTCTCCACCAGAAAGGCGGAGACGCCGCCGGCGCTGGAATCGCCGGTGCGCGCCATCACGAGATACACGTCGGTCGCGCCGGCGCCGGAGATGAACTGCTTGACGCCGTCGAGCACGAAGACGTCGCCCTCGCGTCGCGCGCGGGTCGAAAGCGCCGCGGCGTCGGAGCCCGCGCCCGGCTCGGTCAGGCAATAGCTCGCCAGCATCTCCATCGAGGCGAGTTTTGGCAGATAGCGGGCCTGAAGGTCCGGTGAACCGAAGCAGTCGACCACCCAGGCGACCATATTGTGGATCGAGAGATAGGCGGCGACTGTGGGGCAACCGGTCGCCAGCGCCTCGAAGATGAGCGCGGCGTCGAGGCGCGTCATGCCGGAGCCGCCGTGCTCCTCGCGCACGTAAATTGCCGCCATGCCGAGCGCTGCGGCCTCGCGCAGGACGTCGACGGGGAAATGCTTGGCCTCGTCCCACGCCAGCGCGTTGGGCGCGATGCGCTCGTCGGCGAAGGCGCGCGCCATGTCCCGGACGGCGATGTGGTCATCGGTGAGGGAGAACATCGGCGCTTCAACTCCAATCTGCGAGATGGACGATGTCAGACGCGTAGCGCGTTTCCGCAACCTGATTGGCGAATTGGCGGTCAAGCGTCACGAATGGCGCTTGGCGGCGCCGCGCGAGCGCCAGATAGACGCAGTCGTAAACGGAGTGGTCGAGTTCATGCGAAAGCGCGAGAGCCGGCGCCGCCAGTTCCGCCAAATCGACAAACTGCGGAACGAAACGCCTGATTTCGCGCATGGCCGTGTTTGCGACGTCCCAATCCAGTTCGCCACGCCGCGTCTTCTTCCACAAACCGCTGGCGAGTTCGGTAAGAAGCAGCGATGGGGCCACCAAATCCACAGCGCTCCGAACCAGGCGTTTCGCAGCGGCGGTGTCCGCCTCGGCCGCAAACCAACACAGAGCCACGCTCGCGTCGATGACGATTTCGCTCACCGCTCCCGATCTTCCCTAATCAGTTCGGCGGGATCAGTGCGCGGGCCCGGCGGGGTCAAACGTTCAAATCGCTCCACGACAGCCAAGCGCTCCTCGGGCGTGTAGGGCGCCGACTTCTCGATGAGATCGCGCAGTTCCTGCTCCAGCGAACGTCCATGGGCTTTTGCGCGCGCGCGATGGGCCGCCAGCACGTCATCGGGAACATTGCGGATCAGAACCTGGGCCATTGCGGAACTCCCATGCTATCAAACGTGATAGCACATCCGGCCCGACCTTTCGAGCGCCGGCTGACGGAGCCAAGAGACGAGCCGGCGTTTCCGCCAGCCCTGTCCGCTCACTCCATCGTCGGGATGCTGAAATCCGCGCCGTCCTTGACGCCCGACGGCCAGCGCGAGGTGACGGTCTTGGTCTTGGTGTAGAAGCGGATCGAATCCGGACCGTACTGGTTGAGGTCGCCGAAGCCGGAGCGCTTCCAGCCGCCGAAGGTGTAATAGGCGGCCGGCACCGGGATCGGCACGTTGACGCCGACCATGCCGATCTGGACCTTGGAGGCGAAGTCGCGCGCCGCATCGCCGTCGCGGGTGAAGATGGCGACGCCGTTGCCGTATTCGTGGTCGTTGCACAGGCCGAGCGCTTCGCTGTAGTTCGTCGCGCGCACGACCGAGAGCACGGGGCCGAAGATCTCCTCCTTGTAGATGCGCATGTCCTTGCTGACGTTGTCGAACAGGCTGCCGCCGAGATAGAAGCCGTTCTCGTAGCCCTGCAATTTGAAGCCGCGGCCATCGACCGCGAGCTTGGCGCCTTCCGCGACGCCGAGGTCGATGTAGGACTTCACCTTCTCCAGATGGGCGCGCGTCACCAGCGGGCCGTAATCGGCGCTGCCGTCTGTGGAGGGGCCGATCTTGAGCGACTCGACGCGCGGGATGAGCCGACGCACCAGTTCGTCGGCCGTTTTCTGGCCGACCGGAACGGCGACGGAGACCGCCATGCAGCGCTCGCCCGCCGCGCCGTAGCCGGAACCGATCAGCGCATCGACGACCTGGTCCATGTCGGCGTCGGGCATAACCACCATGTGGTTCTTGGCGCCGCCAAAGCACTGCACGCGCTTGCCGCTCGCCGTGCCGCGCGAATAGATGTAGTGCGCAATAGGCGTCGAGCCGACGAAGCCGATCGCCTGGATGTCGGGATCGTCGAGGATCGCGTCGACCGCGACCTTGTCGCCGTTGACGACGTTGAAGATGCCAGGAGGGCCGCCCGCTTCCATGAAGAGTTCGGCGAGGCGCATCGGCACGCCCGGGTCGCGCTCGGACGGCTTGAGGATGAAGGCGTTGCCGCAGGCGACGGCCGGCGCGAACTTCCACAGCGGGATCATCGCGGGGAAATTGAACGGCGTGATGCCGGCGACGACCCCGAGCGGCTGGCGAATCGAATAGACGTCGATATTGGGGCCGGCGCCGTCGGTGTATTCGCCCTTCATCAGATGCGGCGCGCCGAAGGCGAATTCGAGCACTTCGACGCCGCGCTGAATGTCGCCCTTGGCGTCGGGGATCGTCTTGCCGTGCTCGCGGGCGAGGATGTCGGCGAGTTCTTCGGTGTGCTGGGCGATGAGATCGTTGAACTTCATCAGGATGCGCACACGCCGCTGCGGGTTGGTCGCGGCCCAGCCCGGCTGCGCCGCCTTGGCGTTGAGAACCGCGGCGCGCAACTCGTCGGGGGACGCGAGCGCGACCGTGCCGCGCACCGTGCCGTCCATAGGCTGAAACACTTCGGCCGACCGGCCCGAGGTTCCCGCGACGCGCTTGCCGCCGATGAAGTGACCGTATTCGACCATGGTGCGCTCCCTTAGGATGCTTTGCTGGCCGCCTTTATGCATCAGGATTTCCTGCACAACAATCGCCGATTGCGCGCATCAGGCGTGCGAAAATGTGCTAAACGACGCCGATGGACTGGGACAATGTCAGGGTTTTTCTCGCGGTCGCGCGAGCCGGACAATTCGTCGCGGCGGCCAAACGCCTACGACTCGACCACGCCACCGTCAGCCGGCGCATCGCGGCGCTGGAGGCGGCGCTCGGCGCGCGGTTGTTCGATCGGCGCACCACCGGCGCGCGGCTGACCAGCGCGGGCGAGCGCTTTCTCTCCGCCGCCGAGGAAATGGAGAGCGCGTTCCTGCACGCGCAAGCGGAAATCTCCGACGTCGACGTCGAACTCACCGGCGTCGTGCGCATCGGCGCGCCAGATGGCTTCTCCACCTATTACCTCGCCGGCGCGTTGCGTGAATTCGTCGAACGCAACCCCGGCGTCCGCATCCAGCTCGCCCCGGTCCCGCAGGTCATCCCGCTGGCGCGGCGCGAAGTCGATATCGTCGTGGTGCTGGACAAGCCCGAGGAGGGCCGCTTCGTGGCGCGCAAGCTCACCGACTACAGCTTGGGAATCTACGCCAGCGCCGACTATTTGAAGGCGCACCAAAAGCCGCGCGAAGTCGGCGAACTCGCGGGCCATCGCCTCATCGGCTATGTCGAGGAATATGCATTTTCCAGCGCGCTCGACTATGTCCGCGAACTCTACGGCGGCGCGCCGACCGCGTTCGAGTGCGCGAGCGCGGTCACCCAGTTCGAGGCGCTGCGCGCCGGGCTCGGGCTCGGCGTCGTGCATGATTTCATCGCGCGGCGTTTCAAGGATTTGCGACGGGTGCTGCCCGAGCGCCGAGCCACGCGTAGCTATTGGATCGTCACCCACGAGGATACGCGCGGCCTCGGGCGCATCCGCGCTGTCTGCGAGCATATGATCGCGAGCGTGGGGCGGGACCGAGCGATGTTCGTTTGAGGGAATGGCGGGGCCGCCCTCTCCGCACTACGCAAACGCCTCGATCGCAACCGGCTGCCTACGGCGGCCCCAATGGCCCCGCCGAGTCGCGAAGCGGCCGGCGAGCGGCCGGGCGCAATGCGGGCAGGCGCCTGACGCATTGAGTTCGTAGGCGGTCAGATCGTAGGCGTCGCGCCCGATCAGCGCCGCGCCGCAGCCTGCGCAGGACGTCGTCTCGCCCTCGGGACCGCGGCGGTTGCCGATGTAGACATGCTTCAGGCCATTGGCGAGGGCCTGCCCGCGGGCGCGCATGAGAGTCGCTTTCGGCGTCGGGGGATGGTCGATCATGCGGTAGTCCGGATGGAACGCGGAGAAGTGCAGCGGGACCTCCGTTCCCAGGTCTTCCCCGATCCATCGCGTCAGCGCGTCGATCTCCTCGGGGGCGTCGTTCTCGCCGGGAATGAGCAGCGTGGTGATCTCGAGCCAGACGTTCGTCTCGTGCTGGAGATAGCGCAGCGTGTCGAGCACCGGCTCCAGATGCGAGGCGGTGTGCCGGCGGTAGAAATCCTCAGTGAACCCCTTCAGATCGACATTGGCTGCATCGATGCAACGGTAGAATTCGGCGCGCGGCTCGGCGCACATGTAGCCCGCCGTCACAGCGACGCTCTTCACGCCGCGCTCATGGCACGCCGCCGCGACGTCCATCGCATATTCGAAGAAAATCACGGGATCGTTGTACGTGAAGGCGACGGAGGCGCAGCCGAGTTCGGCCGCGGCGCGCGCGATCGTCTCCGGCGAGGCTCTCTGCGCGCTGGTGTCGACCTCGCGGCTCTTCGAGATTTCGTGGTTCTGGCAAAACGCGCAGGCGAGATTGCAGCCCGCCGTCCCGAAGGACAACACCGAACTGCCGGGCAGGAAATGGTTGAGCGGCTTCTTCTCGATCGGATCGATGCAAAAGCCGGACGACAGCCCGTCGGTGGTCAGCGCCATGTGGCCGTCGACGTTTTGCCTGACATAGCAGAGGCCGCGTTGACCCGGGCCGATCTTGCAGGCGCGGGGGCAAACCTCGCACAATATCCGCCCGTCGGGCAGCGCGCGGGAAAAATGATCGACGATCCGCACGGAAACAGTCCACTTCGAGACGCCGTCCCTTATATAGGAATGCGCGCCGCGAGGGCAGCATCGACGCCGCGCAGCCGCCCTTCTCGCGAGATTGGCCATGAACATCATGACGAAGTCTTCGGCGCAGGGGCCGGGGACGCATCCCGCCCAGGTCGCGGGGCTCTTCTACCCCCGCGATTCCGCTGTTCTGGCCGCGAAGATCGATGCGGCCTTCGCAGCCGCGCCCGCCTTGCCGTTCCGGGCGAAAATGGCGGTCGCTCCCCATGCCGGCATTGATTATTCCGGCGCCGTCGCCGCTCAGGCGTTGCGCGGGTTGGATCTGACGGCGGGCGTGCGCCGCGTCGTCATTCTCGGGCCCAATCACCGCGCGCCTTTGCGGGGGGTGGCTGTTCACCCCGCCGCCGCCTGGTCGACCCCGCTGGGCGTCGCTCCCGTGGCCAACGAGGCGCTGCAATCGATCCTGCCACTCGACGGCGTCGCCGTCGACGCGAGGCCTTTCGAAGGCGAACACAGCCTGGAAATGCTGCTGATCTTTCTGCAGCGGCTGATCCCGAACCTCGAGATTGCGCCGACGCTGGTCGGCGAGGCGACGCCCGAACTCGTCGAGGAGGTAGTGCGCCGCCTCTGGGGCGGCCCGGAAACAGCGATCGGCATTTCCTCCGACCTTTCGCATTTCCTCTCCGCTGACGCCGCGCGCGCCAAGGACGACGCGACCCGCGGATTGATCGAGACTGGCCGCTGGGACGAGCTCGGCCCCGCCAACGCCTGCGGCTACGCCGCCCTCAAGGGGGCGATGCGCTTCGCAGAGAGCCTTCGCATGAGATCGACGGGGATCGCTTTCGCGACTTCGGATCAGGCCGGCGGCTCGCGGGATCGCGTCGTCGGCTACGGCGCGTTCGCCTTCGAACATCCCGATGTGGCGCGGCTCGAAGGCGCCGATCGGGATCGCCTCGTCGCCGCCGCGTCGGCCTCGTTGGACTTCGCCGCGAGCCGGGGCGGAACGGCGCCCGATGTCGTCCCGGCGGCGGGCCTGCCGCCGGGACTGACGGCGCGGCGCGCCGCCTTCGTGACGCTAGAGCGCGGCGCGACCCTGCGGGGTTGCGTCGGTTCGTTGTTCGCGCAGCGATCTCTGGTCGCCGATGTCGGCGTCAACGCAGCCAAGGCCGGGTTCGGCGATCCGCGCTTTGCGCCGCTGACGCGCGCCGAACTGGGCGATCTCACGATCAAGATCTCCGTCCTTTCGCCCGCCGCGCCGATCCCCTGCCGGAGCGAAGAGGAGCTGATCGACGCCCTGCGGCCCGACCGCGACGGCCTGTTGCTACGGGACGGCCGGGCGGCCGCGCTGTTTCTGCCCAGCGTCTGGCGCGAAGTCCCCTCGCCGGTCGACTTCGTCCGCCTGCTCAAGAAGAAGATGGGCGTCGCGACGGACCATTGGTCGGCGACCATGACCGCCTCGCGCTTCTCGACCGAGACTTTCGAAGGCTCGTTCGTCGAACCCGGCGGCGCCGGCCTCGAATGGATCGCGGTTCGGCCGTCCGGGTGAGGCGCGGCGCCCCCCGCTCACCGCCTCAGCCGCAAGCTCGCCCATCCCTCGAGATCGATCCGCTCGGCCAAATAGAACCCCTGCGCGCGCCACGCCGCCAGCACGCCGGAGACGTCGCTGAGCAGCAGCCCGGAGACGATCGCCTCGCCGTCGCGCGCCGTCACGGCGGCGAGCGAGGGGGCGAGCAGGCGAAGCGGCTTGGCGAGGATGTTGGCGAAGACGAGATCGTAGGGCGCGCCTTGGCGTAGACGCCGATCCTCGACGCCGCGCGAGACGAGCGCCTTGCAGTAGGCGCCGACGCCGTTGAGGCGGGCGTTTTCGTTGGCGACCCCAACCGCCACCGGATCGATGTCGCCGAGCCGGACCTTGCGCCTCAATACCCTGGCAGCGGCGATGGCGAGCACGCCGGCGCCGCACCCGACATCGAGCACGTTGCGCGGCCGGCGGCGCTTGAGGAGACGATCGAGATGGAGGAGGCAGCCGCGCGTCGTGCCATGGTGGCCGGTGCCGAAGGCGAGCCCCGCCTCGATCTCGACGCCGACGTCGTTGGCGCGGAGCGCCGCGCGGTCGTGCGCGCCATGAACGAGAAAGCGTCCGGCGCGCACCGGCTTCAGGCCGGCGAGCGCGTTGGCGACCCAGTCGCGCTTTTCCGTTACGCCGAATTCGACGGCATTGGCGGCCTCCTCGCCGGCGGCGACCGCGACGAGCTCGCGAAGCGCGTCTTCGTCCGGCTCGAAGCCGAAATAGGCTTCCACCAGCCATGCCTTGCCGCCGCCCGGCCAGGGCTCTTCGGTCTCGAAGGCGGTCGAAGCGGCTTCGGCCGGCTCGAAGCTCTCGACGATGAGATCGGCGACGGCGCGGGCGCGCGCCTCGTTGACGACGAGGCGCAGCCGATGCGCGGCGTTGTTGGGGGGCAGGCCTTCCAGCATTGGGGATTCTCGCGAGACGCCCTTCTCCCGCTTGCGGGAGAAGGGAAAGCGGCCCCCTAGCACGCGCCCTCAGCTCCTGCCAGCCTCGTGGAAGAAATCATAGACCAGCTTCGCCGTCGCGGCGTTGAGGCCTGGCGTCTTCTCGAGATCGGCGAGGCCGGCGCGGGCGACGTCCTTGGCCGAGCCGAAGGCGTGCAGCAGAGCGCGCTTCCTCGCCGGGCCGATGCCGGGGATTTCGTCGAGCGGGCTTTTGACGAATTCCTTCTTGCGCTTGGCGCGATGCGTGCCGATGGCGAAGCGATGCGCCTCGTCGCGCAGCCGCTGCACGAAGAACAGCGCAGGATCGCGCGGCGGCAGCTTGAACGGCTCGCGCCCCTCGACGAAGAAGGTCTCGCGCCCGGCGTTGCGGTCCGGCCCCTTGGCGATCGAGGCGAGCGCGACGCCGGTAACGCCGAGTTCGGCGAAGACCTGTCGCGTCGCCTCGAACTGCCCGCGTCCGCCGTCGATGATGACGAGATCAGGGCGGTCGGGAAAGGCGCCCTCGTCCGCTGGCGCCAGCGTTGCTTCGGCCTGCCGGGCGAGACGGGCGAAGCGGCGGCCCAGCACCTCGCTCATCATCGCGTAATCGTCGCCCGGCGTCAGGGTCGTGCTCTTGATGTTGAAAGTGCGGTATTGGTTTTTGACGAAGCCTTCCGGTCCGGCGACGATCATCGCGCCGATCGCGTTCGTCCCCATGATGTGCGAGTTGTCGTAAACCTCGACGCGACGCAGCGGCGTGGCGATCCCGAACGCTGCGCCGAGCGCGCCGAGCAGCTTTTCCTGGCTCGCCGCCTCCGCCAATTTGCGCGACAGCGCCTCGCGCGCGTTGCGCAAGGCGTTGTCGACCAGCTCCTTCTTCTCGCCGCGCTGCGGCGCGCCGATGCCGATGCGATGACCGGCGCGCGCGCTGAGGATTTCGCCCAGGGATTGGCGCGAGGCGACATCGTGACTGAGCAGCACCAGCCGCGGCGCGGGCCGCTCGAGATAGAATTGCCCGAGGAAGGAATCGAGCACCTCGGCGGCGCTCAAAGCGCTATCGGCGCGCGGAAAGTAAGCGCGGTTGCCCCAGTTCTGATAGGTGCGGAAGAAGAACGCCTCGATGCAGAACTGACCCGCCTCCTCGCAGATCGCGAACACGTCGGCCTCCGGCACCGAGCGCGGATTGACGCTTTGCTCGCCCTGGATCGCCGAGAGCGCCGAGATGCGGTCGCGCAGGCGCGCGGCCTTCTCGAATTCCAGCGCCTCGGCGGCCTCGCTCATCTCCCTGGCCAGGCGCTGGCGGATCGCCCGGCTGCGTCCCGAAAGGAAGTCGCGCGCCTCGTCAACCAATTCGGCGTAGTCGGCGGGCGAGATCTCGGCCGTGCAGGGCGCCGAGCAGCGCTTGATCTGATAAAGCAGGCAGGGGCGCGTGCGGTTCTCGTAGAAGCTGTCGGAACAGGTGCGAAGCAGGAACGCGCGCTGCAGCGCGTTGAGCGTGCGCATCACCGCCCCGGCGCTGGCGAACGGGCCGAAATAATCTCCGGGCGCCGAACGCGCGCCGCGATGCTTGACGAGGCGCGGCGCCTCGTGGCCGCCGGCGATGAGGATAAAGGGGAAGCTCTTGTCGTCGCGCAGCAGCACGTTGTAGCGCGGCTTCAACTGCTTGATGAAGTTCGCCTCCAGCAGCAGCGCCTCGGCCTCGCTCTCGGTGGTGACGAACACCATCGACACCGTCTGCGCGATCATCCGGGCGATGCGGATGCTCTGGCGCTCCGGCGTCAGGTAGCTCTGGACGCGCTTGCGGATCGAGCGCGCCTTGCCGACATAAAGCACCTCGCCGTCGGCGCCGATCATGCGGTAGACGCCGGGTCCGTGCGGCGAATGCCTCCAGAACGACTTGACCACGGCCGCCCCGCGCGCCAGGGGGCCCTCTTCGACCGGGGTCTCCTCGAAATCGAGATCGAGCGCGGGCGTGGGCTCGTCGGCCTCGTCGTCGATCACGACCGCGTCGACTTCGGGTTCGGGAAATGGCGGAGACTTGGGCGCGCCGGTCATGGCGCTGATTTAGGCCTAGGGGGACGATTCGGAAAGGGAGGCGGGGCTTGAACACTCCCCGCACCCGGTCATCGCGAGCGCCAGCGACGCGATCCAGACCGAGCTGCAGCCGCAATCCCCTAGTGGCGCGAGTCATTCGAACTGAGGGTACAATCTTTTGAGTTTCACGCGGGCGTCGGCGGTTGTGAATTGCCAGTCCGCGCTGGCGTGATGTTTGTTTCGGTTTTCCTGCCAGACGCCGATTTCGCGGATAAGGGATGGCTTGTCGGGAATTCGGCGGGCGAGACATTGGGTGGCAAGGACGCCGAGTTCGGATTCGGCCATGTCGAGCCAGCTTCCGTGTTTGGGCGTGTAATGCCATTCGAACCGCTCGACGAGACGGCGCGCTTCGGGAGCGGGAAAGGCCGCGTAGAGGGAGGCGGGCGTGTGGGTGCTTAAATTGTCCTGAACCAGCACGATCTTGGCCGCGTCGGGAAAATGAGTGTCGCAGAGGTCCCTGAGCGCGTGGGCGTAATCGACGGCGGCATGACGGTCGGTGACCTTCACGTGTCGCCAGCCTTCGAGCGGCGCGAACATCATGAACAGATTGGCGACGCCGTTGCGTTCGTATTCATTGTCGTGGCGCGCCGGCTTCCCAGGCTTGGCGCCGAGGGGCTTACGCGTCTCAATGACCAACTGCTTCGACGTTTCATCGAGACAAACCAAGGGCCGCTGAGGATCGTGCGGTCTTTGGTAGACTTCCAGAACGTCTTCCATCGCCGCTACGAAGGCGGAATTGGCCTCGGGCGCGATCACCCATTGCTGCTTACGATGCGGCTGGAGGATGTTTTTTTGAGCGTCCGGCCGATTGTGTTGTCGCTGGCCTTCTCGACGATGTTCAATTCGACGACCTTCTCCTCCAGAAGGCGCAGGCTCCATTTGGCGAAACCCTCCGGCGCGGGTCCGCACGTCAACGCGATCAGCTTCGCCTCCGCCGCGCCGTCGAATATCCGAGGCCGCGCCGATCTCGGATTGTACTTGCGCGACAGAACCGCTTCGAGACCCTCCTCGACAAGCAGCTTTCGCGTCCGCTCGACCGTCGCATCGCCCGCGTCCAAAGCCTCGGCGATCCGGCTGTCGCTCCAACCCTCGCCCGCCTCCGAAACGTCGGCCTTCAACAAGATCCGCGCCCTCGTCAACAAATGCGCCGCAGGCTTGCCCTTGCGAATGAACTCCTCAAGCCGGCCCCGCTCCTCCGGGCTCAGCCTCACAACGTACTTCTTGACGCTGATATCCTTCCCCGCCACGAATCATCTCCGTCGTTGCCGCACGACGGCATAGATTCACAAAACCGCATCAATGCCAAGGACGCGAGCCACTAGTCTGGATGGCTTCGTTTTGCTCGCCAAGACGGCGAGAGGGGCGTCTCCCACTCCAAACCTTTCCAAATCCCGGCCCGATTTCACCAAACATTTCCAAAGATTCTGTTGGGCGGATCGGTAGATATCAATGCCTTACAAGTCTTCCAAGTAATCGGGGCAGATTTCCGGGCGATGCGGGGCAGGCTTCAAGCGTGTGCGGTTTGGATGAGGTCGACGAGGGGTGGGATTGTTGGTCCTGCGACTCCGAGGCGTGCGCCGATGTATTCGAAAAAGGACACTTTGAGCTTCATGCAGGTTTTGGCGAGCCCGAGCATGGTGTCCCGTGCGTCGCGGCCCTTGTTGCTGACGGTTCCGCCGGAGACTTTTCGCTTGGTGACGAAAGCGCGGATGTCGTTTTCCGAGGCGTTGGTGTTGAGCGGGATGCCCGGCCGCTCGAGGACGCGTAAAAGTTCGTCTTTGTTGCGATAAAGACGTCTGAGGAGGCTGTCGAGCGTCGCGTAGCCGGTTCTGGCGCGGTTGAAGATGCGGTCGAACCGCGCGCGCAGAACCTGGGCTTGTTCAGGATTTGGGGCGAGTTTGTAGTCTTTCAAAGCGCGATAGAACCACCAGATCATCCGCTTGGCGATTTCGATGGCGTTGCGCTGCTTGTCATTGGCGGGGACCAATTTATGGACGAGCCGCTCAGCGTGAACCCAGCACAAAGCATGGACGGCGATGCGGAACTGGCCGGCGTCGTCGGGAACGACGACGGTGTCCTGCAACAATCCTTGATGGCGGATTGCGCCCCACAGCGCGCCTTCGTTAGCGATCAGGACGGGATCGGGAGTGACTTTCAGCACGCTCAGCCCCAGCGCCTGCAAATGCCGCTCCCAGCCCTCGGGGCTGCGGAAAATGCGGTCCTCATGGCCAGCGAACTTGTCGATGACGCTCTGCGGCAGGCCGCGCTCTTTCATATAATCGAGCGCCGCGTCGTTGATCACATAGAGCGATGCGCCGCCGCAAAGGCGCGACAGAAAAGCCATGCGCGATTTGGCGGCGCCGGTGCGAAAGACGCAAAAGCGATCGGAGCCGATCTGTGTGGCGTAGCCGTTCTTGCCAGCATGGCGCGCCCCTGTATCGTCGACCGTGACATAGGCGCCGCCCAGGCCGGCTTTCAGCACGGCCTCATCCTCGGCGCGAAACGCCTCCAGCTTGGCCGTCAACAGGCGGACGACCTGTCGCTTCGAAATCACCACGCCTATGTCATTGAGAAACGTCACGATGCGCTCGCAGGTCATTTGTCCGGCAAAGTGAAGCGTCAATACGGCGCGATGTAAGTGGGGGCCATAGCCCCCGACAATCCCAGCAGCCAGATCGGCAATGATCGTCTTGCCCTGTGGCGTTTCCCATCGCTCGCGCCGATAGCGCGTCACCTGCGGATGCAGGCTCAAGTCCTGAACCACCACGTCTTCATAGCCCTTGTGACGCGAACCGGCGGGAGCTTTCGCTCTCACCACCACCGTCGCGCCAATCGTCAGCTTGTCGAGCTGGCTGCCGCGCCGGCGCGTCGAACGTCCCCCCTTGTCGCCGCCAGCCTTTGGCCCATCCGTCGCTCTGTCCATACCAGAGGGCCTTTGCGGCGGACGCGGCGGCAGATGCTTCAGCCGCGCAAGCTCATCCTTGACCGCCTGATACTCGACTTTCAGCTTGGCGAACGCTGCGCCGATCTTCTCATTCTCAGACCGAAGTCGCGTCACCTCGCCAAGCAAATCCCGCACGACGCCGATCAGCTCAGCGGGCGTCAGGCGTTCGAGCGAATCAGGTTCATGGGCCGGCATCCAAAGCTTGAATCACATTTTCCGATCCCTGACTCCCCCCGCCGCCCGGAAATCTGCCCCGATTACTCTTCCAAGCCAGATTCGGATTCTGCGTTTTCCAAATCGTCCTCGTCGGCCGCCTCGCTCTCGGCGTCCTCTGGCGGGTGTCCCTCCGCGTCCGGCTGTGTTCGCGCCGCCTTGATGCGCTCCGCCATCTGGTTGAGCTTGGTCAGCAGCCGCTCGCGCGCGTTCTCGTCGTAGGGCGGCGGCGCCTCGGCGACGGCGGCGTATTTGTCGACCCGGTCGAGCACCCGCAGCAGCCGGTCGATGGCGCGCAAATCCCCATCCGCGACGCCGCGCGCGGCGAGCCGCAAGGCCGGCTCCAGCCGCGCGGTCTGCACCCGCGCATGATTGAGAGGCGTTCCGCCCTCGGGATCGTTCAACGCCTGCGAAACGATCTGGCGCACCCGCTCGCGCGACAGATTCTCGTCGCGAGCGATCGCCTCGTAGGAAAAGCCGGAGCGCACCATGGCCAAAATCCGAATCTGCCGGTGCGCGCGCTCGCGGGCGGTGCGGCGGACGGTAGGCACGGGCGGCGAAGGCGAAGAAGGCTGCATGGCGGGCTCCCGTTCTGGGCTCTGGAATAAGAGAACGGGAAGACTAACATGATTTCTGGTTATCAGAAGATAATTCGTCATCGCGAGCGACAGCGACGCGATCCAGACTAAGCGGCGAGAACCAGCGCGGCCGGCGCTGGACTTCTGCTATCGCCGAGAGAAATTGTCGCTCCAGCGGCCCAAATCTGGATCGCTTCGCTGTCGCTCGCGATGACGATTGCAGCTCGGAAGGAGAGACCCGTGAAGCGACCATGCGTCTACATTATGGCGAGCGAGCGAAACGGAACGCTCTATGTCGGCGTCACGTCCGACCTCTCTCGCCGCGCGTTTGAACATCGCACCGGCGCGATAGACAGATTTTCCAAGCGCTACGGCTGCAAGCTTCTCGCGTGGTTTGAACCTTATGATCGCATGGACGAGGCCATTGCGCGGGAAAAGCAAATCAAGGCCGGCAGTCGGGCTAAAAAACTCGCCCTCATCGAGCGCGACAACTCCGCCTGGGTCGACCTTTACGAGAGCCTAAACGCCTGAATGGCGCCGCCGTCATCGCGAGCGACAGCGAAGCGATCCAGACTCGGCGGCGATAACCGGCGCCGTCGGGGCTGGACTCCACGATCGCCGAGAGAAATTGTCGCGCCAGCGGCCCAAGTCTGGATCGCTTCACTGTCGCTCGCGATGACGATTGGAGCGCGGAAGGAGAGGCCGTGAAGCGACCGTGCGTTTACATCATGGCGAGCGGGCGCAATGGAACGCTCTATGTCGGCGTGACGTCCGACCTCTCGCGCCGCGCGTTTGAACATCGCACCGGCGCGATAGACGGATACCTAGCGCGCGACGTCAGTACCCCCTGCCCCGATCCACCACGTGCCGCAACGGTTCGCCGCGCTCGAACGCCTCGATCTGGCCGGCGACGAAGCGGGCGACGGCGCGCGGCGTCGAGATCGCCGCGTTGTGCGGGGTGACGAATACCGCCGGGTGGGTCCAGAGCAGCGATTCCCGCGGCAGCGGCTCCGTCTCGAATACGTCGAGCGAAGCGCCTTTCAGGATGCCCGCGTCGAGCGCGGTCAGGAGGTCGGCTTCGACCTGGAGGCCGCCGCGGCCGGCGTTGAGGAGGATCGGGCCGCCTAGCCGGCCGTCGCGCGCCAGTTTGGCGAAGAGGCGCCTGTCGAGAATGCCGCGCGTCGCCTCGGTCAGCGGCAGCAGGACCACGAGGATGTCCGTGTGCGCCAGCATCGCGTCGAGCCCGTCGGGCCCGTGGAAACACCTGACGCCGGGCTCGGATTTCGCGCTGGCGCTCCAGCCGGCGACGTCGAAGCCGATCGTCTTGAGCTTGCGCGCCGCGTCGCGGCCGAGTTCGCCGAGCCCCATGATGCCGACGCGCACGTCCGACGCGGCGGGCTGGTCGTCGTCGTCGCGCCACACGCGCTCGTGCTGCTGACCTTCGTAGCGGCGGAACTGCCGCAAATGCGCGAGCGCGTGCAGCACGATCCATTCGCTCATGCGGTCGCGAAGATCGGGATCGACCAGACGGACGATCGGGACGCGCGGCAGATCGGGATCGCTGAAGAGATGATCGACGCCGGCGCCGAGCGAGAAGATCGCTTGCAGATTGGGCAGGTTCGCCAGCGCGCCCGGCGGATGGCGCCAGCAGACGGCGTAACGGACGGCGGCGCGGTCGACCGCCTCGAGCGTCACGATGGGATGATCGGGCAGAAGCACGCGCATCCGTTCGACCCAGTTCGACGGGTCCCATCCCGTCACGCCAACGAGAATGCTCATGCGCGGCTCCCGGCGACGCGCGCGACGACCGGATCGGCGGCGACCGACGGCGCGGCGCCAATCTTGTAAGCCGCCCGCAGACGTCGAACGGCAGCGAACGCCTTCCCCTCGTCGCGGGCGTGAACGAACGCGAGCGGCGCGGCGCCGGAGACTTCGGCGCCGAGGCCGGCGAGAGCGGTGAAGCCGACGGCGGGATCGATCGTATCCGAGGCGCGCGCCCGGCCGCCGCCGAGTTCGACCACGGCGATGCCGATCGCGCGCACATCGATCTCATGGACGAAGCCGGCCCGATCGGGCGCCGCCGCGACGACGACCGGCGCCGCGGGAAGCAGGTCCCGCGCTTGCCCGAGAAAATTCTTGGGGCCGCCGAGCAAGGCGACCATCCGCTCGAAGCGTTCGGCCGCCGCGCCGCTGGCCAGCGCGCGCTCCAGAGCGGCGCGCGCCGCCGCGAGGTCGCTCGCCAGGCCGCTGAGGACCAGAAGCTCGGCGCCGAGCGCCAGCGTGACGGCGTGCAGCCGCGGGTCGCGCTGCGCGCCGGTGAGATAATCGACGGCGTTCATGACCTCGACCGCGTTGCCGGCGGCGCTCGCCAGCGGCTCGTTCATATCGGTGATCAGCGCGACGGTCGGCAGCCCCGCGCCGTTGGCGACGCCGACGATGCTGTCGGCGAGATCGCGCGCCCCCTCCAAGGTCGGCATGAAGGCGCCCGAGCCGGTCTTGACGTCCATGACCAGGCCTTGCAGCCCCGCCGCGAGCTTCTTCGACAGGATCGAGGCGGTGATGAGCGCGATGGATTCGACGGTCGCGGTGACGTCGCGAATGGCGTAGAGGCGCCGGTCGGCGGGCGCGAGGTCGGCGGTCTGGCCGATGATCGCGCAGCCGGCTTCCGCGACGACGCGGCGGAACAGCGCCAGGTCGGGCTGCGAGGCGTAGCCGGGGATCGCATCGAGCTTGTCCAGGGTGCCGCCGGTGTGGCCGAGGCCGCGGCCCGAAATCATGGGCACGTAGGCGCCGCAGGCCGCCAGCATCGGCGCCAGCATCAGCGAGACGTTGTCGCCGACGCCGCCGGTCGAATGCTTGTCGACGACGGTGCCCGGCAGCGCGGCGCCGCGCCAGTCGAGCACGGCGCCCGAGCGCGTCATCGCCCGCGTCAGGTGCACGCGCTCCTCCAGGCTCATGCCGCGGAAGAACACCGCCATGGCGAAAGCGGCCGCCTGCCCTTCCGTGACCGCGCCGGAGGTCAGTCCGGCGATGAAGGCGGCGATGTCCTCTTCGCTCAACGCGGCGCCGTCGCGCTTGGCGCGGATGATCTCTTGCGGCAACATCAGACGCGCGCCTCCTCGTGGGCGAGGATGAAGGCGCGCAACAGGCGGCGAAATTGCTGCGAGCCGAGCGCCGCGAATTCCTGCGTCTCCTCGTGGCTGGGGTCGCCGCCGGAGAGACCGGCGGCGAAATTCGTCACCAGCGAAGCGGCGACGCAGCGCAGGCCGTGCAGGCGCGCAATCAGCACCTCGGGGACCGTCGACATGCCGACGAGATCGGCGCCGAGGATTTTCGCCGCGCGGATTTCGGCCGGCGTCTCGAAGCTGGGGCCGGAGAACCACATGTAGACGCCTTCGTGCAGGTCGATGTCGGCCCCGCGGGCCGCCTTCTTGAGGGTCGCCAGCAATTCGCGGTCGTAGGCCTGCGTGAGCGGCACGAAGCGATCGTCGGTCGGCAGGCCGATCAGCGGATTGGCGCCGGCGAAATTGATGTGGTCGGTGATTGCGGCGAGCGCGGGTGGCCGCCAGTGCGTATGGAGGCCGCCAGCGGCGTTGGTGAGAAAGAGGGTCCGTCCGCCGAGCCGCTTGAACGTCTCGATGGCGACGAACATGGCGCGCGCGTCGCCGCGTTCGTAGTAATGGCCGCGCCCCTGAAACAGCGCCACGCGCCGCCCTTCCAGCGCGCCAACCACCAGACGTCCGCTATGGCCGGCGACGCTGGGGACGGGAAAGCCGGGAATGTCCTGGTAGGGAATGGCCGTGGGGCCCTCGACCTCGTCGCCGAGGCCGCCGAGCCCTGAGCCGAGGACGAAGCCGAGCGGCGGCAGGGACGTCAGCCCGTGTTTCGCCAGCGCTTCGATCGCGGCGTCTGAACTTTGGTTCATGCGGATTTTCTTTGTTGTGAAATTCTCATGTTCGGCGCCCGATCTTGACCTTGGGAATTTGAAGGAAACTGGGCCGCAGCCACCGATAGCATCGAGGCCGCCTCAGTCCGCCGCGACCAGGCTATCGACGGAGACATTCAAGACCTTGGCGAGGCGCGCCATGAGTTCGAGCGAACCGCCGTGCTTGCCCGATTCGAGGTCGGCGACGTGGGGTTGCGTCGTCCCGGCGGCCTTGGCGAGCGCGGCTTGGGTCATGCCGCGCTTGACGCGCCAGAACGCGAGCGGCGTCGGCGCCGCGAGCAAAGCCTGAACTTCCTCGAGCGTCAGCGCTCCAGTCCGGCCGGCTCGATAGTCGCTCATCGCGCTCTGGTGGACGAGCGCATCGCGCATGGTCTCGTATTCGTCGGCGGGGAGAATGGCCAATTTCTCGCCGCCCGGCGTCACGATGATTTTGGCGGTCACGGCCAACTTCCTTTCATTTGTAGATCGAACCGCGAGGACCGATATCCGATACGATGATCTCAGTCTCGGTTTCCTCGAACAGAATGCGAAAATCGCGCCTTATCGCGACAAATGGTCCGGGCCGAACGAGTGCGGCAGCAATTCCGCCAGCGTGAACGTCGCGCGCAGCCCTTCCGGCCCCGCGATATGCACGCGCGTCTGCGCGTCGGCGAATTCGCGGATGCGTTGGCGGCAGCCGCCGCAGGGCGTGCACAAGCCTTCGCCGTCGCCGACGACGAGGATTTCCGCGATGCGCCGCTCGCCGGCGAGCGCCATCGCGCCGATCGCGCCGCTTTCGGCGCAGGCGCCTTGGGGATAGGCGGCGTTCTCGACGTTGCAGCCGGAGAATATCGCCCCGCCGGGCGTGCGGATCGCGGCGCCGACATTGAAGCGCGAATAGGGCGCGTAGGCGTGGCTCTGCGCCGCCTTCGCCGCCGCGAACAGCGCGTCGAGCCCGGGGTCAGCGTTCTTTGACATAGGGTATCCCTGAAGCCTTCGGCGGCGTCGCCTTGCCGATGAAGCCGGCGAGCAGCACCACCGTCAGGATATAGGGAAGCGCCTCGATCGCCTGGACCGGAACCGGCCCGATCACCGGCAGGACCATGCCCTGCATGCGGATGGAGAGCGCGTCGAGGAAGCCGAACAACAGACAGGTCGCCAGCGCCGGCCACGGCCGCCATTTGGCGAAGACCAGCGCCGCGAGCGCGATGAAGCCCTTGCCGGCGCTCATATGCGGCTGGAAATAGGCGGCCTGCGAGACCGAGAGATAGACGCCGGAGAGACCGACCAGCACGCCGCAGATGACGACGGCGCTGTAGCGCAGTTGGCGCACCGAAATGCCGGCGGTGTCGACCGCGGCGGGGTTTTCGCCGACGGCGCGCAGGCGCAGGCCGAAGCGCGTGCGATAGAGCGCCCAATAGGTCAAAGGCACCAGCGCGAAGGCGGCATAGGTGATGAGATCGTGGCCGGAGATCAGCTCGCGATAGATCGGCCCGAGGATCGGAACGGCGCCGAGGCTGTCCGTGAAAGGCAGCTTGATTGTGTTGAACAACGCGGTGTCCGGCAGTTCCGGCGTTCGTCCGCCCTGCGACCAGATCGCGTTGCCGATCAGCGCCGTCATGCCGTCGGCGACCATGTTGATCGCGGTTCCCGAGACGATCTGGTTGGCGCGCTGGTCGATCGAGGCGTAACCGTGGATCAGCGAGACGACGATCGTGGCGGCGACGCCGCCGGCCAGCCCGGCCCAGGGATTGCCGGTGAAGGTGGCGACCGACGCGCCGGCGAAGGCGCCGACCAGCATCTTGCCTTCGAGGCCGATGTCGACGATGCCCGAGCGCTCGGACCAGAGTCCGGCGAGGCACGCCAAGATCAGCGGCACGCCGAGACGGATGGCGGAGCCGAAGATGACGATGAAGGCGTCGAAGGCTTCCATGGCGCTCGCGCCCTCAGATCGGCGGACTGGTGGTGCGCCGCGCGAGCAGCGTCGCCACCGGGCGGCGGAACAAGTGCTCCAGAGCGCCAGCGAACAGAACGACGAGGCCCTGGATGACGACGATCATGTCGCGGCTGATCTTCGGCTTGTCGAAGGCGAGTTCCGCGCCGCCCTGGTAGAGGATGCCGAAGAGGATCGCCGCGAGCACGATGCCGACGGGATGCGCCCGCCCCATCAGCGCGACCGCGATGCCGACAAAGCCGAAGCCGGCGGTGAATTCGAGGATGAGGCGATGCTCCTCGCCGAGTATGACGTTGACCGCCATGCCGCCGGCGAGCGCGCCAGACAGCAGCGTCGTCACGATCGTGATGCGCGCCGGCGAAATGCCGCCGTAGATCGCGGCGGTCGGATTGGCCCCTACGGTGCGGATTTCATAGCCGAGCCGCGTGCGCCAGATCAGCACCCAGACGCCGAGCGCGGCGGCGAGCGCCAGCACGAACGACAGATTGAACGGCGTCACCGGCCAGGTCACGCCGAAATGGGCGAGCAACTCATGAAATTGCGGCACGATGCCGCCGGGCGGGAACTGCGCCGTCTCCGCGTTCATCTGGCCGGGAACGCGCAGCACGTTGACGAGCAGATAGCCCATCAGCGCCGAGGCGATGTAATTGAACATGATCGTCGTGATGACGATATGGCTGTCGCGCTTGGCCTGGAGATAGCCGGGAATCGCCGCGAAAGCCGCGCCGAACAGCGCGGCGGCGAGGATCGCGACGACGACCAGCGAGTAGCCGGGCAGGAAGCCGAGATAGAGGCAGGCGAGCGCCGCGCCGAGCCCGCCGACATAGGCCTGGCCCTCGACGCCGATGTTGAAGAGCCCGGCGTGAAAGCAGATCGCCACCGCGAGGCCGGTGAAGATGAAGCTGGTCGCGTAATACAGCGTGAAGCCGATGCCCTCGAGATCGCCGAGCGCGCCAGCCAAGAGCAGGCGCACCGCCTCGAAGGGATTCTCGCCGATCGCGGTGACGACGAGCCCGGAGATGAGGAAGGCGGCGGTGACGTTGATGAGCGGAATCAACACCACATCGGCCCAGCCCGGCAGCGGCTTGAGGGGCGCGCTCATGCCGCGCGCTCGCTGACGCCCGCCATCAGCAGGCCGAGGTCCTGGGCGTCGGTTTGCTCAGGAACCCGCTCGCCGGTGACGCGGCCCGCGCAGAGCACGAGAATCCGATCGGAGAGCGCGAAGATTTCATCGAGTTCGACAGACACGAGCAGCACCGCTTTTCCCGCGTCGCGCAAGGCGACGATTCGTTTGTGGATGAATTCGATGGCCCCGATGTCGACGCCGCGCGTCGGTTGGCCGACCAGCATGATCTTGGGATTGCGCTCGATCTCGCGGGCAAGGACGATCTTCTGCTGATTGCCGCCGGAAAAATTGGCGGTCTTGAGCAGCGGCGCGCGGGGGCGAATGTCGTAGGCCTCCATTTTTGCCGCTTCGTCGCCGATGATCGCCTTGCGGTCGAACAGGACGCCGCGTCCGTACACGGGATCGTCGTGGAAGCCGAGCATGGCGCTTTCGCAGGCTTCGAACGGCATCACCAGACCGACGCGGTGACGATCCTCCGGGACATGGCCGACCCCGAGAGCCCGGATGCCCTTGGGGTTGCGTTGAGCTTGCGGCGGCGCGACCCCGTTGATGAGAATTTCCCCGGCGCTGAGCGGGCGAATCCCGGCGAGCGCCTCCAGCAACTCCGATTGCCCGTTGCCCGCGACGCCGGCGATGCCGACGATCTCGCCCTCGCGCAAGGTGAAGGAGACGTCGTCGACGCGGGTCACGCCGCGATCGTCGCGCACGGAGACGTGGCGCGCCTCGAGCACGACCTCGCCGGGATGGGCGGGACCCTTCTCGATCTTGAGGATGACCTTGCGGCCGACCATCGCGTCCGCCAGTTCGGGCGGCGAGGTCTTGGCGGTCTCGAAGGTCGCGACCATCTCGCCGCGCCGCATCACCGAGACGCGGTCGGTCAGGCTGATGATCTCGCGCAGCTTGTGCGTGATGAAGATGATCGTCTTGTTCTGCGACCGCAGGACGCGCAGCATGTCGAAGAGCTGATCGGCTTCCGCCGGCGTCAGCACCGCGGTCGGCTCGTCGAGCACCAGGATTTCCGCGCCGCGCACCAGCGCCTTGAGAATTTCGACGCGCTGCTGCAGGCCGACCGACAATTCGCCGACGATCGCATCCGGGTCGACCTCCAGCGCGTATTCCCTAGCGAGGTGGGCGAGCTTCCGACGAATGGCGGCGGCGCCGGAGGCGAGCAGCGCGCCGCCCTCGGCGCCGAGCATCACGTTCTCCAGCACGCTGAGCGGCGGCACCAGCATGAAATGCTGATGCACCATGCCAATGCCGTGACTGATCGCCTCGCGCGACGAGCGAATGCGCACCGGCTGGCCATTGATGCGAATCTCGCCCGCGTCGGCTTCGTAAAAGCCGTACAGGATCGACATCAGCGTCGACTTGCCCGCGCCGTTCTCGCCGACGATGCCGTGAATGACGCCGCGCTCGACGCGCAGATTGACGTTCTTATTGGCGTGAACGGCGCCGAAACGCTTGTCGATGCCGATCAGCTCGATCGCGGGCGCGGAATTGCCTGCTTCTGTCGCCACGCGTTCCCCCGAGACAGCCAACGCACGATCCCACGCAAAAACCGCGCCAACCGCCGTCAGCGAAAACTCGCCCTGCTCCTCACCCGACCTCTCCCCGCAGGCGGGGAGAGGGGAAGAAGAGCGCCGCGCGCCCCTCTCCGCGCCTGCGGGGAGAGGCTGGGTGAGGGGCCTGGGGGTTGGCCGCAGGCTTCACCCGTGCGCACGTCCGTCTTCCAACGGTCCGAGCGAAGGCTAAGCGTTCAGGTCACGCCGGGCACTTGTTGTCCGTGGTGTAGTCGTGCACTTGGATCTTGCCGGCGATGATATCGGCCTTGGCCGCGTCGGCCGCCGCTTTGGCTTCCGGCGTCAGCACGCCCTTGTTCCATTGGTCCACGGCATAGTCGACGCCGCCTTCCTTGAGTCCGAGCACCAGACTGCCGGGCTTCCACGTGCCGTTCTTGGCGTCCATGAACGACTTGTAGGTCGCGACGTCGACATGCTTGAGCATCGAGGTCAGCACTTTGCCGGGGAAAAGATTGTCCTGGTCCGAGTCGACGCCGATGCCGAGCTTGCCTGCGTCGGCGGCGGCCTTCAGCACACCCTGTCCCGTCGCGCCGGCGGCGGCGTAGATGACGTCCGCGCCGCGATCGATCTGCGACTTCGCGAGTTCGCCGCCTTTGACCGGATCGTTCCAGGCATGGAAATCCGTTCCCGTCATATTTGCGAACACTTCGTCCTTGGCGTTCGCGTACTTGACGCCCTGCGCGTAGCCGCAGCCGAACTTCGAGATCAGCGGGATGTCCATGCCGCCGACGAAGCCGACCTTGCCGGTCTTCGAGGTCTTGGCCGCGAGCACGCCGACCAGGAACGAGCCCTCGTGCTCCTTGAAGGTGATCGACTGCACGTTCGGCTTGTCGACGGTCGCGTCGATGATGGAGAACTCGGTCTTCGGGAACTCGTCGGCGACTTTGCCGAGCGCCGTCGCCCAGGCGAAACCGACCGTCATGATCGGCGAGAAGCCGTCCTTGGCGAACTTGCGCAGCACTTGTTCGCGCTGGGCGTCGCTCTGGATTTCGAGGTCGCGGAAATTGACGCCCGTTTCCTTCTTGAACCGCAGCGCGCCGTTGTAGACGCCTTCATTGAACGATTTATCGAACTTGCCGCCGAGATCGTAGACAATGGCAGGCTTGATGTCGGCGGCGAACGCCGCGGTCGAGGCGAGCAACGCCGCGGCGAAGCCCGTAAGCAACACAGACAATTTACGACCGGTCATAAAAATCTCCCTCGGTTCATCTCGACCGCCGCGTGAACGGCGCCACTCCCGCTCGGGCAAGATTTCTTGACCGAATAGTCAAATATAGTGCCCGCCGCCGTACGAGAGTCAAGCCGCTCGCGCGCCGCGCGCCGCCCCTTCCGCGCACAAGAGGATTTTGTTCCGGCGCACAGCAGACTAGGCCGCGCTCGATGCCGGAGCAAGCGCCGGCGCAAGGGTCGAAATGGCTGGATTTTCGGGCGAAGCGCGGCGCGGTGCGGCGCAATCAGTCGAAGAGAACCGAAACGCTCTCTTCTTTGGCGATGCGGGCGATCGCTTCGCCGATCAGCGGCGCGATCGAGATGACGCGGACGTTGCGGGCCACCCGCACCGCCTCGGTGGGCGCGATCGTGTCGGTGAGCACCAGCTCTCTCAGCCTCGAGGCGGCGATACGCGCCACCGCGCCGCCCGAAAGCACGCCATGGGTGATATAGGCCGAGACGCTCGCGGCGCCTTTTTCCAGCAGCGCGTCCCCGGCGTTGCACAAGGTGCCGCCGGAATCGACGATATCGTCGAGCAGGACGCAATGGCGACCCGCCACGTCGCCGATGATGTTCATGACTTCCGATTCGCCGGCGCGCTCGCGCCGCTTGTCGACGATGGCGAGCGGCGCGTCGAGGCGCTTGGCGAGCGCGCGGGCGCGCACCACGCCGCCGACGTCGGGCGACACCACCATGATATTGTCGGTCGGGCCGCGCTCCTTGATGTCGCGCACCATCGTCGGCGCCGCGAAAAGATTGTCGGTCGGAATGTCGAAGAAGCCCTGGATCTGGCCGGCGTGCAGATCGACGGTGAGCACGCGATCGACCCCGGCCCGGGTGATCAGATTGGCGACGAGCTTGGCCGAGATGGGCGAGCGCGAGGCCGATTTGCGGTCCTGCCGGGCATAGCCGAAATAGGGAATGACGGCGGTGATGCGATGCGCCGAGGCGCGCCGCAGCGCGTCGATCATGATCAGCAGTTCCATCAGATTGTCGTTGGTCGGATAGGACGTCGACTGAATGATGAAGGCGTCGCGGCCACGCACGTTCTCGAGGATCTCGACGAAAATTTCGAGATCGGCGAAGCGGCGCACGTGACAGCGCGTCAGCGGCTCGCCGAGATAGGCCGCGATCGCCTCGGCGAGCGGCCCGTTGGAGTTGCCCGCCAATATTTTCATTTTACCTTGCATGGGGCGGCTCCAAACGCACGATGCCGGCGCCGCCCGATTCTTGAGGCGGCGACGCGGCGAACGGGGCGGGTCATAGCAGCCGCGCGGGGTCGGAACAATACGACGCGCCGATGACGAAAGCGTGCGCGAGCGTGGCTATCCACAGGATGCGATCGAGCTGACGATCTCTGCGGCGTGCTACATTTAGGCGCGCTCCCCCTCTCCCCGCGAGCGGGGAGAGGGGACGCAGCCTGGCATGGACCCGCGTGCATCGACGTGGAGGAGGCGGCTATTGGTCCGCCGCGTAGCTGACCGGCGCCGCCATGGCGGTCCCGGTCGGCGCAACCCCTGCGACCGCGACGGCCTCGGGGGTGTTGGAGAGAAAGGCGGCGAGATCGTCGGCGCTCTTGGCCGCGACGCTCGTCATCGCCGCGTCGCCGACCAGCGCCCAGGGGTCGTCGCCCGTTCCCTTGACCTCGATCACGTCATTGAGCCGCTGCGCGCGCTGCTTCTTGTCGGTGAAGACGTCCCAGACGTATTCGACCGCGGCGCCGTCCTCGGTCGGACCGGCCGAGAGATAGCCACGCACGAGATAGCGCGCCTTCGCGGCGCTGACGACGACGATGTCGCGGGCTCGCGCCTCGCGTTCGAGAGCTTGAGTGAAGCGGCCGGAGACGCCGGCGGGGGCACCGTCGACGGAGACGATGGCGACGCTCGCCTGGGCGAGACTGACCCCCTCGCGCCGCGCGATCTGATGGTGGATTTCGCCCGTCGGCTCCATGTCGGCGGTGGTCTCGACGCACCCGCACAGCGCCAGCGGCGCCGTTAGAAGGCAAAACCACGCCAGCTTCGCGCGCTCATTCCAGAATATCCCCGCCGTCGAACGCATCAAGTCGGAACACTCCCGCGCCGCGCCGCGCCCTCGAGGCGGCGGCCGACCATTAACGTCCTGCTAACCCTATTTCCGCACGAGGTCCAGATCGGGGGCGTTCAACGGTTCGGCATGGTGAACGCCGACGAGATAGGTTCTCCCCAGGCACAGCGCCGTCTGGCTGTCGCTGTCCATCAGGATCATGTGGAGGAAATAGACCTGATCGGGCGCGATGACGAAATCGTTGCCCTCGTAGAACATCGGGGCGTCCATCCACGAGGGCGTGAACTTCGCGCCGAGCGCATAGCCGCAAGCGTTGAGGCGATGGCGCGACAGGCGGTGGGCGTCGAGAACGCGCGCATGGGCGGCGAAGACGTCGCCCGCGGTTCTGCCCGGCTTGAGCTCCGCATCGCAGGCGAGCAACGCCTCGCGCGCTGCGGCGTGATAGGGCGCGTGCAGCGGTTTCGGCCGCCCGACGACGTGGGTGCGCATGATCGCGGCGTGATAGTGGCGGCTGACGCCGGCGAACTCGAGCGTGAGCTGATCGTCTTGCGACAGCGCGCGCCGGCCGCTCTTGTAGCGGCAGAGCAGCGCGTCGGCGCCCGAGCCGATGATGAATTCGTTGCCGGGATAATCGCCGCCGGCGGCGAAGATCGCGCCGTGCATCGCCGCGAGGATGGCGCCTTCGTCGGCGCCCGCGTGGGTGGCGGCGATTGCGGCGCGATCGGCAAGATCGGAGAGTCGCGCCGCCTCACGGACATGGACGATCTCTTCGGCCGACTTCGTCGTGCGCATATGCGAAATGAGCGAGGAGGCGTCGACCAGGGTCGCATAGCCGTCGAGCGCCGCCTCCAGCCGGCGGCCGTTCAAATGGGTGAGACCGTAGCTGTCGAATTCGACGCCGAGAAGCCCGCGGGCTCCCAAGTCCTCGAGCATGGCGCGCAGGTCGCGTGCGGGATCGGCGGCCGCGCCGTCCTTCCAGATCCGGATGTCCTCGATGTTGGAAGTGCGCTCGGCCTGGCGCAGGTCGGCCGAGCGCGTCAGCAACGCGACCCGCCCGTCGGCGCCGACATAGAGACACTGAAAAAAGCAGAAGCCGAAGGTGTCGTACCCAGTGAGCCAATAGTGGCTCTCCTGCGCGAAGAGCAGCATGCCGTCGAGTTTGCGCGCCGCCATCGCGGCGAGGAGCCGCTGTTTTCGCGTTGACATTTCGGCAGCGGAAAAATGAACGGGCATGGAGATCTCCTTCAATCGCCAGCGAGCGAAAGCGCGCTTGGGGGGCCCGCGTCAAGGCTCGCGGCGATCGAGGAGACGTTTTTTTGGTCCCGCCGCCGATGAGCAGCGCGGCAATGCTGCGACGGCCGCACGACGCCACCACGATGAGGCCGTATCCAACGGCGGGCGCGCAGTCGAAATGACGGGGATTTGAATTGCCGCCGCCGGGCCGGCGCGGGACAGTCGGGCGACGGTTCCAGGCTGCACGGAGGCGCGGCGATGCGCGATCTCGATTCCCCTAATCTCCGGCCCGCTGTCGCATCGCTGACGCGTCGCGCGTTGGTCAAGGCGAGCCTCAGCGTCGGCTTCTGCGCCGCGGTCGCCCCCGTCTCGGCGCAGACCATCACGACCCCCGCCGACGGGCTCGTGGCGGGCGAAGTGAAGGTGCCCGCCGGCGACGACGTCATTCCCGCTTATCGCGCGATGCCCGCCAGCGGCGGCCCGTTCCCCACCGTCCTGGTGATCCACGAGATCTTCGGGGTGCACGAGTACGTCAAGGATGTCTGCCGGCGTTGGGCCCGGCTCGGCTATTACGCGATCGCGCCCGAACTTTTCGCGCGCCAGGGCGACGCCGCGAAAGAGACGGACATGTCCAAGCTGATGGCGACCATCGTCGCCAAGAAGCCGGACGCGGAGGCGGCGAGCGACCTGGACGCGACGCTCGCCTTCGCCAAGGCGAGCGGTTCCGCCGACCTTGCGCGCGCCGCCGTCGTCGGCTTCTGCTGGGGCGGGCGGCAAGTCTGGCTCTATGCCGCGCACAATCCGAGCCTGAAGGCGGCGGTCGCCTGGTACGGGCCGCTGGCCTATCCCGTCAGCGACCTGCGGCCGAAGAATCCTCCCGATGTCGTCGGCGCGCTGAAGGTCCCGGTGCTCGGTCTCTACGGCGGTCAGGACAAGAGCATTTCGCACGACCAGATCGAGGCGATGCGCCAGAAACTCGCGGCTGCGGGCGGCGCGTCGCGGATCATCGTCTACCCGGACGCCGGCCACGCCTTCCACGCCGACTATCGTCCGAGCTACGTCAAGGCCGACGCCGAGGCCTCATGGAAAGAGGCGACCGCGTGGCTCAAGGCGCACGGCGTTTAGCTGCCTGACATTCCCGGGAAAGACAGGATTGTTCAGGACCGCTCGATCGTCTTGGCCGCCGCGTCGAGGGCGTCGGCGATCGCCTGGATTTGCGCCGGAGTGGCGTCGCGCCGCCTGACGCGCAGGCGCACCGCCATGCGCAAATTCTCCATCGCGCGCAGCAAAGGGGCGATGTCGCCGTGCCGGTCGCTGTTGGCGCCGTCGAGGCGCGCGAAGATCGCGTCGACTTGGGCGCGGTTGGCGGCGAGGAACGTCTCGCCCTCGGCGGTCAGCGTATAGAGCTTGCGGCCGCCCTGATCCTGCGCCGCGGTGGCGTAGCCCATGTCCTCGATCATGGTCAGCGTGGGATAGACGACGCCGGGGCTCGGGCTGTAGCCGCCGCCGACGCGCTCGCTGAGTTCCTTGATGATCTCGTAGCCGTGACGCGGCTTTTCCGCGACCAGAGCGAGAATGACGAGCCGCAGGTCGCCGCTGTCGAACATGCGCCCTTCGCGCGGCTCGAAGCCGCCGCGCCAGTGTCGGCCGAACCTGTGCTCCCGGCCGAAACCGTCGTGCGCCTGGCGCTCGCGGTCGCAATCCCTGTGATGACGAAAAAACATTGGTGGGCGCCTCTCTGCGATGTGTTGCGATATATCGCGTTACGAAACCATATCACGATATATCTCGACATAAGATATATCTCGACCCGCTGGTGTCAAGGACTAATACCAACCCCCACTGACTAGAACCCATAGGCCCAATCGCGCAGTCCGATGGACATGATACGCCACGGCTGGTCGACGAGTTTGTTCCAGGCGTCGCAGCAGTGGTCGACGATGTCGTCGTGGGATTTGAAAATGCGGTTCGATAGCCAGTTGTCGCGCAGAAACTGCCAGACATTTTCGGTTGGATTCAGTTCGGGACATTTTGGCGGCAAGGGAACGAGCGTGATGTTCGCGGGCACTGCGAGTTTGCTGGACATATGCCATCCCGCCTGATCGAGGAGAACGACGGCATGTTTGCCCGGCGCGACGCTGCCCGCGATTTCCTGAAGATGCAGGTCCATCGCCTCGGTGTTGCAGACGGGTAGAATGAGCGCCGCGCCCTTGCCGTCCTTGGGGCAGATCGCGCCGAAAATGTAGGTGGAGGCAGTGCGTTGATCGTGCGGAGCTGAAGGCCGAGTCCCGCGTTTGGCCCAGCGGCGCGTGATCTTGTTTTTCTGCCCGATGCGCGCCTCGTCGGCGAACCAGACCTCTATCGCGGCCGGGTCGACGCCTTTCTCGCGCGCGATCTCGTCCAGGCGCGCGGGGAAGTTTTTTTATATTCGTCGATGGCTCCCTCGGCTTGCGCGTGATGGCGCGGACGGGCCGAGAGTTTGCGATAGTCCATCTTGCGCAACTCGCGGCTCAGGGTCTGCTCAGAGACGATGACGCGAAATTCCTCGAACAACCACTGGCAAAGGTCGACGATCCGCCAACGCACGACGCCGTGGATCGCCGGCGTCGGACCCTCCTCGATCATGCGCGCGAGCGCGGCGCGGTGCTCGTCACCGAGCCGAGAAGGCTGTCCGGGCGCCTTGCGGTCGATGAGCCCGTCATGACCAAGTGCGTTGAAGCGCAAAACCCAGTCGCGCACGACCTGGAGCCCGACCCCGCCGATCTTAGCCGCCTCGCTTCGCGTCGCGCCATCGTAAATCGCCGCCAGAGCCAAAAGCCGGCGCGCTTGCGGCCCATCCTTCGAACGCTTCGCTATCGCCCGCAGAGCGCACGCGTCAAAGTCGTCTCGAAGCCCAATCGCTGCCGCCATGGCGAACCTCCTCGTGTTCGCCATGCCGAATCTGGAGGGTTCTGTGTAGTCGCGGGCGCGATCGCGCGGGCTCGCATTGGTCGCGACTACATTGAAGCCTGATTGAACTGAACCGCGGGATGGCGGGCGGGGCTATGGGGATTTAGGGCTCGACGGTGTGTCCGAGGCGCTGGAGGCGGGCTCGTGGGGGTCGGCCGCCGCGGCGTTGCGGGACCACCTGAGGCGTGGGAGACCGCGCCATTGGGCCATCGACGCTGCGGCGTGGCGCTGCTGGCGATGACCAGCCTGCGACTTTAGCCAGTGGCGCGCAAAGGCCTGGCGGCGAGCGTGGCAGACGCCGGGACGGATGGTGCGGGCATAACGATGCGCGGCGGGTCATGAGGTATCAGGCCAGATCGGGGCCTTGCGCGGCAAGGGGCCGAGCGAGGTCATGGCGCCGCCGCAGCCGGGGCAGATGTTCAGGGCGTGCCCTGTGAGGCAGCGATAACGCTGGCGATAGTCGCCGGACGGGTCCGGCGTCGGCGGCGTGGGCGCCGCCAGCAAAAGGCGGCACTGGGCGAGCTTGGCGACACGGTGGCCGTTAGCGAAGAGACCGTAGTGGCGGATGCGATGGAATCCGTCTGGAAGAGTATGCAGCAGGAAGCGCCGGATGAACTCGTCGGCGCTTAAGGTCATGAGTTTGGACTTGTCGTGGTGGCGATAGTCCTTCCAGCGGAAGCTAACCCTTCCCTGATCAAGGCTTACGAGGCGGCTGTTGGCGATGGCGACGCGATGGGTGTAGCGGCCAAGATAGGCGAGGACCTGTTCGGGGCCGCCGAACGGAGGCTTGGCGAAGACGACCCATTCGATCTGCTTTAGCTTGGCCAAGTGAGCGGAGAAGACGCCGGCGTCGGCCAGGTCGGCGAGATCGTTGAAGAAGCAGAGTTGGCCGGCCTCAAAGGCGCTCTGCAGATGCTCAAGCAACAGCCGCCTGAACAGGCGCGACAGAATCCGCACGGGCAGGAAGAAGCCCGGCCGGCAGGCTACCCAGCGCTGGCCATCCAGAGACAGGCCCCCGCCCGGCACGACACAATGGACATGCGGATGATGGCGGAGATTCTGGCCCCAAGTGTGAAGCACGGCGACCACGCCGATCTCGGCGCCCAGGTGTTTGGGATCGGCTGCGGCCATCCTCAAGGCTTCGGACGCAGCCTTGAACAAGATCGCATAGACCGCCGCCTTGTTCTGGAAAGCGATCTCGGCGACCTGGGCTGGCACGGTGAAGACGACGTGGAAGTATGGCGCCGGCAGCAACTCGGCCTGACGCTCGGCCAGCCACAGAGCGCGGGCCAGGCCCTGGCACTTGGGGCAATGGCGATTACGGCAGGAGTTGTAGGCTTGCCGCACGAGGCCGCAGTCGGCGCACTGTTCGGAGTGACCGCCCAGGGCCGCGGTCCGACACGCCTCCACCGCCGCCATGACCCGGCGCTCGACACGCCCGATATGGCCGACATGATCACGGCGATAATCCGCCCCGTGACGGACGAATACATCCGCCACTTCCAGATCCGGGCGCATGGCGCGCGGCTCAGTCGGGCGGCGCGACCTCCATGTGGAGCTGGTCAAAAGGACTGGCGGTCCGGCCGATCACCGCCGTTGAGACCTGGGCGTAGAGCGTCGTCGTCGTCAGGCTGCGATGCCCCAGCAGCACCTGAATGATGCGTATGTCCGTGCCAGCTTCCAGCAGGTGGGTGGCGAAGCTGTGGCGAAGGGTATGCACCGTCACCCGCTTCTCAAGGCCCAGGAACTCGCAGGCTGTTCGACAGGCGATCCCCAACGTCTGCGGATGGAGCGGACCGCCGCCATCGCGTCGGGGAAACAGCCACCGCCCCGGCTTGGTCAACCGCCAATAGGCTCGCAAAATCTCGAGCAGTTGCGGCGATAGCATCACATAGCGGTCCTTGCCGCCCTTACCCTGCTCGACACGAACGACCATCCGGGAGCTATCGATGTCCGTCACCTTCAGACGCGCCGCCTCAGCAGCGCGCAAACCCGCCGCATAGGTGGTCATCAGCGCGACCCGGTTCCTCGTCCCCTTCACGGCCTGCAGAAAACCGATCACCTCATCGGCGCTCAGCACCACCGGCAACTTGCGCGGCGTCCGGGGGTAGGCGATCCGCTCAGGCAGATCGGATCGGCCCAACGTCACGCCGTAGAAGAAACGCAAGGCGCACACCGTCTGGTTCAACGCGCCCCAGGAAACCCTTCGGCCCACCAAATGCGCCTGATACGCACGCACCTCTTCGTATCCCAGTTGATCGGGGGATCGGCCAAAAAATCGGCTGAACTTCGCTACATGATGCAAGTAGGATCGCTGCGTCTCCGGTGACAAATTGCGGATCGTCAGATCTTCAATCATCCGCTGACGCAGAGGGCTCATCCGGGTCATCTGGGGTTCTCCTGTCTGAAAGCTTGGCTCGACACCAAATCTTCTCAGGCAGGGGCCTCCTCACGCCAGACCCGCGCTCCGCCTACCGCGGCAGCGGTTTAGTTCAATCAAACTTTAGCCGATTCGGGAATCCCCCTCGTGAGTCGGCATCAGCGAGGACTGGTATAAATTCGGACATTCGTCAAAAGCCCGCCGCCGTGGGCGGCGCGACGCACTATTTGGGCGCCGCCTCGCGCACGATCGCCGCCATCGCGAGCGCCGGCGCTTCGCCGTCCGCCGTGAGGCCGGCGATAACCCCGGCCCGGTCGGCGGCCGGGCGGTTCTGGCTCGCCTTCCATTTGCCGCGGATGTCGGTGATCTCGATTTCGAAGCCGACGATTTGCCGGACCATCGCAGCGATGAAATCCTCCGGCGCGTCGTTCACTTCCCAAGGGGCCGGGCGCGGCGATTCCTGCGACTGCGTCAGCGCCGTGATCTGCGCGCGCAGCCAGCCTTCGTCCTCGATCACGCGCGGAACGCCGCGCGCCTGGACCATCACGTAATTCCAGGTCGGCACGACTTTGCCGGTCTCGCGTTTCGTCGCATACCAGGACGGCGAGATGTAATGGTCCGGCCCCTGAAACACCACCAGCGCCTCGCCCACCCCCTGCAGTTCCCGCCATTGCCCATTGGCGCGCGCCATATGGGCGCTGAGCGTGCCGAGCTTGGAGGCGCCCGCGTCGACGAGAAACGGAATCGAATTGGCGACGAGCCCTTGCGGGCCATGGCTGACGAGCAGGCCGAGGGGATGGCGGCGGATCAACTCGTGCTGGGCGGAAAGGTCGTCCTGGCGGTGAAGCGGGGGTTCGTACATGGGCGCGCTCCGAGGCGCGGAAGCCAGCGCCTTTGGCGTTTCGTAGCGCAATCGGCGCCGGCGCGCCACACGCGCGCCGTCACAGCCCGTCGACGAAGCACTTTCCCTTGCGCCAATGTTCGAGCGTGTCGCCCGCCGCTAGACGGTCGTCAAAGTTTCCGCTCACGACGACGCTATCCAGCGCCGCGACTGCCTTTTCCTCCGCGAGGCGCAGGCACCCCTGCGCCGCCCGGTGGCGGACCGTCATGTTGGAACTCGCGAGCAACGGAAGAAGGTTGGCGAGCGCGCCGCGCGACTTCAGTTCCCGCATGACGTCGACCACTTCGCCGGCGATACGATTGTGCGTCGCCATGTCCTCCGGTTCGTCTTCGCAGTCGAGAAGCTGCGTCGCATACTCGCGCGTCGCGGCGTCCTCGAAACGTGCGACCAGCCCATCCTCGGACATTTCCTTCAGCGTCGGACGGGCGGGCGGCGGCTGACGCGCGCGCGCGATCAGAGCGAGCACGTCCCGCGTCGGAAGGTTCGCGAACAGCCCGTTCCATGTCGCGGCCGCCCAATCTGGATCAATCGAGCCGAACTGTCCGGCGGCGCACGCGCGGACGTCGCGATCGCCGTCCTCGAACAATCGACGGATCTGCGCAATCGGTTTGCGCGCCCGCAACACAGCGCCGAGCGCCTGAACCTCGGCGACGGCCTCGGGCGGGGCCGAAATTGGCGGCGCATTTTCCGGCGGAACGGAAGCCGCCACATCGTCCAACAATCCGAACAGCCCGCTACCGGCCCCGGTTCTTTTCGCGGCTTCGACGAACAGCGCGAGCAGGCGCTGCGTGCTCAACGCGGCATATTTGTCAGCGGTCATTGCAACACCCCGAACTTCCGCAGCGCCGCCAGCCCAGCCTCGCGTTGGCCGTTGGAATCCATGTCGTTGACGACCTGCCTGTGGAGGCGTTCGTCAGGATCGTCTTTGTCCGTGCTGTTGTAATAGGCCGTGATCAATTCGTGCTGGAGGCGCGGAATCCAAACGATGTTGCTCGGATCGTCGATGACGTCCCGCCCGAATTTCTCGACGACGATTTCGATGGGCGATTTGGCGATGTTGGCTGGATTCTGCTCGACAATGTGATGTTGCTCGTAGCCGAGTTCGTTCTGTGTCGGGGCCGTCTGTAACTCGTCGAGCGTTTTCGGCGGATCGAGGCTCGCTCTGAGCCGCTCCAGGACCTGTTGCTCCCCCAAGTCGAGTGGCGCCGGCTCCAATATCATCGCGCCAATCTCGATCGCTTTGAGGATCGGGCTGCTCCAGGCGGCGAGGCTCCACGTTTTGGCAACCGCCTTCGCGGCCTGCCGGATCAAAACGCGCGCGACCTTTCTGTAGGACCACGCTGGTCCTCCCGGCGCGGATGGTCGCGGCGCAGGCTCGCTCGGCACTGCTAATTCGCCTTTGTCCGGGTTCACCGCGAACCGGCCCCGGTTAGGTGGCCCGCCCAGTCGCGGATGTTTCGATTCGTCCCACTCCTTGAACAGTCCGCTCTCGAACAGCCGCGCCGCCAACTCGAGAGAGCCACGCTCCGGGGCTCCCTTAGCGAGCGAGGGTGGATCGGGGAAGCGCAGCAGCAGCGCCGCAATCTTGGCGAGCGCGAGATCGCCGCGCGACAGCGCCCGCGCGACTCCCGCCAGTCCCCCGCCCTTCGCTGCAACGTCGATCGGCAACCCGTAACACGCGCTGAGGTCGTGTTCGAGTTCGTCGATCGGTCGCGCGGCCCATGATCCAGCTGCGTTGGCGCGATCCTGACGACGCAGCATCGGAACGGAGCCGACGAAAAGCCCCCTCTCGTCGCATTGGACGCCGCCGTCACTCAGGCGAAAGAAGCGCATACTCGGAATCGCGCCCAAACGCGTCCTCCATGCTCTCGTAAAATCCAACTTCGCTTAGGAGAACATAGAGCGAACACGGGGTCAAGCAGATGTTTCGCCGGGCGGCGGCGCTTCGCTCGTCAACAGCGCAGCGAACCCCCGCTCACTCCGCCGCCATGCCCCTTCCGCCGAACCGCTTCTCGACGTAGCTCTCGACCAGCGCCTTGAACTCGGCGGCGATGGTCGGGCCGCGCAGCGTGACGGTCTTCGCCCCGTCGACGAACACGGGCGCGGCGGGGGCTTCGCCGGTGCCGGGCAAGGAAATGCCGATGTCGGCGTGCTTGCTCTCTCCGGGGCCGTTGACGATGCAGCCCATGACGGCGACGTTGAGCGCCTCGACGCCGGGGTAGGTCCGGCGCCAGACCGGCATCGCCTCTTCGAGGTAGTTTTCGATTTCGCGCGCCAGTTCCTGGAACACCGTCGAGGTGGTGCGCCCGCAGCCCGGACACGCCGCCACCTGCGGCGCGAAGGCGCGGAAGCCCATCGTCTGCAGGATTTCGCGCGCGACCTTGACCTCGAGCGTGCGGTCGCCGCCGGGCTCCGGCGTCAGGGAGACGCGGATGGTGTCGCCGATCCCCTCCTGCAGCAGGATGCCGAGCGCGGCGGACGAAGCGACGATGCCCTTCGAGCCCATGCCCGCCTCGGTGAGGCCGAGGTGCAGCGCGTAATCGGAGCGCTCGGCGAGCATGCGATAGACGGTGATGAGATCCTGCACGGCCGAGACTTTCGCCGACAGGATGATGCGGTCCCGCTTAAGCCCAATCTCCTCGGCGCGCGCGGCCGACAGCAGCGCCGACTGGACCATCGCCTCGCGCATTACCGCTCGCGCTTCGAGGGGACGCGCCGAAGCCGCGTTGGCGTCCATCAGCGCCGTCAGCAACTCCTGATCGAGCGAGCCCCAGTTGGCCCCGATGCGCACGCATTTATCGTTGCGCAGCGCGATCTCGACGATTCGGCCGAATTGCGCGTCGCGCTTGTTCTTGAAACCGACGTTGCCGGGATTGATCCGGTACTTGTCCAGCGCCTCGGCGCAAGCAGGGTGTTCGGTCAGCAATTTGTGGCCGATATAATGGAAATCGCCGACCAGCGGCGCCGTCACGCCCATCGCCGCGAGTCGATCGCGGATATGCGGCACGGCGGCGGCGGCTTCATCGCGATCGACGGTGATGCGTACGAACTCGGAGCCGGCGCGCGCCAGCGCCGCGACCTGCCGCGCCGTCGCCTCGATGTCGGCGGTGTCGGTATTGGTCATCGACTGGACGGCGATCGGCGCGCCGCCGCCGACCATGACCGCGCCGCCGCCGTGTCCGACGCGTACGCCGACGCTGGCGCGGCGCGTTGAAGGCCCGAAGGCTGGTTCGCTCTGATCCAGATTCATCGCACGCCTCTCGTCGAGCGCCGCAGCCCGGCGCCTTGCGGGTTTTAGGCCGCGCGACGCCAATTGTCATCCCGATCCCAGCAACCCTCGCCGACACGAATTCGTTCCCGGCGGCAATTGAATTGACATACTCTATTATCTTTGTATTCTGATTGCCGATGCTCGCCTTCCTCCACTCGCTGAACCCTCTCTATTCGCTGTCCGGCCTGGTGGTCGGCGCGCTGGTCGGATTCACCGGCGTCGGCGGCGGATCGCTGATGACGCCGCTGCTGGTGCTGGTCTTCGGCATCCATCCCGCGACCGCCGTCGGCACCGATCTCTTGTACGCCGGCATCACCAAGATCAGCGGATCCGTGGTGCACGGCCTGAACGGCGCGGTCGACTGGCGGATCACCCGCCGCCTCGCCACGGGCAGCGTCCCCGCGGCGGTGGTGACGCTGGCCCTCGTCGGGCATTTCGGCGGCGACACGAAATCGATGGGCGAACTCATCAAGGTCGTCCTCGGCTTGGCGCTGATTCTGACGGCGATCACGCTTGTCTTTCGCGGCTGGTTGCTGCGCAAGGTGGCGGAGACGCTCGACCGCCTCGGCGACCGGCACATCGCCGCGCTCACCGTGCTGCTCGGCGCGGCGCTCGGGGTGCTCGTTTCGATCTCGTCCGTAGGAGCAGGCGCGATCGGCGTCACCGCGCTGCTGACGCTCTATCCCAAGATGCCGACGGTCCGCATCGTCGGCTCGGACATCGCCCATGCCGTGCCCCTGACGCTGCTCGCCGGCGCCGGCCATTGGTGGATCGGGTCGGTGGATTGGTCGTTGCTCGCCTCCCTGCTGGTCGGCTCGATACCCGGCATCGCCGTCGGCAGCGCGCTCGCCTCGCGCGTTCCCGACCACATCCTGCGCCCCGTGCTCGCCGGCACGCTGGCGCTGGTCGGCGGGCGGCTGGCGTTTTAGGCCTTTCGGCGCCTCAAGCACGACCGAATGCGAAGCATTCGTCCGCATCGGCAAGCCCCTCGCCCGCTTGCGGGAGAAGGGTTTGGGGTGAGGGCAGATCGCATCGCACTATCTTGCATGCGCGCCGGATAAGTGCATTATAACGCACAATTCGGCGGGCCGACTGAGAGCGCGCGCCGGCCGCAAGGGAGGTCGAATGGTCGACGCAACGGAGAACGCCGCCGTCTATTTTGTCGATCGCCATGCCGACGCGGCCTATCGCGACAAGATCGCCTTCATCGAAGCGAGCGGCGGACGGCGATCGATCTCCTACGCGGCGCTCGCCCACGAAACCGGTCGCGTGGCCGGTCTGCTCGTGCGGCACGGCCTGCGTCACGAAGACCGCGTCGCGCTGCTCGTTCTCGACCAGATCGAATTTCCGCTCGTGTTTTGGGGCAGCTTGAAAGCGGGCGTCATCCCGATCGCGCTCAATACCCTGCTGTCGAGCGAGGTCTACGACCTCATTCTGCGCGACAGCCGCGCCCGCGCGCTATTCGTGTCGCACGAACTGCTGCCCGTCGTGGCGCCGATCCTCGCCAACCATCGCCATTTGAACACAGTCTTCGTCGTCGGCGGCGAGGCGCCGGCGGGCGCGCTCTCGTTCGACAGGGAACTCGCCGCAAGCGAGCATCGCCCGACGGTTGCGGCATCCGCCGACGAATGCGCCTTCTGGCTCTATTCCTCGGGATCGACCGGCCAGCCCAAGGGCGTGCGCCATGTTCACGGCAATCTCAAATACACCTCCGACACCTATGGCGCCGAGGTGCTGCAGATCGCGCACGACGACATCGTCTATTCCGCCGCGAAGATGTTCTTCGCCTATGGGCTCGGCAACGCGATGACCTTTCCGTTGTCGGTCGGCGCGACGACCGTGCTCTACTCCGGACGGCCGACGCCGGACGCGGTGTTCGACATTCTCGATCGCTTCAAGCCGACGGTGTTCTGCGGCGTGCCGACGCTCTATGCCGCGATGGACGCACAATTGGAATCGGGGCGCGGGCATTTCTCGGCGCCGCTGCGCCGCTGCGTTTCCGCGGGCGAGGCGCTGCCGAAGGAGATCGGCGACAAATGGCGCCGGCTGACCGGCGTCGATATTCTCGACGGTGTCGGCTCGACCGAATTGCTGCACATCTTCCTCTCGAACCGCAGCGACGACGTCGTCTACGGCACGTCGGGCGTCCCCGTGCCCGGTTACGAGGTGCGCCTCGTCGACGAACTCGACCGCGAAGTGGCGGAAGGCGAAATCGGCGAATTGCTGGTGCGTGGCGGGTCGGCCGCTTCCGACTATTGGAACCGACGCGACAAGAGCCGTTCGACCTTCCAGGGGCATTGGACGCGCACCGGCGACAAATACGAGAAATTGCCCGGCGGGCGCTTCGTTTATTGCGGCCGGACCGACGACATGTTCAAGGTCAGCGGCATCTGGGTGGCGCCGTTCGAGGTCGAGCAGGCGCTCATCACCCACCCCTGCGTTCTCGAAGCGGCCGTGGTCCCGGCCCGCGACAGCGATGAACTCGAGAAGCCGAAAGCGTTCGTCGTGCTGAAGCCCGGCGCCGACGCCGCCGATCTCACGGCCGCGTTGAAGGATCACGTCAAGGAGCGCGTCGGCAAATGGAAATATCCGCGCTGGATCGAGATCATTCCCGAACTGCCGAAGACCGCAACCGGCAAAATCCAGCGCTTCAAGCTGAAGGGGGAGTGAGCGGTGGCGCCCTTCGTCTGGGGCGACGGCGCGGCCGGCGTTCTGACCATTCACGGCAAGCGTCTCGAAGCGGTCTCCTATGGTCCTCCGCCCGAGGGGGCGCCGACCCTCGTCATGCTGCATGAAGGTCTTGGTTGCGTCGCTCTATGGCGCGAATTTCCGCAGCGGCTCGCTGAAGCGACGGGCTGCGGCGTCTTCGCCTATTCGCGCGCCGGCTATGGGCGGTCGGATCGGATCGCGCTGCCGCGCCCTCTCGACTACATGACGCGCGAAGCCCGCGAAACGCTCCCGGCGCTTCTCGACGCCATCGGCGTCAAGCGGGCCATTCTCTTCGGCCATAGCGACGGCGCCTCGATCGCCGCGATCTACGCCGGATCGGTCGAGGATTTTCGCGTTCGCGGCCTCGTGCTGCTGGCCCCGCACTTCTTCACCGAAGAGAGCGGGCTCGCCGTCATCGCCGCCGCGCGGGAGGCTTATGAGCGCGGCGATCTGCGCGCCAGGCTGGCCAAATATCACGCCGACGTCGACGACGCCTTTCGCGGTTGGAACGACGCCTGGCTCGATCCCGGCTTCAAAGCCTGGAATATCGCCGACGCGATCGACTATTGGCGCGTCCCCGTCCTCGCCATCCAGGGCGCTGACGATCAATACGGCACGCTGGCGCAGATTCGCGAGATCGAGACCCGCATCTATTCGCCGCTCGACGTGGAGATTCTCGCCGGATGCCGGCATTCGCCGCATCTCGAGCGGCCGCGCGAGACGCTGGCCGCCGCGGCCGACTTTTGCGCCCGGCTGCGTCGAATCGAGGATGCCAAAGTCGAGATCAAGTGAACTTCGGAGTGGGTCGCCGGATCGCCGGATCGGGGCGCCTTGCATTATAATGCACAATTTCGGACTTGGCGTCGAATGAGCCAACTTTCCCACGTAATAGCGCAATTTCAGGGCAAAAAATCGCGAGCGATTGGCGATTGATTTTTTCGCAATAGGCATTATTGTGCATGTCGAGAGCCGAAGTTGAGCGGGAGAGAAGCCCTGTGACGAAGCGCATCGATTTCCAGACCGACCCGTCGCGCTATCGCCATTGGCGCGTCGCCTATGAGGGATGCGTCGCGACCCTGTTCATGGACGTGGACGAGAACGGCGGCCTGTTCGACGGCTATCAGCTCAAGCTCAACTCCTACGATCTCGGCGTCGACATCGAACTCGCCGACATCGTTCAGCGCATGCGCTTCGAGCATCCCGAAGTCGGCGCGGTCGTGCTTCGCTCGGGGAAGGACCGGGTTTTCTGCGCCGGGGCCAATATCCGCATGCTCGGCGGCGCATCGCATGTTCACAAGGTGAACTTCTGCAAATTCACCAACGAGACGCGCAACGCCTTCGAAGCGGCCGGCGCCGAGTCGGGCCAGCACTACATCTGTGCGATCAAGGGCGCCTGCGCCGGCGGCGGCTATGAGCTGGCGCTGGCGTGCGATTACATCATTCTCACCGACGACGGCTCGACCTCCGTCGCCCTGCCGGAAGTTCCGCTTCTGGCCGTGCTGCCGGGCACCGGCGGCCTGACGCGGGTGACCGACAAACGCAAGGTGCGCCGAGACCTCGCCGACGTGTTCTGTTCGACCGAGGAAGGGGTCAAAGGCAAACGCGCCGCGGAATGGCGTCTTGTCGACGAGGTCGTGCCCAATTCGAAGTTCGACGAAAGGGTCGCCGCGCGCGCCCGCGAGTTCGCCGCCAAGACCAGGCCGGCGAACGCCGACAAGGGCGTCGCGCTGACGCCGCTGCAGCGCGCTTTCGGCGACGACGGCTCCGTCCGCTATTCCTCGCTCGAAGTGCAGATCGACCGCGTCAAGGGCGTCGCGACGATCTCCATCGCCGGCCCGGACAGCGACGCGCCCGCTTCGATCGCCGATCTGCACGACGAGGGCGCTTCGACATGGATGTTGCGGCTCGCTCGCGAACTCGACGACGCGATCCTGCATCTGCGCCTGAACGAGCCGGAAATCGGCGTCCTCGTCTTCAAGTCGCACGGCAACTCCGCGAAGGTCGTCGCGCACGAAAAGCTCATCGCCGATAATTCAGCGAGCGATTGGTTGGCGCGCGAGATCCAACTCTATTGGAAACGCATCTTCAAGCGCATCGATCTCACCTCGCGCTCGCTCGTCGCCCTCATCGAGAACGGTTCGTGCTTCGCCGGCTTCCTCGCCGAAGTCCTGTTCGCCTGCGACCGCACGTACATGATGGAGGGTGCGTTCGAGGGCGACAATCGCGCGCCTTCTTCGATCACGCTGACGAGCGCCAATTTCGGGCCATTCCCGATGTCGAACGATCTGACGCGCCTGCAGACGCGCTTCCTCGGCGAGCCGGGCAAGGTCGACGAAGCCGCCGCCGCCAAGGGCAAGGCGCTCGAAGCCGCCGAGGCGAGCGCGCTCGGCCTCGTCACGTTCATTTTCGACGAGGTGGATTGGGACGACGAGGTTCGCATCTTCCTCGAGGAGCGCGCGAGCTTCTCGCCCGACGCTATGACCGGATTGGAGGCCAATCTGCGCTTTCCCGGGCCGGAGACGATGGAGACCCGGATCTTCGGCCGGCTGACCGCCTGGCAGAACTGGATTTTCCAACGGCCGAACGCCGTCGGCGAGAACGGCGCGTTGAAGCGCTACGGCAGCGGGACGCGCGGCGACTACGACCGGCGTCGCGTATAGCCCCCTCCCCCGCTCCTTGCGGGAGAAGAAAGTTTGAACATGGAGCTTGAGCGATGAGCGAACTTCTCAATGTCAGCTATGACACACTGATCCCGAACAACGTCGGCCTGTCCGCGGACAAGCGGGTGCTCAAGGCGCTCGAAAAGTGGCATCCCGGTTACATCAACTGGTGGAACGACCTGATTCCGGAACAGTTCCAGAAGAGCATGGTCTATCTGCGCACCGCCGTCAGCGTCGACCCGAAGGGCTGGGCGAAGTTCGACTATGTGAAAATGCCGGAATACCGCTGGGGCATATTGCTCGCGCCGCAAGTCGAGGATCGCCGGATCCCGTGCGGCGAGCATGCCGGCGAAAAGGCGTGGCAGGACGTTCCCGGCGAATATCGCGCCATGATGCGCCGGCTCATCGTCATCCAAGGCGACACCGAGCCCGCATCGGTCGAGCAGCAGCGCTTCCTCGGCAGGACGGCGCCGTCGCTCTACGACATGCGCAACCTCTTCCAGGTGAACGTCGAGGAAGGCCGCCACCTCTGGGCGATGGTCTATCTCCTGCACAAATATTTCGGCGCCGACGGCCGCGAGGAGGCGGACGATCTCCTGCGGCGCAGCTCCGGCTCCGAAGAAGCCCCGCGCATGCTCGGCGCCTTCAACGAGGAGACGCCGGACTGGCTCTCCTTCTTCATGTTCACCTACTTCACCGACCGCGACGGCAAGATGCAACTCGAAAGCCTCGCGCAGTCCGGCTTCGATCCGCTGTCGCGCACCTGCCGCTTCATGCTGACTGAAGAGGCTCACCACATGTTCGTCGGCGAGACCGGCGTCGGCCGCACGATCCAGCGCACCTGCGAAGCGATGAAGCAGGCCGGCATCGACGATCCCTACGAGATCGAGCGGGTGCGCGCACTCGGCGTCATCGACCTGCCGACCCTCCAGAAGAAGCTCAACCTGCACTACACGCTTTCGCTCGATCTGTTCGGGCAGGAAGTCTCGACCAATGCCGCGAACGCGTTCAACGCGGGCGTCAAGGGCCGATACATGGAGCATCGGCTGGAAGACGACCACAGGCTCGGCGGCGCCACCTATCCCGTGTGCCAGTTCGTCGACGGCGAGATCAGGGTCGTCGAGGCGCCTGCGCTGACCGCGATCAACATGCGCCTGCGCGACGATTACACGCGCGATGCGGCGGGCGGCGTCGGGCGCTGGAACAAGATTATCGAAAGCTCGGGCGTCAAGTTCGAACTGAAGCTGCCTCATGAAGGCTTCAATCGCAAGATCGGCGTCTTCGCGGGCAAGCTGGTCGACCCCGAGGGCAAGGTCGTCGGCGGCAAGGAATTTGACGAGAAGATCGCCGACTGGCTGCCCAACAACGCGGACGGCGACTTCATCCAATCGTTGATGAAGCAATGCCTCGAGCCCGGCCGATACGCGGGCTGGATCGCGCCGCCGAAGGTCGGTATCGACAACAAGCCCGGCGACTTCGAATACGTGAAACTTCATATGGCGTGAGGGCGAGGCGAGTGCCATGAACCAGCCAGTCAAGCAGCATGTGATCGATCCGGAAATCTGCATCCGGTGCTACACTTGTGAGAGCATGTGTCCGGCGCAGGCGATCGAGCACGACGGCGTCAACGTCGTCGTCGACGCGTCCAAGTGCAACTTCTGCATGGATTGCATCGCGCCCTGCCCGACCGGATCGATCGACCATTGGCGCGTCGTGGAGACGCCATATTCGCTGGCCGACCAATACACTTGGCGGGAACTGCCGGAGCAGAAGGCTCTTGCCGATGCGACGGCGGCGGGTGACGGCGCGATCGAAGCGCTCGACGCCGACGTGGCTCAACTCCTGGCGGAGGCTCATGGCGGCGCCGGCGGCAGGTCGAGGACGCCGAATTCGGCGTCCAAGCCGACGGTCAATCTCTACACGCCGGGCAAGCCCGCCGAAGCGACGGTGCAGGGCAACTACCGGCTCACCGCCGATGGCGCCGACAGCGACGTGCGCCATATCATTCTCGACCTCGGCGGCCAGCCTTTTCCGGTGCTCGAGGGCCAGAGCGTCGGGATCGTTCCCCCCGGCCTCGACGCCGAAGGGAAGTCGTTTCTGCCGCGCCTCTATTCCGTGTCGAGCCCGCGCGACGGCGAGCGGCCCAACTTCAACAATATCTCCTTGACGGTGAAGCGCGAGCCGAACGGAGTGGGATCGAACTACGTCTGCAATCTCCAGAAGGGCGATAAAGTGCGCCTCGTCGGCCCGTTCGGCGCGACCTTCCTGATGCCGAACGACCCCAAGGCGCGGCTGCTGATGATCTGCACCGGCACAGGTTCGGCGCCGTTCCGCGCCTTCACCATGCGCCGGCAGCGCAACGGCGCGGACAAATCGGCGAGCATGACGCTGGTGTTCGGCGCCCGCACGCCGGAATCGCTGCCCTATTTCGGCCCGCTGAACAAAGTCCCCGATACGCTCCTGAAGAAGCATCTCGTCTTCAGCCGCGTCGAGGGACGCCCGAAGCGTTACGTGCAGGACAAGCTCCGCGAGGAGCAAGAGGCGATCGCCGATCTGCTCACCGATCCCAACGCCTATGTCTATATTTGCGGCTTGCGCGCGATGGAGAAGGGCGTCGAAGAGGCGCTCGGCAGCATCGCCGAGGGCATCGGCGTGCAATGGCGCAGCTTGCGTGACGCGATGCGCGAGGAAGGCCGCTATCACATCGAGACCTATTGACGGCCTCGCCGCATTCGGCCAATCGGCTACCGAGCGGAAATATATTGCATCGCGCTTGGGTCGGCGTGAAAATAGGCGATATAGTTCCTATGTGAGCCGGGCATGAATGAAATCACCAACTTCCGCGGCGATTTGATCCACGACGGAGCGCCATCCGAGCGCTCCGAGGAGGTTGACGCCTTCATCGCCACGGTCGGCGAGCGCGTTCGCAAGGCCCGCCAGCGCAAGGGAATCGCGCGGCGCGTGCTTTCGGAATTGTCCGGCGTGTCCCAGCGCTATCTCGCCCAATTGGAGAACGGCGGCGGCAACATTTCCATCGCCCTGCTGCACAAGGTCGCGCAGGCGCTCGATCACCGCGTCGAATGGCTCGTCGGCGAGGACGATCCCTGGGGGTCGGAGGTCGCCAAATTCGGCGAGCTCTATCGTTCCGCCACCAGCGAGCAGCGCCAAAAAGTGATGGCGATCCTGCTGCCGGGCCAACCCGAACACTTGCGCCGCCAGCGCGTCAGCCTCATCGGCTTGCGCGGCGCGGGCAAGTCGACGCTGGGACGCCGTGTCGGCGCCGCGCTGTCGCTGCCCTTCGTCGAACTCAACCGCGACATCGAGGAACAGAGCGGCATGCCCGTCACCGACGTGATGGCGCTCTACGGCCAGGAGGGCTATCGGCGGCTGGAGCGTCAGGCGCTGGAGCGGGTCGTGGCGACGACCGATTCGGTGGTGCTGGCGGTCGCCGGCGGCATCGTCTCCGAACCCGAGACATTCGCCTTCCTCTTGCGCAATTTCCATACGATCTGGCTGAAGGCGCCGCCCGAAACGCACATGAAGCGCGTCGTCGAGCAGGGCGACGAGCGGCCGATGGCGGGCAATCCCAAAGCGATGGAGGAGCTCAGGTCGATCCTGACGAGTCGCGAGGCGCTCTACGCCAAGGCCGAAAGCGTCGTCGACACGACTGGGCGCTCGCTTGAAGAGAGCGCCAGCGATCTCGTGCAGGCGGTGCGCAAGCTCGGCATCGTCTGAGGACGAGCGCCCAACTCGCCGGCTACTTGCGATGCGCCGCGCACTCTCGAACGAATTCGTTGTACTTGAAAATCTGTTTGTTGATCCGGTTGACCTCGTCCCAGCATCGCCTCGCGTCCTCGAAGCAGCCGGAATCGTTCACGGCGCAGGCTTCGTCCATGCCCGCGCAATGGTCGGCGTATTTGACCATGTCGGAGGGCGAGGTGTCGCTGGGACAAACGCCGGATTGCACCACTGCGTCGAGGTCTTCCGTCTGAGCGCGAGCATGGCTCGAGGCGGCGACGCACGACATCAACGCAACGAGCAAGCCGGCGATCGCATTCGTCTTCATCGGCGCGCCTTCAGGATTCCTGGCTCTTTTTGTCGCGCCAGCGGATTTCGCAGGCGACGTCGAGAAACGCGCGCGTCTTGACGTCGACGACGGCGTGCGCGGCGAGACCGAGGCTCTCCGCGCCGATGACCGCCCGCCCTTCGAGATCGTAGCGCAGCGCCTCTCGCGCGCCGAAGGTCGCCGGCATTTGGGCGATCGTGCGGAAGCTGGCGTGCAGGCGGCGCCCATCCGCCAGATCGACGGCCAAGGCGCCATTCTCCTCGCGGCGGACTCCCGAAAGCGTGTCGAGTCCCGTTACGCTCGCGCTGGCGGGCGCGGCGGCGCCGAGGAGAGCGCCGCTGCGACGATCTCGGAGCGTCGTTCGATCGCGCTATTCAGCGCGAAAAGATTCCCGCGAGCGCCGCCACGCCGCAGCCGACGAGGACCCCCGTCGACAACGGCGGCGCGCGGTCCGCGACTGCGACGCCTCGCCATTGCGCCGAGCGGCTCGCCGCGAAGACTATGAAGAACATCGTCGTGCACACGTCTGATCTCCGGCAGACATTGCGGATGGATACGGAGGCGACCTTCGAAGCCGAGCGCAAGGGTAATAATAGGCGAGCAGGAGGCAGTCGCGGTTGGGTCCCGGGTCGCCTTGCAGGCGTGAAACAATCTCGTAGAATCTGTCGCCGCTGGTCGAATCCTGTTGAAACGTGCGGACCATGCCATGGCGCGCCCAGACGCTGTCGGCGCCCCAGGGCGCGCGGAGCACGACATCGTCGATCGCCGCGCAAAGCAATCATTGACATAAGACCAGCGATATAACGCCCATGTGAAGCGCCGCGGAGTAGGTTGCCGGCGCGCCGTTTCGTCCCGTGGAAATGCGCGGCGTTCGCCGCTGGCGTCAGAAATTGTCCACCACGCTGTAGAGCGCCCGGGCTTCCGGCGCCGGTCCGCGGCGCACGCCGAGCGCCTCGATCCGCACCGTCAGCCATCGGGCTCCGACCGAGAAGACGAGAATGTCGCCGCCGCGCACCATGCGGCTCGGCTTCTCCAGAGCGATCCGGACGTCGCCTCGCGACAGGCGTACGCCGCCCTGCTCGACGACGCGCGCGGCGAGGCTGCGGGTCTTAAAGAAGCGAGCGCGCCACAGCCAGACGTCGACACGGCACGTCTCGGCGGTCTCGCTCACGCGGAAACGCCGCCCGAGGCGGCGCGCCGACGGCGTCGCCTGCGATGCGCGCGACGAGCTTGCGAAGCCGGCGGTCTGACGAGAGGCGCCAAGGCGGCGAAAGGCGAGGCGCCGGGAGTGCGGGGAGCGCCGGCCGGCGCTATGGCCGAGGTCGGGCGGCGGCGCCAGAGGCCCGATTCCGTGGGCGCGGCCTTCCCCGCCGGCGCGAAGCCGAGGGCGCGCAGGATTTGTGCGGCCTGGCCCGGGTTCCACCCGAGACCGGCCAGAAGCTGCGGCGTCAAATGAATGGAACCATCCGAGGGCCCCGGCGCGGCGCGGGCCATCGCGTCGAGCCGCTCAAGCGCCAGAACCGGCGCGGCCATTCCGCCAACGGCGCGCAGGCCGCGCAGGGACAGAGCCTCCGGCGGCGGCGCGGGACGAGGCAATGCGGTCAAGGCGTCGGCGATGGGCCGCCAGCCGGGCCGGGCCAGCTCGGCGAAGACGGCGCCGACCAACTGGGCCTCCGGCGTCAACAAGGCGGGCAAGTAGAGGCTGAAGGCGCCGAAGCGCACGCCGAGCGCCTTCAGCGCCCGACGCTCCCGCTGGCTGAGCGCGCGAAGCTGCGTCTCCGCCTTCCTACGGTCCAGCACGCCGAATTGCTCGACGAGCTGATAGGCAAGGCCACGTGCGAGCCCCTTCAGCCGTCCATCGGCGATGGCCGCCGTCAGCCGCTGGAGGACGAACAAGCGGCGGCTCGCCTCCGCGGCGACAAACGCCTCGAGCCGCCTGGCGGCGCGCTCGCGCACGGCGTCCGCGCCGAATTCGCCGAACAATCGCACACGCGGCGCAAATGGGCCGCCGCCGATGACCTCGCCGGCCGCGTGACCGCGCCAGAGCACCGCGCCGCCTGGCTCGAGCGCAAATGCGTCGTCGCTCTCACCTGCGAGCTCGCCGAGGCGGCGGACGATCTCCGGCGCCACCGCCCGCTCCACCGCGCCGCGCAAAGCGCGATTTTCAAGGGCGGACGCGCCGCGCTCCGCCTCGAAGGCGACGCCGGCGAGGGTGCCGACAAGATGCCCCTCGACCGTCACCACCCCATCGGCCCCAATGTCGCCGAGAACCGGATTGGAGCGCTGACTGAGGCTGCGCAACAGGGCGCTGGTGCGCCGATCGATGAATCGCTGCATCAGACACTGATGCAGCGTGTCGGACAGCCGGTCTTCCAGCGCGCGGGCGCGGCCCTGCCAGCCCTGCGAGTCGGCCAGCCAATCGCCCCGATTGGCGACATAGGCGAGCGTGCGGACACGGGCCAGGCGCGCCGACAATGCGTCGATATCGCCGTCGACCCGGTCGAGACTTGCGAACTGGCTTTGCATCCAATCCTCTGGGATGCGCCGATCGCCTTGGGTGAGATGCACGAAAACACCGCCGATCAGCCGTGTATGCTCGTCCTGGCTGGTCTTGCGGAAGTCGGGCGTCTGGCAGACCTCCCACAGGCGCATCAAATTGGCGCGATCGCGACTGCGGCGGACGACCGTCTCGTCGGTCGACAATTGGCGCAGAGTCGTCTCGTCCTGGCTTTCCTCGGAGAGTCTCAAACCCGGCATGGGCGCTGGCGCGGCGAGAGAGCGCATCAAACCCGGCAGCGATTGGAAATCCAGCTGCGCGTTGCGCCATTCAGCCGCCATCGCCGGCGGGAAGACATGGCCTTCGACCGCGGCGATTACCTCCGGATCGAGGTCCGGCGCGTCGCCCGTCACGCCGAAGGTCCCATCCTTTCGAAAGCGCCCCGCCCGACCGGCGATCTGTCCGATCTCCTGGGCGTAGAGCCAGCGGGAGCGCCGCCCGTCGAACTTGCGCAGGCCGGCAAAAGCGACATGGTCGACATCCATGTTCAGCCCCATGCCGATCGCGTCGGTGGCGACCAGAAAGTCGACCTCGCCGGACTGGAACAGCTCGACCTGGGCATTGCGCGTGCGGGGGCTGAGCGAGCCCATCACCACCGCCGCCCCGCCGCGTTGGCGGCGGATCAGTTCGGCGATCGCGTAGACGGAATCGGCGGAGAAGGCGACCACCGCGCTGCGACGCGGCAGACGGGTGAGCTTCTTGGGGCCGTCGTAGATCAGCTGGGAGAATCGGTCGCGCGACTGGATTTCGGCTTGGGGACAAAGGCGGCGGATCAGCGGCGCGACGGTCGCGGCGCCCATCAGCATCGTCTCGGCCGTGCCGCGCGCGTGCAACAAGCGGTGGGTGAAGACGTGCCCCCGTTCGGGGTCGGCGCAGAGCTGGATTTCGTCGACCGCGAGAAATTCGACCTTCCGGTCGAGCGGCATCGCCTCGACCGTGCACACGAAATAGCGCGGCATCGGCGGGACGATCTTCTCCTCGCCGGTGATCAGCGCCACGCTGCGCGCTCCGCGCGCTTTCACTATGCGATCGTAGATCTCCCTCGCCAGCAGCCGGAGCGGGAGGCCGATCATGCCCGAGCCGTAGCCCAGCATGCGCTCCACCGCCAAATGGGTCTTGCCGGTATTGGTCGGGCCGAGGACGGCGATAAGGCGCGGGAAATCGCCCCGCGGCGAGGGAGCGTTCATATCGTCAAGGGAGGAGGTTTCTGGCGCGCGCCGCCGGCGCCGCCAAGGCTTGTCGGGAGTGATCGCTTTCGGATGGACGCCGGCAGCTGATGCATCGGGACTTCAGATAATCACGATCGCCGCCCGTGTCAAAGA
>CAWEYC010000016.1:0-232522 GCA_963813195.1 uncultured Alphaproteobacteria bacterium | reverse complement strand
TTCGCCGATCTGGCCATCGCCCATGGCGACGCGCGCTACGCCAGGCTCCTGCGCTCCTTGGCGCGCGTCAAGCTGCTCATCCTCGACGATTGGGGTCCGGAGGCGCTCACCGCTGACCAGGCGCGCGATCTCTTGGAAATCGTCGAGGACCGCTACGACAAGGGCTCGCTCATCATCACCAGTCAGGTTCCCGTGGACCGCTGGCACGATCTGATTGCGATCCCCACGCTCGCCGACGAATCCTCGACCGCGTCATTCACAACGCCTATCGCATCGAACTCGCCGGCGAGAGTTGCGCAAGCGCCGGCCGTCACCATGACGCCGACGAGCGCGGCAAAGGCAGCCTCGCTCCACCCGCGGCGCGACAAGGCGGTGGATAACGGCGGGCTCCGCTACGGCGCAATGGAGAGCGCGCTCCGCCCGCCGTTACCCACCGCCACCCGATCCGGCCGTCACGAACCCGACCTTCTTCTCAAATTACCGAGGCCCAAATCCATCCCGGCTTGACCAATCCGGCCAAGCCAAACATCATCACTTCGATCCGCGGAAGCACACGCCAGGTGGCCGACATCAAATCGGAACCCCGGCCGGCTTCAAATCGGAATCGGTGGCCGGCTTCATATTGGAATGCATGGCCGGCTTCGTCGGTATCCGCAGCTTTCCCCCGATACTGTTGAAAAAGTCGAATTTCAGCCTCGATCACAATTCAAACGGCCACAGGCAGGTTTGACGAAAATTCTGCTAGGGGTTCGGCAGAGCGGCCGGTTTTGCCGCCCGTGACGATCGTATGCGCTATGCCATGCGGATGATCGGCGGGGGTAATGTTCGTCGTGCGAGATTGAGATTTGAGCAGCTACTCATTTTCCGACTTTTTCAACAGTATCCCCCCGAGGCGGACACCCGAGTCGCTCCAGAGAGGCCCCGAGAACGTCGCGTTGAGATGTGCCCAAACCCGCCGAAAGGGCGCAGTGCGGCTTTGTGACGGCCTTGTCGGTCGTGGTGTGAAGGATGGTGATGGACGAGGTCCACGCCGGCTCTTGGACTTGACCAGCGTGCAATCAATTGCACGAGACAAGCCGACCTATGGCCCACGTCCGGGCGGCGCTGTTGACTGGCTGGAAGGACCCCGCGATGGCAGCGACTAAGCGGGCTACAGTGGGCACCGCCCATGGCGATCCGCGCCGGTGATCAGAAACGTGATTTGACAGGGGCGCGTTGGAGGGGGAGTGTCTACACCCTGCTGTGCAGTTGTGTGCCAGCGACAGAGTTATCGGCTCGAATGCGAGGCCGGCAGCGAAATTGGAGGAGCTATGACTCCGCCTGGTCAGGTTGATTGATCTCGCCTTGGTGAGGTCGCAACGTCGATGCCGCCTTCTATGGCGATGCGGGACGACGTTCCAAGAAATTAAACCATATTCATGCGGCTGCGAAGGCTAAGCGTTCTGGGCGTCGCGGTGCCGTCTATCAAAACACAGAACTTTTCGCTGAGTTGGAAAAGGGCCCCGCAGCCGCTTGAATGCGCCGGGGCCCGCACCATGCCGGTTCGCCATTGACCCCAATCCCCGCTGGCTCATGCGAACGTCGTGAGTGTGCGCCACCTGTCGCGTCGGTCGGTTGGCCCCCACTATTGCAATTAATTGCTGCAGCTCGCCGGTTGCCGGTGCGCTCGAAAATGCGAGCGTCACGCCGATCGCGCCCGCCGCGATCGCACGAAAAATGAATTGGCGCATGAAACAAGCATGATGGCAGAAGTAGATGTTGCACTTAATTGCACTCGGCCACCGGAGCGGTGCCACATGCTAGCTTCCCACGTCAATTCAGCCCATCGCTGGAAAGTCCGAGTTCGACCTCTTTCGCACGGTCCAGGCGGCGCATAGTCTCGGCGAGTTCGGGGCGGGTCGCCAGACGGCGGGCGTAGATGCTGCTCACCCCCGCGTTCAGCCGGCCGTCGCGACCGCGAAGCTCGTCGGCGAAGCCAATCATCCGTGAGTTGGGCCACGCCTGTGGTCTGATGCGCACCAGGCGATCGACAATCGCGTCCTCATTCCCGTGCGGAAACGCCTACGCCAATATCATCGCCATGGCTGCCGTGGAGCGCGAGATACCCGACACGCCGAAGTAGCACAAACCCTTGATGTCCGTGAAAAAACTTCCGCTGAATTGTCCTGGATCATTGTGCATCCAATCCAGTGGAGGAGCGTGGTTACCTTTCGACAAGGTAGGCGAGAATGTTCGTCATCACCATTGTCGGCAAGGGGGGAGCCGCCTTTCTAAATACACGGTATAGTGCCGTTTTGAGCGTGATCAGGAAGCGCCAATCGAAGAAAGCCAGTTTCGACGTGGAATGCTTTGATGTCGACCCTTGCCGCAGAGAACCGGCAGAAATTTTGCAGGCGCAGCGCAATCGAAATCACTGTTTGATCGATGACAATCCGTCGTCTGGTTGAGACGCTGCGTAGGGCAGTATCGCCGAGCGAGGGCGCGGACTCATTTGTGCCGCTGCTCCACATTGCCCCCAGTCAATCCAATTTCGTCAGAGGCTTAGCGCGCCGATCGGCGTACTAGCGTCCCAAGGAGCGAGAGACCTAAATCAGACCGCGTCGAGAGTGGTCGGATAGACCTTCGGATCGCTGGCAATAGATCGGACGTGTCCGCTATGATGTGGCGCTGCCGCGATCAGTCTCGTCAACGCCGGGTTGGAGGGCTTCGGTCGCGCCGCTGCGCTGGAGCTGGCGAGCGACAAGGTGCGAGTGAATGTCGTCAGCCCGCCATGGGTATCGGAGACGCTCGTAGCTCTCAAGATGGACCCTGCAAACGGTCTGCCTGCCGCCGAGGTTGCCAAGTCCTATGTGCAAAGCGTCACGGGCCACGCAACAGGACAGATAATCGACGCGAGGAAAGTTCCTTCGTAGGACACCGGTCCGCCATCAGAGTCATTGCTAAATCGAGGGACGCCTTCTCAGTAGTCGGTTCCCTAGGGCTTGAGAATGCGCCTTGCTATCAAAGGCGAAATTGTATCCCGACTTAAACCAAGCCTTGCGCCTCCAGGCTCTTGGCGGTGTCGAGAATGGTTTCCGGGACCGGCCGAGTCGTCCAGCCCAACACGCGCCTCGCCTTCTCTGATGGTGTGGACGGCGCCCGCACCGGCATCTGGCTCGATTGAGAGCTGTGCCAAGATGGTTGTCGTTGAGCAACACATCTGAAAGGGGCACCGTCCATGGCAAAGTCTATCACCGATTTCTCGTCTGTCACGACCGTTGGCCTCGATCTGGCCAAGCACGTTTTTCAGGTTCACTGCATTGATGCTTCAGGGCGCGTTGTCGTGGCCAAGGCGATCAGGCGCAACAAGCTGCTGGAGTTTTTCGCTTCGCTGCCGCCCTGCCTGGTGGGGCTCGAGGCCTGCGGGTCGGCGCATCACTGGGCGCGCGAGCTGATCAAGCTTGGGCATGATGCCCGAATGATGCCTCCGGCTTACGTGAAGCCCTATGTGCGCCGACAGAAGAACGACGCGGCGGATGCGACGGCGATTTGCGAGGCGGTGACACGGCCTTCGATGCGATTTGTCGGCGTGCGCTCGTTGGAGAACCAAGCCATAATGATGCGTCACAAGGCGCGCGAGATGTTGGTTTCCCAGCGAACGCAGCTGATCAATGGGCTGCGAGGCCATTTGACCGAGATCGGCGTGATCGCGGCGCAAGGGCCGCGATACGCCCGCGAACTGGCTGATCGCATCGAGGCGGGCGACGAGACGATACCGCTTGTCGTATCCGAGGCGCTGGCGCCGCTGGTGGTGCAATTGCGGAACCTCGACGAAGCGATTGCGCGGCTCGATCGCGCTACCGCCAAGATGGCCCAGAAGGACGAAACGGCGCGCCGGCTGATGAGCATTCCCGGCTTCGGACCCATCACCGCCTCGGCGATGGCGGCGAGCGTTCAGGATGCGTCCAGCTTCGCGGGCCCGCGCGAATTCGCCGCCTTCCTCGGGCTGACGCCGAAGCAGAACTCCTCGGGCGGCAAGCAACGGCTTGGGCGCATCTCGAAGATGGGCAATCGAGATTTGCGCAAATTGCTCGTCGTGGGCGCGCATGCCGTGCTGTTTCACCGCAATCCCCATACCGACCCGCTGCGGATGTGGGCCAAGAAGCTGATCGAAAAGAAGCCCTTCAAGCTCGTCGCCGTGGCGCTCGCCAACAAAATGGCGCGCATCGCCTTCGCGATTCTGCGCGGCAAGACCACTTATCGGGAGATTCCGGCGTAAGGAGCGCCGGCCAGGTTCGCGGCCAAGGCTGACGAAAAGCCAAGGCGGCGCTGGACGAAGCAAGAGCTTCGCCAGGAGAAGTCGAGGGTGACCAAGAGGTGATGTGCAGGAAAGCGGATTGATCCCGAAGCCCGTGGCTTTGTCTGCGCACTAAGCGCGCTACTCTGATTGAGGCAACGGATCAGCGGACAACATCAGGGCCGGCGGACTCTATTCTCCGCGCAAAAGGCCGAAGACATGACCGCACCCACGACCTGCGCAATGCCGAAAATAACCCTTGATCAGCGGGCGCCGTCCAGACATGACGAAGCCGATCGATGCTTGCCAAGTTCGAAAAGCTGTGCCCGCACCACCGGGTCGAACACCGCGAACAGGCGAACGAGAAAGTCCGGTATCGAAATGGAGGGGACCTTACGCGCCTTGTCGCCAAGCCCCTGCTTGAGGATTTTCGCGATGTCTTTCATCCAATAGAAGTCGGCAGACCCAAGGAACCGCTGGCCCGCAGCGGCGGGGCTAATCATCGCCAACAAGTGCAATTGCGCGATGTCGCGAACATCGACTAGGGAAAAGCCGAAATGCGGCAGTGCGGGCACAGAGCCGTCCAGCAGCTTCTTGACGGCGTCGAGCGATGCGGAGAAATCCGACCCCAGCACCGGCCCCAGGACCAGGGCGGGATTGACCGTGACCAGTTCGAGCGCCCCGCCTTCGGCTTTGTGCCAAGCCCACGCCGCGCGCTCGGCGATTGTCTTGGACCGCACATAGGCCGACATGTCGTTGCGGTTCGTCTCGTCCGTCCAATCGGCCTCGGTGAACGGTTCCTCACGCCCGCCTCGCCCATAAGCAATCGCAGCCATGGACGAGGTCATCACCACCCGCTTCACGCCAGCGTCGCGCGACGCCTTCAGAACTCGAAGCGTTCCATCGCGCGCCGGTCGGACCAATTCATCGTCGCTCTTCGGTTCGACCGCCGGAACAGGGGACGCGACGTGGAGGACATAGTCCGCGCCGGCAACCGCATCGGCCCAGCCAACGTCCGAATTGAGATCGGCCGCCGCAAATTCGATCGTTCCGGCTCCCGCGACGACCTTGCCGATGGTCGCGCGCACGTCTTCGGCCCGCGCGAGGTTCCTCACTGTCGTGCGAACGCGCCAACCGTCGCTGATGAGCTGAGCGATGCAATAGCCAGCGATGTAACCGGACCCTCCGGTGACGAGGACTAGACCGCGCGGGGTCGTGGGCGTTGTCATGACGCTTCCTCACTGATGCGCGCCTAGAGCGGGCACGACGTGGGATGCAATATAGCACTCTTGTAAATCGACGGTGGGTCTGAGCGCGGATCAGGCCGGGAGTGTCTCGGTTTGAAATTCGAAGCTGTTGACAATCCGTCGCCTGCGGTCGCCTACGCCGGGGTCCAATGTTACGCTTCCATGACGACGGAGGCTGAAGATGAGGCCCGAGAATTGTCGCAGTTGATGTACCCGAACCCGCTGAATGGGCTCTGTACGCCATTTGAACGCGCTGGCGGGCACGATCAAGGATGGTGATGGAGGTAGTGTCTCAGTTTGACGAACTGAACTTTACCGCGCGGGCGTTCACGTCGGCGGGGCGCTTCTCGCCTTTAGAGCCGGTGGGCATTAGAACTCCGTTCAGGCTAACAAGACGAGCGTGATGTCTTCGCCCGTCTCCGCGTCTCGCACGCAAAAGGCAATACCTTCGCGCTGCCACTCACGGAGTTCGTCGATTGTGACGTAGCGGCCTTCCGCCGTATCGTACAGCCTGGAGCGGCCATACCGCTTCACGAGGATCGGGTTGATTGCAGCACCTCCTGCTACAGGCCAGCATAGCAAGGACATCTGACCGATGCGAGCGCGTGTCAAGCCCCTCACAATTCAAACTGAGACACTACCTGATGGACGTCCCTAGGGTCGGTCATCGGGCTCGATCTCAGTGCAATCAATTGCATTTGATGCCTGCGGGTCGCGACAGCCTTGTTCGCCCCGTTCAAGGACGGCCGAGGCGCGCGACCCAATCGGACCTACGACCCGCATCGACGGCTCAGGGGCGACCGTACTCCGGTGTCCTCGTGTATCGCTCGGCGTAATGTCGCTTTGCCTGCCTCTCCGTCTCGCGCACGACGATGAAATGAGTCCTGGGCGGGACATCTTGCACTGTCCCATTTCCTGTCTCCCATTGCCCTGCGACACATCGGTTGTCCCCTCTGGCGACACGCGACTGGCGGGGCGGGGCGACCTGGATCAGACGGGGCGTGGTCAGTCCAGTGCAGTTAATGTCACTGAATGCCGCTACTGCTTCACCGATCGAGGAGACGTGTCTGCATCCCCCACGGCGTTAGCCGGCGACCTGGACCTTGCTAATGATCTGCAGGAGGGCCTTTTCTTTGGCTGCGAACCCCTTGCCGACCTTGATTGCCCCGTTGTCGATCATCGCCTTTTCAAAGACTTCATAGTCCTTGAGAGAGAAGTAGAGCGTCATGCACCTCGTCTTCTTCGGCGTCTTCCGACCCTTCAGCAGCGAGGGCAAATTGGCCGCAGTGGTACTCTTCTGCTCCGCCAAATCGAGACCCCACGCCTCCTGGCCGGCGGGACAGTGCCGAGCCCACGCCACGAGCTTCGTCCACCCGATCTTGGCTAGCCGCGCTTTCGGGACGTCGAGGCCAGATACGCGGGACCAGGCCTCGATCAGATAGTACATGCGTCGCCGCTTCAAGGGTGAGTTCTTGAGCACGTCGTCCAGTCGATGAGGCTGCAGTTTCTGCAACCTCCAGAGCTTCTCCGCTAAGTCGAGCGGGCTCTCGTTCACACGGTGCGCCTCAGCCAGGGCGCGCTTGTATGGCAGTGAAAGGTCGATTTGGACCATGCGCCCCTCCAGGTCGCGGCCATCTTAACTCGTGCACGTTGCTGCGATGTTAACGCCATCGTGCAATTGATTGCAATTCTAGTTCGCTTCCAATGTGTGGGAACGTCCGCGAGAAGCTGTTCGCTGGACGCTCGTCACGGGCTTTAGAGCCCTGCTGGCGGCCTTCTCATTTCGATCGGGGTTGGGGTAGCCAGCGACCCTGGAAACGACCTCCAGTGCCGCCCTAACGGTCGGAATGCGCCTTGCGTTTTCGAGGGTCGCGGCGACGCCCAACTGAAGACGACTTGAACCGAGCAGACCGAGCAACAAGGTCTGGGCGACGAACTCGCCGACGGGGTTGCCGCATCTAAGGAACAACGAACGCAGACGCCGCCGCGCTGCGTATTGCAGCCCATGGGAAGCGTCTCGGCAACTGCTATGCATTGGCGACGAGATCGAGCCATCTGTCCGGGCCTAGGGGGCGGGTCGAGTGACCTTCAATCCGGTCCGTTTCCTCACACGGCAACTTAGCACCGGATCGACCAAGTGCAGCTAATTGCACAACCTACCGTTTCCTCTCCACTGTGCCTTCATTCGCTCCCTTCGTTCGCTCATTCCGTTTCCCGGAGAAACGCTAACGGGTGAACCCGCAAGCGGAGCGCAGCGGGGACATCCCATGATCTCCATTTACCGTTTCCTCGCTAGACCCCCTGGAATAAATGGAGATAATGGGAATGTATATCTTCTTACAGTAGTCTGGATGAAACGGTAAGTTGTGCAATTAGCTTCCCGCGACCTCCCGCTTATGCCGCTAGGATGTTGAACTTCTTACCCTCCGACGAGCCTTGTAGCTTTCCCAAATAAAATTCCACGGCCGCTTCCGCGAACTTTCTGACGACCGGCAACGTCGGATGATTGAAGAATTTCGCGCCTGGGACCGGAAGGTCGGTGTCGCCCGTCTCGGCGTCCTGAGCTGCTTCCGCTGTCATCTTCGCCAAGACGATGAACCCCGTCCAATCCTCCAGGACGCACTTGAGGATCGCCATCTGATGGCCGTCCGGCCAGACCTCGGCCAAGCCGACCAGACAGCCGTGCTCCCTTGGCGACACTTTGACCTTGCCGTCTTCGATCAGGTCATCGGTCTTCCAGGGCTTCCCGGCTTCGGCCGCAGCTGCGATGGCGGCATGGTCGATCTTACGGTTCGCCCACACCTTGCGCATTTCGTTGGCGACCCGCTGGGGCGTCTTCTTCGCCTCTTCGCCAGGGCTGAGCACGCGGATGATCTTCATCCGCACGTCGTTAACGAACGCCTTCTCCGAATAAAAAGGGGGACGGTCGAAGTAGTTTCGCACAGTCTTCTCGGACCACCCCGTCCGCTTGGCCCATTCTTCCATTGACACGGCCGCCCAGCTGTAACCGCCCCGCTCGTAAGGGGACGCGGCGATCTCAGCCTGAACCAAAGAGACGATTTTTTTGAGCCTCTGACCCGTAACGGATTTCACAGTCCACCTCGTTTTTCCGACCCTGAATTTAGGAAAACGGGATGAACAAATTGCTGGAATTTTCGCCACCTCGAAGGCCAAAACGAGGGAATGTTCGCGATTGGACAGCGGGGAGAGGGACGGGCTCGCCCCACAATCGGACGACCCTATCTCGATCTCGTAAAAACTCGGTCGGAGCCTCGACAGCTTCTCGACAGATACGTGCTCAAAATGAACAAAAATCGCCGAGATTGACTGCTCGAACCTCAATCAATATGATGAAAAATCAGTGTGTTAGCTATCCAGAAGCGCGCTCATAACGGTCTGGTTGGGGGTTCGAGTCCCTCCCGGCCCACCAGGGCGACACCCTCCAGGGATAGTAAACTTTATAAATCAAATACTTATCGCCGTCCAGAAGCCTTGCATCCGCAAGCACTGCATAACATGGACGATGAAACGCCCTTCGCTTCTCACGTCGCCAAGCGCGGCCGAGTCTACCAATATGTCCGACGGATTCCCGGCGATATCGCCGACAATTTCCCGTTCGCGCGCGTTCAGCGGTCGCTCAGAACGGCGGACAAAGCACGCGCCTATGAGGCGGCGGCCGGAGTGCATGCCGAAGTCGAGAAACAGTTCGCGTACGCCGCGACGCTGGGACTGCTTTGGCATGTTTGCGCCCACAACGGCCACTTTTTCGAACTACTCACCTTCCACGGAGCAGACATCTCTCGTGTGAAAACTCTGGCATGTGATCGGTATTTCAATCTCAGCGCCCGGTCGAGGGTGGCGATTGCGCCTTCGTAGTCGTGGGTGATGTGCTTGGACGAACGCCCCGATGCTGAGCGCCTGCGGACCGTCCGCGCTGTTGCTCGACACGATGTGGACGTGTTTGAGGGCGGCGGCCGTGTCTTGCGGATCGAAAGAGCATCAACTGCAATCCGTGATCGAGGGCCTCGCCGAAGGCGCGAGATAAGGTCAAGCCCCAAACCGAAGGAGACGCTCAATGCGCGCGCTTCAAATCTCCGCCTATGGTGACCCACTCAAGGTCTTGGAACTCGTTGATGTCCCGGGGCCGGGCGCGCCGGAAGCGGGCGAGGTCCTAATCGATGTCGAACTGGCGCCCTTGAATAAGCATGACCTCCTGTTCATACGCGGCTTCTTCGGGGGCCCGCCGACGCCGACTGTCGTTGGAAACGAGGGGTTCGGCCGGATTGCAGCGGTAGGTCCTGGCGTTGCCAACGTTAAGGTCGGCGATCACGTGCTTGCGCCAATTTTTGGGCTGACCTGGAGGGAGCGCCTCATCGCTCCGGCCCAGGGGCTCTTCCCGCTACCTGACGGTGATCGGCTGCAGTTCGCGCAGCTCGGCAGCAACCCACCCACGGCAGCGCTGATCCTGAGCGAATATGTGGACCTCAAGCCCGGCGATTGGGTCGTTCAAAATGGAGGAAATTCCGGCGTCGGCCGGTCTTTGATCGCGATTGCGAAGCTGCGTGGCATTCGAACGATCAGCCTCGTTCGGCGGCGCGAACTGATCGACGAACTCAAGGCCGCGGGAGCAGACTTGGCGCTCATGGACGAACCGGCCGCAGTCGAGGAGGCGGCGCGCGTTATCGGCAAAGGTTCGGTTCGGTTGGCGGTTGATTCAGTGGGCGGCGATGCGACGGCAACGCTCGTGCAGATGCTGTCCGACCGCGGTATGCTCGTCACCTACTCAGCGGCAAGCGGACAGCCGCTGGCGGTCAACGAGCTGCTCCTCATTGGCAAGCGCCTGACAGTCAAAGGCTTCTTCCTGGGCCACTTCGATCATATGTCGAAGATCCTCCCAGCGCAGATCGAAGCCGCGCCTCTCGTCGCCTGCGCGGCGCTGCGCGTTCCCGTCGGTGCGGTTTATCCGATGTCGAAAATCAAGGAAGCCGTCGCCCATCTGCTCAAGGGCGGCAAGATCCTGATCGACGTCGCCAGCGCATCCGATGGGTAGCATTACCCACGACCGAACGAGGCGCCCCGCCGCGCGGCTACTCCGACCACCCGACGACGCGACAGGCGGCCGGCTAATTCATTCAGACCAGGAGACCGACATGACCAAGACAACACCCGAACAGAACAAAGCCCTCGTGCTCGAAGCCTTCGAGACCCTGTTCAACAAGCGCGACTATGCAGGGGCCGAGCGGTTCTGGTCCGACACCTATATCCAGCACAGCGCCCATATAGCGCCAGGGCGGGCGGCCTTGTTTGATCTCGTCCGCTCGCTGCCCCAGACGCTGCGCTACGAGAACCAGCTGATCCTTGCCGAGGGTGACTACGTCATCGCTCACGGCCGCTTCTCGAACATTGGTCGTCCAGCCGCCTGGATCGCCGCCGACATCGTCCGCATCGAAGACGGCAAGCTCGCCGAGCACTGGGACGTCCTCCAGGACGAGGCGACGCAGGCCGAATCCGTGAGTGGCCTACCGATGTTTGGCGAGCGCTTTCCATCCTGACCAGCTCGCGCCGAAAGAGGTCATGGAGCTTGTCGACTGTGAATCAGATTTGAAAGTTGACCCCGCCGGGCGAAGCCGAACTCAACGACATCAACAATTTGCAAAAGACATCCGACGCCGATCGGCGTTCGGACCCCCGGCCGAAACACAGCGAAGCGGCGCCCGAGGCCGTCACGATGCTGATCGAGCCGCTGAACCACTACAATGCGCCTGGGTATTTTCTGACCAGCACGGCACAGGCTGTCGATATCATTCGCGAAGTCGGCAAGCCTGGCGCGATCGGTGTGACAGCCCTCGTCTGGCATCGAAGAGCATCCCCAATGCAGCTTCGCGGTCCCAGGAAGGCCGGCCGTCTCCTCAAGCTTGACCCCTCGCCGCGGATCCTCGCTCCGCAACCGCTTCGGCCGATGCAAAGCCTGCGAGAAAGGACGCGCACTCAGACATTCTCTGCCGCTCTCACATGCGCGCGCCGAGGACGATCACCATCTCGAAGAGGCGACTGCCGCTGATTCGATTCGCGCCTGTCTCGTACTTTTTGACTTGCTGAAACGTGATGTCGACAGCAGCGCCGGCGCGCATCCGACCCCTTCATTGGCTTAGAACCGCGTCGTGGCGGCCGTCAGCCAAGACGGCGACCAGTCGACAAGGAGAGTTTCCAAGTGCTTGTCGGCGCCGGTCAGGATTCCGACCGCCATGACAATGAGAAGCAGTCCCATCGCGACCTTCGCGTTCTTCCCCGCCCCAACAAGACCTGAACGCAGACGAGAAATCGTCTCGCGCGAGAGCAGACCAAGCGCGATCAACGGAAGGGCGCTTCCAATTCCGAAGACGGCCATTGTTGCTGCGACCGCGCCCAAATCATCGCCCCGCGCTGCCAACACCGAGGCCGCTCCCAGGGTTGGGCCAACGCAAGGCGCCCACACAACGCCGAGAAGCAGCCCGAGAGCGAACTGCCCCGAAAGACCTTGGGTCGAAAAGCCGCCAAACCGCTGATCAACCCAATTGCCAGCCGGCCCGGCCGCTACAGCAATTCGTGTCTGAATCGTCGGAATCAACAGCATGACGCCCGCCAGCGCCATCACCACAGCTCCGGCGGAACGGAATACGCCACCGTCGACTCCGATCGCGAATCCGATGGAGGCAACAAATATTCCCACCGCGGCGAAAGACAGCGCCAGGCCGAAGGCGAGCGCTATGGGGGCAAGTCGATGCTGCGCCAGTGCCGCGCCCAGAACGACGGGCAGTAGCGGCACGACGCAAGGCGAGAGGACCGACACGATTCCCGCAAGAAACGCGAGCCCTAACGTGGCGATCATGACACGGCCCTAAAGGGATTTATCCAGTTGCGCTTCGATCGCGGCAGCGGAAGTCTCGCCGGTGGAGCGAGCGACCTCTTCCTTGCCCTTGAAGGAAATCAGCGTGCTCTGCATGCGCACGTTGAACTTCCGCAGCAAATCCTTCTGCGAATCAAAATCGATCGTGAACGCGACTACTGACCCAAATTTCTGCTCGCCGCCCAACCTCTCCAGGATCGGCTTTTGCGCTTTGCAGGTGGGGCACCATGGAGCCGTGATCTCGAGCAGCACCGGTTTGCCCACGGCCTGCGCAGCTTCGAAAGCCGCATTATCGTAAGCCTTCGCCTCGAAAGCAAAGGCAGGCAAACAATACATCAACGTGGAAGCGGCAATGGCCGAGGCCTGAAAATAGCGTGCGATGCTCATGAGTCCGGTCTCCGGGCAAGTTCTGGGATCCCCGTCCTGAGCGTTCGTTTGGCGGACCCGTAACGTTACAGGAAGGATGAGCCCTTTTCTTCGACGGCTCACAGGCGCCGACCACCCATCCGCTCGGTCCGCCTGAGAGAACACCTCGGTCGCAAGCCTGCGACCGCGGCATGTTCACAGGCTCGTGAACAACCGCCGGGGTAACAAACGCCGCCAAATTCCCGAATGCAACTCGGCGCTCAACAAGGGTGCGAGGAATATCAAGTGGAGAATATCATGTCTGCAAAAACTGTTATCAGTTCGCTCATTCTTGCCGGCGCCGTGTCGAGCGCCCTCGCGAGCGTCGCAGCCGCCGCGCCGCTGACCAAGGCCGAAGCGAAAGCTGCGCTCGCCGCTCACAAGGAGAAATGCTTCGGCGTCGCGCTGAAGGGGCAGAACGACTGCGCCGCCGGTCCCGGCACGACCTGTCAGGGCACGTCGACGGTCGATTTCCAGGGCAACTCGTGGAAGTTCGTCCAGGGCGGCACATGCACGACGATCGTCGCCCCGAACGGTCAGCACGGCTCGCTGAATCCGATCTAAGCGCCCATTCGACAGCGGCAGCACCGAGCATCGGAAAGCGGAGACGCAATCGTGAACGCAAGTTCTGCGAATACGCAACTACCTGCGATGACGACTCCTCGCTTTCCGGTGCATCCGATCGAGAGCCTTGCCGGCACAAGCTTCAAGCACGAGCACCTGTCGGCGATCATCGCCGATGGGCCTGTCCGAGGCTTCTTCGAAGTCCACGCCGAAATTTACATGGGTGCGGGGGCCCGTCTCACCATGCTCTCACGACGATCCGGCGAGACAATCCTGTGTCTTTGCACGGCGTCTGCATGTCCGTCGGGGCGCCGCAGGCGCTGGTCGACCCATGAGACGACCTATTTCAGCGATCTGCTTCCCCTGCCCTATACCGAATCCACGCTGAAGCGGGTTTGCGAGCATATCGACGAGGTGCAGGAGACCATCCGGCGCCCGATCCTCATCGAAAATCCATCAACTTATGTAGCATTTCAAGAATTGACATTGAGCGAGAGGGACTTCATCCGATCAATAGCCGACCGCACTGGCTGCGGGCTTCTGCTCGACGTCAACAACGTATTCGTTTCCGCCACGAACCATGGGTTCTCCGCGCTCGAATACCTGGCCGACTTTCCACTTTCTCGCGTCGGTGAGATCCACTTGGCGGGGCACGCCGAGCAGGCAGACGACGAAGGCGACCTTCTGCTCATCGATAGCCATGACGGTCCCGTCGCAGATGCTGTCTGGAAGCTGTTCACAATCGTCATCGCCCGACGCGGGCCGATTCCGACGCTAATCGAATGGGACAGCAAGATTCCGGATTGGGCCGTCTTGAAGGCGGAGGCTGCGGCGGCACAAGCGATACTCGATAAACATCGCTCGTTCGCTGAACGGGGCCAAAGCGATGCCGCTTGAATCTGCGCGATCGGTGCGACTGAACGCGAGCCCCTCATACGCGGCGGGGTTTTCGGCCGCTCTCACCAACCCAAGCTTGCACACGCCACGCGGCGTGGTCGGGCCCAATGGCAAAGCGGCCGCGAAGCGCTACAGCGTCTATCGCAACAACGTCACCGTGAGCTTGATCGAAGCGCTGGCGTCGATCTATCCCGCCGTTCAGCGCATCACCGGGCCAGATTTTTTTCGCGCCATGGCTCGCTTTCACCTGCGTGAGACGCCGCCTAAATCGCCACTGCTCTTCGAATACGGCCGAGAATTCCCGGACTTCATCGACAACTACGAATATGCGCTGGCGATGCCGTGGCTCGGCGACACAGCGCGAATCGAGCGCGCGTGGCTAGACGCCTACCATGCCGCCGACGCTGAACCGCTCGCGGGCGCCGTGCTGGCCGCCATCCCGAGCGAGCGGCTGGCGGACGTGGTCTTTCATATGCATCCGGCAACTCGGATCGTCCGCTCGAAATACGCGGCGGTGACGATTTTCGCCGCGAACCGCGGCATCGACTCACCGCCTGAGATCAACGCGGCCGATGCCGAGGACGGGCTCGTCACGCGCCCCCACCTCGATGTCGTCGTTCGCCACCTGCCGGCAGGCGGAGCGGTGTTTCTTCAGTCTTTGGCCGCGCGCAGGCCGCTCGGAGAAGCGGCTGCTGCCGCGCTCGAGGCCTATCCCACATTCGACTTGGGCGCGGCGATCGCCGGCGTGCTCGAAGCCGGCGCGTTTACCGACATCGCTCTCAGAGATCCGTAATGACGATCAACGACCAGAACATCCCGGGAGGCGTGAAACTCCGGCAAATCGCGATTCTCGCCGAGAAGGCGAGCCTCTTGGTGCGCGCCATCGGGCAACCGTCATTCGTGCAGCTGGCGCTGCGCATCGCGCTCGCCGTTCCGTTCTGGCGTTCGGGTATTCTCAAGTGGGATGGCTTTTTGCAGTTAAGCGACACTGCGGTCACTCTCTTTACCGACGAGTTCATGCTCCATCTGCCTGGGGGTCCCTACCCGTTTCCGGCTCCAACAATGATGGCTTTCCTGTCCGGTTGTGGCGAGATTATCTTCCCCACTCTTCTCGTCCTCGGCTTCGCCACCCGTTTCGCCGCTTTGGGGCTGCTCTTCATGACGGTAATAGTGGAACTCACGGTCCCAGACGGATGGCCGATCCACATCACCTGGGCGGCGATGGCTCTTGGGATCATGGCATGGGGGCCGGGGCGCGTTTCGATCGATTACGCGATCCGGCGCATCCTGGGCTTACCGACGGCGATTCGCTGATCGTGGATAGACACCCGTCGTTCCTTTTCCGTCGGAAGCTACGCACGAGGCTTGGTGCTTACGCAGAGGGACGCGATGGCGACGGCGCCGTGCCCAGGCGCGTAGCGCACATGCGTTGCAGTTCCAGCATCCACTTGCTGATGCGGAAGCCCGACGCGTTGGCCTCGCACACGCCAAGTTGCTCGAGACCCCGATCTTCGATTTCATTCGATGAACCGCAATTCTCGCAGATGAAGAAGAAGCGGGCATGCGGATCGTCAGGGGACAAACGCGTTCCGGCTCTCGATCTTTGAAATGAGTTTCTGCTCGAGAAGGCAGGATAGACCGCGGTCGACGTCAGGCGTCGACCGAGCGCGGCCTCTAAAGAGGCCGATCATTTGCGAGCTAAGCCGTCTGTAGTGAGGTGGTTATCGAGCAAGGCGAAGACCGGTCGCACGAGGCCCTCGAGCAGTTTACGTTCGGGTCGGGTGCGAGCGAGGACGCGGATCCCCAACAACGTGCTCAGGAGCAGCCGCGCCAGATCTTCAGCGGATTGCGACGCCGCGATCGTCCCGTTCTTTTGGCCGGCCGCCACGCAACGCCGAAAAAAGGCCTCGACCTGCACGAGGACTTCGGCGACGACACGCTGAAACTCCGGATCGTGCGGAGCCATCTCAAGTGCAGAATTCACCAACATGCAGCCCTTGCGCTCTGTATCGCTCAGCGATCGTTCGATGACCTCCTTGAGAAAGGCGCCGATCGCCTCGCGTGGCGGAAACTTTCCCTCGAGGCGGCCGACCCGCTCGCCAAAACTCTGTTCAACGTAATGGTCCAGCGCGCGCCGATAGACCGCGCGCTTGTCGCCGAAGGCGTTATAAAGGCTCGCTCCGGTGATCCCCGTTCTCTCGACGAGGTCGCGAACCGATGTCGCCCCGTATCCGTGCGACCAGAAACATTGGACCGCTGCGTCGAGAACAACGGTCTCTTCGAATTCTCGCGGCCGCGCCATTCCACCCCTTCGCCAAAACGGAGCACACGAGGACGTTATCATCTTCGCTTGGTTGTTGCATTCTAGATCGAATGTTATAAAATGACAACCATCAGGAATGGGCGGATCTTGGAGCCCGGTCGATCCGAGGAATTCGACGCGGCGGTCATCGGCCCCTTCTCCGCACAGGCGGTGCACTTCCAGCACGCGGTCCCCGTAAAGAACTACCCGGCAATGGCCAGGTAAGCCGATGGGCGGGCGACGATAAGAAAAGGTGGAGCTATCATGAATCTCGAAGGCAAGCGCGTAATCATCACCGGGGGTTCGAGCGGCATTGGCTTGGCGACGGCGCAGGCGATGAACGCCCTCGGCGCGAGGGTGTTCGTCACCGGGCGAAGGGCGGACGTTGTCGCCAAGGCCGTCGACCAACTCCGCGAAAGCCGCGCCGAGGCTTCTGGCGTCGCGGCGGACGTGGCGACCGAAGCGGGACGCGCCGCGACCCTCAAGGCGGGTCTGGAGGCGCTTGGCGGCCTGGACATCCTTGTCAACAACGCCGGCGGTGTCCGAGCCGGTCGCTTGGAGGATACGTCCGAGGCGGAAATCAGGGCGATGATCGAGGTTGACCTCGTCGCGCCGATCCTGCTGACCCGCGCGGCGCTGCCCAAACTACGGGCCAGCGGCGGCGGCTTGGTTGTCAACGTGACCTCCGGAATCGCGCTCATCGGGGTGCCATTCTATGCGACCTACGCGGCGGCCAAGGCTGGGTTCGCTCGTTTCGGCGAAGCCTTGCGCCGTGAGCTGAAGGGCGAAGGCGTTCACGTCCTGACCGTTTACCCCGGAGGAACCGACACGCCGATGATGAAGTCGAACCGCGCCGGCCCGGAACTCGGTTTTGGCCGGGAGCCGGCGTCCGCCGTCGCAGAAGCGATCATTGCGGGGATCAAGGCTGACGCGTTTGAAGTCGTCCGGGGCGGCGAAGCGCGAGACAAGATGATCGCACTGAATCGTGAGGATCCCGCCGCGATCGACCAGCGCTTCTTGAGCATCAAGCCGGCTCTAGGAGAAGCCGTGCGCGACCATTCGGCGCTCTGACGCGGCCCTCTGGCGCGCACGCCGCACGTCTTTCAAAGCTCTCATCCGCTTTCAAATCAGGAGAACCCAAGATGACCCGTTTTTCTTTGTTCGCCGAACTTAAGGCGAAGCCCGGCAAGGAGGAGGAGGTTGCCGCTTTCCTGACCGGCGCCCAAAGCCTCGTCGCCGCGGAGCCGGGCACCACCGCGTGGTTCGCGGTGCGCTTCGACACGCACACCTTTGCTGTCTTCGACGCCTTCAACGAGGAGGCCGGACGACAGGCGCATCTAACGGGCAGAATCGCTGAGGCCCTTCACGCTCGTTCGGAAGAACTCTTCGCGACCGCTCCCTTGATCCGCAGCGCCAATGTTCTGGCGGACAAGCTTCCTTCCTGAGCGCGGCGAGAATTCGAACCTCGCTCATTCCGTCCTTCGAACTAACCACCAAGCAAAGGAATCGATCATGTCGCTACAAGACCAACTTGACGCCTTTAGAACCCAGTTCGAATCGGGCGAGCCTCCCTTCAATGCACCGCGTTCAATCGTGGACACGATCCATCGGGCCACCAACGAATTGATCGACTCAGGCCAAGCGGATCGCGCAAAGAAGGTCGGCGACGTGGCGCCAAGCTTCGCGCTGAAAGATCCCGACGGGCGTGTTGTCAGTTCAGCAGATCTCTTGGCGCGCGGTCCGATCGTTCTGACATTCTATCGCGGCGCATGGTGCCCCTATTGCAATCTTGATCTCAAAGCTCTGCAAGGAGCCCTTTCCGAAATCGTGGCGCGCAGTGCGAGCCTCGTAGCGATCTCGCCCCAGAACGCCGCCAACAGCCGCAAAGCGATTCGCCAGCACGATCTTAGCTTCCCAATCCTGAGCGATCCCGGCGGCGAGATTTCCGCCGCCTTCGGTCTGCGCTTCTCATTCCCTGCTTACCTGATCGATCTATACAAGAACGTATTCAAAAACGACCTGGCGCTCGTCAACGACGATTCCTCCTGGACCCTGCCGATGCCGGCCCGGTTCGTCATCGGCGCGGACGGCGTCATCGCCTACGCCGAAGTCAGTCCGGACTATACTAAGCGCCCTGACCCATCGGAGCTGCTTCCGACCCTTGATCGGCTCGCAGCGCGCACCGCCGCGTAAGAATCTGAGGAGCGCCTTGATCGGGCGAATGTCCCGATCGAGGCTCTCCCATATCGCCCTGTTCGCTCTTCTCAATGAGATCCCGATAACCCTCGACGCCACCGCGCGTCCGCGTTCCAACGCCCCCAAACTCGATAATTTCTGGAAGCCGTTCACGGCCAATCGCCAGTTCAAGGCTTCGCCGTGCATGCTCGTATCGACCGAGGGCATGTACTACACTTCCGCCGACGGCAGGTCCGTTTGCGACGGCACAGCTGGACTCTGGTGCGTCAATGCGGGGCACGGGCGTCGACAGATCGTCGAGGCGGTCGAGCGCCAATTGCGCACGCTCGATTTCGCGGAGCGGCTTGTCGCCATCGCGCCCGCCGACCTCGATCGCATTGTCTTCACGGGCTCTGGATCCGACTTTGTCGAAACGGCCCTGCAAATGTCGCTCGCCTATCAACTGGCCACAGGCCAGGGAACGCGCACCCGTTTCATCGGGCGCGAGCTGGGCTATCACGGCGTCGGCTTCGGCGGCATTTCGGTCGGCGGTATCGTCGACACATCCGGAGCTTGAATCACGACCACGCCGTTCGCGCTATCCCCCGCGCCAATTTTCAAAACTCTCAGACTCCCCTCGATCGCGGCGCTGATTGCGAGTTTGTCGTCATTCAACTCCGCGTGAACCTCCAAGCTACGGCTCTTCATGCGGAACCGCCTCGAAACAATGGCGTTTCAAGTTGAGCGCCGCGGCCTAAAGGTCTATAGCTGTCACCTGCCAAGACAATATGCCGGACTGAGCCGTGTGCGTACGCTCGCCGATGCAGTGCGACGATGTCGTGCAGCATATGTCGGAGGCTGGGACGCCATGATATACGATGGCCACAATCGGCGCCGGCGCTTCGGCATCATCCTCGGCCTTACCGTCGTCAGTGCTATCGCCGTCGGTATCGGGCAACTGGGCGGCCAGACCTCGCCGGGCGGCGACCGAGGGGGCGGGCAAACGGCGATCCCTGTGACCGCCGCCGGCGCCACTCGTCGAGACGTGCCGAACCTCATCAACACCATCGGCGCCGTGCAGTCGACGGACTCTGTCGCCATTCAGGCGCAGGCCAGCGGACCGATCGTGAAAATCGAGTTCGAACCCGGCCAGGACGTCAAAAAAGGCCAAAATCTGTTCCTCATCGATCCGCGGCCCTACCAGGCGGCGCTTGACCAGGAGAAAGCGCAGTTGGCCCGCGATCAGGCGGCGCTCGCCGAGGCGCAAACGGACCTCAAACGCTATCAGAATTTGGCGCACGAGGACTCGATCGCCATGCAAACCTATCAGGATCAGGTTTTCATCGTCGAGCAGGATAAAGAAACGGCGGCGCTCGATCAGGCGAATGTCGACACCGCCCAGATCAATCTTGGATACTGCCAGATCAAATCGCCGATCGACGGTCGCGCCGGCATCCTGCTGATCGAACTCGGCAACATTGTCGGCCCAGTGAGCCCCGTCCAAAGCACGAGCAGCACGAGCAGCGCTGCCACGGCTACCACCGGCGCCACGACAACAACCCCAACAACGACAACCCCAACAACGACAACCCCAACAACCGCAGCAACTGCAACCGGCGCCAATCAGAGCGGCGAACTGGTTTCGATCAGCCAAATGAAACCGATCTATGTGAACTTTCCCGTCCCACAGACGCTGTTCGACGAAGTCAAGAAGAGCCAGGCCGCCGGCCCGCTCGAGGTCGACGCTTATTCGCAAGCCGGAAACTTGATCGCCAAGGGCAAGCTCGCGGTCGTCGACAATCAGATCAATCCAGCCACCGGCACCATTGCCATGCAAGCGACCTTCGCCAACGACGACGAGGCGCTCTGGCCCGGCGAGTTCGTGCGCGTCGAACTCATCGTCGCGATGCGGCGGAACGTGGTGAGCGTGCCGGCGCAAGCCGTGATGGTCGGCCCGAGCGGCTCCTATGTCTACGTGATCGGGGCCGACCGGACAGTCCACCGAGTCGATGTGGAGGTGGCGGCGCAACAGCACGGAATCGACGTGATCGAAAAGGGGATCGAGGGGGGCGAGAAGGTCGTGGTCGACGGCCAGTACCGACTTGCCAACGGCGTCAGGGTCAATGTGGTAAAGACGACTGAAGCGAGCGTCGCGTCACGATGAACGTTTCGGAAATCTTTATTCGTCGCCCGATCGCCACGACCCTGCTCATGGCCGCCATCTTTGTCTTTGGGCTCGTCGGCTACGAACTTCTGCCGGTTGCGGCGCTGCCGAACGTTGAATTTCCAACCATCGTAGTGACCGCGCAATTACCCGGCGCCAGCCCGCAGGTCATGGCGGACACCGTCGCCACGCCGCTGGAAGACCAATTCACCACCATCCAGGGTCTATCGCAGATGACCTCGAGCAGCGGACTGGGGTCGACTAGCATAACGTTGCAGTTCGATCTAGGCCGCAACATCGACAGCGCGGCCTCGGACGTACAGCAGGCCATCAATGCCGCGGGCGGCGTTCTGCCGAAGAACCTGCCGACGCCGCCCACTTACCGCAAGACCAATCCGGCCGAGCGGCCGATCCTTATCTATGCGGTCAGTTCCGACGCCATTCCGTTTTACCAGCTCGACCAATATGCGAACGTGATCCTGGGCCAATCGCTGTCGACCATTCCCGGCGTCGGGCAAGTGCTGATCGCCGGCGAGCAACTGCCGGCCATTACGGTGCAGGTCAACCCCCAAGCGTTGGCCGCGCACGGCGTCAGTATGACGCAGGTGCAGACCGCGCTCAGCAATGAAACGCTCGAAGCGCCGAAAGGCAACCTGGAGGGGCCGCACCAGGAATTGGCCATTCAGACCAATGATCAACTGTTCGATCCGCGCCAGCTCCGCCAAGTAATCATCGCTTACCAGAATGGCGCGCCGATCACGGTCGGCGATATCGGCGACGTCGTCAATTCCTCGACCAATGTCCGCGCAGGCGCCTGGTTCGACCGTGACAAGTATCCTTCGGAATTGCTGCTGATCGAGCGAGCGCCCGGCGCCAATACCGTACAGCTGGTTGATCTGATCAAGGCCGAATTGCCACAATTGTTGAAATCGATCCCGCCTTCGGTGCACGTCGATCTCGTCAGCGACCGCTCACAGTCGATCCGCGCGTCGGTTTCCGACGTGCAGTTCACGCTCATTCTGACGATCCTTCTCGTGGTGCTGATTATCTTTGCGTTCCTGCGCCGCCCTTGGGCGACGATCACACCCAGCGTGACCATCCCGCTGGCGCTGGTAGGAACCTTCGGCGTCATGTATTTTTTCGACTACAGTATCGATAATCTGTCGATGATGGCGCTGACGATCGCGATCGGCTTCGTGGTCGATGATGCGATCGTGATGATCGAAAATATCGTCCGCTATATCGAGGCTGGCGAGCCGGCGATCGAGGCGGCGATCAAGGGCGCCGGCCAGATCGGCTTCACAATCATATCCATGACCACTTCGCTGATCGCCGTGTTTATTCCGCTTTTGTTCATGGGCGGCATCGTCGGCCGTCTGTTCCGCGAATTCGCCATCACCACCAGCATCGCCGTGGTCGCCTCCGGCTTTATCGCGCTGACGCTCACACCGATGATGTCCTCTCTGCTTCTGGCGCGTGAGCGCGATCGCCCGCCCGGCCGGATCAGCCGCGCCTTCGAGACGTTCTTCGATCGGATGCTGACCGAATATGACCGCGGCCTGCGATGGGCGTTCCGCCATCAGCTGATCACGCTGCTCAGCACGATCGCGCTCATGCTGTTGACCGCATATCTGTATGTCGTCATTCCGAAAGGCTTTCTTCCGGAGCAGGATTCCGGATTCATCTTTGGCTACGCCCAAGCGCGCGAAGATATCTCGTTCGACGCGATGGCGCGGAAGGAACAACAGCTTTCGCATATCATCACGGGGGATTCGGCGGTGTCGGGCGTAGTCGGCTTTGTCGGCGCGACTGGCGGCAATCCGAGCGAGAGCACTGCGCGCATGTTCATCCAGCTCAAGCCGTTCGGGCAACGGCCGCCGATTGAGGAGGTGATGCAGCGGCTGCGGCCCAAACTCGCGCAAGTGATCGGCGTCAAGTACTACATGCAGGCCGGGCAGGACGTAACGATCGGCGGGAGACTGGAGCAGGCGCAGTATCAATACACGCTGACCGACACGAACGCGGACGAATTGGATCACTGGGCCCCGATTCTGCTTGCGAAAATGGAAGCCATGAAGTTTCTGACCGATGTTGCATCCGATCAGCTCATCGCCTCCAGGCAGATTACCGTCGCAGTCGACCGGCAAGCCGCCTCCACTCTCGGCGTTACGCCCGCCGCGGTCGATGCAGCACTCTACGCCGCGTTCGGGCAAGAAGAGATCGCTACGATCTATACGACGACGCAGCAGCCGCGGGTCATCCTGGAAGTACAACCGAAGTTTCAGATCGGCTCTGCCGACCTGTCGACAATCTATGCCGCTTCGACCAGCGGGGCGCAGGTTCCGTTAGCGTCATTCGCGCATTACACCCATCAGGTCGTGCCGCTGACCGTCAATCATGAGGGCGTTTTTCCCTCGGTGACACTGTCGTTCAATCTGGCGCCCGGTGCGGCGTTGAGCGAAGCGGTCGACGCGATTTCGGCGCTCGACGGAGAGCTTCACCTGCCCGCCACCTTGCGGGGCTCCTTTCAAGGCACGGCGCAGGCCTACGAGGCGTCGCTCGCCACGACGCCGGTTTTGATCCTGGCGGCCATTCTCGTCATCTACGTGGTGCTCGGGATGCTTTATGAAAGCTTCATTCACCCGATCACGATCCTGTCCGCTCTGCCTTCCGCCGGCGTCGGCGCGCTCTTGGCGCTGATGTTGTTCCACTACGACCTGACGCTGATCGCGTTCATCGGCATTATCCTTCTGATCGGCATCGTGAAGAAGAACGCGATCATGATGATCGACTTCGCGCTGGAAGCGGAGCGGCAGAAAGGCCGAAGCCCCTACGACGCCATCCACGAGGCGTGCCTGCTTCGTTTTCGGCCGATCATGATGACGACCATGTGCGCGATCGTCGCTGGCCTGCCGCTGGCGATCGAGCAAGGCGCCGGCTCGGACCTGCGCCGGCCGCTCGGAATAGCGATCGTCGGCGGCCTTCTCGTCTCACAATTTCTAACGCTGTACACGACTCCGATCGTGTACCTCTACCTCGACCGATTCAGTCATTGGATCAGCGGACGGCTGGCGCCCACTCGCGCTTCGCGGGCTGTCGTGGAGCAACAACGAACCGCGGACCGCGGACCATAGCCGATCGAGCCAATGCGGCTTTGCTGACCCAGTATCTCTGATGGCGCTGTCGCCTGTGAAACCGGCCGCACTTGTAATTCGGCACGCGGTTTCGACGCCGATCGGCGCGCTAAGGCTCTGAAAAAATTGGATTGCGTGGGGTCAACATGTGGAGCCGCTTCACACCCGATCCGCCAAGCCTCGCCGTTGATCTGAAGCGATTCCCCTGCGCGAGAAAGGGTTATCCGTTGACTGATCTTTATCATATGGTATTACATAATACGTCAAGGAGATGCGGCTGCCCCTCCGAGCGGGCGGGTCAACAACCGGCTGAATGCGGGCGGAAATGGCCGTGTCGCCGCTAAAACCAAGGGAGGAAGCGAAATGACAAAGTCGACTGCACAATTGTCGCCGGGAAAGCGTTGCCGGAAAGGCGTGTCTGTCACGCTGGGAACGAGGACGATCAGAGCTACTGCTGTGTATTCTCTGGCGTTGGCGCTTGCCATGTTGAATGCCGGCGCACAAGCGGGGACATCTGACAAGAAGATAGCTTTGTCCAACAACTACGCCGGCAATTCCTGGCGTCAGGCGATGCTCGCAAGTTGGGACAAGATTGGCAAAAAAGCGGTGGCCGACAAGATCGTGGCGGCGGCTAACGCCTTCACCGCTGCGAGTTCGGATGCGGCGGCTCAGGCGGCGCAGATTCAGAATCTGACGCTGCAGGGGTATGACGCCATTGTCGTCAATGCTGCCTCGCCGACAGCGCTGAACGGCGCCGTTAAGGCGGCGTGCGATGCCGGAATCGTTGTCGTCTCCTTTGACGGCTTCGTGACCGAACCTTGTGCGTGGCGCGTCACAACCAATCTCCATGAAAATGGCGCCGAGGAAGTCCGGCAGCTTGCAAAGCGCCTGCCGGACGGCGGCAACCTCATTGAGATCCGTGGTCTCGCCGGCACGAGTATCGATGTCGCGATTCATGAAGGTATTGAGGCGGAGCTGAAAAATCATCCCAATCTCAAGGTCGTGAGCGCGGTGACGGGAAGTTGGGATCAGACGACGGCGCAGAAGGCAGTCGCGACCGTGCTTCCCTCGCTGCCCGAAATTGTCGGCGTCGTTGACCAAGGTGGAGACGGCTATGGAGCTGCCGAAGCGTTCAAGGCCGCCGGACGCAAAGTGCCGATCATTATGATGGGCAACCGGCAGGACGAACTTGCATGGTGGCTGCAGCAGCGCAATCTTAACGGGTATGATACGTGGTCAGGCGCCCAGGCGCCCGGCATGGCCACCTTTGCGTTTTGGGTTGCTCAACAGATTCTGAGCGGCCGTAAGGACGTCCCTCACGACCTGACCATGCCGCTCATGGTGATCGATCCCGCGCATCTCGACGACGTGGTCAAAAGCACCCCGGTCGGAAGCGTCGCGAATATCGAATACACCCAGGACGATGTGATCAAGGCGATTGCCGGAGTCGGCAAATAACGATTGCCCGCGAGAGAGGCTCGAACCTCGATTTGCTTCGAACGCGCGAGTTCGGATGTGTCAGCTCGTTGAATTCCGAATCCCGACGCTGGAGCAAGGCAGCTTCCGGAAGTGCCTCGCGGCCAAGCTGGTCGCGGGGCACGACCTTCCGGCATAGAGCCTACCCAAATTGAGCCAATCAAGACCATCTTAACGGTCAGACAAATCAACTTTGGTTGGCTGTTCTTGTTGTCAGTGAGTGACGGATTTCATGGTGGCGGAAGGCGCGCAAATTGTTGAATTGGAAGGTGTTGAAAAGCATTTCGGCGCCGTCCGAGCGCTCGACGGTGTCGATTTCAGCGTCGAGCATGGCGAATGTGTTGGTCTCGTCGGCCACAACGGCGCCGGCAAATCTACGCTGATGCAAGTGCTTGCCGGGACGATCGCACCTGGACAGGGGCGGATCGTCATCGGCGGCGAAGAGCAGCGGAGCTATTCTACGCGGCGAGCCAAGGGACTGGGCGTTCGTTGCGTTTTCCAGGAGCTCTCGCTCTGCGCGAATCTCACGGTGGCTGAGAACGCTCGCGTATTCCACCCCGCCCTACGCGGTTTCAACTGGCGGCGAAAAGCCGGGACGCTGATTGTCGAAATGCTCGATGCGATTTTTCCCAGGCATGGAATTCGCGGCCCCGACCTTGTGCAGGATCTGTCGCTTGGCCGGCGCCAGATGGTCGAGGTAGCGCGCGCCTTCACAGTGACGGATGAGCCCGTGCGCCTGGTGATTCTCGACGAGCCCACGTCCTCGCTCGACGCGCATACCGCTGGGCAGTTGGTTGCCTTCATGCGTCGTGCCGTCGCTGGCGGCCTAAGCTGCATCCTCGTCTCGCATCTGCTTGGCGAAATCCTCGACAACAGCGACCGCATCGTGGTGATGCGCGATGGCAAGGCGGTCGCCGTCGACCACGCGGCGGCCTTTGATCGCAATAGATTGGTGGCCGAGATGGGCGGCCGCGCGCCACGCAAGGACAAGGCCAGCGTCGAGCGCGCAAGCGTCGAGCGCGTCCGGACGCCGGTTCGCGTGAGTGCGCGTCCGGAAGATCAGCACGGCGACGCGAAACTGACTGCGCACGAGGGCGAAGTCGTTGGGCTCGCCGGCCTCGCCGGGCACGGCCAAACGGATCTGTTGCTTGACATTTTCTTCGCGGCGAACCACCGGAAGCCGGGCTTCAACGTCACGGCGCCTGTGGCTCTGGTCGCTGGCGATCGGCAGTCCGACGGCGTCTTCCCACAATGGTCGATCGACGAGAACATCAGCGTGCGCTCAATCGGCGCGCTTCGTCGAGGCCTGCTTATCTCACGCCGCCGCGAGGAGGCCATGGCCGATTTGTGGCGCGCCAAGATCGGAATCCGCACCCCCGACATGCGCAACAATATCCTCTCGCTCTCGGGCGGCAATCAGCAGAAAGCTCTGTTCGCGCGTGCGCTGGGCTCTGACGCGCGCATCATCCTGATGGACAATCCAATGCGGGGAGTCGACATTGGCACCAAGCTCGAGGTTTACGACCTCATCCGCGAGGAGGCACGGGCCGGGCGCACCTTTCTATGGTACACGACCGAAACCGACGAGCTCGAGAACTGCGATCGCGTCTACATTTTCCGCGATGGCGTCATCGTCGCCGATCTGACGCGCGCCGAACTGTCCGAGGAGAGGGTCATCCGGTCCTCGTTCGAGGAGTCGGACTAAGATGGCCGCTACCTCGACCGGCGCGGCGCCGCGTGTGCCGCCAAAGCTCAATCCGCGGCGCACCTTGCGTGCGCTTCTGCCAACCATCTCGCTGGCGCTGGTGCTGTTGGCGATCGCCTCTCTCAATCCGCGGGCGATCAGCTACTTCGGCTTCAACCTGATGTTGAATCTGGCGATCCCGATTGCGCTCGCGACGATTGCTCAGTTGCTCTTCATCGCCGGCAACGATCTCGACTTGTCAATCGGGCCGTTTGTCGGCTTCGTCGGTTGCGTCGTGGCGACTTGGCTGCGCGATGCGCCGCTCCTCGGCGTGCTTGCGCTGGCCGGCGGTATCGCGGCCTACGTGGCGCTCGGCGCGCTGATCTATCTGCGTAACCTGCCTTCCATTGTCGTGACGCTGGGTATGAGCTTCGTCTGGCAGGGTCTCGCCATCCTCATTCTGCCCAAACCGGGGGGCAATGCGCCTGATTGGCTGCTGGCGATCATGAGCGTGAAGCCACCCTTCGTTCCCTTTCCGATTCTTGCCGCGCTGGCTATCGCCGCCACCGTCTATTTCGGCCTCATGCGCACGTCCTACGGCGCGATTCTGCGCGGTTCGGGCGGCAACGCCGCCGCAATTGGCCGCGCCGGCTGGTCCCTGCTCAAAGCAAAGATGGTGCTGTTCGCGCTTGCCGGGCTGTTCGGAGTCCTGTCGGGCACGGCGCTGATCGGCATCACCACCTCGGCGGACGCCAATATCGGCAGTGGCTACACTTTGTTGTCGATCGCCGGCGTCATTCTGGGTGGCGGCGAATTCGTCGGCGGCCGCGTCTCGCCCATCGGCGCGGTAACGGGCGCACTAACGCTAGCGCTTGCCGCCTCATCACTGCTCACGTTCATGAGCGTCCCGCCCGACTGGCAGATCGGCGCCAACGGAGCGATCCTCATCGTCGTGCTCGCGGCTCGCGCGCTGATCAGTCAGCGAAGAACAGCGCGATGAAGGCTGTGTTCAACGGGCTTTTGACCAAGCCCTGGATATGGTCGTTCCTTGGCGCCTTGATCGTTTGGCTTGCGGCAATCATACATACTGGTGGCGCTGGCGCCGGCGGTATGATCACCGCCACGCTTTCGTTCGCTGTCTTCACCGTCATCGCCGGCGTCGGCCAAATGTTTGTCATCACGCTTGGGCCGGGCAACGTCGATGTGTCGCTGCCGGCCAATATCGGGCTCGCCAGCGCAGTGGCGATGAAGGTGATGGGCGGAGACGATTCCATGGTCATCGCCGGCCTCCTCGCCGCGCTGACCTGCGGGCTGGCAATCGGGGTCTTCAACTATCTGCTGATCTGGGCGCTGCAAATCCCGCCGATCATCGCGACGCTTTCGGTGAGCTTCATCGTCCAGTCAATCGACATCAGCTATGGTCGCGGGCTGCAGATCAAACCGCCGCCGGGCTTCGCCGACCTTGCCAGCACCGAGATTTTCGGTGTTCCCGTAATTGCGATTCCAATCGTGATTCTCGCTATCGGCGCTGCTGTCGCGCTGCAGCATACCGTCTATGGCCGCTCCGTTCTCGCTATCGGGCAGAATATGCGGGCGGCACGGCTTGCCGGCATCAAGGTCGGCCTGACCCGCTTGCTCACCTACGCGCTTTGTGGCTCGCTCGGAGGCCTCGACGGCGCCCTACTCGCCGGATATTTCCGGGGCGCCAGTGTCGACATCGGCAATGAATATCTGCTCTCTTCGATCGCCGTGGTCGTCATCGGCGGCACCTCGGTGACCGGCGGCAAGGCCAATGTCCCTGGCATCTGGGGCGCGGCGCTGTTCCTCGTCCTGCTGCAGACGATGTTGAACACCTTCGGCGTCAGCGCCGGGCTGCGCCTCCTGCTCACCGGCCTGGTCATCGTCTTCGTTATTGCGGCGGCGGGCGGGCAGAAGATAGCTCGGTAGGGCATTTTCCTGATCGCCAAGCCTGCTGGTTTCTCCGAAAAATGCTCTCTGAGACTGTTTGGAACAGGCGGCTCACAGAAAGGAAACGGCAAAATCGCCCTGAGCCACGCGCTTGCCTCGGCAGACCAAGACCAGCACCTTTTGCGCTACCACCGTCCAATTCGTAGCCGCGCCACCCGTCAAGATGACTAGCCTACCCTCACGCTGTTTGACGAAGGTGATGCCGATTTGCACATGGGCGATCGCCTGACATACGTCGGGGGATTGCCGACGGCGGAGACTTTCGCGCTACCCTATCTCGACATGGGCGTCGCCACCTATTCGTCGGCCGTGTTCAATTTTGTGCCGGAATTTGCAACCGCCTTCTACGCCGCCGTCCGCCGCCGCGATCATGCGACGATTGACGCTGGTCTCAAGAACTTCATCCTGCCCCTGATTGCGATCCGCAATCGCAAGAAGGGTTATTCTGTCTCGATCATCAAAGCGGGCATGAAGGTCATGGGTCGAGAGTCCGGTCCGGTGCGCACGCCGCTAACGGATTTGAACGAGAACGAGATCGCGGAACTTGCCGCCTTGGTCACAAAGCTGCCAACTGTTATCGCAAGCAACCGCGAAGCGGCCGAATAATGAAGACCAGGACGTAGGCCGAGCCGGGCCTATCGTTGGAGGATAAAGTGATCCAGGATTCCGTACGCGCCGGCTTCTCCGGCGCGCCGAAAGTTACTGAGATGCAAGTGATCCCGGTCGCCGGGCGCGACAGCATGCTGCTCAATCTGAGCGGCGCGCATGGGCCGTTCTTCACCCGCAACATCGTCATCCTCACGGACAATTCTGACCATATTGGCGTCGGCGAGGTTCCCGGCGGCGAGAAGATCAGGCAGACGCTCGAGGATGCCCGTGATCTGGTCGTCGGCAAGACGATCGGCGCCTGCAACAACATACTCGCCGCCGTTCGCGCGCAATTCGCCGATCGTGACTCAGGCGGGCGCGGCAAGCAAACATTCGATCTGCGTGTAGCAATTCACGCCGTAACGGCCATTGAATTGGCGCTGCTGGATCTGCTCGGCCAGCATCTGGTCCTTCCCGTCGCGGCCCTGCTTGGCGACGGTATTCAGCGCAATACCGTCGAGACACTGGGCTATCTCTTCTATATCGGCGACCGTCGCGGGACCGATCTCGCCTACGCCGATGGCGCAGGCGCCAAAAGCGACTGGTTTCGACTGCGCCATGAGGTGGCGCTGACCCCCGACGCCATCGTGCGCCTCGCCGAGGCGACGCACGATCTCTACGGCTTCGCCGATTTCAAGCTCAAGGGCGGCGTGTTGCGCGGCGAAGAAGAGATCGAAGCGGTGACAAGACTCGCCAAGCTTTTCCCGGAGGCGCGCGTGACTCTCGATCCTAACGGCGCATGGTCGCTCGAGGAGGCCATCGGGCTGTGCAAGGACATGCACGGCATTCTTGCCTATGCCGAAGATCCCTGCGGCGCAGAAGCGGGCTTTTCCGGCCGGGAGGTCATGGCGGAGTTCCGTCGCGCAACAGGCCTACCCACCGCGACCAACATGATCGCCACGGATTGGCGTCAACTGTCGCATGCGCTGCGACTCGGCGCGGTCGACATTCCGCTCGCCGATCCACATTTCTGGACCATGCAGGGCTCGGTGCGCGTGGCGCAAACCTGTCGAGATAACGGCCTTACATGGGGGTCCCATTCTAACAGCCATTTCGATATCTCGCTCGCCATGTTCACCCATGTCGCGGCCGCGGCCCCCGGCAGAGTAACAGCGATCGACACGCATTGGATCTGGCAGGACGGACAGAGGCTCACGAAGGACCCATTGCAGATCGTCGGCGGCAAGATCGCGGTTCCCGACGGCCCAGGTCTTGGCGTCGAGATCGACTGGGCGGCGCTTGAAGCAGGGTACGGGCTTTACAAGGCGCACGGGCTCGGTACCCGCGACGATGCGCTTGCTATGCAATTCCTGATTCCCGGCTGGAGTTTTGACGATAAGCGTCCCTGCCTCGTGCGCTGACACTGTTCGTCAGGGGCAATTGGAGAAATCGAATGAACGCAGGTTCTGAATAATTAGATCGGTGACGAATGGATAGAGCGAGCCGGCGTCAGCCGTAGCGTCAACCCGTCCAACACCAACGAGATCATCGGCGAATATTTGAAGATCGATCGGGCTCAGACACTGCGGGCGTAACTGCGGGCAAGGCACCATTCCCTATTTGGTCGCGTTCGACGCCGCAGGAGCGTTTTTGTCGCGCTCAACCGCATCTCCGACGAAATCCTTGCACGCAAGGATGAACTCGGTCGCCTGCTGGCGACACCCGCCCCGGCACGCAAGGCAAATCAGATTTCGGGCGCCTCGGGAATCCATGGCGCCCGATCCGATTCTGCTCAAGCGACGCGGGGCGGTGGCTCATTGCATGAACTGTCCGCCGTTCACATGAATATTCTGGCCGGTTATGTAGCCGCTCAATGACGGCGAAGCGAGAAAGAGGAAAGCGCCGACGCATTCTTCCGGCTTGCCGATGCGCCCAAGTGGAACAGCCTTACGCATGACCTCCATACGCTCCGGCGGCGTCGCAGCGTGGAACGGCGTGTCGATGACCCCCGGCGAGACAGTGTTGATGCGAATGCCCTTTGCGCCGAGATCGCGCGCGAGGTGCTTGGTCAGATTGTGGATGAACGCCTTCGAAGAGGCGTAGACCAACGAGCCAGGGCCGCCGCCGTCGCTGCCGGCGATCGAACCGACGTTGATGATCGAACTGCCTTGCTGACGCTCGAGATACGGAATCGCGGCTTGGCAGGCGGCGATCACCGCTCGCACGTTGAGGTCGAAGACCTCGTCGATCAGGGCGTCGTCTACGTCATTGAAGAGCGTGCGTCGAATCAGCGAGCCGGCGTTATTGATGAGGATGTCGAGGCCGCCCAGCTTCTCGGCAGCTTCATCCACGACCCGCTTCGCCACGCCGCGGCTCACGAGATCGCCTTGCGCGAGAACCGCCTTGCCGCCGGATTTGGCGATCGCCTCGGCGACCGCCTTCGCTTGCGCCTCGCTGCGATTATAGTGAAGAGCCACATCCGCGCCCCGGCGGGCGAAGGCCCGCGCGACGGCCTCGCCAATTCCTGTGCTTGCACCCGTTATCAAAACCCGCCTTGCCCGCAGATCGTCCATGTGCTGTTAGTCCTTCTGTCCAAGCGCGCGACATGATATGATACTACCAATAGAGCATGCAAGCGGGGTGCGAACGTCCTTTGAAGCCGAACCCGCGATGAACATTTTTGAGAATCTCGGAACCAACAGCCTGAAGATTCACATGAGGGTCGCCGATCAGCTTGGCCTGGCGATCGTGCGCGGCGATTACCCCGCCAGAGGCGTGCTTCCGCCCGAAGTGAAGCTCTGCGAATTGCTCGGCGTCAGCCGCACCGCAATGCGCGAGGCAATTCGCGGACTGATCGCCAAGGGGCTGATCGATTCTCGCCCGAGGCTTGGAACACGCGTCCGCGACGCCGAATATTGGAACCATCTCGATCCTGATGTTTTACGCTGGCGGCTCGAGGTTTCCGACACGGAAGCCTATCTGAGCAAAATGTTCCAGCTTCGACACGCGACGGAGCCCGCAGCTTCGGCGATCGCCGCGGAAAACGCCGACGATCACGATCGGCAGCGACTCGAAGGCGCCTTCCAAGCCATGGTCGACGCGGGCAGCGACAATGCGCTTTGGGTCGAAGCCGACCTTGCCTTTCACAAATTGATCTATCTGGCGACGCACAACGAATTTTTCTGGCCGATCGGCCAGCTCTTCAGTCTTGTGCTCAGGGAGATGTTCCGGATCGCGGCGCTCGGTTCGCATCGGCCTCGCGCCATCGTGGAGCACGGCGATCTTCTGCGCGCAATTTTGGAGCGAAAACCGGAGATGGCGCGCACCGCGGCGCTGACGCTTCTCGGCAACGCCGCCGACGATATCCGCATCATTCGAGCGAACGCGCTCGATCGCTAGAACCCGCACCGACAGGCGACACGATCCAACCAGCGGTTCCGGTGGGTTCGGCGTTGACGCCGTATTCGCATATGGTATTACATGAAGGCGCCGCCGCCGTCTCTAGGGGGCGGACGGCGCGACAGTTCAAAACGACCATCAGAAAAGCGCCTGCGAAGGGCGCCGCCAATCGGGAGAAAACGTAGATGAACAAGGGATTGCTGATGTCGCTGCTTACCGCGCTCGTCATCGCGGCCGCGCCCCAACCGACCTTCGCCGCCAGCAAAGGCCTCGTCGCCTTCTCGCAAGCGGAGATGACCAACGAGTGGCGGGTCATGGACACCAAAGAAATGGAGCAGGCGTGGAAGAGCGCCGGGTACGATTTCGCCTGGACCAACGCCAACTCCGATCCCTCCAAACAACTTGCCGACGTGGAGGATTTGCTCTCGCGCAAGCCGGTGGTGCTCGTCGTGGCGCCGATCGAATATGAGGCGTTGGCGCCGGTCCCGGGTCTGGCCGCGAAGGCGGGCGTTCCGCTTATCGTCGTCGACCGCAATCTTCCCGGGAAAGCCGGCGAGAACGGTTGGATTTCGGTCATCACGACCGATTTCAAAGACTCTGGCATCCGCGTCGCCAATGACGTCGTCGAGAAGCTGACCAAGAAATATGGTTCGGCCAAGGGAACGTTGCTGCATGTCACCGGCAACACCGGCGCTTCGCCCGTTATCGACGAGGGCAAGGGCCTTGACGAGGTCTTCGGCAAGAATCCTGGCATCAAGGTGGCTGCATCTTGCGACAGCAAGAACTCGCGCGAAGGCGGCCGCAAGTGCATGGAGGACCTTCTGCAGTCATTCCCGGCAGGTAGCATCGACGGCGTTGTCTTCGACAACGACGACGCCGCCCTCGGCGGCCTCGGCGCCATCAACTCGGCCGGACGCAACGAGCTGAAGGGATGGCTATGGGGCAAGGACGGCACGGTCGACGGCCTGCAGGCCGTGCTCGACGGCAACATCGCCATGTCCGTCCAGACGCCGCCTTTCTTCGGCAAATCGTCAGTGCAGGCGTTCGAGGACTTCAAAGCGGGCAAGAAGGTCGCGCCGCTGGTATTCGTCCCCAAGGAGACCTTCGACGCCAACACGCCGGCGCATCGCACGCGCGTCGAAGAGCGCATCAAGGAATTGAAGGCGCTCGGGGTCGGCTGCTGCTGAGGCGCCGGAACCGCCGCGCGAACGAGGACGAGACGGGAATGCGGGGAGGATGAGGCTCAAGTGGAAACGTCCTTCCCGTTTCTTTTGCAGATGCACGGCGTGGCGAAGAGCTATCCTGGCGTCAACGCGCTCCAGGGCGTCGACTTCGACCTGAGGCCCCACGAAATCCACTGCCTCGTCGGCGAGAACGGCGCGGGAAAATCAACGCTCATCCGCGTGCTCGCCGGCGCAGAGAAGCCTGACCGCGGGGAGATCGTCGTCGGCGGTCGCAGCTACGCCGGTCTTACGCCGGCGCTCGGCCACGCGCTGGGCATCGGCGTCATCTATCAGGAATCCGATCTCGTCCTGTCATTGACGGTGACCCAGAATATCTTCCTCGGCCATGAGACGATTCGCGGTGGCGTCGTGCTGCAGAAGCGCGAGATGCGCGCGGCCGTCGCCGAGCTCATCGCAGGCCTCAATCTTCGCTTCTCCCCCGAGACGATCGTTCGCGATCTGGGTCCCGCCCAGCGGCAGCTCGTGCAGATCGCCAAGGCGCTCTCGCGCCAGATCAAGGTTCTCATCCTGGACGAACCGACCGCGGCCCTCACCGAGAACGAAATCGGCTACTTGTTTGAACTCCTTGACAAGCTGAAGGCGCAGGGGATCGGGATGATCTATGTATCCCACCGCCTGAATGAGATCATGGCCATCGCCGATCGCGTGACGGTGATGCGCGATGGCCAACGAGTCGCGACGGTTCCCGCCTCCGAGGCGAGCGAGGAAAAGCTCATTGGCCTGATGGTTGGCCGCAAGGTTGAGGTTTCGACCCGTCGCAGCGCGCGAAACGACAAGGTCGTCCTCGCTGTGCGCGATCTCTGCGTCCGCGGTCAGTTCGAGGGCGTCAGCTTCGATCTTCATCAGGGCGAGATTCTCGGCCTCGCTGGCCTTGTGGGCGCCGGGCGCAGCGAACTGCTGGAATGTCTATTCGGCCTGACGCCGCCCGATTCGGGCTCCGTCGAACTCGAAGGCAAAGCCATCCACTTTACCGCTCCGCGCCAGGCGATTCGCGCCGGGTTCGGGCTTGTGCCCGAGGAGCGGCGCGAAAGCGGCGTCGTGCTCGGTCGCTCGGTCGAAGAAAACCTGTCGTTCCCGATCCTTGACCGGCTCTCTCGCGGGTTGCTCGTCAATTTCGCGCGACTGCGCATGCTCGCCGGCGATCTCGTCCATCGCCTGAGGATCAAGACGCCGTCGCTCAAGCAGCCAGTGCTCACGCTGTCGGGCGGCAACCAACAAAAAATCGTCGTCGGCAAGTGGCTGGCGGCGCAGGCGCGCATTCTCCTTCTCGACGAGCCGACCCGCGGCATCGACGTGAACGCCAAGTTCGAGCTTTACCAGTTGGTCGACGGCCTCTCGCATCAAGGCGTGTCGGTCATAATGGCCTCCTCGGAGCTGCAGGAGCTCCTGGCGCTCAGCGATCGGATCCTTGTGCTGGCCGAGGGTCGGCTCTCAGCGGAACTCAAAACCAGCGAAACAGATCAGGTCGAGATTATGCGCTACGCGGTCGGGCGGCCGAACGAAGCCGCAAAGGGAGCGGCCGCGTGAGCTTCGCGTCGACAGGGGCCCACGGCGACGCGGCGGCGAGACTGCGCGCGCTTCTTGCGCGGAACGATGTCTTCGTCATTCTGGCCTGCCTGACGGCGCTCGCCACTCTGGTCAGCCCGGCATTCCTATCTCTGGGCAATCTCAGCAATCTCCTCACGCAGTCGGCGCTTCTCGGGATCCTGTCGATCGGCCAGTTCATGGTGGTTGTGTCCGGCGGCTTCGATTTGTCGGTCGCGGCGGTGATGGCCCTATCCTCGGTGGTGCTCGCGCGTTACGCGTCGATCGGACTTGCGCCGATGGCCATCGTCGCGTTGGCGGTCGGGGCGGCGTGTGGGTTGTTTAACGGACTGGTGGTCGCCAAGGGCCGGGTCCAGCCGCTGATCGCGACGCTCGCCATGATGGGCATCGCCCGCGGTGTCGCCTTTTCCGTCTCCGAGAAGAGCATCCTCGTCAACGATCCTATGTTGAGGGCGCTGCGCGATATGGACGGCTTTCTCTCCGTGCCGACGCTGGTTTGGGTCGTCGTGGTCACGGGCGCCGTAGTCTGGTTCCGCACGACCCGTCAGGCGCTCCACGTGTTCGCGGTCGGCGGCAACGAACAGACGGCGCGGCTCGCGGGGGTCGCCACCGAGCGCATCAAGATCAGCGTCTATACAGTCTCCGGAATGCTCTCCGGGCTCGCCGGCATCGTGCTCGTCATCCGCTCCAGCAGCGGCGTGCCTCTCGGCGGCGTCGGGTGGGAGCTCGAACTCGATCGCGTCAATCGTGATCGGCGGGACGAGTCTCTTCGGTGGGGAAGGTCGGCTGCTCCACGCCATGGCGGGCGTGATCGTATATCAGATGATCGCCAACGTCATGAACCTCGCAGGGCTCGATCCTTTCTATCAGAACATCGTACGCGCCGCGGTCATCATCCTCGCTGTAGGCGTCAGCATCCTGCGACAGCGCAACGCCGGCCGGCGTGCAATCGTTGGCCGCAAATGAGCGTCGACATTCAGCAAGCCCGGCTGGAAGGCGCCGCACAGCGTCGGCGGTTTCTGCGCGACAACGGAATCCTCGTCGTCTTTCTCGCGTTTGTCGTCTTCGCGACGCTGGCGTCAGGGGGACGGTTCATCCAGCCCGAGAACATCTCCGTCATCCTCTTTCAGGGTTCGGTGATCGGCGTGCTGGCGCTTGGCCAGACGCTGGTGATGCTCATCGCCGGCATCGACCTCTCGATAGTCACGGTCGCGATCCTGGCCGCGATCGTGATGGGAGCGGGGGGCTCCGAGCGACAACAGATGATGAACATGTCGGGGATCCTTCCTTATCTCGGGTTCCTGCCGGCGATCCTTGTCGCCTTTCTCGGAGCCGCCGCCATCGGCTTTGTGAACGGATTGGCGGTCGTGAAACTCCGCATCCCAGCCTTCATCGTAACGCTCGCGATGTCACTAGCGCTTTCGGGTCTGGCGATGCTGGCGACTGGCGGCGCCCCGGTGCACTACCCAGATCCCTTCTTCGATGAATTTGGGCACGCGAAGATCCTGGGACTTCCCTTGCCGGTATATGTCTTTCTCGCACTCGCACTTGGCCTCGCCGCCTTTCTGGCCCGCAGCGCGATCGGCATGATGCTGTACGCGATCGGCGGCAATCCTCGCGCTGCGCTGCTTTCGGGCATTCCCGTCGAGCGCATCTCGATTCTCGTTTACACGCTCTCGGGATTCCTTGGCGGAGTCGCGGGCTTTCTGTTCCTGGCGCGCACGGGATCGGTGGCCCCGACTTCGGGCGGCGACCTACTCCTCAACACGATCGCGGCGGTCGTCATCGGCGGCGTGAGCCTTTACGGCGGGAAGGGTACGATCGCCAATGCCGCGGTCGGCACCCTCCTTCTGGCGGGGCTCGGCAATCTCATGAATATCCTTCACATCTCGCCGTATCTGCAGGACGCCGTGAGCGGCCTCATCATCATCGCCGCCATCATGGTCAACGTACGTCTCTATCGCGAATAAGAGGAATGGAGGACAATGGCCGACTATGAGATTCTGGACTCCCGCTTCGAACGCTTGATCAACCCGACCGCCAAGGTCGAGCGGCTATCCACGGGCGGCCGCTGGACGGAGGGCCCAGCGTATTTTCCGGCCGGGCGCTGTCTCATCTGGTCGGACATTCCCAACACCCGTTTGCTGCGATACGACGAAAGCGACGGGCATGTGAGCGTCTTTCGGCAGCCCTCAGGCCAGGCCAACGGCAACACGGTTGACAGGCAGGGGCGACTGGTCTCGTGCGAGCATTCCGGACGGCGGGTAAGCCGCACCGAACATGACGGACGCGTTGTCACGATCGCCGATGCGTGGCGGGGCAAGCGGCTCAACAGCCCGAATGACGTGGTCGTAAAATCGGACGGAACGATATGGTTCACCGATCCAAGCTACGGAATCGGCGACGACTACCAGGGGGCGCGAGCTCAAAGTGAGATCGGCGCGTGCAACGTCTATCGCGTCGATCCGGCGAGCGGCGAGGTCGCAGTCGCTATCGACGACTTCGTACGTCCGAACGGACTGGCGTTCTCGCCCGACGAGACGAAGCTCTATGTCGTCGACAGCGGACGAACGGAAGGCGCCGAGAATCCCGCTCACATCAGGGAGTTCGACGTCGACCCGAACAACGTGACGACCGGCGGGCGGGTGTTCGCCAATTGCCAGGCCGGGCTCTTCGACGGGTTCCGGTTCGACGAAGCCGGGCGCATCTGGATCAGCACCGGCGAGGGCATTGCGTGCTACGAACCCGACGGCTCCCTTATCGGCAAGGTGCTCATCCCCGAGGTCGTCTCGAATTGCGTATTCGGCGGCGTCAACCGAAATCGCCTCTTCATCACCGCCACAACATCGCTGTACGCCGTCTATCTCCTCACCAACGGCGCGCCGACATTCTAGGTCCTGCTGAATGATTTCGGGCGGAAACCGATAGTCGGCGTAGCATGATTTTCCTCATGCTCTTTGGCTACTCCGCCTTCAAGGCGCCAGCAAGCTGCCGGCGCCGTGATTGTGTCGACGGCGCCCGCGCCGGCATCTGGCTCAATTAAGAGCCGTGCCAAAATGGTTGTCGTTAGGGCAACCATTTGAAGGAGCGCCGTCCATGGGAAAGTCTAGCGACTTTTCCGCGGTCACGACCGTTGGGCTCGATCTGGCGAAACACGTCTTTCAGGTTCATTGCGTCGACACATCGGGCTGTGTTGTCGCGGCCAAGGCGATCCGGCGCAACAAGCTGTTGGCGTTTTTCGCTGCTTTGCCGCTTTGCCTCGTCGGGCTTGAAGCGAGCGGATCGGCCCATCACTTAGGCGCGCGAGCTGATCAAGCTTGGCCATGACGCGCGCATGATGAAGGGTTGCAGGCGCCGTCACGTCGACTCAATGTTGCGATTGCTTCGTCAGGGCGCCCTTACGATCGACAAAGGGCTTACAATTTCTCCTTGCGTCGAAGTCATAATCATATATGATTTTGAAAAGGAGGACGATCGTGGACGAGAGGCTACAGCGCGCGGCGGCGGCAGTGAAGTCAGCCGGTTCAGACTGGGGCGCGCTGACCCATTTCGGTTCCATTTGCTACGCCACAGGTCATGTCGCGCCGATCGAAACGGGGTTTTCGCCGTTCGCCGGCGGCCCGACGACCGCCTTCATCGGCGCGGACGGCGTCTGTGGCCTGGTCGTCGCAAACGTCGAAGCTGGGGCCGCCCGGGCGAGCTGGGCGGACGAAACAGTCATATATGAAGGCTTCTCCTACGACCATCCCGTCGACCTCGTCGCCAACTACGCCCGTGCGGTGAGCGAATTGAAATCGCGCCTCGGCGTCGGCGGCGTCCTCGCCGTCGAACCCGAGAGCTTTCCCGAGCGACTCGGCCAGCTTCTCGACGCCGATCGCACTGTCGACCTGGGGCCGGCGCTGCGCCGGGCGCGAGCCACCAAAACCGCGACCGAAATGCAGCTGCTGCGCCGCTCGGCTCAGGCTGCGGCGCTCGGCCAGGAGGCATTCTACAAGGCGGCTCGCGCGGGCCGCACCGAACTCGACGTGTTCGCCGACATTCGCGCCGCGATCGAGAATTTCGCCGGCGAGCGCACGCCGATCACTGGCGATTTCCTGTCGGGCCGCGCCCGCACCGCCGGCTTCACGGGGTGGCCGATCGATCGGCTGATTCAGCCCGGCGATCCCCTGATGTCCGACCTCGCGCCGCGCGTGTCGGGCTATTGGGGCGATTCCTGCGCGTCCTGCGTCCTGGGCGAACCCGACGGCGCCTACCTCAAGCTATTTCGCGCCGCCAAAGGCGCGCTCGACCGAGCGCTCGAGATCATGCGCCCCGGCCTCGTCATCGCCGATCTCGACGCCGAGCTGCGTCGGCTCGTCGGCGCGGCGGGATACGCCTATCCCCACCATTCCGGCCATTCCCTGGGCACGGAGGTGCACGAATGGCCGCGGCTGGTTCCCTATGAAACAGCGGCCCTCGAGGCCGGCATGTTCGTCATGGTCGAGCCGGGCGCCTACCACCCCGACATCGGCGGCGTTCGGACAGAGTGGATGATCGAAATCACGACGGACGGTTGCAGGGCGGTTGCGCCGTTCGCGCACCGTCCGGGCATCGCCACCGCGTAGAGCGGAAGGCGTCGAAGTTCACTGTCGTCGGCGGAGGCCGGCGCGTCACAGAGGGAAGCACATGAGGTGGAGGAAAATCATATTGGCGGCGGCCGCCCTGGTCGCGGCAGGCCTCTCGGCCGCGAGTTCCTACGCCGCCGAGGCGTCGGCCGTCAGTCTCGACGGGCTGAAGCTCGCCACCCCGACCGCCGAGCAAAAAGAAGCCTTGAATCTGCTGCCTGAGAGTCTGCGACCCTATTACGTCGGCTATTGGCTGATCGCCAAGGTCGCTCCGAACCCCTACGCTGGCTGGACGCCGCCCAAGGGCCCCTGGAAGTTTTGCTACAACGATTCGTATCAGGGGAATTCCTGGCGCCAGGCCGCGCTCGAAAAATACAAGGCGCTCGTCGAGGACTACAAGAAGCGGGGGCTCGCGTCGGGCGACCTCGTCGTCACCAATTCGAACAACGACATCAACGTCCAGCTCTCGCAGCTCAACAATCTCGTTCGCGAAGGCTGCAACGTCATCCTGTCGATCCCCTCTTCGCCGACCGGGCTCTGCGCGGGCATCAAGGCGGCCCACGACAAGGGCGTGCTACTGGTGACCGTCGAGTTGCCGGCCGACTGTCCCGAAGCGATCAACGTCGACTTCAACGAATATTTCGTCGCCGCCAAGACCGCCAAGTGGGTGGCCGATTCGATGGGCCACAAGGGCACCGCGTTCCTGGTCAACGGCATTCCCGGCCTCGCGCCGACGCGCGCGCGTCACCAGGCCGCGCTCGACGTCCTCGCCAACTTCCCCGATATCAAGGTGATCGGCGAAGTCGAAGGCCAATGGACGCCGTCGGTGACCAAGACCAATACGCTGAAGTTCCTCGCCACCCATCCGCAGCAGATCGACGGCGTCGTCGACAGCGGCCTCGGCGCGGTCTCGGTTTGGCAGGCGTTCGAGCAGTCTGGCCGTCCGCTGCCGAAGATCAACGGGTTCGTCGGCGAATGCTCGTATCTCGCCTATGTCAAGGAGAAGGGCCTCCCCGTCTACTCGACCTCGCAGGGTGGCGCCGCCGCGGTATGGACCGGCTTCGACGTCGCGACGCGGATGCTGAACGGGCAAAAGCCGGTCGTCAACACGTTGCTCATGCCGCTGCCGGAGATCACGCTCGCTAATTTCGACAAGTGGTACAAACCCGACATGACCGTCCAATCGAGCTGCTTCGCAGATCCGCCGGACGGCCGACGTGTGTCGCCTGAGTTCCTGGACCAGTATTTCACCAAAGGTTGATCGAACGCGTCGCCCGACCCGGCCGCCGCTCTTTTCGGGCGGCGGCCGGATCCCAAATTTGAGGCGCCAGGAGCCGATGTCAAAGAGCGCGCTCGTAGCCTATGCGATGATTCCCGTCCTGTTCGTCCTGAGCATGGCGATGATCCCCGGTTTCGGCTCGTTCTCGAGCGTCATCTCGCTCCTGGTGATCGCAAGCTTTCTGGGCATTGCGAGCATCGGCCAGACCCTGACCGTGATCCTCGGCGGCATCGATCTGTCGATCCCGGCGATCATCGGGCTCGCCAACGTACTCACCGTGCGCTGGTACGGGGCCGGCCTTAATTTCGCGCTCGTCGTCTTCCTGGTCGTGGCGATTGCGATGGCGATCGGCGCGCTGAACGGGATCGCCTCGCGCGCGCTCGGCGCGCCCCCCCTGCTGATCACGCTCGCCACGAGCTTCATGATCCTCGGCGGCGTATTGGTCTACACCGAGGGCCAGACGGTCGGCACGGTTCCCGACTATCTCATGCAGGCCGTTTCTCCCGCGGGGCGGACCGGGCCGATCCCGTTGCCGCCGATTCTGATCATTTGGTTCCTGCTGACCATCCTTATCGTCGCCGTCGAGCAACGCTCCGCGCTCGGCCGCGTGCTGTTCGCCAGCGGCGCGAGCGAGCGGGCGGCGCGGATGGCGCTGGTTCCGGTAACGACCGTCTGGGCCACCACTTTCGCGGTCAGCGCGGGCTGCGCCGCCGTCGCGGGCATCCTGCTCGCCGGATTCAGCGGCGGCGCCGACGCGAGCGTCGGCCAGCCTTATCTCTTCCAGACCGTCGCCGCCGTCGTCGTCGGGGGCACGGCGCTTCTCGGCGGCTCAGGCACCTACGGTCGCACTTTCGCTGGCGCTTTGCTGATCACGGAGATCACCACGTTCCTGATCGGCCTCGGCTTCAGCGATCGCATCCAGCAGATCATGCTCGGCTTGCTGATCATCGTTTTGGTGGCAATTTATGGGCGCGAACCGCATGTTCGAAACCAGATCTGACGGATCGCGGACCGCCTCCGCCAACGGGAGAGACATGGAGCGACACGCGTCCTTCGCCGCGCCGCCGAGCGCTTATTCGCCGCAGGCGGTCGGCCCGTTGCTGCGCGTCGCCGGACTTCGCAAGTCCTATGGGGCGACGAAGGCTCTGGTCGCCTGCAGCTTCGACGTCGCGCCGGGCGAGATCCGCGCACTGCTCGGCGAGAACGGCTCGGGCAAGAGCACGTTCGTCAAGATCCTCAGCGGGGTGGCCGCCGCGGACGCCGGCGGGGTCGCGATTGCCGGCGTGCCGATCGCCTTTCGCTCACCGCGCGAGGCGCAGGCCAACGGCGTCGTCACCGTGTTTCAAGAGACGCTGGTCGCCCCGGAACTCTCCGTACTGGAAAATATCTTCCTCGGCGTCGACGGGCTGTTTCGCTGGGGTTTGCGAGGCCGCGATCAGCGGCGATTGGGTAGAGACGCGCTCGACGCGCTCGGCGCCGTCGCGGTCGACCTCGACGCACCGGTCGACGCGCTGCCGCTGCATCGCCGGCAGATCGTGACGCTGGCGCGGGCCATGGTCAGGCCCTGGCGATTGCTCATTCTCGACGAAGCGACCTCGGCGCTCGATGTCGACAGCCGCGACGCTTTGTTCCGCTATCTCCGCCGTCAACGCACCGCCGGCTCGTCGGTCTTGTTCATCTCGCATCGCATGGACGAGATCGCCAGCCTCGCCAATTCCGTCACCGTCCTGCGGTCGGGGGAAACCGCGGCGACGCTCGCCATCGAGGACGCGCCGAGCGAGCTTCTCATCTCGATGATCTCGCAATCGCGCGACGGCGGCGGCGAACCGATCCGACGGGAACGGCGATCGGAGCGGGCCGCCCGCGCTCCCCTGCGCGAGCCGCGCTTTCGCGCCCGCGGCGTGGTTCTCCGGCCGGGCCGGAGCCCGATCGACATCGAAGTGAAGGGCGGCGAGATTCTCGGCTTCAGCGGCCTCGACGGGCACGGACAGGCCGATTTCCTCGGCGTGCTTGCACGGCTGCGAAAGGCGGAGGGCGGATCGGTCGAGAGCTGGAACGAGGGGGCCTGGCGCCCGCTCCACACGCCGCGAGAGGCGGTCCGCAACGGCGTCGCCTACGTACCGCGCGATCGCAAGAACGACGGCCTGTTCGCCGGCATGTCCGTTCTCGACAATTACGGTCTGCCGACGCTGTGGCGCGGTTCGCGTCTCACGTTCATCGACCAGCGCGCACTGCGCGAGCGGGCGAAGCGGGATCTCGCGGTCCTCCGCACGAGATACGCCAGCCTCACGGGAGCGGTCGGCCGTCTCTCGGGCGGCAACCAGCAGAAGATCCTGCTCGCGCGGTGGATGGCCATCGAGCCCAAAGTGATGATCCTGGACGATCCCCTACGCGGCGTCGACGCCGCAACCAAGGCGGAGATCTATGAGGTCTTCCGCGACCTCGCCGCGCGTGGCGTCAGCCTGCTCCTGCTTTCGACCGAGATCGAGGAATTGCTCATCACCTGCGACCGGATCGCCGTGTTCCGCGAGGCGCAGGTGAGCCGCGTCCTGGAAGGCCCGGAACTCACGCGCGAGGCCGTCGTCGCGGCGATGTTCGGCCAAAAGCCGGGCGTCGGCGCGTCGCAAATCGAGGCGGGACGATCGTGAGCTTCTTTGCCGGCTTCAATCGCCGCACGGCCTACGCGCGTCCGGCGGTCGCCTTCGCGGCGGCGCTTCTGGCCTTGAACGTAGCCATCGACCATTCCTTCGTCGATCCCACGAACTGGCCCTCGATTCTCACCGTCGCCATGCCTTTCGTCCTCATCGCGATGGCCGCGGCGCCGGTCATCATGTCGGGAGGCATCGATCTGTCGATCGGGCCGCTCGCCGGCTTTATCAACGCCGTGCTGATCGGCGCGCTTGTCCCCCTCGGCGCCGGCTCGCCCTTGCTGGCGATTCCCGCGGTCGTCGCGACGGGCGCCGCCGTCGGATGCGTCAATGGCGCGCTCGTCGCCTGGCTACGGGTTCCCTCAATCATCGCCACGCTCGGTTCGTATCTCGTCCTGTCCGGCCTGACGCTCGAGATTCTGCCGACCGCGGGCGGCAGCGCACCCGACTGGATGATCGCGCTCGCCGGCCGCGCCGGCGTGTTTCCCCTGCCGCTCCTAATTCTCGCCGCGGTCGCGCTGACGTGGCTCCCGCTCCGCGAGTCGGCGTATGGCCGTAATCTGCTCGCGACCGGCGGCGACCAGCGCACCGCGTTCGCGAGCGGGATCGACGTGACCAAGGTCTGCTTCGTCGCCTATGTGGCCGCCGGGGTGATCGCCGCGGTGACGGGCTTCGCGTTCACCGTCGCGCTCGGATCCGGCGATCCAGCGGCGGCGACGCCCTACACGTTGATCGGCATCGCCGGCGCGGTGCTCGGCGGCGTCAGTCTGGCGGGCGGCCGCGGCGGCCTGCTCGGCGCCGCGGCGGGCGGCGCGGCGCTGTTCCTGGTGCAAAATCTGCTCAGCCTAGCGCATGTGTCGGCCTTCTACGCCCAGATCGCCTATGGCCTGATTCTCATCCTGGCCTTGGCGCTCAGCAGAATCGTCGATGTCTCGCGGCGTCGTCGTGAGCGCACCGCCAATCTCGGCAGCGTTTGACGCGCCGGCGACCCCGGCCGGGGTTCCCTAGGGGCGGCAGATCATATATGATTTAGGACGGCGCGATTGACACGGGCGCCCTTGAAATGGAGACCAATCGATGGGGAAGCATGACGCCGCGAGGAACGACATGGGCGCGGGAGGTGCATCCGACGGCCCGCTTGCGAATTTGCGCGTCGTCGATCTGACCCTCGCCATGGCCGGGCCTCTGTCAACCCAGCGATTGGCCGACATGGGCGCCGAAGTCATCAAGGTGGAAGGTCCGACGCGGCCCGATTTCACCCGCTCCGCGGTAATGGCCGACGTGCGCCTCGGCGGCGAGACCATTCCCTACCTCACCCTCAACCGCAACAAGAAGTCGCTGGCGGTCGACCTGAAGCTGGAGGAGGGGCGCGCAATCCTCTATCGCCTGGTGGAGTCAGCCGACGCGGTCGTCCAAAATTTCCGTCCCGGCGTCGCCGAAAGGCTCGGTATCGACTATGCGACGCTCCGCGCGCTGAAGCCGGACATCGTCTATGTCTCCATCTCCGGCTACGGCGACGACGGCCCGATGGTCGCGCGGCCCGGCCAGGACCTGTTGGTGCAAGCCTTCTCCGGGCTCACCTGGAACGCGGGAACGGAAGACGGTCCGCCCCATCCCTCGCCGGTCTATATGGTCGATGTGATGGCCTCGCACCTCGCGACCGAGGGCGTGCTCGCCGGAATTCTGCAACGACACCGTACTGGTCGCGGCGCTGAGGTCAAGGTCTCGCTGCTCGGCGCGGCGTTGGAGGTCCAGATCCAGGAGCTCTCGACCTATCTCACCACAGGGCGGCAGGCGGCGCGCGGCGGGCAGCCCTATGCGTCGACGTGGATGGAGCCGCCCTACGGCATCTATCGCACCGCCGACGGCTGGCTCGCCATCGCCCAGTCGAGCCTGTCGGCGATTGCCGAGGTCGTGGGCTCGAATACGCTCGCCCGCCTTGCCAAGGAAAAGCCGAAGGATCCCGACGACCGCGACGGGGTCAATCGCTGGCGCGACCGCGTCTACCCCGTGGTCGCGGAAGCGATCGCGGACTGGAAAACAGAGGAGGCGGTCGAAGCTCTGTTCACCGCCGGCGTCTGGTCGGGGCCCGTCAACGACTACGCGGCCGTCAGAAACCACCCGCAGTTCAAGTCCCTTTTCGTCACCTACGAACATCCGCGCGCCGGCGCGCTGACGACGACGGCGCCCGCGGTGCGGTTCTCGACTGATCCCTCGGCGCGGCTGCGGGGCGCGCCGGCCCTCGGCGAACATACCGCCGAAATCCTCAGCAGCCTCGGCTATTCCGACGCCGAGGCGAAGGCGCTCTTTTCACTGGGAGCAGCGGCATGATCGATGAGATCGTCATCGAAAAACCTGGCGACGGCACGGCCGAACTGGTGCTCAATCGTCCGGCGAAGCACAACGCCGTCACCCCCGCGATGTCGGCGGCGATTCGCGAGGCTCTCGCGACGCTCGACGGCGACGGCGAGGTTCGGTGCGTCCTCGTGCGCGGCGCCGGCGAGCGCGCTTTCTGCGCGGGCACCGACCTCAACTCCTTGGACGAGTTCGCGGATGCGTGGGCGTGGCGGCATTCGATCAACTACGCCTTGGAGTTCGGCGCGTTCCGAAAGCCGCTGATCGCCGCATTGAAGGGGTGGGTGTTCGGCGGCGGCTTCGAGATTGCGCTTAATTGCGACATCCGTGTCGCCTCCCGCACCGCCCGCTTCGCCGCGCCCGAAGTCAAGCACGGCTGGCTGGGGGCCGGCGGATTCTCGCAACGCCTTACCCGCCTCGTCGGCTACGGCCAGGCGAGCCGCCTACTGCTGACGGGAGAGCCGATCGACGCCGAGGAGGCCTCTCGAATCGGCGTCGTCGAATTTCTCGTCGACGAGGGACGCGAGGTCGAAGAAGCGCGGCGCCTCGCAGCGACGATCGCCGCCAACAGCGAAGTCGCCACGGTCACCAACAAAGCCGGCATTCGCGCCGCCATGGAAGGCGGCCTGACAAGCGGCCTCGCGGCCGAGCGCGAGCTCATGTGTCTTTCTTTCGCGCTCGGATCGCAGCGCGCCGGTCCCGAGGCTTTTGGGAAGCGTGATCGCCGTTAGCGCCGTTGGACGAACCGCGCGGCGTCCGTGGAGGCGGCAAGTCGCCCTGAAAGCGCTCGACCCCGCTCTCGATATGCGCCTTGATCGCCTGGCGCAGGGCGACTCTGTCGCGCTTTTCCAGCGCGTCGATGATTTCGTCGTGTTCGCGCACGAACCGTTTGATGTCGCCCGGGCCGCGCCCATAGGTCGGCCGGGTGATTTGCTGATGGTAGCCGAGCCGGCGATAGGCCTCTGCGAGCGGCGGATTGTCGGCCATCGCCACCAGCTCGACATGAAAGCGCTCGTTGAGCGTGACGAACTCGCGAAAGCCCTGAAACGTCGTACCGTAGGAGCCGTTGGCGATGAGCCGGTTGATCGACTTGAGGTCGTTCAAGGCCTGACGGTCGCAACGCTCGATCGCCAGTTCCGCGGCGCCGATCTCGATCACCAGGCGCGCTTCGAACAGGCGACGAAGGTCGCGCATCGTCGGCTGCGGCGCGACCCGATAGCCCTTGTTGCGCTCGAAGGTGACGAGGCCCTCGGCGCTGAGCCGAGCGAGCGCCTCGCGGATCGGAATGAGGCTCGTGCCGAATTGCCGGGCGAATCGGTCGATGACGATCCGCTCGCCTTCCGCGATTTCGCCGTCGGTGATCAAGCGATGCAGTTCGTCGTGGGCAAGATCGACGAGGCTTCCCCACCGTGTCGGATCGGTTGATTTCGCTTCATGCGAGGCGCCAGGCAAGGTGCGGTCTTCCCAAAAGAATTCACTCTAGACTAACGAAAGAGACGACATATGAGCAATCTGAACTTGAAGGGGCTGGTCTGGGGACACCGGCGCGCCACCGGCCCGCTCGAGCCCTTGGGCGAGGCGTTCCGGCGCGCTCGCCCCGACATCGCGATCACCTGGACGGTGCGGCCGCTCAGCGATTTCGAGCATCAGGCGATCGCCGACATCGCGGGGCGATTCGATCTCTTGATCTTCGATCACCCGTTTTGCGGGGATATCGCCGCGGCCGGCGCCTTCCTTCCGCTCGAGGAGGCGATGCCCGAATTGCTCGGCCCCGGTGCGGATCCGCTCTACGTCGGCCCGTCGCTGGCGAGCTACCGCTTCGCCGGCCACGTCTGGGCGGCGCCGATCGACGCGGCGACCCCTCACGCAGCGTTCCGACCCGATCTCCTCGCAGGCGTCGATCGCGAGGTCCCGAGGACCTGGGAGGAGACGGTCGCGCTCGGCCAACGCCTGCGCCGAACGGGCCTGTGGGTGGCGACGCCCGTCGTCTCGCCGCACGCCTTCGCGACCGTTGCGAGCCTCATGGCCAACCTCGGCAAGCCGATCGCGGCCGATCCCGACGGCCGATTCGACTTCGAGGCCGAGGCGATGGCGCAGGCCCTGGACGCCCTCGACGCGGTTCTCGCCCTATCGCCGCCGGAGACGCTGGGCTGGAATGCGATCGGCATCGAGGAAGCGATGATCGCTCGCGACGACATCGTCTTCACGCCGTCCGTCTACGGCTACGCCACCTACTCCGAGGCTGACATGCGGGCGCCGCTGCGCTTCGCCGACTTCTGTGGCCTGTCGGCGCCGTTCGCGGCCGGCTCGATGCTCGGCGGCGCCGGCCTCGGCGTCTCGGCCGTCACCCAGCACCGCGAGGCCGCGCTCGCCTTCGTTCGTTTCTGCCTCTCGCGCGAAGCGCAGGATCGGATCATCCCCGAGAATCATGGCCAGCCGGCTCTGGCGCTCGCCTGGGACAATCCCGCCAATGACGCACGCTTCGGCGGCTATTATTCCGCCGTGCGCCGTTCCCTCGAAGCGGCGTGGATTCGGCCCCGGCGTCGCGGCTACATTGGCTTTCAGGCGGAGGCCGGCCGCCTGATCGAAGCCTACTGCCGGCGCGAACTCGGCAAACGGGCGACGATCGAGGCCGTCGCCGCTGCGGGCCGCGCGGTTTTCGACTGAAGACAGCGCCTCGCAAGAGAATAGCGCGACCTGACTGCCGCGGCCCCCTGCCGATGGCGTCGACCGCAGGGGGGATGCAGCGGTGAACCTGATCGATATCGAGGGATAGACGGCCGTCGTCACCGGCGGCGCCCAAGGCTCTCCAGGGAGAACAGTTTCACCACAGCCGCGACCTTCGACGTCTCCGGCGGTCGCACGACCTACTAACGCGCCGCGCCGCAACCCTACGTTTCGGCTATTCGCCTCGACTAGAATCATATATGATCATCGACGAGGCGCAAAGCGCGATGGCGGCGCGTCCGACGTTCGCCAATGACGCGAAGGATGATTGTTTCATGGGAATTCTGAGCGGCTATCGTGTGCTCGATTGTTCGATAGCCATGGCGGGGCCCTTCGCGGCGCAGCGCCTGGGCGATCTCGGGGCCGACGTCGTCAAGATTGAGCCAGTCGCCGGCGAGTGGCAGCGCCACGTCTCCGCCGGGGGCGCGCGCGGCGCCAGGATCAACGTCTCCTTTCTCTCGCTCAATCGCAACAAGCGCTCGCTCGCCGTCGACCTCAAGACCCCGCAGGGCAAGGCGGTCCTGCTCGACCTCGTGCGCACCGCCGACGTCTTTCTGCAGAACTATCGGCCGGGCGTCGCCAAGCGACTAGGCGTCGACTACGAGAGTCTGGCGGCGATCAATCCGCGGCTGGTCTATGTCTCGATGTCCGGCTATGGCGAAAGCGGCCCCTATGTCGATCGGCCGGGGCAGGATCTCATCTTGCAGGGCATGTCCGGCGCCATGCTCTCGCTTGGCCGCGCCGGAGAGCCGCCGACGCCCGCCGGGCAGTTCCTCGTCGACGCCGTCACCGCTTCGACCGCCTTCGAGGCTGCGCTCGCCGCGCTATTGCATCGCGAGCGTTCCGGTGAGGGGCAGTTCGTCGCCGTCAACATGCTCGACGCGATCACGACGCTGCAGATGCAGGAGCTCTCCGTCTTCACCGTCGCCGGCAAGCCGCAGACGCGCTCGGCCGAGCCGCACGCCCACGTTTATATCCGCGCCCCCTATGGCGCCTTCTCGACCAGTGACGGCTACATTATCGTCGCCTTTCCGCAGTTGAAGACGTTCGGCGCGTTGATCGGCGAGCCGAGCTTCGAGGCGATGGACGACGAGATCGATTCCTGGACGCAGCGCGACGCGATCTACGCGCGCACCCGCGAACGGTTGAAGTCAAGAACCACGGCCGAATGGCTCGACCTGTTCGGCCGCAACAACGTTTGGGCGGGGCCGGTCTACGGCTACTCCGACCTCGTCGCCGATCCGCAGATCGCCCACAACGGCACGTTCGTCGAATACGACCATCCGACCGAGGGCCGCGTCAAGACGCCGGGATTTCCCTATAAGTTCGCCAAAACCCCGGCCGCCGTCGAGCGCGGCGCGCCGCTGGCGGGCGAACACAGCCGCGAGATCCTGCGGGCGGCCGGCTACGACGAGGCTCGGATCGACGCGCTCGTCGCGTGCGGCGCCATCGGAGAGACGCAGGAGTGAAGGACATGACGGACAGCATCATATTCGCCGTCGAGGGCCATGTCGCCTCGATCACCTTGAATCGGCCGCGCAAGCTGAACGCGGTGACGCCCGAAATGGCGGACGGGATCGCCGCCGCCGTGGATCATTGCAACAAGAACGACGCGGTGCGCTGCGTTATCCTGACGGGAGCCGGCGAGAAGGCCTTTTGCGCGGGCTCTGACATCAGGGAGCTCGACGCCTACGACACGCCTTGGAACTTCCGCAACCGACCGGATTATTGCGACGCCGTCCGCCGCCTCCGGAAACCCTCGATCGCGGCAGTGAACGGCTACGCCTTCGGCGGTGGGCTCGAGATGGCGATGAGCTGCGACATTCGCGTCGCCTCCGCCAACGCCCAGTTCGCCGCGCCGGAAATCAAGCTCGGCTGGATCGGCGGCGGCGGGATGACCGCCTTCCTCGCGCATTCGATCGGCCCCTCCAACGCCGCGCTGATGATCATGACCGGCGAGCCGATCGACGCCGAGCGCGCGAAGGCCTGGGGCCTGGTGAGCGAGATCGCCGAGCCGGACGCCCTGACGGCGAGGGCGCACGCTATCGCCCGCACGATTGCGAGCCGCGCGCCGATCGCGGCGGAGACCGGCAAGCTCAATCTCAGGGCCGCCGCCTCGATGCCGCTGGAAAAAGCGATCGAATACGAGCGCGACCTCCAGACGATCTGCTTCGCGACGCAGGACGCAGCCGAGGGCCGGGCGGCGTTCAAGGAGAAGCGACCGCCCATCTTCAGCCGGCGTTGAGAGACGCTGGACAAACGTCAGCACCACGTAACCCAACGACGGCAGTGTCATGTCTGGACGACGCCCGCTTATCAAGGGCTACTTTCGGCGTTGCGCTGGTCGTGGGTGCGGTCATGTCTTCGGCCTTTTGCGCGGAGAATAGAGTCCGCCGGCCCTGATGTTGTCCGCTGATCCGTTGCCTCAATCAGAGTAGCGCGCTTAGTTGCGCAGACAAAGCCACGGGCTTCGGGATCAATCGCCTTCCTGCGCATCACCTCTTAGTCACCCTCGACTCCTATGCCGCCTCGGCTTTTCGACGAGCCATGACGGCGAACCCAGCCAGCGCTCCTTACACCGGAATCTGCCGATAGAGCGTGTTGCCGCGCAGGATCGCGAAGGCGATGCGCGCCATTTTGTTGGCGAGCGCCACGGCTACAAGCTTGAAGGGTTTCTTCTCGATCAGCTTCTTGGCCCACATCCGCAGCGGATCGGTGTGCGCCTTTCGGTGAAACAGCACCGCATGCGCACCCACCACGAGCAGTTTGCGCAAGTTTCGATTGCCCATCTTCGAAATGCGTCCAAGCCGCTGCTTGCCGCCGGAAGAGTTCTGCTTCGGCGTCAGCCCGAGGAAGGCGGCGAATTCGCGCGGGCCCGCGAAGCTGGACGTATCCTGAATTGTCGCCGCCATTGCGGAGGCGGTAATGGGCCCGAAGCCCGGAATGCTCATCAACCGGCGCGCCGTTTCATCCTTCTGCGCCATCTTCGCGATCGTCCGGTCGAGCCTCGCAATCGCTTCGTCGAGGATCCGCAATTGCACCACGAGCGGCGCCAACGCCTCGCACACTTCGAACGGGACTGTCTTGTCGCCGGCCTCGATCAACTCCGCCAGTTGGCGGGCGTGTCTGGGCCCCTGCGCCGCAATGACGCCGACCTCGGTCAGGTGCCCGCGTAGCCCATTGAGCAGTTGCGTGCGTTGCGATACCAGCATCTCCCTCGCTTTGTGACGCATCAACGCCGCCTGGTTCTCCAGCGAGCGCACGCCGACAAATCGCATTGCGGGCCTTGTCGCCGCCTCGCAAATCGCCGCTGCGTCAGACGCGTCGTTCTTCTGCCGGCGTACGTAGGGTTTCACATAAGCCGGAGGCATCATCCGAGCGTCATGACCAAGCTTGATCAGCTCGCGCGCCCAATGATGCGCCGACCCGCAGGCCTCGAGCCCCACCAGGCAGGGCGGCAGCGAAGCGAAAAACTCCAGCAGCTTGTTGCGCCTGATCGCCTTGGCGACCAAAACGCGCCCGGAACCATCAACGCCATGAACTTGAAAGATGTGCTTAGCCAAATCGAGGCCAACGGTGGTGAGAGAAGACAAATCGGTGCTAGATTTTCCCATGGACGGCGCTCCTTCAAACGGTTGCTCTAACGACAACCATTTTGGCACGGCTCTTCGTTGAGCCAGATGCCGTGCGGGCGTCGTCCACACCATCAGAGTAACGGCAGACCTATTGCCAATAAGGCGCAAACTCAATATCGTTCGACGGCTGGGTGGTCGATAATCCGTTGACCTATAAGTGTTTATCGGCGGAGTATCGCATCCTCCCGGCCTGCCGGGGCGCCCCAACGAGTTGCCGCAACGGAGAAGCGCCTTGCCCTCGCAAACGCCGGCCCTCGTCAGCGTCGACTGGGGCACCAGTTCCTTTCGCGCATTTCTCGCCAGCGCCGACGGGTCCGCGCTCGACGAGGTGGCGGCCGAGAAAGGCGCGGTGGGGCTCGAGGCCGGCGAGCATGAGGCCTTTCTGGCCTCGAAGGTCGGCGCGTGGGCGAGCCGCTTCCCTGGACTGCCGATTTTCCTTTCCGGCATGGTCGGCTCGCGTCAGGGCTGGATCGAGGCGCCCTACGCCGCCTGCCCGGCCGGCGCGGCCGAAATCGCCGCCGCGACGCTGTCGATTCCCTCTGCGACGCTCGGACGGATCGTGCTTGCTCCCGGCCTCAGCGCGATCGATTCGCGCGGCGCGCCGGACGTCATGCGCGGCGAGGAAACCCAGATTCTCGGCGCCCTCCAGGCGAGTGGGCGACCCGACGGGTTGTTCGTGCTGCCCGGCACCCATTCGAAATGGGCGCGCGTCGAAGGGGGCCGCATCGTCGGCTTCGAGACCTACATGACCGGCGACGTTTTCGCCGCGCTGAAAGGTCATACCGTGCTCGGCCGCCTGATGGCCGAGGCGCAGGCGACGAGCGAGCCGACCGGATTTGCGCTAGGCGTCCGCGCCGCCGCGACTCTGGAACGGCCCGGCGATCTCCTGCATGCCGTCTTCATGACGCGCACGCTCGGTCTGTTCGACCAAGTGGCGCCGGACCAGCTCGCCGAATATCTCTCCGGCCTCCTCATCGGCGCGGAAATCCTCGCCGGCGTGCGCGGCGCCCGCAGCGCCCTGGTCGTTGGCTCCGCCGCCCTCGCGGCGCGGTATGGCAAGGCAGGGGCCTTGCTGGGGATCGAACTCGCGCCCACGCCGCCGAATTGCGCGACGTTGGGGCAGATCGTCTTGCTCGAAAGGCTCGGGCGCGGAGTGTAGACAAATCCGCGTCGTCGAAATCGAACGAGAATTGCGAGGCCTCGTCGGCGGATAGCCGAGGCTCGACAAAGCCGCGCGCCGCCCCGCCCTATTTTCTGCCGTTGCCGGCCAAGGCGGCGGTCAGGCCGAGGCCGATGAACACACCGCCGGTGACACAACGTTGCCAGCGGAGGGCGCGACTGTTGCGCCTGACCCAGCGGCCCGCCGAGCCGGCGGCCAAGGCATAGAGTCCATCGCTCATCAGGCCCATCAGGGCGAATGTGAGACCGAGGAACACGACCTGGAACGCCACGCCGCCGCGCGAGGGATCGACGAATTGCGGCAGGAACGCCAGGAAGAACAAGGCCGTCTTCGGGTTCAGCAGATTGACGACAAAGCCGTCGCGATAGAGCCGCCGCAGCGTGCGGCGCGGCAGGTCTTGCGCCGCGGTCGGCGCGCCGCTCCGATCGAGGATCCGCCGCACTCCGACATAAATGAGATAGGCCGCGCCCGCATATTTGACGACGGCGAAAGCGAGCGCCGAGGACGCCAGCAGCGCCGACAACCCCAGCGCCGCCGCCAGCACATGAACGAGCGTTCCCGTGGTGATGCCGCAGACGGAGGCGAGCCCGGCGATGCGGCCCTGCTCGACGCTGCGCGCGACGATATAGAGAACAGCGGGACCGGGCGTCAGGAGCAGCGCCAGCGCCGCCACGGCGAAGACGCCGAGCGACGCCGCATTGGGAATGACGATAGTCATGCAACGAAGCTCCGTCCGCACACTGGCGACAGGACGAGTTTGCGCCGGCCGCTCCTCGTTTTCAATTCGGTTCGCACGTGTAGGCGCGATAGGGACGAAGCACCGGGTGCAGGCCGGGTTCGCACAGGTGATTGGGGTCCGCATTGGCGCTGGCGGCGGCCGCGCCAGCGTTGGCGCCCGATGCCGCCGCGTGAGCGCCGGCAGCCGGCGCCGCAACGACTTTTCTCGGCGGGACGTGGGTTGAACGGGCGCGCGCCGCCGGCCGGGGCAGGCATTCGCCTGCCGCGTTCATCGTCTCGCCCGCCTTGCATCGCTTCGTCGACGGAGCAATGGCGGAGGCCGCCGGCGGCGCGGTCAGGGCGGCGATGCGATTGCGCGCGATCGGCGCAAAGACGCCGGTCGGGAACGCGTCGAGGTAGGCCTGATAATCGCCGGCGAGATGGGAGCGCTCGGCGGATTCCCACAGGAGGTTCTCGGTCGCCTGCCGATCGGCCGGCGCCGGCGGCGCGGCAGCGGCCGGCGGCTGCGGGACGGCGACCGCCGGCTGCGGATTGAGATCGAGTTCGCCGATCAGCGACGTGTTGACCCAGGGCAGTTGCTGGTTCTTCGTCGCTTCCCAGACCTCGGCGCGGACGCGCGACATCATCGTCTCGACCGACACGTTCGGGTCCTCGAGATGATCGAGGAGCGCCTTGGTGAAGGGACTGTGCTCGCCGCGCCGGCCGTCGAGCGCGACGCTCTTCGGGTCACTGGCGAAGGCGATCAGCGAGCCGCGCGCCAGATCGCCTTCGATCCGCGAGAGGCCCTGCTCGCCGACGATCGCACGGGTTTTCGCCCGCGCCAGTTGTCCGGCGAAGGGATTGTTGCGACAGGCGTCGAGGATCACGACGTTGGCGCGTTCCTCGCGGCGCATCTGGCGCAGGACGAGCGAAACGCCGATCGCGTTGAGATCGAGATCGGAAGGCGCCTTGAGCGCGATGTCGGTCGGCAGCAGATAGTTCTCGTCGTCGACGAAGACGCCGTGGCCGGCGTAATAGACGATCGCGGCCTCGGAATCGGGCAGCGCCGCGGTGAAGTCGGACAATGTCGACCGCATCTGCGCGATCGAGAGATCGTAGCCCTCGACCACCTGGAAGCCGAGACGCTTGAACACCTCGGCGACCGCCTTGGCGTCGCCGACGGGATTGTCGAGCTGCGGCGCGAACTTGTAGTCGCCATTGCCGATGACCAGCGCGACGCGCTTGCCCATCGCCGCCGCGCTCTCCGACGCCAAAGCGACGAAAGCCGCCGCCAGCAGGAGAGCGAGCAACAGTCCTCGCAGGCGCGGCGAGACGCCGTGGGGCAAAATCCGTTCGCCGAACCGAATCCCTTGCATCGCCATGTCGCCTTGATCGACATCGCCGGACGACGGCCGCGACTTGCTCGATTTTGCCGCCTTCGCCGGGTGATGGCAAGGACGATGCGCCGGCCTGTGGCTAGCTGATCATCTGTCCGGATTTTGTAGCGCGTGATCTGTCCGGTTTTAGAACCGCCTTTTGGGAGGGGCGGGGATGAGACGGACGGAAGTGCTGCAAGAGGTCCGTCTGATGCGTTTCGAGACATTGCTGGATCGGCATGAGCGTGGCGAGTTGAGCCAGGTTGAGGCGGCGGAGCTTTTGGGGATTGGCGAGCGGACGTTTCGACGCTGGCGGGAGCGGTATGTCGAGGACGGTCGGGCGGGTCTCGTCGACCGGCGGATCGGCCGCCCCTCGGGCAAGCGGGCGCCGGAGGGGGAGTTGGGGCGGATGCTGGGCCTTTATCGAACGCACTACGAGGGCTTCACGGTGAAGCACTTTCACGAGCAGCTTCAAAAGCGGCACGACTACAAGCTGGGCTATACGGTGACGAAGCTTCGTCTGCACATGGCGGGTCTGGTGAAGCCGGCGGTGAAGCGTTCGGCGCATCGCAAGAAGCGTCCGCGCCGTCCGATGGTGGGGATGATGCTGCACCAGGACGGCTCGCGGCATCTATGGCTCGAGGCGCTGGGGCGTCCGCTCGATCTGATCGTGACGCTGGACGACGCGACGAGCGCGATTTATTCGGCGTTTCTGGCCGAGGAGGAAGGGACGGCCTCGAGCTTTCGCGGCCTGCGCGAGGTCATCGAGACGCATGGGCTGTTCTGCTCGCTCTACACGGATCGCGGCAGCCATTATTTTCACACGCCCAAGGCCGGCGAGCGGGTGTCGAAGACGGCGCTGACGCAGGTCGGGCGGGCGTTGGAGCAATTGGGCGTCGAGCATATCGCAGCCTATTCGCCGCAGGCGCGCGGCCGCTCGGAGCGCGTCTTCCGCACTTTGCAGGACCGGCTGCCCAAGGAGCTGCGGCTGGCCGGGATCGCGACGATCGAAGCGGCCAACCGATGGCTGCGCGAGATCTACCTTCCCGAGCACAACGCCGCTTTCGCGGTCGCCGCCGAGCAGCCGGGCAGCGGCTTCGTGCCCGACCCGGCCGGCCAGTGGCGTCAGGCGCTGTGTGTGCACGAAGAGCGAACGGTCGGCAACGACAACACGGTGAGGTGGCGCAACCATGCGCTGCAACTTCCGCAAAGCCCGCTGCGGCCGCACTTCGTGAAGGCCAAGGTTCGCCTCCACGAAGACCCGGACGGCCGGGTCGCGATCTTTCTGGGGCCGCATCGTCTGGCCGACTACGACGCCACGGGCGCCCTCGTCGCGCCTCAACAAGAGCCGCGCGCAACGCTTCCGCGACGGCCGTCTCCGGCCCGGGGCATGCCCCGGGCCGGAGACAAAAGAAGCGGTCAATTCACTAGCTACGAAAACCGGCCAACTTGATTAGCTAGCAACAGGACGATGCGCCGGCCTCGAGGCGTCGGCGGGAACTCACCGCGCGGCAACCGCCAGACGCGTTTGGCGACCGCTGTCGCTCAGGCAGCCGAGGCCGATCAGCGTCGTGCGGACAGCGTCGTCGAGCGGCGTATGCGGTTCGCGCCCCAGCGCGGCGACGAGGCGCGCGTTGCTCATGCGGATCGGCGCCTGCCAGAGATAGCGCATTTCGCCGAGTTCGCGGAACAGCGGCACGAACGGGGAGGCGAGCCGCAGGAGGCCCCAGGGAAGCGAACTCACCTTCAAATTCGGCGTGCCGACGGCGCGGCGAATGGCGGCGATCATTTTCGTCCCGTCGTCATCCCAGTGGCCGTCCATGTGGAAGAGCGAGAACGTTTCGAGGGCGCCCTCCCGTTCGACAAGCTGGATCATCGTCTCCGCCACGTCGGGCAGATAGGCCCATTGGTGACCCATGCCGCGCCGGCCGGGGTAGGTCATCGTAGCGACCGGCCTGCCGGGTTTCACCAGGCCCTGCGCGAACCAGGTGTTGCCCGCCTGCGGTCCGAAGAAGTCGCCGGCGCGAACGATCAACGTCCGCGTCCCGCCGTCAGCCGCCGCGCGCAGACGCCGCTCCATTTCCACCCGGATGCGGCCCTTGCGGGTGACCGGGTTTTGCGGCGACGCCTCATCGAGGTGAGGAAGGGCGTCCGGCCCGTAGTTGTAGACCGTGCCGGGCAGGAGAATACGGGCGCCGCTCACGCGCGCCGCCGCAATCGTGTTGTCCAGCATCGGCAGCACGAGCTGACCCCAGTTGCGGTATTGCGGCGGATTGACCGCATGCACGATGAGGGAGGCGCCCTGCGCCGCGGCGACGACTTCACGCTCGGACATGGCGTCGCCCTGGGTCCACAGCAATCTTGCCTCGCGCCCCTGGTTGTCTGGATTGCGATGAAGAGCGCGGACCCTCCATCCGCGAGCGACGAGCCGCCGGGCGACCTCGCCGCCGATGCCGCCGGTCGCCCCAAGAATCAGCGCCGTGTCTTGCGCAGCCATGGTTGTCTCCATTCGGTTGCAGTCAACGACCGAAAGATGCGCCCGCGTGGGGCTGAAGGAAATTGGCGAAAGCCGTTGCGCGGCTATACGGAAATGGATGAGCGACCGAGTTCGCCGTCGTCGAGGAAGGTCCGTTGTCGGGCACAAGCGGCTGGCTTCCGTCTTCGCGAGCAAAGCGACGCGATCCAGACGAAGCCGCAGCCGCAGACCCCAAGTCTGGATGGCGTCGCTGTCGCTCGCCATGACGGGAGCCCGCCCCGACCTGCGCATCGCCGCGCAGCGCAGGCCGCCTCGTCTCGGCGTCCCCCGCCAGCCCCGGCGCTTCAAGACCGGAGTCCCGCCGCCGAAGCGGTTAGGGCAGGCGCTGGTTCAGGCCGGCGGGCATTGAGTTCAAGGCCTTGGGCGCCATTTTCTGTCCCTTCGGCGGCGAAGGTGAAATGCGTAATTCCCGTGATTCCAGCGCGATCACCGCGACGGGGCCGGGCGAAACGGAGGTGCGGCGCCGTGTCTTGCGCAGCCATGGTCTTCTCCATTCGGTTGCAGTGAACGACCGAAAGATGCGCCGGCGCGGGGCTGTAGGAAATTGGCGAAAGCCGTTGCGCGGCTATACGGCAATGGATGAGCCACCGAGTTCGCCGTGGTCGGGGAAGGTCCGTTGTCGGGCGCAAGCGGCTGGCTTCCGTCTTCGCGAGCAAAGCGACGCGATCCAGACGAAGCCGCACCCGCAAGCCCCAAGTCTGGATGGCGTCGCTGTCGCTCGCCATGACGGGAGCCCGCCCCGACCTGCGCTTCGCCGCGCAGCGAAGGCCGCCTCGTCGCGGCGTCCCCCGCCAGCCCCGGCGCTTCGAGACCGGAGCCCCGCCGCCGAGGCGGTAAGGGCAGGCGCTGGTTCAGGCCGGCGGGCACTGAGTTCAAGGCCTTGGGCGCCATTTTCTGTCCCTTCGGCAGAAAAGGTAATTCCCGTAATCCCGGCGCAGGCACAGCGACGGGGCCGAGCGAAGCGGAGGAGCGGCGCAACCGTTTGATGGGGACTGCTGGCCGGCTGGTCGGACCGGGGACACGGTAACTGTCGCCGGAATCCGGTGGGGCGATGCAGCTTGGCGGACGGCCCCCTTTTCACAGAGCCGGGAATCGTTTTACCTCTTCTCCGGCATCGGGAGGAATAGGAAATGTTGGCGGGCAGACTTATTCGGGCAGTAAGAAATATTCTGGGAGAATATTCTACTTTTAAGATAATTGAACAATTAAATCTTGCGGTCACGGCGTCAGCCCAGAGAACACAGAGCCAAGGCACCCAATACCTACAACAAGCGCGGCAACTCCGACAGTGGGCGAAAACTGTTATAGAACAAAGCAAAATCGAGATCTATCCCGACGATATCCGCAAGTTCCTTAACGACAGTAATTACTCTAGCGCATTACCATCATCGATCGCTCGTGTCGTATTTAATGGCTTTCCTGACGACAAAAATCTTGCGATATCGTCTTCGGAAATTGAATTGTACGTCAATCTGGCGTCAACTTTACGATCTGAACTTGGTATCTTGGACACTCTCGCAATAAAATTTAACATAGATCAAATATCCATACCTGAAAATGAAATAAGTTTCGATATAGTCATTCCAAGAACATTTTTCAACAATGACGCTAGCGTTTACATCAGCTATCTGTCTCGATTCGTAAAGATAATGTCATATATAAATGAATTTGCGACCTACTCTTACCTATACGTCTACATCCGATCCGGTTACCGGACTGGCTGTCGTGAGTGGGGCTGCATATGCGTTTTTAACCTTATATAAAATGGCCCTGGAAGTAGCAGAGAAGCAGTTATCGCTTTTCAAGACTTTAAAGGAGCTTCGCACCCTCTCGCCGGACGGCGCGCCGGACTTAGAAAACCGAGTCAAAGCTATAGTGGCCGAGGCACTGAAGCAAGCCGTGGATAATACTGTTGCTTCTGTACCAGCAAAGGTCCCCGAAGAACGCATAAACGAAATAAAAGTCGCAATGACCAAGGATGTGCAATTTGCCATCCACGCGATTGTAAATGGTGCGCGAGTGGCAATAACACTTGAATCTCTCGATAAAATTCCTAACATCTGTGAAAATGTTCCCGGGCTGAGCCCGGAGAAGGTTAACGAAATGCTCATGGAGCAAAGACGTTTAGAGAGCACGATCCAACAATCACTTGCACTTCAGCGTACAACGCTAATATTACCCTCTAGCGAAAATATCCCCAGTATCCTAATCCGGCGATAAGGAATGAATAGGCAACACTTACCAGTGCGCTTTCAGGTTTGTCCGTCGGCGGATTCGAGAATGCGAGTGGGAGCAAGTACAACCCCTCCCCCTACCCAATCGACATCAAACTCGCATTCCCCCCCGCCGCCGTCGTGTTGATGCACACCGACCGCTCGCTCAGCAGGAAATCCAGCGGCGCCGGGTCGCCGAGCCGCAGGCTTTCCCAGGTGTAGCGGAACACGCTGGCGATCGGCCCCTCGCGGGCTGCCACGGCGCTCAGTAACTCCAGCAGCGCCTCCCCGTCGCGGTCGGTCAGCGCCGCGTCGATCCGGTCGGCGCTCGCGACGACGTCGTCGCGCAGCGCGCCCGGCAGCGCGGCGAGGAGGGCTGCCGCCGGCGGGCCGTCGAGGGCGGCGCGGTTGCCGGTCGCCAGCGCGCAGGCGATCTGGGCGATCATCGACGTTTCGTTCCCGGCGTCGCACAGCACGGTTCCTCTGCGGTGCAGCGAATAGAGATTGCGCTCGCCGACCGGGCCGTCGAGTTCGACGCTGACCCCCAGGCGCGAGCCGCGCGCGAGGTCGGCGCAGAGATCGGCGAGATCGGGTTCGCCGCATTCGGCGAGGCTTTGCGCGAAGGCTTCGGCGGCCCGTGGCGGTGCGCCCTGCGGCAGCGGCGGCCAGTTGGCCGGCGAAGACGCCAGCAGGCGTTTGAGATAAAGCGGCCCGCCCGCTTTCGGCCCGGTGCCGGAGAGCGCGTGGCCGCCGAACGGCTGCACGCCGACCACGGCGCCGATGATGTTGCGGTTGACGTAGAGATTGCCGGCGGCGAGCCGCTCGGTCACCAGGTCGATCGTCGAATCGACGCGCGAATGCGCGCCGCCGGTCAGGGCGTAGCCGGTCTCGTTGAGCGCGTCGATCAGTTGCGGCAGCGCCTCGCGCTTGTAGCGCAGCACATGCAGCACCGGGCCGAACACCTCGCGGCCGAGATCGGCGACCGAATTGATCTCGATCAGCGTCGGCGCGAGGAAGAAGCCATGCGCGGTAGGCTCGCTCAGCGGCTCGGCGTGGACGCGGAAGCCGCGCGCCCGCATTTTCGCGACATAGCCGCTCAAATTGCCGAGCGCCTCGGCTGAAATGACCGGGCCGACATCGGCGCTGAGACGGCCGGGCGGGCCGACGTCGAGTTCGCGCATCGCCGCCTTGAGCATTTTGAGCGTGCGCTCGGCGATGTCGTCCTGCAGGCAGAGGACGCGCAGGGCCGAACAGCGCTGGCCCGCCGAATCGATAGGCGGAAGCGAGGACGTCGGCGACGACCTGTTCGGCGAGGGCGGAGCTGTCGACGATCAGCGCGTTCTGTCCGCCGGTCTCGGCGATGAAGGGGATCGGCGCCCCGTCGGGCCGCAGGCGCCTGGCGAGCGAGGCGGCGATCAGCTTGGCGACCTCGGTCGATCCCGTGAACATGACGCCGCCGACGTCCTCGTGGGCGGTGAGCATCGCCCCGACCGCGCCGTCGCCGGCAACGAGGATCAGCGCGTCCTCGGGGACGCCCGCTTCATGCAGCAGGCGCACCGCCTGCGCGGCGATCAGCGGCGTCTCCTCGGCCGGCTTGGCGAGGACGCAATTGCCGGCGGCGAGCGCCGCGGCGACCTGGCCGGTGAAGATGGCGATCGGGAAATTCCACGGGCTGATGCAGATGACCGTTCCAAGCGGGCGATGCGTCGCATTGGAAAAACCGCTGGAGATCCGCGCGGCGTAATAGCGCAGGAAATCGACCGCCTCGCGCACGTCGCCGAGCGCGTTGGGCAGGGTCTTGCCCGCCTCGCGGCAGATGAGACCGGCGAGCCATTGCGCCTCGGCCTCGAACCGCGAGGCCGCTTCATTGAGGACTTTCGCGCGCTCGCCCGGCGCCAGCGCGCTCCAGGCCGCCCCCGCCGTCGCGGCGCGCTCGAACGCCTTTCCGACCTCGGCGGCGTCCGCGTCGGCGACATGGCCGACGACGTCGCGCGAATCGGCGGGATTGACGATCGCCCGGGGCGCCGATTGGCCGGCGCCGGCGCGCCAGTCCGGGATCGCGCTCGCTTCGAGCGCCCGCGCGAGGTCGGCAAGATGCGCCTCGTTGCTCAAATCGAGCCCCGCCGAATTGTCGCGTTCCGGCGCGAAGAGATCGCGCGGCGCCGGGATTTTCGGGTGCGGGTCGCGCCGACGGGAACGAGCGCCCGCGCCGCCTCGACGGGGTCCTCGAGCAGCGCGTCGACGGGAACGGCGGCGTCGGCGATGCGGTTGACGAACGAGGTGTTGGCGCCGTTCTCCAACAGGCGGCGCACGAGATAGGCGAGCAGCGTCTCGTGCGAGCCGACCGGCGCATAGATGCGGCACGGCCGGTTGTGCCGGCTGCCGCCGACGATCTGGTTGTAGAGCGGCTCGCCCATGCCGTGCAGGCACTGGAACTCGTATTGCCCGGCGTAGAAGTTCCGCCCGGCCATGGCGTGGATCGTCGCCAGCGTCAGCGCGTTATGGGTGGCGAATTGCGGAAAGACCGCATCCGGCGCCGCCAGCAGCAGCCGGGCGCAGGCGATATAGGAGACGTCGGTGTGGATCTTGCGCGTGAACACCGCGAAGCCCTCGAGGCCGTCGACCTGGGCGCGTTTGATCTCGCTGTCCCAATAGGCGCCCTTGACCAGCCGCAGCATGATTCGCCGCTTCGTGGCGCGCGCGAGATCGATGATCCAGCCGAGCGTCGGATAAGCCCGCTTCTGGTAGGCCTGCACGACGAAGCCGACGCCGTTCCAACCCTCCATTTCGGGGTCGCGGCACAAGGCCTCCAGGAGATCGAGCGACAGATCGAGCCGTTCGGATTCCTCGGCGTCGATGTTGATCCCGACGTCGTAGCCGCGCGCCATGACCGCGAGGCGCTTCAGGCGCGGATAGAGTTCGTTCATCACCCGGCGACGCTGGCCGCGGACATAGCGCGGATGCAAGGCGGAGAGCTTGATCGACAGGCCCGGCCCTTCGTAGATGCCGCGCCCGGCGGAGGCCGCCCCGATCGCGCGCAGGGCCTCTTCGTAGAACTCGAGATAGCGTTCGGCGTCCTCGGCGGTTGCGGCCGCCTCGCCGAGCATGTCGTAGGAATAGCGATAGCCGCGCGCCTCCAGCGCCCGCGAATTGGCGAGCGCCGCCTCGATCGTCTGGCCGCAGACGAATTGCTCGCCGAGCACCCGCATCGCGGTGTCGACGCCGGCGCGGATGATTGGCGCGCCGGAGCGGGCGATGAGGCGGGTCAGGGCGGCGCCGAGCCCCGTTTCGTCGACGGCGCCGATGAGCTGGCCGGTGATGAGCAATCCCCAGGTCGCGGCGTTGACGAAGGGCGAGGGCGAACGGCCGACATGGGCGCGCCACCCGCCGCCGCCGATCTTGTCGGCGATGAGGGCGTCGCGCGTCGCGCTGTCGGGAATGCGCAGCAGCGCCTCGGCCAGGCACATCAGCGCGACGCCTTCCTGGCTGGAGAGGGCGTATTCGCGGATCAGCCCCTGCACGAGCCCGGTCGCGGGGCGCGCGCGCAACCCCTCGACGAGGCTTCGCGCCATTTCGCGCGCCTGCGCCGTCACCGGCGGCGGCAGTTCCGCCGCTTGCAACAATCCGGGCAGGCACGCCGTTTCGGGGGCGCGATAGGCGGCGTCGATCGCGGCGCGCCGACCGTCGCGGCGGAGGATCTCATCGGCGAATGCGTCGAATGGCCGCGGGGCCCCGACGGCGCTGCCGCTCGCGATTCGATCCTGGCTCGCGGACATTTGATCTCCCAAGGTGGCGCAACGGGCCAAGACAACTTACATGGATCGCGACGCCCCTCAAGAAATCCGGGATATCTTTCGACAGCAAGCCGAATTGGCAGGGAAGTTGCTATAAAGCCCGACGCGCGGCGCGCCGAGGGCGAAGCATTAACCGATCTTCGCGGCCCGCCTCTTTCGAATTGCTGCACTGCAATATATCTGCTAGCTTGAGGGCGTTGATTTTCGCCGGCGGCCAATGACCGCCATGTTGGGTTTGGACGAGATTGTGACATCTCCGAGGGCGCTATGAGCACGACCTGGAAGACAAAATGGGGCGCGCGGCGCGTTCGCAAGGACCCGCCGACGATCGAAGAAGCCTTGATCGCCGCGGAAAGCCTGAGCGACGATCTGGCCCAACGCATCGAGATCGCCGCGCAGTTGATGGGCGTCGCGCCCGACGAAGTCAGAACTCTCGCGCTCAAGCAGGCCAGCCTGTCGCGCGGTCGTTCGACGCTCGTCAACGGCCGGAGCCGGGCCGTCGTGGTCGAATACAAGCGGCCGCGCACGATCCATCGCCCGACCGCCGCGCCGGCGCGCCGCTGAAATTTCCCGATTGACCGCTTCGCGTCGGGCGAAGCGGGCTCGCGACGGCGGCGATTTGCCGCTTTCCCTTTGCGCGCGGTCGGGATAGCAACAATCGATGCTCGACAGGCCCGAAACCGCTAAACAGTCAGGCGCGAGCCGGCTGCTCGTGAGGCTGCTCCGCGATTTCGGGCGCGAGCACAAATGGGGCTATGCGCTCAGCGCGGTCCTGCTCGGGCTGATCGCCTTTTCCAACATCTCCGTCGCGGCGCTGCTCAAGCCGGTGCTCAACGGCATGGTGTCGGCCGATCGGTTCGGCGAAATGCGTTCGATGGCGTTCGAGGTTCTCGGGCTCTTCGTCTTGCGCGGCGCCGCCACTTACGGGTCGATGCTGGTCTTGTCGCGCATCGGCAACCGGATCGTCGCGACGGCGCAGCGGCGCGTGTTCGACCGCCTGCTCAACCAAAGCGTCATTTTCTTCCAGGACCGTCATTCCAGCGAGTTCATCGCCCGCCTCGCCTTGGCCGCCAATGGGGTGCGCGACACGCTGCAGCTCGTCGTCCAGGGCGGCGCGCGCGACGCGCTCACCGTCGCCGGGCTGGTCGCGGTGATGATCTACCGCGATCCGCTCATCGCCCTCGGCGCGCTTTGCGCGCTGCCGATCCTGACGCTGCTGATCGGGCGAATCATCCGCAGGGTCGGGTTGTTCGCCAAGCGTTCGTTCCACGGCTCGACGCAGATCATGCAGACGATGGGCGAGACGGTGCTCGGCGTGCGCATCGTCAAGGCCTTCAATCTCGAAGGGGAAATGCGCGAGCGCATGGCGCGCGCGATCCGCAGCGTCGAGGGCTCGGCCAACCGAATCGCCCGCGGGACCGGACTGACGACGTTCCTGGCTGATTCGCTCGCCGGCGCCGCGATCGCCTTCGCCATCTTCTATGGCTCCTGGCGCGTCGCTGTGATGCACGCGGACGTCGGCTCGTTCGTCTCCTTCCTCGGCGCGCTGCTGCTCGCCTACGAGCCGGCCAAGCGGCTCTCTCGATTTCCCGTCGACATCCAGAACGGCCTGGTCGGCGCGCGCATGATCTACGAAGTCCTCGACGCGCCGGAGGGCGACGCGCCGGTCCAGGCGGCGCCGACGCTCGCGGTCTCCGAGGGACGGGTTGTCATCGAGGGCGCGCGCTTCGCCTATCGAACGGGCGAATACGTCGTCGACGACCTCGACCTCGTCGCGGAGCCCAGCGCCACGACGGCGCTGGTCGGCCCCTCGGGCGGCGGCAAATCGACGATTCTCGGCATCCTGCAGCGCTTCTATTCGCTGAGCGGCGGACGCGCGACGATCGACGGCCAGGATGTCGGCGCCGTCGATCTCAAATCGCTGCGCGCCAAGATCGCCTTCGTTTCGCAGGACGTCTTCCTGTTTCGCGGCACCATTCGCGACAATATCGCGCTGGGGCGGATCGGCGCGTCCGAAGCGGACGTCATCGCCGCGGCGCGGAAGGCCCATGCGCATGATTTCATTCTGCAGTTCGCCGACGGTTACGACACCAACGTCGGCGAGCAGGGCGCGCAATTGTCGGGCGGCCAGCGCCAGCGCATCGCGATCGCCCGCGCCATCCTCAAGGACGCGCCGATCCTGCTGCTCGACGAACCGACCGCGGCGCTCGATTCGGAATCCGAGCGCGAGGTGCAGAAGGCCCTCGACGGCTTGCGGATGGGGCGCACGACAATCGTCGTCGCCCATCGTCTGCAGACGATCGTCGGGGCGGACCGCATTTTTGTCATCGAGAGGGGCCGCGCGATCGAATCGGGCTCGCACCACGAGCTCATCGAACGCGGCGGCCCCTATTGCATGTTCTTCGCCGCCCAGTTCGGCGCCGGGGCGCTGAAGTCGCTGGCCTGAGCGCGCCGCCCTCGCGGGAGAAAGTGACCAGGACGTTCCGCATCTAGGTGTGCGCGGCTGCACTATTGCAACCTCTGGTCGTCATGCCCGGCCTTGTGCCGGGCATCCACGCGGCGCCGCCGGCGCACTTCTGGAAAAGCTCCTGGCTGCGGCGCAAAGGGACGCCGCACGGCCTCGCGTCGCGCGTCGATCCGACCGTAGCGTGCTCCAGCCTAGAAATGCGCCAGACTCGCCGCCGAGGGCCGGGTGGTGCGATATTGGCTGCGCGCCGCGACGCCGACGCCTATCGCGCTGATCGCAAGCAGCGTCACCCACGTCATCTGCGTCGAATCCTCGACGAGGAAGCCGAGCGTGAGATCGCAGGCGAGGGTCGCCGCCATATAGGGCGCGAGCCGGGGCGCCATTTCGCCGATCGCGCGAAAGCCGAGCCAGACGCCGATCGCGGCGACGAGGGCGCCGACGATCCCCAATTCGTACCAGATCTCGAAAACCGCCACCCGCGGCGATTGCGCGGGCAGCAGCCCCGCTTCGACGCCGCGCACCACCGTGTCGAACCCATGGCCGGTCAGCAGGCGAGCCTCGTCGTGCAGGATCAGTCTCGCGGCGGCGGAGAGCGTCGGATAGGGCGCGTGGAGGTCCGCCAGCCTGGCATGGAACAGCCAGTGCGACAGCGTCGGCGCGATCGCGGGGACGAGCGGACAAATCAGGATGAGACCGGCCGCCAACCAGCTCAAATCGGCGACGGTCCGCCGCGTGTCGGAGAGCGCGAAGGTCAAAGCGGCGAATCCGATGAGCAGCGCCGCCGCCGTCGCCGCCGCGCCGATAGCGAAGATATAGGCGAACGCCAGCATCATGAGGGCGCGGGCGTAGCCGTTGCGGCCGCGCGCCGCGAGCCCGCCCAACGCCGGGAACAGCATGACGACGATCGCCGTGGCGCCCGCATTGATGCGGCTCGCGTCCGATTCGAGACCCTGCTGGGCCGCGAACCAGAGGACGAGGATCGTTCCCATCGTCAGCAGGACGCCGATCGGAAAGAGGTAGAGATCGGTCGCGCGCATGTGCTCGCGCCCGCTCGCGATGACCAGGACCGTCGCCAACGCCGTCGCGCCGAGCTTGAGGAGATGTTGCACGCCCGAAGTGGGAAATGGCGACCAGAGGAGGGAAAGCATGGCCCAGCCGAACAAGGCCACCGTCGCCCAGGCCACCGGCGAGCGGCCGAGGCCGCGCAGGCGCTCGGCAAATCCGGCGGCCGGATCGAGCGCCGCGGCGACGAGAAGAAGCGCGACGCCGATCGGAAACAATACGAAGAGCGCGCGCGACGACAGCGTTACGGCGCTCGGGGCGGCGAGCGCGAGCACGACGTATCCGACTCGCGAAAGCAGTTGAGAGGCGTCTCCCGCTGCGTCGTGCTGCGTCGAGTTTGAAAGTTGAGCCATGCCGATGAAACCTATACTCGATTGGCCCCTTATACGGCGCCGCCGGCCACGCGACTGTGCGTTTGCGGCAACAGTCATATGGCAAATTGGCGACGGTTCGCCACGGTGGGCGGCCGAATTTTCCGTTACCGCCCTTGACGAGCAAATCGCGGGGGGCATGAAGGAGGGCGGCGCCGACAGCGGCGCTCGCCTTTCTCGAACCCGTGGCCATGGACGATTCGACACCTATTCAGGCCGAGGGAACAGCGAGCGCCGCGCTGCGCCAGCGGGCGCGCGGCGAAATCCGCGCCGTCTTCGCTTGTGTCGGACGCCGCTCCGAGGCGGCGCGCGTTTATGAGACCGGCGGCCTGAGACTGCGCTTTCCCCGCGCCGGGGCCGAATGCGAGGCCGTCCTTGTCAACACCGGCGGCGGCATGGCGGACGGCGATCGGGCGATCGTCGACCTGACGGTCGGACCCGCGGCGCGGGTGATCGCCACGACGCAGTCGGCCGAGAAAATCTATCGTTCGGAGGGCGAAGCGGTCCGCGTCGAGACCCGCCTTCGCGTCGAAGCGGGCGGCGCGCTCGCGTGGACGCCGCAGGAGACGCTGCTCTTCGAGGCCGCGCGGCTCGAACGCCGCCTGGAGGCGGAGATCGCCGCCGACGCCTCGCTGCTGCTGATCGAAGCCGTCACCTTCGGCCGTCTCGCCTACGGGGAGACGCGGATCGCGGCGCGCTTTCGCGATTCGTGGCGGGTCAGGCGCGACGGCCGGCTGATCTTCGCCGAGGAGGTGCGGCTCGATGACGCGGGCGCGGCGCTCGATCGACCGGCGGTCGGCGCCGGCGCTCGCGCCATTGCCACGATCTTATGCGTGGCGCCTAATGCGGAGGCGCGATTGCCCGCGTTGCGGGCGGCCTTGGAGACCTCTGCGGCGCGCGAGGGGGCGCCGGTCGACGCCGGGGCCAGCGCCTTCGATGGGCTCGCGGTCGCTCGGCTCGCCTCGCCCTCGCCGAGCCGATTGCGCGCCGCGCTGATCGAGGCCATGCTGGCCTTGCGCGGCGGTGGGACGCCGCGCGTGTGGTCGTGACGGCGAGAGTCTTGCTTCGCCGGCGACGGCGAGAAGGGGGCCGCAACGCATGAATCTCACGCCGCGCGAAAAAGACAAATTGCTGATCGCCATGGCGGCGATCGTCGCGCGCCGCCGCCTCGAGCGCGGCGTCAAGCTCAACCACCCGGAGGCGGTCGCGCTGATCACCGACTTCGTCGTCGAGGGCGCGCGCGATGGGCGAACGGTCGCCGAACTGATGGAGGCCGGAGCGCATGTCGTCAGCGCCGATCAGGTGATGGACGGCATCGCGGCGATGATCCACGACATCCAGGTCGAGGCGACCTTTCCCGACGGCACCAAGCTGGTGACCGTGCATCACCCGATCCGCGGCGCCGACGAGACGCTGATTCCCGGCGAGGTTCTCGCCGAGCCGGGCGAGATCGTCATGAACGAGGGGCGGGACACGGTCGCGCTGGAGGTCGCCAACACCGGCGACCGGCCGATCCAGGTCGGCTCGCACTATCATTTCTTCGAGACCAACCCGGCGCTGAAATTCGACCGCGCCAAGACGCGCGGCTTCCGCCTCGACATTCCCGCGGGAACCGCGATCCGCTTCGAACCGGGTCAAAGCCGCGAGGTCCGCCTCGTCGCCATCGCCGGCAAGCGGCAGGTTTTCGGCTTCCGCCAGGAGGTGATGGGGAAGCTCTGACTTTCCTTCTCCCCTTGCGGGGAAAGGTGGCGCGCGAAGCGCGACGGATGAGGGGTCGGCGCCTCTAGGCGCCTTAGGCGCGCGCTTAAGCGCCCACCCCTCATCCGGCCCTTCGGGCCACCTTCTCCCGCAAGGGGAGAAGGGGCGCTCCCTGCAGTCTTCGCACCATTCCCCTTTCTTTCGAGATCCCACCATGCCCCAATCTCCCACCTCCCTGCCCCGCTCCGCCTACGCCGACATGTTCGGCCCGACCACGGGCGACCGGGTGCGGCTCGCCGACACCGAGCTCTTCATCGAGATCGAGAAGGATTTCACCACCTACGGCGAGGAGGTGAAGTTCGGCGGCGGCAAGGTGATCCGCGACGGCATGGGCCAGTCGCAGACGACGCGGGCGCGCGGCGCCGTCGACACCGTCATCACCAATGCGGTGATCCTCGACCATTGGGGCATCGTCAAAGCCGACGTCGGCCTGAAGGACGGGCTGATCGTCGCCATCGGCAAGGCCGGCAATCCCGACATCCAGCCCGGCGTCACCATCGTCATCGGGCCGGGCACCGAAGTGATCGCCGGCGAGGGCAAGATCCTCACCGCCGGCGGCTTCGACACCCACATCCATTTCATCTGCCCGCAGCAGATCGAGGAGGCGCTGATGAGCGGCGTCACCTCGATGCTGGGGGGCGGCACCGGCCCGGCGACCGGCACCTTCGCCACCACCTGCACGCCCGGCCCGTGGCACATCGCGCGGATGATCGAGGCGGCCGACGATTTTCCGATGAATCTCGGCTTCGCCGGCAAGGGCAACGCCTCGAAGCCCGCCGCGCTGGTCGAGCAGGTCGAGGCCGGCGCCTGCGCGCTGAAACTGCACGAGGACTGGGGCACCACGCCGGCGGCGATCGACTGCTGCCTTTCGGTCGCCGACGATTACGACATCCAGGCGATGATCCACTCGGACACGCTCAACGAATCCGGTTTCGTCGAGGATACGATCAAGGCCTTCAAGGGCCGCACCATCCACGCCTTCCACACCGAGGGCGCCGGCGGCGGCCATGCGCCCGACATCATCCGCGTCGCGGAACTCGCCAACGTGTTGCCGTCGTCGACCAATCCGACGCGCCCATTCACGCGCAACACGCTCGACGAGCACCTGGACATGCTGATGGTCTGCCATCATCTCGACAGCGCGATCCCCGAGGACCTCGCCTTCGCCGAGAGCCGCATCCGCAAGGAGACGATCGCCGCCGAGGACATCCTGCACGATCTCGGCGCGCTCTCGATGATGTCGAGCGACAGCCAGGCGATGGGCCGCGTCGGCGAAGTCATCATCCGCACCTGGCAGACCGCCGACAAGATGAAGCGCCAGCGCGGCGCGCTCGAAGGCGACGGCGCGCGCAACGACAATTTCCGCGTCAAGCGCTATGTCGCGAAATACACCATCAACCCCGCCATCGCGCATGGCGTCGCCAAGCACATCGGCTCGATCGAGAAAGGCAAGCTCGCCGACCTCGTGCTGTGGACCCCCGCCTTCTTCGGCGTGAAGCCCGACCTTGTGATCAAAGGCGGCGTCATCGCCGCCGCCCCGATGGGCGACCCCAACGCCTCGATCCCGACGCCGCAGCCGGTGCACTACCGCCCGATGTTCGGGGCCTATGGCCGCGCGCGCACCGGATCGTCGCTGACGTTCGTTTCCGGCGCGGCGGTGGACGGCGGCCTCGCGCGCAAGCTGAAGGTGGCGAAGCAACTCGTCGCGGTGGAGAACACGCGCAAGATCGGGAAAAAGTCGATGGTGCACAATGGCGCGACGCCTAGGATCACGGTCGACCCGGAGACCTATGCGGTGACGGCGGACGGCGCGCTGCTGGTGTGCGAGCCGGCGGACAGGCTGCCGATGGCGCAGAGGTATTTTTTGTTTTGAGGAGACGAGCGGGCTTGGGCCGCGGATGAGGGATTTCCGCGGGATAGGCGCCAAAAAGAGTCCAGATGGCGGGAGGGATGAGGCTCGATCAGGGTTACGTGGGGCGGCGCCTTTGACTCCGCCACTGTGGCTAAAGCGCTTTGCATTTAGGTTGAACCGGCCCCGCCGTCTTCGCGAGCGAAGCGTGGCGATCGAGACTAAGCCGCTGAGGCGCAATTATAACATTACAATTGTGCTAATTACCGCTTGACGGACAAAACGCAGCAGCGCCCGATAATCGCTATCTCCCCAGCTGTGCGTTGATGCGCGCGAGGAAGCCGGCGAGGTCGTCGGTGACGAAATCGATGTGAGCGGCGTCGAACCCGTCGCGATCGTGGGCTTCGCGATGGTCCAACTGCCCGGACCTCGGCGCGACGAGGGTCGTCGTCATGCCGCGCGCCTTGGGCGCCACCAGGTTCTTGGCGATGTCTTCGAACATCGCCGCGCGGGCGGGATCGACGTCGTGCGCCTTGAAGAACGCGTCATAGGCGAGATCGGAGGGCTTTGGCACGAGCCCCGCGGCGACGATGTCGAATGCGTCCTCGAAGAGGCCGTCGAGACCAAGTTGCGTGACTGTGCGAAGCGCGTGATCGCGCGAACCGTTGGTGAAAATCAGCTTGCGGCCGGGCAGCCGCGACAATTCACGCGCCAGCAATGGGTTGGGCGCGAGACCGGACCGGTCGATGTCGTGGACGAATTTGAGAAACTCGTCCGGCTGCACGATGTTCTCGTTGACGAGGCCGCGCAAAGTCGTCCCGTAGCGCCGATAATAATATTTCTGCATCGCCCGGGCGGAGAGCCCGTCGAGCCCGAATTTCCCGACCAGGAACAGCGTGATTCGCTCCTCGATCGCCGGCCACAAGCCGCAATCGGGGGGATAGAGCGTGTTGTCGAGATCGAACACCCACGCCGAGACATGGCCGAACTTGCTGAGCAGCTCGGGTTCGAGGGTCGGCGGCGTTACGGTCACGGTCATAGGTTGACCCGCCTGGTCCACTTCATGGCGGCCGCCCAACAGTCGGGCGGGCTCGAAGGGGATGGCTTAACCGTTCCCTGCGCCGGGCTGCAACCCTTTTCGGAACAAGGGGCGCCGGCACGCGGTTTGCGGCGCGCCCTGCCGAGCGGCGCCCGCCGCCCGTCGACGCACGAGACTGTTCCGGAATGAGACACGCCCAGGTCAAAATCGATGGCATGCCGCATCGCCCGGCGCGGGCGGTCCCGCGCGCGCCCGGCTCCCGGCCGCAGCCGAAGCCGCAGCGGCGCTCGCGCGCGATCGCGGATATCGCCATGATCGGCTTTGGCTATCTTGCGGCGCTCGCCGACGCGCTGGCGATCCTGAGCGCCGCGGCGGCGTCGAGCGCGCTCTATCGCGTCGTCACCCTCGGCCGCATGCCGCCGGTCGAATCGGCGACGACGGTCGGCGTGATCGTCGGCGTCATCGTGATCGCCGCGGGGATCCAGAAGAGCGAATACGGGCTCGAAAGCTACGCCGCCCTCGGCGGCCAGTTCGTCCGCGCCTTCTCGATCTGGAATTTCGCCTTTTTGTGCGCCCTGGCGCTCGGCTTCGCGACGAGGACTTCGAGCGACTTTTCGCGCGGCGCCGTCGGCGTATTCTATGTCGCCGGCTTTCTTTCGGTCTTCCTCGGCCGCCTGGCGCTCGTCGAACTCGTCGAGCGGACGCGGCGCGCCGGCATCATCCGGCCGCGGCGGGTCGTGGTCGTCGGCTTCGAGGATGCGCTGTCTGAGTTCGCCCCCCGCTTCGATCCGATCGCCGACGGGATGGAGATCGCCTCGATGGTCGCGCTGCGGGACCACGAGGCCTATCTCGCCGACGATCTTGCGCTCGCCGCCGCCACCGTGCGGATGCTGCGCCCCGACGACATCTATATCGCCATTCCCTGGTCGCGCGCGCAGGTCATCGAATCCTGCGTCGACGTGTTTCTGCGCACGCCGGCCGAAATCCACCTCGGCGCGGAACGCCTCCTCGAGCGCTTCAAGGAGGCCCGCGTCGTCCAATTCGGCCCGACCGCCGGACTGGGCCTGACCCGGCCGCCGCTGACGCGGCTGCAAAGCGCGGAAAAGCGGGCCTTCGATCTCGTCGCTGCCTCAGTCGGACTGGTCGCGCTGGCGCCGCTGTTCGCCCTCGTTGCGCTGTGCATCCGCCTGGAGGGGCCGGGGCCGATCCTCTTCCGGCAGACCCGCTACGGCTTCAACCAGGAGCCGTTCCGCATCTTCAAGTTTCGCACCATGAGGACGATGGAGGACGGCGCGGCGGTCAAGGCGGCGACGCGCGGCGATCCGCGCGTCACCCGCGTCGGCGCGTTTCTCCGGCGCTTCAGCGTCGACGAGCTGCCGCAACTGCTCAACGTCCTCAAGGGCGACATGTCGATCGTCGGCCCGCGCCCGCACGCGCTCGCCCACGATCAGCGCTATGTCGAGCGCATCTCCCGCTATGCGCGCCGCCACAACGTCAAGCCCGGCATCACCGGCTGGGCGCAGGTCAGCGGCCATCGCGGCGAGATCCACAACGACGAAGGCATGCAGGCGCGCATCGAGCACGATCTCTATTACGTCGACAATTGGTCGCTGTGGCTCGACTTCAAGATCGTCGTGATGACGGCGATTTCCGTGAGCGCCCATAAGAACGCGTACTAGCGGATTTAAGAGTACGCTTGGCGCCTTCGCTGGGCTGCCGCGAGGGGTTCCGTGCCGTAACGGTGACCGGCGCGGGCGACGTTCGGCCCGCTCGCGCCGCCGAAGGGAGAAATTGCACAAGACCCCAGACGCCGGACAGTCGTAATCGGGTTGTGTTCGCCGCGTGTCGCCCCATTGTTGCGGCCTTGGGCGCGGCGCCCAGACAAACGGTGATGGAATGGCAAGGTCGTACTACAGCGTAGCGCTGACAGTTCCGCCGAAGAAGTCTGGGCTGTCATTCGTCCTTTCCACAATCGAAGACGGCAAGGCCAGCGATCAAACCGGGGCCGTCCGCCGTGTAATCGTGGGCGAAAGTGTCATCAGGCAAAAATTGCTCGCCCATTCCGACGTAGACCGCTCGTACACCTACTCGCTTTGCGATCCCCCGCCATTTCCGGTGCGCAATTACGTCGCGACAATCCGTGTTACGCCGATCGTTGAGACCAACAAGGCCTTTGTCGAATGGTGGGCGACCTTCGACTGTGCCGCAGACGAATACGACCGCTGGACCAAGTTTTTTGAAAATGACGGATTCGCCAAATGGTTGGCGGCGCTCCGGCGATTTATGCAAACAGCAAGGCGATAGGGTCGGCCAGACCTTCCCGCCAATCCCGTAACGCAAGCAATCTCTGGGCGGAGATCAATCGGTCACACCGCGAGGCGGGCGCAACGCGGCACAGGGCGCCAAGGTCCCCCCTCTCTCCCTTTGATTTTATCCGCTATCCTCGTCCGCCTCGATGAAGCGGCGGGCGTGCGTGACCGCCTTGAGCATCACGCTGGAAAAGCCCGCGCCCGCCGCCGTCTCCGGCGCCAGCCAGATGTGGCCGTGCGCCTCCGGCGGCCCTGAGCCGACTTCGGCGGCATAGAGCGTCAGCCGCAGCGTGAAATGAGTGAACACCTGCTCGACCACGCCGGGCAGACGCCGCCAGGAGGCCGGGAACGGCGCGTCGGCCGGCCCGATGTCCGCCTCCACCGTCCACGGACCGCCCGGCAGTTCGAGCGTGCCGCCGAGCAGCCCTTTCGGGGGCCGTCGCCGCACGAGAATCGCGCCGTCGTCGCGACGTGCGAAGAACGCCGCGCCGAGGCGCGTCGGCCTCGCTTTGGCGACGGCGCGGCGGGGATAGGCCTGCGGTTCGCCCGTCCTGCGCCGCCGCGCAGGCGGCGAGCAGCGGACAGGCGACGCAATCGGGATTGCGCGGCCGGCAGATCAGCGCGCCGATGTCCATCAGTGCCTGAGCGAAGTCGCCGGGACGGTCAGTGGGGGTCACCGCCGCCGCGGCCTCGGCGAGCGCGCGCCGCGCCTGAGCCACCGGCTTCTCAAACGCGTGCAGCCGCGCCAGGATGCGCGCGATATTGCCGTCGACCGGCGTGGCCTTGGCGTCGAAGGCGATCGCGGCGACCGCGGCGGCGGTATAGGCGCCGAGGCCGGGCAGCGCGCGCAATTCCGCTTCGGTCGACGGGAAAACGCCGCCGCGCCGCGCGACTTCCCTTGCGCAGGCGTGCAGATTGCGGGCGCGCGCAGTAATAGCCGAGCCCGGCGAAGGCGCTCATGACCTCGTCGAGCGAAGCCGCGGCGAGCGCTTCGACACGCGGCCAGCGGGCGACAAATCTCAGGAAGTAGGGCGCGGCCGCCGTCGCGGTTGTCTGTTGCAGCAGGACCTCCGACAGCCAGACGCGGTAGGGATCGGGCGTCTCGCCGGCCGGGGCGCGCCACGGCAGATCGCGGCGATGGACATCCCACCAGGCGAGAACGCGAAGAGCGATTTCGCGTGGCTTCAAACGCGCGGCGGGAGCGGCTACAGTGTCGTCCATGGAGCGAACTCTATCCCTGAGCGCGCGATGACGAAACCGCCGCGCAGCTTCGCCGCGCAGCTCGGCTCGCTGCTCAAGGGCGTCGTCGAGCCGACGCTGGCGGCGCGTGGGCTCGGCGAGGCGAGTTCTGGTGACCGCCTGGCCCGAAATCGTCGGCGCCGACATCGCGCGCTATGCCCGGCCGATCCAGATCCAATGGCCGCCGCGCGGAGCCAAGCGCGGCCCCGAGGCGGCGGCGCCCGCGACTTTGGTGCTGCGCGTCGACGGCGCCTTCGCGCTGGAAGCCCAGCACGCCGGCCCGATCATCGTCGATCGCGTCAATGCGCATCTCGGCTGGCGCTGCATCGGCAAGATCGCCTTCCGCCAGGGTCCGCTCGCCGAACTGAAACCTAAGCGCCGCGCCCCGCCGGCGCCGAGCGCCCGCGCGCAAGCCGAGGCGAGCGCCCTCGCCGCGCCGATCGAGGACGAAGAGCTTCGCCTCGCCTTGACGAAGCTCGGCGCAAGGGCGATCGACAGGGCGGCGCGGAGGGGGTAGAGGCGCGCGCCCCTTCTCCCCTCGCGGGGGAAGGGATTCCAACCTCAAGCGGAGGCCGCGAACATTTCGACATCTTCCAGTCCGCTCGCCGGCCGCCGCGTCGCCAGGATGAACGGCGTCGGCAACAAGATTCTCGTGCTGGACCTGCGCGGCGAGGCGAGCCTCCCGACGCCGGGGGAAGTGCGCGCGATCCATCGCGACGTGGGCCTCGACTTCGACCAGTTGATGACGCTTACCGACCCCCGCGGCGCTTCGAGCGTCGCTTTCGTGCGCATCTACAACAACGACGGCAGCGAGGCCGGCGCCTGCGGCAACGGAACACGCTGCGTCGCCGATCGGTTGGCGCGGCAGACGGGCGCCGAGGCGATGACGATCGAGACCGCGGCCGGGCTGATCGCCTGCGAGCGCTTGGGCGAATGGAGCTACCGCGTCGACATGGGCCCGCCGCGTCTCGCCTGGGACGAAATCCCGCTGGCGAGGGCGGTCAAGGATACGCGCAAGGTCGAACTGCGTCTGGCCGGCGCGCCAGATTTCGGGCCGGCCAGCGTCGTCAACATGGGCAATCCGCACGCCATCTTTTGGGTCGACGACGTCGCCGCGATCCCACTCGAAACGGTTGGCCCGCGCTACGAGACCCATCCGCTGTTCCCGCAAAAGGCCAATATCTCGTTCGCGCACGTTCGCGCGCGCGACGCGATCGACCTCCGGGTGTGGGAGCGCGGCGTCGGCGTGACGCTCGGCTGCGGCTCGGCCGCCTGCGCGACGCTGGTCGCCGCGGCCCGCCTCGGGCTGACCGACCGCAAGGCGCGCATCGCGCTGCCGGGCGGCGAATTGACAATCGAATGGCGGCAAGGCGACGACCACGCGCTGATGACCGGCCCGGTCGAATTCGAGCGCGAAATCGAACTCGAGGAACTCGCTGTTCGCCGCCGCCGTGCGATGAGACGCGGCCGACCGGCCTTGACTCCGCACCAGGATTTTTGATAATTGTAACATCGATGTTAGAAACATAACATCCCTGAGGCGCAAGGCCGCAAGATCGGAGTCAATCTTGAACGAGGCGAGCCATGCCCATTCTCCCGCGCCGCCGGTCGGACACAATCGCCCGCGCAACCCCGGCGTCGGCCTCGACGCATCCTGGTTCGAGCCCGTCGGCGTCAACGCGAGCGCCGTCGAGCGGCGGGCGGCGAGCCTTGCGGCGCGCCGCTCGGTCAAGAAGGAATATCAGGCCGCCTGGCTGGTCCGGGCGCTGACCTGCGTCGATCTGACGACGCTCGCCGGCGACGACACGCCGGGGCGGGTGCATCGTCTGTGCGCCAAGGCGCGCCATCCGCTCGACGAGGACATTCTGGAAGCGCTCGGCCTCGCCGAATTCGCCGCCGACCGTCGGCGCGGTCTGCGTCTACCCGACGATGGTCGGGCCCGCCGTCAAGGCGCTGGCGGGGTCGGGGATTCCCGTCGCCTCGGTCGCCACGGGGTTCCCCGCCGGCCTGACGCCGCTGAAGCAGCGCCTCGCCGAAATCGACTACGCCGTGAGCGAAGGCGCCGGCGAGATCGACATCGTCGTCACGCGCGCCCATGTGCTCAATCGCGACTGGACGGCGCTCTACGACGAAGTCAAGGCGATGCGCGAGGCGTGCGGCGCGGCCCATCTCAAGGCGATTCTCGGCACCGGCGATCTGAAGACGCTTCGCAACGTCTATTCCGCCAGCATGGTCGCGATGCAGGCCGGCGCCGATTTCATCAAGACCTCCACCGGCAAGGAGGACGTCAACGCCACGCTTGCCCGTCAGTCTGGTGATGCTGCGCGCGTTGCGCGACTACGGCGAACTGACCGGCTTCGACATCGGCTTCAAGCCGGCGGGCGGCCTGCGCACCGCCAAGGACGCGCTGAACTGGCTGATCCTGATGAAGGAGGAGCTGGGCCTGCCGTGGATGCAGAACGATCTCTTCCGCATCGGCGCCAGTTCGCTGCTCACCGACATCGAGCGTCAGCTCAGCCATTACGTGACTGGCCGCTACTCCGCGAACTATCGCCACGCGATGGCGTAAGGAGCCGATGATGACGGCGATAACTGAAATTTTGCGCACCATGGAATACGGCCCGTCGCCCGAGAGCGACGAGCATGTCCGCGCGTGGCTGGCGACCCATCGCGCCGGCTTCGGGCATTTCATCGGCGGCCGTTTCTTATCCCCCGGCGCGCTGTTCGACGTGAACAATCCCGCGACGGGCGAGCGCATCGCGCGCGTCACGCAGGGGACGGCGGCGGATGTCGCGGCGGCGGTCGCCGCCGCGCGCAAGGCGCTGGCGAAATGGTCGGCGCTCAGCGGCGACGAACGGGCGCGTCATCTCTACGCGCTCGCGCGGCATATCCAGAAGCGCGAGCGCTTTCTCGCGGTGCTCGAGAGCGTCGACAACGGCAAGCCGATCCGCGAATCGCGCGACATCGACATTCCGCTCGTCGCACGGCATTTCTATCATCACGCCGGCTGGGCCTCGCTCATCGACACCGAGTTTCCCGGTCATCGCCCCGTCGGCGTCTGCGGCCAGATCATCCCGTGGAATTTCCCGCTGCTGATGCTCGCGTGGAAGATCGCGCCGGCGCTCGCGGCGGGCAACACCGTCGTGCTCAAGCCGGCCGAATTCACGCCGCTGACCGCCCTCGCCTTCGCCGAGATCTGCTATCGAGGCGGGCTTGCCGCCCGGCGTCGTCAACATCGTCACCGGCGACGGCGCGACCGGCGCGGCGCTGGTCGACCATCGACGACGTCGACAAGATCGCCTTCACCGGTTCGACCGAGGTCGGGCGCGCCATTCGCAAGGCGACTGCCGGCACGGGCAAGAAACTGTCGCTCGAGCTTGGCGGCAAATCGCCGTTCGTCGTCTTCGAGGACGCCGATCTCGACAGCGCGGTCGAAGGCGTCGTCGACGCGATCTGGTTCAATCAGGGACAGGTCTGCTGCGCCGGTTCGCGGCTGCTCGCCGCCGAATCGATCGCCGACAGGTTCATCGCCAAACTGCGCGCCCGCATGGCGCATTTGCGGGTCGGCGATCCCCTGGACAAATCGACCGACGTCGGCGCCATCGTCGCCCCGGTGCAGTTGGAGCGCATCAAGCGGCTGGTCGAAGCGGGCGAGCGCGAGGGCGCCAACATCTGGCGCGCGGCGGGCGCGATGCCCGAGCGCGGCTGTTTCTATCCGCCGACGCTGGTCACCGACGTCGAGCCGGCCTCGATGCTGGCGCGCGAAGAGATCTTCGGCCCGGTCCTGGTGACGATGACGTTCCGCACGCCCGACGAAGCGATCGCGCTCGCCAACAACACCCGCTACGGCCTCGCCGCCTCGGTCTGGACCGAGAACGTCAATCGTGCGCTCGAAATCGCGGCGCGCATCAAGGTCGGCGTCGTCTGGATCAATTCGACCAACCTGTTCGACGCCGCCGCCGGCTTCGGCGGCTATCGCGAGAGCGGCTTTGGCCGCGAGGGCGGGCGCGAGGGCCTCGCCGAATATCTCGTGGCCGAGAAGCTGAAAGGCAAGCCGCCGGCGAAAGCCACCCCTCGCCGACGCTGACCGCGCTCCCGGCCAGACCCCCGCGCCGGGCGGCGACGTGGTCGACCGCACCGCCAAGCTCTACATCGGCGGCAAGCAGGCGCGTCCCGATTCGGGCTATTCCTACGCCGTGCTCGATCGCAAGGGCGCTGCCGTCGGCCTGGCCGGCCTCGGCAATCGCAAGGACATCCGCAACGCCGTCGAAGCGGCGGCCAAGGCGTCGAGCTGGGGCGCGGCGACCGCGCACAATCGCGCGCAGGTGCTCTATTACCTCGCGGAGAACCTCGAGGCGCGCGCCAGTGAATTCGCCGAGCGCCTGCGCGCTTAGACCGGCGCCTCGCCGCGCGAGGCGCGCGACGAGGTCGAGGTCGCGGTCCGCCGCACGTTCTACTACGCGGGCTTCGCCGACAAATACGACGGCGCGGTCCACGCGACCCGCACGCGCTTCGTCACCCTGGCGATGAACGAGCCGTGGGGCGTGATGGGGCTCGTCTGCCCCGACGAAGCGCCGCTCCTCGGCTTCGTCTCGCTGGTCATGCCGGCGATCGCGATGGGCAATTGCGTGGTCGTCGCGCCCTCCGCCGCGCATCCGCTGAGCGCGACCGACTTCTATTCCGGTGCTCGACACGTCGGACGTGCCCGCCGGCGTCGTCAACATCGTCACCGGCGATTCCTGGCGCTGGCCAAAGTGCTCGCCGAGCACGACGGCGTCGACGCGCTGTGGTACGTCGGCGCGCCCGAGGGCGCGAAGACGGTCGAAGCGGCCTCGGCGGCCAATCTCAAGGCGACCTGGACGAGCCCCGCGCCGCTCGACTGGCGCGAGCAGCGCAGGGCCGCGAGTTCCTGCGCCGCGCGACCCAGGTGAAGAACATCTGGACGCCTTACGGGGAGTGAAGGCTGGGGCGGCGCCGCAACGGTCGATTTCAAGCACTTGGGCGCCGTTTTTCTGTCCCCTTCGCGAAGGGGCGAGCCGATCGGACCACGTTCGAAGGCTCTCCAAGGACGCGCAGTGGACGGGAACAGCCGAGCCGCTGAACTCGTGAACCCGCCTCCGTCGGAGCGTCCAAGGCGAAGCAGCAGCGGGCAAAGAAGTGGATCGTGCACTTTATCCGGATTTCGGCTATTATCCGTAAAACCCGCAAAATCGGACAACAAATATGATCCGTGTGTCCTCGACTGAATTCGGCAAGGAGGTCGGCCGTTATCAGGACGCGGCCCTGAGCCAACCCGTGGTCGTCACGCGAAATGGCCGCGACCGCACCGTCATGATCTCCGTAGAAGAATATCAACGGCTCAAGCGTCGCGATCGGCAGGTCTTCGCGGCAGGGGAGGCGCCCGAGGACATTGTCGAAGCGGTTGCGAATTCCGAGATCGACTCTCGCCATCGCGATCTCGATGATCTCATCAAAGACTGGACGCCGTGAGCCTGCCGGAGCCCGGTATTATTTATAGCATCGAGTCCAAATATTTTGAATCGACCGCGATCATATCTGGAGGAGCTTGCTCTGCACGTCATGCCGGCCAAGGGGCTCGACGCCGGCGATGAGGTGCTGGCGCGCTCTATGGCGATGCGACCTTCCATGCGCCACGTATGCAGTGGCGGCGGGGGTTGATCAGCGGGGATGGGAGGGTGAAGGGCGCGTGCGTTTGGAGTTGTGCACAAACAGTTAACCATTCGTAACAAATTTGTTAACGGCAGGGAATTCACAAACGAATCAGTAAGGTGCGCAAAATCCCATTGACATTTCAGGAGTTTCGTGCGGACGAAGGGGTTGATTCGACGCACGCCTAGCTCTAAGTGACTCAGAGTGCTTGGCCTCTAGGAATGGGCTTAATCGTTGTCAAGCCCACTTTTGGCGTTTAGCACGCACTTTGTTACATTATCGCGCGTTGGACGGGGAGGTTGCTATGTTCAAATTCACACACCTATTCGCTCATGGGCCACCGATTTCTAGACAAGCTCTTAGAGAAGAGGTTCTAGAACGATACCATGAATTCGGAAGGTCCGTCGCTAGGCGCTTTGTCCGCGGAAACGTAAACATCAAAGCGGGGCGGTTCATGACCTCGCGCGATCTTGCTGAAAGAAAGAAAGAATTGAGAAATTCTCAATAGGGAGCGTTCGGGGGCATGGACGACGAATTTCGCGCAGCCGCGAAAGCTGAGGTTTCGCGGCTGCTTAGCAGGTGGAAGACAGTCGAAATATCAATCAAGCAGGCGGAACAGATTTCATCCGAAGAAGAATACCGGCGATAAATGAATTGCGGTATGCGTCGAGGCAGCTATTCAATGCGATAGTGCTAATTGATAAAATAGACCTTTCCCAAGACGACAAAGACAAAATAAACAAAAGAATCACTGTAGCGGACCAATACTTATATAACGCAGAACACGACATCGCCGATTCGATTACGACATTCTATCGTCAAGTGATAACTGACGTAGAGGCTCGGTTTGGACGCAATGTAGTGATAAGTCATTTCCCAAAGTATATGATATTCAGAGAACATGTCAAGGAATGCGAGTCATTAATAGCCCGATCTCGGGGCGATTACGAGACTCGCGGTGAAAACTATACTACAATAAGAACTAATCACGTTCCTCACATGATAGAATTTCATGATCAGATGATAGAGGCGCAGGTATCAGCTGAAGAAGAACGACGACGTACGCAAAAAGAAGTAATAGTCGCACAAGGTAAGTTGAAAATCTCGTATTTTATAATGCTCGCGCTTGCAATCGTTGCTAGTGTTGAGCCCGCATATTTTTGGGGTGTGTCTCCTGAGTCGTATTGCTCAGCCCATAAGACGACTCCTATCCTAAATATTCTATGTAGGTAGGGCCGCATATTCAAGCGGCGACATGACGCTGCCAGTAGCCCCAGAAATCGACGCTAGGCTTGTTTTTTGGCAACGAGGCCAACGATCGAACGGAATTGCTCGCCATTGCTAAAGCCTCGATGGTCATCGCGCCAAGCGGACTCGGAAGCATAGCGCGCAAGGTAGAAGCATAGCGCGCAAGGTAAATGCCGGAAAGACGGATTTCGCCAAACCGGGCGGCGTGGTAGCGGTGCTCCACTGCCGCCGCTCGCCGATGACGGGAGCGCCTCGCTCATCGTCCTCCCCTCCCGCGAAAGTACGAGCCCGGCCATGCGCGTGACCTTAGCCCTCGCGGCCTCTCTCGCCCTGGCGCCATGCGCGCTCGCCGCCTCCGCCTCGGTCCCGCCGGACATGGTCCAGTGCGAGCTCGAGGGCTGGTCGACCGATAAGGATCCCAAGGGGCTGAACGTGCGCGCAACGGCCAACGCCTCGGCCGCCATCCTCGCGCGGCTGCCGCCGCGTCCCGAGGCCGAGAGCGGATCGCTGGCGCAATTCGACATTCTCGGCGCCAAGGACGGCTGGTTCCTGATCAAGGGCGCGAGCTATGGCGATTATGGCGACCCGCCGCCGGCGACGGCGCTCTATTCCGGCACGGGCTGGGTGCATGGATCGCGCGTCGGCGGGGAGTTGGTCGGCGGGCAGAACGTCGGCGGTCTCTACGCCAAGCCCAAGGAGACCGCCAAGCGATTGCCCGCGACCGAAGAACGTCGACGAGATCGCGGTCAAGGCCCTGCTCAATTGCACGGGTCCGTGGGCCAAGATCAATTCGAAGACATCGGCGCCGGCTGGGTCTACGGGCTCTGCAACAATCAGGTGACGACCTGCAATTGACATCAGCGGCGGCGTGATCAGCCGCCGCGCCGATCCGCTTCCAATAGAGCTTCGTCCCCGTCAGCCCGCCATGCGGCTTGAGGCGAAGTCCGGAATCGTCCCGGCAGCGTGTAGCCCATTTTCTCGTAGAGGCGCGAAGCGCCGTCCTCCGCCGCGGTGTCGAGATTGAGCAGCTTGCGTCCGTTCTCGACCGCGAGCCGCTCGGCCGCGCTCAGCAGGGCCGTCGCGCGCCGCGACCGCGATGCCGCGGATGCGTCATCATCTTGCCGATCTCAGCGCGATGGGGCTGGTTGGGCGGCAATCGAGCAGCAGGATACGGTGCCGCGAGCGTGCCGTCAGAAGGCGCCGAGCACCACCCGCTCGCCACGCGCGGCGGCGGCGAGCGCCTTTTCCCAGAATGCGCGCGCTTCGCCGGGATCGAGCGGATGCATGAAATGCACCGAGCCGCCCGCCGCCACGGTGGCGACGAGAATGTCGGCAAGCGCGGCGAGCGTCGGGCGTGGCGGTAAGCGGTTCGATGACGAACGCGGTCATTGGGCTCACCACACGTTCTCGACGCGATAGCCCATCGCGCGAAAGCGCGCGATCAGGCCGCCTTTGCCCGGCAGATGCAGCGCGCCGACCGCGATGAAGGCGCCGCCCTGCGCGAGAGCGGCGCGGCGCGCGTCGCCATGATCTCGTTGCGGCCGGCGAGCAGCAGACGTCGAAGTTGCGTTCGTCAACGCGCTCCTGTGGCGTCAGCATCGGTAGCGCGTCGACCACCGCGATCATCTCGGCCGGGCGACCCTGGCGATAGAGGCGCAGCATCGTCGCATAGCCGTCGTCGTCGAGGCTCGGCAGGCGGGCCGAGGTCGCGAGCAAGGCAGCGGCCAACCCTGGCGGCGCGGCGGCGAGCGCGGCCATTTGCTCGTCGGCGCTCTTCAAGCGCAACGACGGGGATCTCGCGTCCACGCCGGCGCGGGCGATCACCTCGTCGACCTCGGCGAGTCCCGCCTGTTCGCGCGCCCCTCGCAACCGGCGGCCGCGGCGCTGACGGCGAGGAACCACAGCCGCAGATGATGAGCGAGCTCTTTGGGCAGGCCGCGGCCGGCGAGATAGGCTTCGACGCGCGCGCCGCCTGGGCCGGCGAGCTCGGAGAAAAATGTGTCGTCCTCGCGGTCGATCGCCGCGGCGAGCAGCTTTGCGCCGAGCGCGCTCTTATCGACGGATCCATCGGACCGCCAAGTTCGGTGGCGACGACCTTGGCGCTGCGGCGAGTACCGCCGCGCGGCGCGCGATTGCCACCGCAGAATCGTCGGTCGAATGGATCGTGCCGAACAGGTAGGACGGCGCGAGCCCGTCGCGTGAGAGGCGCCACAGCAGCCCCTGCGCGTCGGTGAGATCGTCGGCGCGAGCGGCGCGCGCCGCGCCGATGTCGAGCTGCCCGGCAAGATCGCGCCCGCCGCACGGCGCCGGGGCGGCGTGGCCGCGATGCGAGCGGCAGGCCGAACGGCGACGAGAGCGAGCGCAAGCACCACGAAATGTGCGCAGACGAGGCGCCAAGCGGACAGGACATCCTCGGCCTCACAATTTGCGCAGCGCCACTTCCTCGATGCGATGGCTCGCGCCCTTGGTCAGCCGCAGGCTGGCGCGCGGTCGCGTCGGCAGGATGTTCTCGCGCAGGTTGACGAGATTGATGCGCCGCCAGATCGCGCGCGCGATCGCTTCCGCCTCGGCGTCGTCGAGGTCGGCGTATTTGCGGAAGTAGCTGCGCGGATCGCGGAACGCCGTGTCGCGCAGGCGCATGAAGCGCTCGATGTACCATTTCTCCAGCAGCGCCTCGTCGGCGTCGAGGAACACCGAGAAGTCGAAGAAGTCGGAAACGAACGGGATCTCCCGGCCCTCGCGCGACAGCCGGTTGGGCAGCAGCACGTTGAGCCCCTCGACGATCAGAATGTCGGGCGGTCGACGATGATCGTCTCGCCCGGCACGACGTCGTAGACGAGATGCGAATAGACCGGCGCGGCGACGTTGTGCTTCCCCGCCTTGACCTCGGCGAGAAAGCGGATCAGCGCCGTGCCGTCGTAGCTCTCGGGAAAGCCCTTGCGCTCCATCAGCCCGTCGCGGATGAGCTTGGCGTTGGGATGCAGGAAGCCGTCGGTCGTCACGAGCTGCACCTTGGGCGTGTTGGGCCAGCGCGTCAGCATCGCCTGCAACACGCGCGCCGTCGTCGATTTGCCGACCGCGACCGAGCCGGCGACGCCGATGATATAGGGCACCTTGCCGTCGTCGCGCCGAGAAAGCGCTGCGTCGCCTTGAACAGCCCCTGCGTCGCCGCGACATAGAGCGCCAGCAGGCGCGACAGCGGCAGATAGATCGCGACCACCTCGTCGAGCGAGATCGGGTCGTGGGTCGACTGCAGCTTGCGCAGATCGTCGATGGTCAGCGTCAGCTCGGTGTCGGCGCGCAACTTCGCCCATTCGTCGCGCGTGAAGCGGCGAAAGGGCGAGGCGACGCCGTCCGGCGGGCGCGGCGAAACGCGTTTGTCCATGGGCGCCCGTTTCTCGGCGAGAAGGAAATCAGCCGGAATGGTCGATCACGCGAGTCGCGAAGCCTTTTCCGCGAGGCCGCTTTGCCGCGTGCGGCGCTCGAGTTCGCTCATCACCTCGGCGAAAGCGACGCCGCGGCGCGCAGGACGACGAGCAGATGATAGAGCACGTCGGCCGCCTCGGCGCGCACCGCCGCCGCGTCCTGGGCGACGGTCGCGATCGCCAGCTCGACCGCCTCCTCGCCGAACTTCTTGGCGCAATGGGCCGCGCCCTTGTCGAGAAGCGAGCTGGTATAGGAGGCGTCCGCGCCGGCTTCGGCGCGCTCGGCGATGATGCGGGCGAGATCGTCGAGGGTGAACATGATCCCGGGTATCGTTCATCCGGCATGGCTAAACGCATAGAGACCGTGAATCCGGCGCCTGTCGAGAAACGCGCCGGTCCGCTAGCCGCCGTAGCCGACGACCGCCTTGACCTCGAGATAGTCGCGAATGCCGAAATCGGCGTATTCGCGGCCGTTGCCCGACTGCTTGTAGCCGCCGAAGGGCGCGTGGACGTCCCAGGCGGGGTAGTTGAGATTGACCGTCCCTGCGCGCAATCGCGTCGCGATCGCCCGGGCGTGCTCGATGTCGCGCGACGAGACATAGGCCGCGAGGCCATAGACTGTGTCGTTGGCGATCCTGACCGCCTCGTCCTCGTCCGCGTAGGTCATGACCGCGAGCACCGGGCCGAAAATCTCCTCGCGGTCGATCGTCATGTCCGGCGTCACGTCGCCGAACACGGTCGGGCGGACGTAATAGCCGCGATTGAGCCCTCGGGGCGGCCCGTTCCGCCCGCCACGAGCGTCGCGCGCTCCTCGATGCCGGCCTCGATCAGGCGCTGGATCTTGTCGAATTGGGCCTGGCTCACGACCGGGCCGAGATCGACGCCCGGCGTCTGCGGATCGCCGACCTTCAGGCCTTGCGCGACGGCGCGAGCGATCGCGATCGCGGCTTCGAGGCGCTCGGCGGGCACCAGCATGCGGGTCGGCGCGTCGCAGGACTGGCCGCTGTTCGTGAAACAGGCGAGGACGCCGGCTCGCACCGCCGTCTCGAAATCCGCGTCGCGAAGATGATGTTGGGCGACTTGCCGCCGAGCTCCTGGGCGACCCGCTTGACCGTGTCGGCCGCGGTCCTGGCGACGATGATGCCGGCGCGCGTCGAGCCGGTGAAGGAGACCATATCGACGTCGGGGTGGCCGGCCATCACCTGCCCGACGACGGGCCATCGCCGTTGACGAGATTGAACACGCCGGGCGGCGCGCCCGCTTCCTCGACGATCTCGGCGAAAACGATGCCGCTGATCGGCGCGATTTCGCTCGGTTTCAGCACCACCGTGCAACCTGCCGCGAGCGCCGGCGCGACCTTGCAGACGATCTGGTTGAGCGGCCAGTTCCACGGCGTGATCAGCGCACCGACGCCGATCGGCTCCTTGACGATCAGCGACCCGCCGCGCCGGCGGCTGAATTCGTAGGACTGCAGCGCCCCGATCGTCGCCTCCAAGTGGACGCGGCCGGCCCACACCTGCGCCTCATGCGCGAAAGGCAGCGGCGCGCCCATCTCCTGCGAGACGGCGTGCGCGAGATCCTCGGCGCGGCGATTGTAGATCGCGAGCACGCGTTCGAGCAGCGCGACCCGCTGGGCGCGCGAGAAACGCGAGAACGCCGGGAAGGCGCGCTTGGCGGCGCCGACCGCCGCGTCGACGTCCGCCTTCGATCCCATGGAGATCGCCGTGTAGGCCCGCTCGCTCGCGGGATCGACGACGTCGAGCGCCGCCGCGACGACCGGCGGCGTCCATTGGCCGTCGATGTAGAAATGCAGGTGATGGTTCATCGGCTCTTTCCGCGATTGCGCTTGATGCGCCCCGTCAATTCAATAGCGTCTCGATCTCCCCGGCGAGGTCCCCGGGTCGGTCGGTCGGCGCATAACGCCGGACCGCCTCGCCGCGTCGATCGACCAGGAACTTGGTGAAATTCCACTTGACCGCCTGCGTGCCGGCGAGGCCGGGCGCGGCGCTCTTTAGCGCGCGATAGAGGGGATGTGCGCCCTCCCCGTTGACTTCGATCTTGGCGAAGAGCGGAAAGGTCACATCGTAGTTCAACGTGCAGAAGCGCCTGATCTGCGCCTGGTCGCCGGGCTCCTGACGGCCGAACTGGTCGCACGGAAACCCCAGGACGGCGAGGCCCCGGTCGCGATAGCGCCGCCACAGCGCTTCCAACCCGTCGTATTGCGGCGTGAAGCCGCAGCGGCTGGCGACATTGACGACGAGCAGCACCTTCCCCGCGTAAGCCGCGAGCCTTTGCGGCTGGCCGTCGATGGCGGTCAGTTCGATATCGTAGAGGGCGTTCATCGGCATCCGGGTTGGCGGTTTCCACGGCAGCTTAGAGCAAGATTCTCGAACGGGGAACGGGCGCGGCGACACGACAATGCGAGCGCTTGCGCCGCAGTGAAATCAGATATAAATATATGTTTATGTCTGACTTAAAACGCACGCCCATCGGGGCGACGGCAATGAGCTTCGAGGCGCTGCTCGCCGGCCTGGAGGCGGCAGGCGAGGTGACGCGCCTGCGCCTCATCGGGCTCTTGTGCGAAGCCGAGCTGACCGTCAGCGAGCTTGTCGCCATTCTCGGCCAATCGCAGCCGCGCGTTTCGCGTCATCTGAAGCTGCTGGTCGAGGCGGGCCTCGCCGAGCGTCAGCGCGAAGGAGCGTGGGCGTTCTACCGGCTCGCCGACAAGGGCGGCTCGTTCGCCCGCGCGCTGATCGCGCGCATCGATCCGCGCGATTCGAGGCTCGCCGCCGACCGCGCGCGCCTCGCCGTGGCGCGTGAGGCGCGACGGCGCCAGGCCGCCGCCTACTTCGCCGAGCGCGCCGCCGACTGGGACACGATTCGCGCCCTGCACGCGCCGGAGGAGCGGGTCGAAGCGGCGATCCGCTCAATGATCGGCACGGGGCCGATCCGCGCCGTGCTCGACCTCGGAACGGGCACCGGGCGCATGCTCGAACTCGCCGCGCCGCTCGCCGAGCGCGCCGTCGGCATCGACCAGAGCCCGGCGATGCTGGCGCTGGCGCGCTCGCACATCGACCAGAGCGGGCTGCGCAACGTGCAATTGCGCCAGGGCGACATTTACGCGCCGCCGATCGAGCGCGACGGCTACGATCTCGTCATCATCCACCAGGTGCTGCATTTCCTCGACGATCCCGCGCGCGCGCTCAGCGAGGCCGCGCGCGCCCTGCGGCCGGGCGGCCGCCTGCTCATCGTCGATTTCGCCGCGCACAGCGAGGAATTCCTGCGCGAGCAATTCGCGCACCGCCGCCTCGGCTTCTCCAGCGCGGAGATCGAGGCGTTCGTCGCCGAGGCGGGCCTGGCGCCTGTCGAGTCGAAACTCGTGCCGCCGGACGCCGGCGAGCCGGGCAAGCTGACGGTGGCGCTGTGGCTCGCGCGCGACCTGCGCATCATTTCCGACGATTTGCCGAGAACCGCGATGGAGCTGGCGTGATGGCGCATGGTCCGGTCCGACTGAGCCGATCGGGTTCGCCCGTCAGCGTCTCCTTCGAGTTCTTTCCGCCGAAGTCGCAGGACATGGAGACAAGCCTGTGGGAGGCGATCACGCGCCTCGCGCCGCTCGAACCCAGCTTCGTCTCGGTGACCTACGGGGCTGGCGGCTCGACGCGCGAGCGCACCCACGCGACCGTGGCGCGCCTCGTCAAGGAGACCCGTCTCGCGCCCGCCGCGCATCTGACCTGTGTCGGGGCCAGCCGTCGGGAGATCGACGCGGTGATCCGCGGCTATGGCGCCGCCGGCGTTCGCCACATCGTCGGGCTGCGCGGCGATGCGCCGGGCGGCCTCGACACGCCCTATGTCGCCCCGGCGAACGGCTACCAATCGACCGCCGATCTCGTGCGCGCGATCAAGGCGAGCGGCGATTTCGAGGTGTCCGTCGCCGCCTATCCCGAGAAGCATCCGCACAGTCCCAACCTGCTGCACGACATCGAGACGCTGAAGCGCAAGGTCGACGCGGGCGCCGACCGGGCGATCACGCAATTCTTCTTCGACAACAGCGTCTATTTCCGCTTCCTCGACATCGCCGCCGCCGCGGGGATCCAGATCCCGATCGTGCCGGGCATCGTGCCGGTGCAGAATTTCAAGCAGACCGCGGGCTTCGCCAAGCGCGCCGGCGCCAGCGTCCCGGCCTGGCTGGCCGATCGCTTCGAAGGCCTCGAAGAGGATCCCGTCACCCGCCGCCTGGTCGCCGCCGCGGTGTGCGCCGAGCAGGTGATCGATCTCATCGACCGCGGCGTGACGCATCTGCATTTCTACACGATGAATCGCGCCGACCTCGTGTTCGCGATCTGCCACCTGATCGGGCTCAGAGCGCGGGGGACGATCGCCAAGCGGGTCGTCGAGATGGCGATGCCGATGGCGAGGTGAGGGCCCAAGCACTAGCCTGCCGGTCGCCGCCGGAATAGCATCGATTGCGGTTTCGTGAGGGCAAGCCGATGACGCACACGTTTTTCGCCGGCTTTGGCTTGGCGCTTCTGGTCCTGATGTTCCTGCCCGTCCTGATCGCCGTATTGCGGGGCCGGCTTCTCGTCGCCGTGGTCGCATTCATGATTGTGCTCGTGTCGATCGTGGCGCTGATTCACCCCTTGGTCGGGATGGTGCTGTGGCTGGTCGCGTTGTGCGTCGGCTCTTTTGCAGGCTCGCCCAAGGTGATCGTGGTCGAACGCAGAGCCCTCTTGAGCCGATCACTTGGCGTCCGTAGTCGACACCTCGCTCCAACTCGCGATTGTCGCCAAGGCCGCAACGTCATCGTCACGGAAGTGATCGAAAGCGCGGTCGCCGACCGCCCCGGTCACGTCCACGAACGCCACGAGATCGCCTGCGAAATCGAGTGAGATCCTCGGCGTCGGCCAGCGGATCGCGCTCGTTCGCGCGAATTACCCGTGCGTCTTCCGTCAACTGCTCGCTCCGCGTTGCCCGTGCAGGAGCCTGGCGCCGACATCTGCTTCCAGTTTCTCGGACCGCCGTTGAGGCCCTTCCCTTTTGAATGCCCAGGCTATCGTCTGCGCGGGTGAGCGCCCCATTTCCGCGACCGTTATGAAAATGAGGATGGGTTGGAGATTTTGCATTTTCGCGCCCGGGTATTGTTCGCCGCACAGACGAACAGGAGATCAGTTCATAGGTGTTTATCACGCCTCGAGGTGGCCGATAGCCTCGAAATTGGGGCCGCCTCGGAGAACGCAAATTCCGGAACTTGAACCTGCGTCGGCGCCTGCAACCGTGACCTTGCGTCGCGCCCTGTGGGCCGGCCGGATAATGAGCGCGTTTGTCGTTTTCGCTCTGGAGGCGGATGGGACCATTCAGCCTTTCGCGCCGGCACCGATTGCGAGCATGTTGCAGGAAACCGGGTTCGCGATGGACCTGACCCGTATCGTGGGTCCGATCATACTCGCCTGCGCCATCCTTTACGCCATTCCGGCCACCGCCGTCCTCGGCGCGATCCTGGTGACTGGCTTTCTGGGAGGCGCGATCTGCGCCTATGTCCGCATCGGTGAGTTGGGATCGCGCCGGAACTTGCTTCCCTGCTTCTGGGCGCGACGACTTGGGCGCCGTCTACGCAGCGATCCCCGTATCCGGGCGATTCTGCCGCTCATCCATTGAACCGTCAGAGACAGTGTTCTGTCCCCTGGAGATAAGGAGAAAACGCATGTTTTTAGTGATGGGAATTACCGGAAAAGTGGGCGGCGCCACGGCAGAACATCTGTTGGCGCATGGCAAGAAAGTACGCGCGCTCGTCCGCAATCGCGAAAAGGCGGCCAATTGGACGGACCAAGGCGTCGGACCTGGTAGACCGCGACTGGAATGACTCGCCAGCCATCGAGGAGGCGCTCAAAGGCGTTGAAGGCGCCTATGTCATGTTGCCGGCTATGTGGGCGCCCTCGCCTGACTACAAAGAAGCAAAGGGCGTGATTGCGAACTATGTCCGGCGCTCACCAAGGCAGCGCCGCCGCGAGTGGTGGCGCCTCGTCGATGGTCGCCAACAGAACCTGCGGGCTCGGGATGATCACGGCGCTGTCGCTTCTGGAGCAGGGTTTTCGCAACCTGCCATCTCCGGTCGCCTTTGTGCGCGCAGGCGGATTCTTCGAAAACTTCCTTTACGGCTTGCACGTCGCCCAAGGTGGAATGCTACCGGTCTACCTATAATCCGACAAACCGAAATCGACCATGGTCGCGACGAGCGTCATCGGCGCGGAGGTCCCAACCCTTTTGACCGGCCAGCCTGGCCGGGGCAGCGCGTCATCGAGCTTGGTTCGATCGTCAGCGCGGATCACGTCGCGGCGCAATTGGGTGAAGTCCTGAAGCTCGACGTGAAAGCCTTTGCAGTCCCGCGTGCAGGGTGGGCGGAAGCGTTCGAGCAGTTCGCCATCCCGAAGGGCCCACCGGACCTGCCGAAGAAATGTTTGAGGCCGTGAACGCAGGATGGATGGACCTCGGCGTCGAAGGCACGGAGCACGTAGCGGGCACGACGTCCGCACGCGACGTCTTCGCGGCGGCCCAGAAGGCCGTGACGGCGTGAACTGCGGCGTTCACACCAGGACGCAGGCGCCGCCGCGGCCGGGCCTGATCGCCCGCGCCGCGAACCGGCGCCGCGGCAAGGACAACCGCGAGGGGGCCGACGTCCTCTCGGCCGCGCAACGCGCACCCATTTCCTCGACAGCCCGCGCATGACGGCCGTGCCCTTTCGGTGCATCATTGAGAAAAGGCGCTGAATCGCAGAGAGGAGTCGGCGCGCGAGCAAAATGCGGTTGAGCTTGTACCGCCGCTGACGCAACTATCCACTCTCTCCAGCCTGCAGGCGATCGATGATCCTTCTCAGGTTCTTCTGCGCCTCGAGGCGGGTGACGCCGTAGCCGTAGGGCTGACCCTCCTCGCTCCCCCACGGCACGAGGATATCGAAGTCCAGGTCCATGAGGCGCGAAAGGCTGGCGAGATTGGCCTCGCGGTCGCTCTCCCCGAGCAGAACGGCCTTCCATACCCCACCTTGGACCCAGATCGAGTCTCCGGGAAACAGCAGGCGGCGCTCGCCATTGTCCCACAGGAACGTCGCGGCGCCGGCGGTATGCCCGGGTGTGGGAATAACCTCGAAATCGTCAGCGATTTTCTCGCAATTCGAGAACACGCCGGCGATTGGCAATTTTGTTTGCGAGCGATCATTTTCATGCACGAAGATCGGCACGTCGAGTTCTGGCGCGTCGTACATCGCCTCATGCCAATGGTTCAGCAGAAGCCGGCCGGGCCGCCCCAGTTCCAGTATCTCGCGCGCGGCGGCGTTGATGCCCGGTGAGTGATAGATGATGATGTTTCCCTGCTTGCGCTCGAGAACGAAGGATCGGACGACTACACCGCTCAGGAAGGGCAGCGGGGCCGTCGGCGTCGCGTAAAGGCCGCGGATCGAAGACTGAAGTCCCGTGTCGCCGATCGAGGAAAAGAGATTAGGGGGCATCTTTCTTGCTCCTTGTCAGATCTGTGCGCCGGGAACCAAGGCTAACATTCCCATGGGTCGACTCCAGTCAGTCGTCGCGGCCGCCGCATCGATTTGACCACTGATCGCCGGTCACGGTCGGAATAGCATCGATCGCCGTTTCGTGAGGGCAAGCCCATGACGCACACGTTTTTCGCCGGCTTTCGATTGGGGCTTCTGCCCCTGATGTTTCTGCCCGTCCTGATCGCTATTTTGCGCGGCCGGCTTCTCGTGGCCGTGGTCGCATTCTTAATTGTGCTCGTGTCGATCGTGGCGCTGATTCACCCCTTGGTCGGGATGGCGCTGTGGCGGTCGCGTTGTGCGTCGGCTCGTTCGCGGGCTCCCAGGTGATCGTGATCGAACGACCGCTGAATTGTTGTACGCGAGCTCGCCCGATGTTTTCGTTGGCGCAAGCCCCTCCATAATCCGTTCGCTCAGGAGCGCCCTCATGTCACGCATCTTCATCACGGGATCGTCGACCGGCCTCGGCCTGATGGCCGGCCAGCTTCTCGCGCAACAAGGTCATCGGGTCGTGCTGCACGGCCGCGACTTGGAGCGCGCCGCCGTCGCCCGCAAGGAGCTGCCGGAAGCCGAAGCGGTGGTCGTCGGCGACCTCGCCAGCATCGCTCAGACCCGCGCCGTCGCCGATCAGGTCAATCGGCTCGGCCGTTTCGACGCGGTGATCCACAATGCCGGGGTCGGCTATCGCGAGGGGCGGCGCGTCGCGACCGAGGACGGCCTGCCCCATGTCTTCGCTGTCAACACGCTCGCGCCCTATATCCTGACGGCGCTGATCGGGAAGCCGAAGCGCCTCGTCTATCTCAGTTCCGGAATGCACCGGAGCGCTTCGGCTGATATCGACGATCTCACTTGGTCAAAGCGCCCCTGGCGCGCCGCCGAGGCCTACGCCGAGAGCAAGCTGCACGATGCCCTGTTGGCCTTCGCCATCGCTCGCCGGTGGCCGGGCGTGTTTTCGAACGCGGTGGAGCCTGGGTGGGTGGCGACCCGCATGGGCGGGGCTGGCGCGCCGGACGATCTCGATCAGGGGCATCGAACCCAGGCATGGCTGGCGGTCAGCGACGACGACGGCGCGCGCGTAACCGGCGAATATTTCTTTCATATGCGTCCGCGGAAGGCGAACCCCAGCGCCTATGACGTCGACCTCCAGGACCGGCTCATCGAGGCCTGCGGCAGGCATTCGGGCGTCGCGCTGCCGAACTAGGCCGGGCGGTTCAGGGCTTGCGGGGGAGGTCCGCCTGGACGGCGGCTTCGTGATACCAGCCGCTGCCGAACTCGACGCTCGGAAACGACTGCGGGTCGGGCGCCGCGGCGACCCGCTGAGCGGCCCTGGCGCGATTCGCCGAACTGTTGCGCGGGAATTGATAGATCTTTGCGGTCGGGGGGCGCGAATTCGTGTCCATAGGAAAGTCTCCTATTCCATGCCGAGCAATCCCTTGAGCTACGACATGTGAACTTCGATTCGGCTTTCACAGTAGCACGGCGCCCGCATTTTGCACGATGTGCTTCAAATAAATTCACGCAAGGCTAAAAAATAGGCAGCCAGCATTGTGCCGCTTTCTACAGCATTGTACGGAAAGGCGCGAGTGCGGCGCCGGGGCTGGCACAAAAAATGCTCGCCACGCCAAGCCGCTGGCGGCGATAGGCAATCCTGTGTGAGCCGGGGACGAAAGCAAATTGTGTGAGGGTGGCAATGACAAAGTATAAGCTCGAGTATATTTGGCTTGACGGGTACACTCCGACGCCAAATCTCCGCGGAAAGACGCAGCTCAAAGACTACGAGAGTTTCCCGACGCTCGAACAGCTTCCGCTCTGGGGATTCGACGGAAGCTCGACGATGCAGGCGGAGGGGCACAGCTCGGATTGCGTGCTGAAGCCGGTCGCGGTCTATCCCGACGGCCAGCGCGTCAACGGCGTGCTGGTGATGTGCGAAGTCATGATGCCCGACGGCAAGACCCCGCACCCCTCGAACAAGCGCGCCACGATCCTCGACGATGCCGGCGCCTGGTTCGGCTTCGAGCAGGAATATTTCCTCTATAAGGACGGTCGGCCGCTCGGATTTCCGACCTTGGGATATCCGGCCCCGCAGGGTCCCTACTACACTGGCGTCGGCTACAAGAATGTCGGCGACGTCGCCCGTGCGATCGTCGAAGAGCATCTCGACGCCTGCCTCGCGGCGGGCATCAACCACGAAGGCATCAACGCCGAAGTGGCGAAGGGGCAGTGGGAGTTCCAGATCTTCGGCAAGGGCTCCAAGAAGTGCGCCGACGACATGTGGATGGCGCGCTATCTCTTGCTGCGTCTGACCGAGAAGTACGGCATCGACATCGAGTTCCACTGCAAGCCGCTCGGCGACACCGACTGGAACGGCTCGGGCATGCACTGCAACTTCTCGACCGCGTACATGCGCGAGGTCGGCGGCAAGGACTATTTCGAGCGGCTGATGGCAGCCTTCGAAGCGGCCCGCGAGGACCACATCGCGGTCTACGGGCCCGACAACCACATGCGCCTCACCGGCAAGCATGAGACGGCGTCGATCCATCAGTTCAGCTACGGTGTCGCCGACCGCGGCGCGTCGATCCGCGTCCCCCACAGCTTCGTCAACAATGGCTACAAGGGCTATCTCGAGGATCGCCGCCCGAACTCTCAAGGGGACCCCTACCAGATCGCCTCGCAGGTCCTGAAGACGATCGCGACGGTTCCGCTCGACAAGCAGGCCGCGGCCTAAACCCTCCATCGTCGCGGCGTCGCCTCTCCGGGCGGCGCCGCGCGCTGGCGCATTCCCCAAGAGGGCGACATCCACGGTCAGAGACTCTTCGCAACGTCAAGGGTGGCTGGGCTTGGACGGCACGAAGAAGAAATACCGCAACAATCTGCCGCTTGCCGAAGACACGACTCTGCGCGGCGGCCCGGCATTGCTCACGCCCGGCTTCTTGCGCTTCGTCGGGGAAGTGCTGTTCGGCGAGCGATGGCAATCGCCGCTCGCCCATTGGCTCGGCGTGGCGCGCGGCAAGACGGTGTCCCCCGCCACCGTCCATCGTTGGAGCACGGGGCTGCGCTCCATTCCCCATTGGGTCGGCGGCGCGCTCGCCGTCATCCTCGAAAACGGTCAGCGGGATTTGGATCAGCGCGCCCGCGCGGCCGGCAGGCTGGCGATAGGCATCAGAAATCCGGCCCCGGCCGAAGGATCGGCATCGAGGGATTCTGCCGGCAATAACGGTCGCCGAGGCGGCCGAGACTCTGTCCACTAAAGCGCTTTGCATTTAGGTCGAACAGGCCCCGCCGTCTTCGCGAGCGAAGCGTGGCGATCCAGACTAAGCCGCCGCCGCAATCCCAAAGTCTGGATGGCTTCGCGTTGCTCGCCAAGACGGCTGAGGCTTGCTTCGACCTGAAGGCAACGCGCGCTAGCCGCCGCGCCGCGACCGCGCGCATGGCCCGCACCCCGCCGCGCGGCGGAAGAATGCATACACCGCATTCCCGCTCACCAAATTCGTTCCCCTGGGCGGCCTATTCGCGGCGGCGCGACGGAAACCGAGGGCGTCCGCCTGCCGCTGTAGCGGGGATTGACTGGCTTCGGAGCAATTAACCTGTGTCATTTGTCGCGATGTGCGACGGCGATGCTGGACTAAGAAAGCAAAACCGGTAGTATGCCTGCGGTTATTCTCATTCCCAAGGCGTATATCTAGTCGGACTTCTTCAGCGAATGGATGACGAGCCGAATGGTTTCGGGCTTGTCCTCCGCAGGAAGGGGGCGATTCATGGGCAAGCGGACGTTTCGTATTGTTCTCCTCAAGCCGTCCCACTACGACGCGGACGGATACGTCATCCAATGGCGCCGATCGACCATCCCCTCGAACAGCCTCGCCAGCGTCTACGGACTCCTGACGATGTGCGCCGACGAGCAAGCGCTCGGGCCCGATGTCGAGATCGAGATCGAGGCCTATGACGAGTGCAACACCGTCGTCGACGTCGGCGCGACCGCTCGACGCATCAAGGCGGGCGGCGGCGGATTCGTCGCGCTCGTCGGCGTTCAATCCAACCAGTTCCCGCGCGCGCTCGACCTCGGCCGCCAGTTTCGCGCGGCGGGCGTGCCGGTCGTCGTCGGCGGCTTTCACGTTTCGGGCTGCCTGGCGATGCTGCCGGAGTTGCCGCCGGATCTGAAGCAAGCGCAGGCGCTCGGCATGATCTTGTTCGCCGGCGAGGGCGAAGGACGATTGGCCAACCTTCTGCGCGACATCGACGCGGGGCGCGCCAAGCCCATCTACAATTACCTCGACGACATGCCCGCCATGGAGGCGGCCGCCCTGCCGGTGCTGCCGCGGCAAATCGTGACGCGCGTCGCCGGGCATTACGCGAGTTTCGACGCCGGACGCGGCTGCCCGTTCCAATGCAGCTTTTGCACGATCATCAATGTCCAGGGCCGCAAGTCTCGCTTTCGCACGCCCGACGACGTGGAAGCGATCGTGCGGGCCAACGCCGCCCAGGGCGTGACGCGCTTCTTCGTCACCGACGACAACTTCGCCCGCAACAGGAACTGGGAGCCGATCCTCGACCGTCTGATCGCATTGCGCGAGGAGCAGGGATTCCAGATCCGATTGCTGCTGCAAGTCGACACTTTGTGCCATCGCATCCCGAACTTCATCGAGAAGGCGGCACGCGCCGGGTGCAACGCGGTCTTCATCGGGCTGGAGAACATCAACCCCGAATCGCTGCAGGGCGCCAAGAAACGCCAGAACAAGATTTGGGAATATCGCGACATGCTCCAGGCGTGGCGGCGCGTCCATGTGATGACCTGGGCGGGCTATATTCTCGGCTTCCCCACCGATACGCCGGCCACCATCGCCCGCGACATCGAGATCATCAAACGCGAATTGCCGATCGATATTCTCGAGTTCTTCTTCCTGACGCCGCTGCCGGGTTCCGAGGATCACAAGACCCTTTACACCAAGGGGGTCCCGATGGATCCCGACATGAACAATTACGATCTCGAGCACGTCTGCACGGCCCACCCGCTGATGTCGGCCGACGCTTGGCGACAGGTCTATCGCGACGCCTGGTCGCGCTATTACACCGACGCCCATGTCGAGACCGTGCTGCGCCGGGCCGTCGCCAGCGGGATCAATCCGCGCAAGATCGTCGACGCCCTGACCATCTTCTCCGGAGCCTCCCGCATCGAGGGCGTCCACCCGCTTCAGTTCGGCTATGTCCGCCGCAAGATCAGGACGCAGCGGCGGTATGGCAAGCCGATCGTGAACCCGATCCTCTTCTATCCCTGGCGGGCGGTGGATTTCGCCAAGGTCGCGGCGAAGTGGCTCCGCCTGGCGATGCGCTACCGCGGGATCCTGCGGCGCGTGCTCGCCGACGCCGGCGGCGCGAGCTATGTCGACGAGGCGCTGCACGCGTCTTCGGGAACCGAAGCGGACAACGCCGATTTCGTCAAAGTGTTCGCCGACAAGATACCCCACACCCACGGCGCGCCGACCTGGGGCGTCGCAGCCAGTTCATGAGCCGGGCGCTTCCTTCGCGTTGAGGGCGTCGATCAGCGCGCGCAAGGTCGCGACCGTCGAAGCGTCGGCGTCGCCGTCGATGCGCTCGGGCCGGAAATGGCGCTGGAAGGCGGCGACCACCGTTCTCGTCTGTCGGTCGTAGACGCCGGTGAGTTCGACGCCGTAACCGTAAAGCGCGAGCATCGCCTGCAACGCCCGGACCGGCGGCCCCTCCTGCCCCGCGCCGAGCAGCGCGTCGCCATCGATCGGAGCTGGCGCGGTCCAATGGCCGACGCCGGCGCGCGCGAGACTGTCCCAGGGGAATTTCTCGCCGGGATCGCGCTTGCGCGCCGGCGCGATGTCGGAATGGGCGAGAATGCGTTCGGCGCGAATCGCGCGTCGCTCGGCGATGTCGCGGCAGAGCGCGATGACGGCGTCGATCTGCGGGCGCGGGAAAGGCGGCAGCGCGCCGTCGTGGCCGGGGTTGGCGATCTCGATGCCGATCGATGCGGAATTCAGGTCGGTCGCTCCACCCCAGAAGCCGACGCCGGCGTGCCAGGCGCGCTTCTCTTCGGCGACGAGTTGCGCGACTTCGCCGCTCTCCCAGACGAAATAATGCGCGGAAACCTGCGAGGCCGGGTCGCGCAACAGCGCCAGCGCCGCCTCGGCCGTGGCCATGCCGGTGTAGTGCAGGACGATGCTGTCGGGACGCGCATGGCCGCGCCGCTCGCCGAAGTTGGGCGAGGGCAGGAAGGCGGACGCGATCGGGCTGTCCGGTGTCGGCTGAGCCGTCACGCGACGCGCTCACGCGTCGGCGGCAAGCGGCAAACCCCCAAGGAGACCCTCCCTCGCCGGCGAAGGCGAAGGAGAGCGGAACGGATCAATAGTACGAGCGGCAAACGCGGTTGCCGTAGTAATCGTAGTACCACTCGGCGCAACGCGCGCCGGGCGGCGGCGGACCGGGCGGATAATAGCCGGGGCCGGGTCCCGGGCCCGGCGGCGTCGCGGCCGAGCCGATCATCGCGCCGGTCGCGGCGCCAGCGATTCCGCCGACGAGCGCGCCGCCGGGGCGGTTGGTCAAGGCGCCGCCGAGCAGCGCGCCCGTCGCGCCGCCGAGCACGGCGCCGCCCGCCGCGTTCTGGCCTTGCGGCGTGTCGCAGCCCGCCACTGACATGGCCGCCGCCATGGTCAGCGAAAGGAAAATGAGCTTCTTCATCACACTCGTCTCCTGTGCGTCGCGCGAAAGTCGCACGCGAGTTATCCTGGATGCGGCCCAGCCGCAAGCGCCCCGCCCGCGAACCCGACGCCTCTCACCCCTTGTCCGTCCCCCAAGCTGCCACAGATTTGGTGAACCCCAGGTGAACTATGCGGCGGCCCCGGGGCCGATCGCGCGCATCGCCTGGTCCAGCACCTCGAAGCTGCGCGGGTTCAAGCTCGCCGCGACGTTGAAGCGCAGGAAGCCGCGCGCCTCGGCCGAAGCGCTGAACACCGGCCCTGGCGCGAAGGCGACGCCGTTGCTGACGCCATAGCGGGCGATTTGCGTCGCGTCGAGCCCGTCGGGCAGTCGCGCCCAGACGAACATCCCGCCGCTCGGCTCGATCCAGGGCGTCAGCCCGCCGGCTCTGAGACGGTTCAGCGTCTTGCCCATCGCATCGGCCAGGCGCGCGCGTAGCGCGCTCAAATGGCGCCGGTAGCCGGCCTCGGTCAGCATCCGGTGCAGGAAGGCGGCGGCGAAATGGCTGCTGCTGAGGGACGTCGCGAGTTTCAGATCGACGATCGGATGGACCCAGTCCGGCCGAACCGCGAGATAGCCGCAACGCAGCGCCGCGGAGATCGTTTTCGAGTAACTGCCCACCTGGATGACGCGATCGAGCCCGTCGAAGCCCGCCAGCCGCGTCGCCGCCGGTCCCGACTCGAAATCGGCGAAGATCTCGTCCTCGATGATGATGACGTCGCGCCGCTCGGCGAGTTTGAGGACGCGGTGCGCGACGGCGGCCGACAGGCGCGCGCCGGTCGGATTGTTCAGGCCGGCGATGGTCAGATAAACGCGCGGCGAATGGGTCGCAAAGACGGCGCCGAGCGCCTCGACGTCCGGACCCTCCGGCGTGAGAGGCGCCGCGACGACGTTGACGCGATGCGCGTTGAGCAGCGGCAGCAATCGGAAATAGCTGGGATCGTCGACCGCGACGGTGTCGCCGGGCTGGACGAGGAAGCGCAGCGCGAGATCGACCCCTTGCGTGCTCGATTCGGTCAGGACGATCTGCTCGGGCGAGGCGGCGACGCCGCGCTCGCTGAGGCGCACCGCGAGTTGGCGGCGCAGCGGCGCGTAACCGATCGGCGAATCGTATTGGGTCTTGCGGAAGCCGCTGTCGCGCGCGAGATCGCGCAGCGCCCGCTGCATGCCAACCTCGGGCATCCAGGATTCCGGCAGCCACCCCGAACCCGGCTGCATCAAGTTGGGATCGGATTCGAGCGCGGCCCGTATCGACCATAGCCAGTCGGACACCGGCTCGCGTCGATCGTCCGTCGGCGCGAGCACCAGGGGGCGGGTCGGCCCCGCGACGAAAAAGCCGGAGCCGCGCCGCGCGACCACGTCGCCCTCCGCGACCAGCCGGTCATAGGCCTCGACGACGGTCGATTTCGACACCGCCAGGCTCGCCGCGAGGGCCCGCACCGAGGGGAGACGCGCGCCCGGCGCCAGCGCGCGACTGTCCATTCGACTCTTGAGGGACGCCATCACGGTGGCGACCCGCGTCGGCGCGCGATCTTCGGCCGGGGGCCGATCAAGCATCTGTATTGCCCATCGATTTAGTACAGTTCGGCGAAACTGTACCCGATTGTCTCTGGGCGCGCCAGCCTGCCTGCACGATAAAGGCGGCGAAAGGAACGTGCCATGATCAAGCTCAGACGCCTCGCTGAAGGAATTGTTATAAGGAGCGCGCGCGTCGCGCTTTGGCCGGCCCGCGTCGCGGCCGGACGTGCCGCGTTCCGCCAATTGGCCGCGATGGATGCGCGCGAACTCGCCGATATCGGGCTCACCGCGCAGGATTTGCGCGACGCGACGGCGGGAGCGCTCGACGACGATCCAACCGCGCTTCTGGCCGCCCGCGCCCGCGAGGCGCGGCTGCGGGCGCTGGAGCGCAGGCCCCCGCCGCCGCCGAGCGCCATGCGGCGGCGCGGCTGCGCCCTCGAGAGGACCGCCTCCTGAAGCCGCCTTCCCGAGCGCATGGCGGCAAAAAAAGCGGCCGCCCTTCGGCGGCTAAGTCAAAGGGAGGAAACGCCCCAAGGGAGGCGTGCGACCAGGTCGCGAATTTCATTTACGGGAAGCGAGCGGATACGGGGTTGCGGCCGATCAAAAGTTTCGCCTCGACATTTGGCGCGTCATTGTCCGATGCGTCCGCAGGGCGGCCGCCGGCGCTCTTGACCCGCCCCACCCACCGAGCCTATGGCCTTCGCCAGCCAGTCGGCCGGACGGCCGTCGCCTTCGGGCGGAGGAAAGTCCGGGCTCCACGCGGACACGGCGCCGGATAACGTCCGGCGGGGGCGACCCCAGGGATAGCGCCACAGAAAGCAAACCACCGGCTCAAAGCGAATGGAAACATCCGCCCTAGGCCGGCAAGGGTGAAAGGGTGCGGTAAGAGCGCACCGCGTCGGCGGCAACGTCGGCGGCATGGCAAGCCCCGCCGGGAGCAAGACCGAATAGGAACGATGCGCGCCGCCTCACCGCGGCGCGGGGCCAGTCCGCGGGCCTTGTCGTTCGGGTTGGTTGCTTGAGGCGCCCGGCAACGGGCGTCCCAGAGGAATGGCCGTCACGTCGGGAGCCTCGGCTCCCGGCCATACAGAACCCGGCTTACAGGCCGGCTGGCTGACTTTTGCGCGATGCCGCGCTCACGCATGCGGGGTTTGCACGTGCTCCGGGCGAACCCCGAGGCCGACGAGCCGGCCGAGCAGCCGGCGCAGCAACCGGGCGCCGGCTGCGAGCCGGAAGACAAACGGCGGCTTGATCGGTCCGGCCTTGCCGAGCGTAGGCCGGACAACGTTATTCTGCACCGCGACCTGTATGAACTGGGTCAGGCGCGCCGGAAACAAACGGCGGCGTTCGACGGCTGCAAGATCCGCCTCGCCGACCGTTCCCGCCAGCAAGGGCGAGGCGAGGCGGTTGGCGGCGGCGACAGCGTCCTGCACCGCCAGATTGACGCCAACGCCGCCGATCGGCGACATCGCATGGGCGGCGTCGCCGATCGCCAGAAACCCCGGCCTGTGCCAACGCTCCAAACGGTCCACAGCGACGCTCAGCAAGCTCACGTCGTCGAAGCTTTTCAGCTCGCCGAGCCGTTCAAACGGGATCTCCATCAGTGGCGCGACGTCCGCCTTGAAAGCGTCGATGCCTTTGGCCTTCACCGCGCCGAACGAGCCTTTGGCGATGACATAGGCGCATTGCCAGTAGGCGCCGCGATTGATGCGAATGAAGATCTGGCCAGGATCGAAGCGCCCGAGCGTCTCGTCGTCGTCGCTCGCGCTGCGCTCGACGCGAAACCACAGGACGTCCATCGGCGCGCCGAGATCGATGGTCTTGAGACCGGCGGCGGCGCGCAAAATCGAATGCCGGCCGTCCGCCGCGACGACGAGATCGGCGCGGATGGTCATCGGGCCGTCCGGCCCCTGGGCGTTGACGCCGACGATGCGGCCGCCCTCCTCGATCAGAGACGTCGCCTGCGTGCGCATCAGAAGCTTGAAGGTCCCGTAAGCCGCGCCCTTGGCCGCCAGAAAATCCAGGAAATCCCATTGCGGCATCATCGCGACGAAGTTGCAGGGCGGCGGCAGCGACGAGAAGTCCGCGATCGGGGCGCGCGTATCGCCGACGAGGCCGCGTATTTGAAACACCTTCTGGTGCGGCAAGCGGAGGAACTCGTCGAGAAAGCCCAGTTCCTTCATAATGTTGAGAGTCGAGGGATGGATCGTATCGCCGCGAAAGTCGCGCAGGAAATCGGCGTGCTTTTCGAGCACGACGACCTCGACCCCCGCCCGCGCCAGCAAAAATCCCAGCATCATCCCAGCCGGGCCGCCGCCCGCGACGCAGCAGCGCGCCGATAGTGTGCTCATGGCGTCCTCCTCTTCTCCGGAAGGTCCGCAACGCCGGCGTAAGGCTCGGTCGACGACTGAACGCCTCCGCCTCGATCGTCGTTCCCCCTCGCAAGGCTTTTCTAACCCATTCAACGCGCGTATGGGAGAGAGCGGCGCCGGGTGCGGCGCCCAATTTCTGGCGAGGCTGATGCTGCACGCACATTCCGTTCTTCCCGCTGGCGCGTGGTCGGGCGAGCCGACCGATACGGTGGTGCTCGACTATGACGAGCGCTACCGTCGCCGCGTCGCCATGACCGGCGTCCGCGGTCTCGACTTTCTCCTCGACCTGCCCGAGGCGGTGATGCTGCGCGCCGGCGACGGGCTCGAACTCGAGGATGGCCGCATCGTCGAAGTCGTCGCAGCCCCTGAATCGCTCGTCGAAATCCGTGGCGCCGACGCAGCCGCCTTGACGCGGATCGCCTGGCATCTCGGCAACCGCCACCTACCGACCGAACTCATGCGGAAGAGCCTGCGCATCCGCAGGGATCCGGTGATCGAGGAGATGGCGCGCGGTCTCGGCGGCGCCGTCGTGGCGATCGAGGCGCCATTCAATCCGGAAGGCGGGGCCTATGTGCGCGCGCCGGCGCACGGCCATGATCACAACCACGGGCACGATCATGACCACGACCATCATGATCATGCCCACCACGGCGACACGCACCACCGTCACGGCGATCATCAGAACGTCGGCGCTGAGCCGCATGTCCACGGCCCGAGTTGCGGCCACGACCACCATGATCACGATCATCACGACCACGCGCATCACGATCACGATCATGGCCGCCCCGAGCGCTGAGGACGGCGACTGGCGGGAATTGCCGCTGTTTCTCTGGCTTTCGCCCGCCTTTCCCGTGGGATCGTTCGCCTATTCGCATGGCCTGGAATGGGCGGTCGAAGCCGGCGACATCGTCGATGCGAGGTCGCTCGGCGATTGGCTCGCCGATCTCGCCGCGTTCGGCGCGCCGCATACGGACGCGATGCTCTTCGCCGCGGCTCACCGCGCTGTCGAGGCTAAAGATTGGCGCGCGCTGAACGAGATCAACGAACTGGCGATCGCCCTCGCCGGCTCGGCCGAGCGACGGCTGGAGACGACCGCTCAGGGCGGCGCATTCCGCGCCGCGACGCGCGCCGCGTGGGACTGCGATGCGCTGGCCCGCGTCCCCGAGCGCGCCGGGGACGCGATCGCCTATCCGATCGCCGTCGCCGCGGCGGCCGCGGGTCATGGCATGGCGCGCGAGCGCGCCGCCCAGGCCTTCGTCGTCGCCCTGTTCGCCAACTTGGTCTCCGCCGCCGTTCGCTTGAGCGTGGTCGGCCAGACCGACGGCCAGAGGGTGCTGGCAGGGATCTTGCGGGAGATCGGCGCGATGGCGCGCGAGGCGGCGGCCGCGACGCTCGACGATCTCGGCGCCGCGGCCTTTCGCTCCGACATCGCCGCGATGCGGCACGAAACGCAATATTCGAGGTTGTTCCGCTCATGAGCCGATCCCAGCAACCCCTACGCGTCGGCATCGGCGGCCCCGTCGGTTCCGGCAAGACGGCGCTGATGGAGCAATTGTGCAAGAGCCTCAGCGGCGAATTCGACATCGCCGCGATCACCAACGACATCTACACGAAAGAGGATGCGCGCATTCTCGTCGAGGCGGGCGCGTTGCCGGCGGAGCGGATCATGGGCGTGGAAACGGGCGGCTGCCCGCACACGGCGATCCGCGAGGACGCCTCGATCAATCTGGCGGCGATCGACGATATGCGTCGCCGTTTCCCCGCGCTCGATCTCATCCTGGTCGAATCCGGCGGCGACAATCTCGCCGCGACGTTTTCGCCCGAGCTCGCCGATCTCACCATCTATGTCATCGACGTGTCCGGCGGCGAAAAGATCCCGCGCAAGGGCGGCCCCGGCGTCACGCGCTCCGATCTGCTGGTCATCAACAAGATCGATCTCGCCCCTTACGTCGGCGCCTCGCTCGAAGTCATGGCGCGCGACGCCGCCATGATGCGCAAGACCCGCCCCTTCGTCATGGCCAACATGAAGACCGGCGAAGGGGTCGAGGCGGTGATCGCGTTCCTTCGCGCGAAAGGCGGCCTTGGCGCGAATTGAGAGACGGCGAGGCCGAAATTCTCGCCGGAGCTGGCGAAGAACAAAAACTTCATGTAGGCTGACAAGATGAGCAGCGAACCTGAAAGTCTCGTGCTTCAACTGCTTCGCGGCCTGCGAGCCGACGTGGCGAATGTCGACGCTAAATTGGCCGACGCGAAAGCCGAGTTGAAAGGTGACATACAATCGCTGCGCGCCGACGTTGCGTCGGATCTCGCGACGATGAAAGCCGAGAACGACGCCGAGCACGGCGCAACGCGCAAACACCTCGGCGACCAGATCGCGGGGCTTCGCCGCGCCGTCGTCGAATATCATTCCGTCGTCATCGGCCACGGCGTGCTGATCAGCGAATTGGAAGCCCGCGTTCGCCGAGTGGAGCAGCACCTCAACCTGCCGCCTACGGTGGACGCTCATTGAACGTGGGCTGAGCGGGGCATTTGCAGGCGCCTTGTCTTGCGGCGCCGAGCCGCTCTATAAGCCCTGTCCGGGTCGTATCGACTCGGGCGTCGGTCCGCGCGGCGCCTGCGAATTGCTCCAATCGAGAAAGACATCCCCATCATGCGCATCTCGACTTTCCTCTCCGCGATCGCCATCAGCCTGCTGGTCTCGAGCGCCGCCTATGCGCTGGACGCCGCTGCTCCCGCGCCCGACGCTGCGGCAAAGGCGGCGAAGGCCGCGGAGTGCTCGAAGCAGGCCGACGCCAAGGGCCTTCACGGCAAGGCGCGCAGAAAGTTCCGCGAGGAATGCAAGAACGCTAAGTAAGCTCGTCCGGTTGGGTCGAGAGAAGCTGGAGACAATGGCCGGCGACGCCGGCCATTTTTATTGGCGGCTCGATTGCGAGCCTATCAGGAGACGGCGCCGTGGAGACGGCTTCAGACAATCGAGCCGACGACGAGCGCCTCGCGGTCTTCGCCACGGTGCGGGACGTCTTCCGCCATGCCGTCAGCCGCTTCAACGCGGCGGGGCTCGTTTACGGACACGGCACGACCAACGCTGTCGATGAAGCCGCGTTCCTCGTTCTCGAAGCGTTGCGCCTACCCATCGACGCGCTCGATCCCTTTCTCGACGCCGCGCTTACCCGCGCCGAGCGCGTGCGCATCCTGGACCTGATCGACGCCCGCGTCGCGACCCGCAAACCGGCCGCCTACCTTCTCAATCGCGCCTATATCCAGGGCGTCCCCTTCTATGTCGACGAGCGCGTGATCGTACCCCGCAGCTTCATCGGCGAATTGCTGTTCGGCGGCCTCGTCGGCGAGGGATCGTTGATCGGGGACGCCGATTGGATCGAAAGCGCGCTCGATCTTTGCACGGGCGGCGGCTCGCTGGCGATCCTCGCCGCCAGGACGTTTCCCAACGCACAGATCGACGCGGTCGATCTCTCCGGCGATGCGCTCGACGTCGCGCGGCGCAATGTCGCCGAACACGATCTTTCCGATCGCGTCGCGCTCGTCCAGGGCGACCTCTTCGCGCCGCTCGGGCCGAAGCGCTACGATCTCATCCTCACCAATCCGCCCTATGTCGACGCGGATGCGTTGGCCGCGTTTCCGCCGGAATACGCCGCCGAGCCGCGGCTCGCGCACGAAGGCGGCCGGGACGGTCTCGATGTGGTGCGGCGGATTCTCGCCGAGGCGAGCCAGCATTTGACGCGCAACGGCGCGCTCGTCTGCGAGATCGGGCGAGGGCGAGGGCGGCTGGAGGCCGAGTTCCCGGAATTGCCGCTGGTCTGGCTCGACACCGAGGAGAGCGAGGGCGAAGTGTTCTTCGTCCGCGGCGCCGATCTCAACGCGCCGCGCCGCAAGCCCAAGTCGAAAAAGTAACGCCGGCCGCTATTCCGCGGCGACGCGCATCGTCGCCCGGATGCTGGCGCGAAAGTCGTCGATGCAGACAAGCCCGCCCGCCCGCTCGACGTGCCAGAAGGTCCAGCCGTTGCACGCCGGCAAGCCCTGCACGAGCGCGCCGATCTTGTGGATCGAGCCGACCGCCGGCCCGAGCGTCAGCGCGCCGTCGGCGCGCGCCAAGGCGCCGTGTCGGCCTTTTGCATCGACGAGCCGCTCGCCGGGCTTGATCAACCCGGCCTCGATCACGCTGGCGAAGGCGACGCGCGGCTCGCTGCGGCGCGTCGGCATCGCCGCGACCGCGTCGGCGTCCACCGGCACGACGGCGGCGATTCGCGAGCGCGCCGCTTCGGCGTAGACCGGATCGCGCTCGAGCCCGATGTAGCCGCGACGCAGACGCCGCGCGACGGCGCCGGTCGTGCCGGTGCCGAAAAACGGATCGAGGACGAGATCGCCGGGGTTGGAAGCCGAGAGCAATACGCGCTGCAGGAGCGCCTCGGGCTTTTGCGTCGGATGGCTCTTGCGGCCGTCCGCGTCCTTCAGGCGCTCCGCGCCGGTGCAGATGGGCAGGAACCAATCGGAGCGGGCCTGACAATCCTCGTTGCCCGCTTTCAGCGCTTCGTAGTTGAACGTATAGCTCTTGGCGTCGGCGCTACGCGCCGCCCAGATCATCGTCTCGTGCGCATTGGTGAAGCGACGACCGCGAAAGTTCGGCATCGGATTGGCCTTGCGCCAGACGATGTCGTTGAGGATCCAGAAGCCTAGATCCTGCAGGATGGAGCCGACGCGGAAGATGTTGTGGTACGAGCCGATGACGACAATCGTCGCGTCGCGCTTCATGACGCGCCGCGCCGCGCCGAGCCACGCCCTGGTGAAGGCGTCGTAAGCGGCGAAATCGGCGAACTTGTCCCAATCGTCGTCGACGGCGTCGACGACGCTTTGATCCGGACGCGACAGCGCGCCCTCGAGCTGCAGATTGTACGGCGGATCGGCGAAGACGAGGTCGACGCTCGCCTCCGGCAGCTTGGCGAGCTCGCCGACGCAGTCGCCGACGATGATCACATCGCGCGGCGGCGCGACAACCGTGGCGGGGCGCCGCGCCTCGCTGCTTCCAGTACGCAAAACCTGAAGCTGGACAGGGAGGCGGGTCGCCCCGGCACGAGAACCACGCATGAACGCAACCACTCGACGCAAACGTCAGACCAAACGCATCCGACATTCGAGATAGTGATCATTTTAGGTAAAGGTCGCGTTAGAGCCGGCGCCGCGCCGCTGTCTCGTTTTCGTACGAATTTTAACCCGGAAGAATTGGCGTGAAATCAATTATTTCTAAAGACTTTCTGCATCCCCGCTGCAATCCTGGGACCAGCCGGTCAGTTTGAATGAGCGCCGGTGAAACGGGGTCGGACCGAGCCGCGCCAGCGCTTCGGCGTGCGCGCGCGTGGCGTAGCCGGCGTGACGCGCGAATCCGTATCCCGGATGGGCCGCGTCGAGCCTTGTCATCAACGCGTCGCGCGCCACCTTGGCGACGATCGAGGCGGCGGCGATCGAGAGCGAGCGTGCGTCGCCGCCGACGATCGCGCGCGCCGGACAGCGCAGGCCGCCGGGGATATCGCAGCCATCGACGAGCGCGAAGTCCGCCCGCAGGCTCAAGGCATTGACCGCGCGCGCCATCGCGAGCAGCGCAGCGCCGCGGATATTGAGCGCGTCGATCTCCGCGACGCTGGCGAAGGCGACCGAGACGCTCAGCGCCTTGGCGTAGATGACCTCGCTCAACTCCTCACGGCGCGCCGCGCTCAGAACCTTCGAATCGTCGAGCCCGTCGGGCAGATCGTCGAAGTCGAGAATCACGGCCGCGACGCCGACCGGTCCGGCGAGCGGCCCGCGTCCCACCTCGTCGACGCCGGCGACAAACGAGCAGCCGCCGGCGATCAATTCGCGCTCGAAGGCGAAGTCCGGCGCACCCATCGTCAACCGATCGGGCCCTTGCCGAGCCTGGCGAGATCGAACGCCAGCACATCGCGCAAGAGATCGATGAACGCGTCGGCGCCGCGTTCGGCGCAAGCCTCGCCCTTCGCGGCGGTCGCCTTGTCGGCTTCGCCGACCGCGCCATATTCGTTCAAATCGTTCGACATCCAGCCGAAGCCGTTCGGTTGCGTCACCCGCAGTTGCTTGAACTCGCCCTCGATCGCCGACGCCGTGCTGACGAAATCGCGCGCTTCGTCCATACGCACGGTTTCGGGCCGGAACGCCAGCATCAACGAAGTCTCGGCGTCGCCGGCGTGGATGCCGTAAGCGCGCTCGCTGGCGGAGAACAACCCTTCGGGATAACCGAACCGGGACCAGGACGCATGCACGGCGAGCATCCGCCGGCGGACCCGCAATTCCCGCGCGACGACGTCGATGATCGGCACGTTGCCGCCGTGCGAGTTGACGAAGATGAGCTTGCGGCAGCCCGTTCGAGCGACGCTCTCGCCGATCTCGGTCCAGGCGCGAATCAGGGTCTCGGCGGAAAAGGTCAATGTGCCGGGAAACTCGACATGCTCGTTCGACTTGCCGATTGTCTGCAGCGGCAGGAAGAGAACGGGCAAATCATCGGGAACGCGCGCGGTGGCGCGCTTCAGATACCCTTCGTTGATGAACGTGTCGACGCCGACGGGCAAATGCGGCCCGTGCTGTTCGATCGCGGCGACCGGCAGCACTGCAACGACTTGAGCCATATCGGCGCCGTGAAAATCGCGCCAAGACATTTCCGCCCAGAACTTCGTCGGCAACATAATTTTCTCCAATCCCCTATGCGCGCGCGGCGATCGCTTCGATTTCCACTTTGAATTCCGGGCGAGCGAATCCCTGCACGATCATCAAAGTGGAGGCGGGCGGAGGATCGCCGACAAATTCATCACGCACTTTCATATAGCCGCCCAAATGCTGGGCAGACGTCACGAAAGCGTTGAGCCGCACGACATCCGCAAGCGACATGCCGGCTTCGCCGAGGATGGCGGCGATCGCACGGAAGCACAGCCGCGCCTGCGCCTCGACGCCGTCCGGAACGGCGCCGTCGCGCCCGATTCCGAGCTGGCCGGAACAGAAGACGAGCCGACTTCCCGGCATGACCTCCACTCCGTGCGAGTAGTGCGCGAAGGGCGGATGGATCGAATTCGGGGACAAAGGGCGCATCGAAGCCGCTCGTTGCTGGACCGGAGCGAGAGCTAGCCCTTGCCGGCGCCCGAAGCAAGGTTGATAGTGGCGCCCAAGTTGCTTGTTAATGCACCGGCGTTGTCCAGCTTGGGAGCATTGGTGGATGAGCGGATCGAAAATCGGCGTTTGGGTTGGCGCCGCCTTGGTCGCGATGACCTCGAGCGCGGCCTTCAGCGCCGACAAGGTCTCCTTCGGGACCAACTGGCTCGCCGAGGCCGAGCACGGCGGTTATTACCAAGCGGTTGTCGACGGCACCTACGCCAAATACGGGCTCGACGTGACGATCGTGCCCGGCGGCCCACAAGCCAATAACCGGCTGCTGTTGGTCAGCGGCAAGCTGGATTTCTACATGGGCGGCAACATGATCCAGGCCTTCGAGGCGGTCGAGCAGAACGTGCCGACGGTCGTCGTCGCCGCCATATTCCAGAAAGATCCGCAGATTTTCATGTCGCACCCCGGCGTCGGGCTCGACAAATGGACCGATCTGACCAGCGCCACCGCCTTTGTCGGCAAGGAAGGGCTCGCTTCGTTCTACCAGTGGATGAAGGTCCGCTACGGCTTCAAGGAAGAGAACGTAAAACCCTACAATTTCAACGCCGCGCCGTTCATCGCCGACAAGAAATCGATCCAACAGGGATATCTCACCGCCGAGCCTTTCGCCGTGGAGAAAGACGGTGGCTTCAAGCCCAACATCTTCCTGCTCGCCGACCAGGGCTATTCGACCTATGCGTCGACGATCGAGGCGCGCAGCGATGAAGTCGCCAAGTCCCCCGACATCGTCCGACGGTTCGTCGAGGCTTCGGAGATCGGGTGGTATCATTACCTCTACGGCGACAACGCCAAAGCCAACGCGGCGATCAAAAAGGACAATCCGGACATCACCGACGAACAGATCGCCTTCTCCATCGCCAAGCTGAAGGCTTATGGCGTCATCGATTCCGGCGATACGCTGAAGCTCGGCATCGGCGCGATGACCGACGCGCGGATGAAGGACTTCTACGAGAAGATGGTGACGGCCGGGGTGGTCAAGCCGGACGTCGATTACAAGAAGGCCTATACGCTGCAATTCGTCGACAAAGGGGTCGGCGTCGATCTGCGGCCGAAATGACAGGACGGGGGATCGTGGCGGCCGACATCCGGGTCGGCTGCGCGATCCCCCGCCCGCCGATTCCAAGAATGAATGAGCTAATCCGGATCGAGCGTCGCCATGTCCCTTGCTGATGCCATCGCACCCGTCGCCTCGCCGCCGAAGACCGTCGGGGCATCGCCCCTTGTCTCCCTGCGCGGCGTCGACAAAGTCTTCGCCAATGGCGTGAGCGCGCTGTCGGGCGTCGAAATGGATGTGCGCGAGGGCGAATTCGTCTCCCTTTTGGGTCCTTCGGGCTGCGGCAAATCGACGATCCTGCGCCTTTTGTCCGGGCTGACCACGCCAACCCGCGGCGCGATCTCCTGGCGCGGAGGCCGGCCGGAACTCGGTTTCGTATTTCAGGAGCCGACTCTGACGCCGTGGAGCACCGTCTTTGCGAATGTCTGGCTGCCGCTCCGACTGGCTGGCGTCTCGCGCGCGCAGGCGGCCTCGCGCGTCGAAGACGCGCTGGAGCGGGTCGGCCTCTCGCGATTCGCCAACGCCTATCCACGCGAACTCTCCGGCGGCATGAAGATGCGCGTGTCGATCGCGCGCGCCCTGGTGACGCGCCCCGCCGTGCTCCTGATGGACGAGCCCTTCGCCGCACTCGACGAGATCACCCGCACCAAGCTCAACGACGATCTGGTGGCGCTCAAATGCGGGCTCGGCGCGACCGTCATCTTCGTCACCCATTCCGTCTACGAAAGCGTGTACCTTTCGAACCGCATCGTGGTGATGGCGGCCCGTCCAGGCCGCGCGGTCGCCGAGATCGCCGTCGACGCGCCCCTGCCGCGCAACGAAGAATTCCGATTGAGCGCGGCGTATGCGGAGAAATGCCGCCAGACGTCGCTGGCGCTCTGCGCGGCGATGGGATCGCCGCCGCCGACCACGCTCACGGGCCGACAGGGGTCGCCGAAGTGAGCCGGCAGAGGATCGCCGAATCCGCGCTTCCGGGCATCGCTCTGGCAGCGGCGCTCGCCGCGTGGGAAGGCGCGGTCCGCTGGTTCACGGTTCCCGCGTATATCCTGCCGGCGCCGAGCCTCATTCTGACGACGCTGATCAAGGATTGGGGAACGCTCTCCGGTTCGCTCTTCGTCACGCTTTCGATCACCTTGGAGGCGCTCGGCCTCGCCGTCGTCGGCGGCGTCGCGCTGGCCGTCCTCTTCGCGCAATGGCGCATCGTCGAGCGCGCGTTCTTTCCATTCGCCGTGGTCATGCAGGTGACGCCGATCATCGCGATCGCGCCGCTACTGCTGATCTATCTCAACCCCAACACGGCCGTTCTCGTCTGCGCGTTTCTGGTCGCCTTTTTCCCCATCCTCGCCAATACGACGCTGGGCCTCTCCTCGGCCGACCACAATCTCCTCGACCTCTTCGAGCTCTGTCGCGCGAAAAGGTGGCAGCAATTGCTGTTGCTGCGCTTGCCGTCGGCCCTGCCCTATTTCCTCGGCGGCCTGCGCATCGGCGGCGGCCTCGCCTTGATCGGCGCGATCGTCGCGGAAATCGCGGCCGGCTCGGCCGGACAGGGCGCCGGTCTCGCCTATCGCATCGTCGAATCCGGCTTTCGTCTCAATATTCCCCGAATGTTCGCGGCGCTGCTGCTGATCTCGGCGACCGGCATCGCGATCTATCTCGCGCTGACCGCGCTTTCCCATCTCCTGTTGCGCCATTGGCACGACAGCGCGCGCGGACGTGAGGGGTGAACGCTTTTATTTCGACCCCAATCGCGTCGCGCTACTGCATCGCGGACGCGCGGCTCCTCCCCGAGAATGTCGCCGTGGAAGCGCCTCTCGACCGCGACGGCTTCGCGCGCGTCGACATCGTCGTCGTCGACGGGCGCATCGCGGCGATCGCGCCGAGCGGCGGCGAAACACCGGCGGATTTGCCGCGGCTGGCGCTCGCGGGTCGGATCGTTCTGCCGCTGTTCGTCGACACGCACACCCACCTCGACAAGGGCCACATCTGGCGGCGCGCGCCGAATCCGACCGGCGCCTTCCCCGCGGCCCGCGAGTGCGCGATCGCCGACCGTGAGGCGCATTGGAGCGCCGCCGACGTCGGCCGGCGCATCGATTTCGCGCTGCGTTGCGCTTACGCCTACGGAACGCGCGCGATCCGCACTCACCTCGATAGTCTGGGACCGCAGACCCGCATCAGTTGGCCGGTGTTCGCCGAAGCGCGCGAGCGATGGCGCGGCCGGATCGAATTGCAAGCCTCGCCGCTATTCCCCATCGACAGCGTATTCGACGACGCCCATATGGCCGACGTCGAGGCGATGGTCGACGCGCACGGTTCGAGAATACTGGGCGCGGCAACCTATATGATTCCACGACTTCGCGAGGCGGTCGATCATCTGTTTCGGCTCGCCGCGCGCAAGGGCTGGGAGCTCGACTTCCACGTCGACGAAACCGAGGACCCGGCGGCCTGCTCGCTCGATGTTATCGCCCAGGCCGCGATCGATCACCGCTTCGAGGGCCGCGTGCTCGTCGGCCATTGCTGTTCGCTGACGCGGCGCGACGAGGGCGAGATGCGGCGCGCCATCGATCTCGTCGCGCGCGCGAAGCTCGCCGTCGTTTCGCTGCCGATGTGCAATATGTTCCTGCAGGACCGGCACGCGGGCCGCACGCCGCGCTGGCGCGGCGTCACCGCGTTGCACGAATTGCGGGCGGCCGGCGTTCCCGTCATGATCGCCAGCGACAACACGCGCGATCCCTTCTATGCCTTCGGCGATCTCGACATGCTCGAAGTGTGGCGCGAAGGCGTGCGCATTCTTCACCTCGACTACCCCTTCGCAGCCTGGGTGCCCGCGCTCTTCACGGCGCCGGCGCTCGCCATGGGGATGAAGCCGAGCCGTCTCGAAGCCGGCGCGCGCGCCGACATGCTCCTGACGCGCGCCCGAGATTTCACTGAGCTCTTCTCGCGTCCGCAGGCCGACCGCGTCGTTCTGCGCGAAGGTCGCCCGCTTGCCGAGACGCCACCCGATTTTGCCGAGCTTGACGATTTGGAGGGCCTCGCGCCATGAGCCGCGCTTACGACATCGAAGGATTTCGCCGTGCGATCGATTCGATCGCCTGCGAGGACAATCCCATCCTGGTGCGCCAGAAGAGCCGCGACTTCTACTGGTATTCGCCGATTCTCAAGCAGGAGCTCGAGTCCGTCGTCGGCGACATCGTGGTCTCTCCGACCAGCGAGGCGGACGTCGCGCGCGTCCTTCGCGCCGCTCATCGTCTCGCCATTCCGGTGACGGCGCGCGGCGGCGGCACCGGCAATTACGGGCAGGCGATGCCGTTGTCGGGCGGCGTCGTGCTCAACCTCTCGGAGATGAACAAGGTCCTGAAGATCGCGCCCGGCCGGGTCCTCTGCGAGCCTGGCGCGAACATCCACGAAATCGACAAGGCGACCGCCGCGAGCGGCCAGGAACTGCGGATGTTCCCGTCGACCCGCGCGACCGCCTCGATCGGCGGCTTCATCGCCGGCGGCTCGGGGGGCGTCGGCTCGATCACCTGGGGCGGACTGCGCGATTTCGGCAATGTCCTGCGCCTGCGCGTGCTGACGATGGAAGAGAACCCGCGCGCGCTCGAACTGACGGGCGAGGATTTGCACAAAGCGGTGCACGCCTATGGCACCAACGGCGTCATCGTCGGGGTCGAAATGCCATTGACAGCCACTTACGACTGGGTCGACGTCATCGTCGGCTTCGACGATTTCGCGGCGGCGGCGGCCTACGGGTTCGCGCTCGGCGAAGAGGATGGGCTGCTCAAGAAGCTCGTCACCGTCGTCGCCGCGCCTACGCCCCACGATTATTTTCTGCGCCACCGGAACTTCATTCCGCGCGACAAGAGCGTCGTGATCATGATGATCGCGCCGCACGCGCTCGACGCCTTCCACGCCTTCACCCGACGATATCGCGGGGCCGAGGTGCTCTTCAATTCTTCGCGCGCCGCTCCGGAGGCGCGCAAGGGCCTGCCGCCGAATTACGAACTGACGTGGAACCATACGACGCTGCGGGCGTTACGGGTCGATCCTGCGATCACCTATTTGCAGGCGCGCTATCCCGCGCACGACCCACTCACTGCGATCAAGCGCATCCATGATCATTTCGGCGCCGAAGTCTTGGCTCATTTCGAGGTCATCCGCTTCAACGGCCAGGTCGGCTGCGCGGGTCTGCCGCTGGTGCGGTTCTCGACGCCAGAGCGGCTCAACGAGATCATCGCGATCCACGAGGACATGGGCGCGACCATCTTCAATCCGCACCGCTATACGCTCGAGGAGGGCGGCATGAAGCAGACCGACGCGGTGCAACTCGCGTTCAAGCGCGAGACCGATCCCCAGGGGCTGCTCAACCCGGGAAAAATGATTGCCTGGGAGAACCCTGATTTCGACTACTCCACCGGCAAGAATTTCCTCTTCCCGGGATTGGAAGCTCGCGCCCAGGCCGCGGAGGGTCCTTGACGCGTGCGGGTCCTCATCCTGTTCGCCCATCCGGTCGAAACGAGCTTCAACGCCGCGCTGCACGCAAAGGTGGTGGGGGCGCTGCGGGCGCGCGGCCATGACGTCGACGATTGCGATCTCGACGCCGAAGGCTTCGATCCGGTGATGCGGCGGCAGGATCGGCTCGACTACCACAACGTCAAACTCAATCGCACCCACGTCGCCCCCTACGTCGAGCGCCTGCTCGCCGCCGAGGCGCTGGTGCTCGTCTTCCCCGTCTGGAATATGGGCTTTCCGGCGATCCTCAAGGGCTTCCTCGACAAGGTCTTTCTGCCCGGGGTCAGCTTCAGCCTCACCGAGGACGGGACCTATACGCCGTGCCTGCACAACATCAGGCGGCTCGGGGCGGTCTGCACGTACGGCAGCGACCGGCTGACGTCGCTCTTTCTGGGCGATCCGCCGCGCCACGTCATCAAGCGCATGCTGCGCGCGCTCATCGCGCGCGGCTCGCGCTGCGACTATCTCGCCCATTACGACATGAACCATACGACGCCGCCCCGCCGCGCCGCTTTTCTCCGCAAGGTCGAGGCGACCTTCGCCGGGTGGTGAACGGGCGCGGTCGCTCGGGTCAGTTCTTCAGCGCCTCGTCGAGCAGGCGCGCCAGCACTTCCGGTTCGCGCGGGAAACCGGCGCGTATCCACAGCGCTTGCAGCGTCTTGAGCGTGGCGCCGACGCGGCGCCCGTGCGTGACGCCGCGGGCGAGGATGTCGGCGCCGGTGATCGGCAGGGTCGGCTCGGGCGTCTCGGCGAGAAAGCGGTAGGCCTCGGCGAAGCGCCAGTCGTCGGCCGCCGCGCCGGAATCGGCGTGCGCCAGCATCAACGCGTCGAGCGCGCCCCGGCGCGCTCGCTCGAACAGCAGCGCTCGCAAGGCGCTGTAGGGGGGCGGCGCATTCAGGCCGTGCAGACTGGGCAGCGCCTGCCCGATTATGGCGAGACGCTCGAATTCGGCGTTGGAGAGACGCAGACGTTCGCGCAACCGCTCGGCGTCCTCTTCGATCCGCAGGCCAAGCGCCGCCAGGCGCAGCAGCGCGTCCGGTCCTTCGCCGCGTTGCGCCTCGATCGCCAATAGCCGGCGGTGGCGCGCCGCGTCGGTCTGCCCCGCCAGGAGCGGCGCCAGCAGGCCGGCTTCGCAAACAGCGGTCACCACCGCGCCGGCGCGGGGCGCCGCCAGGAGCTTCAGCAGTTCCGCGCGCACGCGCTCGCGTGAGAGAATGGTCAGGCCGTCGCGCTCCTGAATCGCCGCGCGCAGGCCCTCGGCGTCGAGGGCCCCGGCGCCGTAGCGGGCAGAAAATCGAAAGAAGCGCAAGATGCGCAAGTAGTCCTCGCGGATGCGCTGGCGCGGATCGCCGATGAAGCGCACGCGACGGGCGGCGAGATCGGCGAGTCCGCCGGTGTAGTCGTGAACCACGCTGTCGCGGCTTAGGGAAAGCGCGTTGATGGTGAAGTCGCGCCGCAGCGCGTCGGCTTCGAAATCGCGCCCGAACGCGACTTTCGCCCGGCGTCCGTCGGTCGCGACGTCGCGGCGCAGCGTCGTCACCTCGATCGGCTGGCCCTCGACGACGAGCGTCACCGTTCCATGAGCGAGCCCGGTCGGCGCGACGCCGAAACCGGCGGCGCGGGCGCGCTTCATCACGACTTCGGGCAGGGCCGTCGTGGCGAGGTCATAGTCGCCCGCTCTCTCTCCCAGCGCGAGGTCGCGCACCGCGCCGCCGACGAGGCGCGTCTCCTCGCCGTCGCCGTCGAGCGTGCGCAGCGCGTTCGCCAGCCGTCCCTCTTCGAGCAGCTTTCCATCGGCGAGGCGGCCGTCCTCGCGAATGCCGGCGAGGGCGCTCATTCGATATGTCCAGGCACGAGCACGCCGTTTTCGACATGCGCCGGCACATAGACGCCCTGGCCGCGCGGGGCGGTCGAGATCAGGCCGACAAGGCCAGCCACAGCGGCGGCCAGGCCGATGAGGATGAGCGTCGCCACCCTGCTGCGCGTCCAGTGCTCGACCGCGAGCGGGTAGCGAAGGCGCAGCACGAGATAGATCGCGAAAAGCAGGAAGGGGGCGAAGAACAGGCCGAGGGACTCAACGACGGCTCGCCACATCAGGAAAACAGCCTCTCATAGAGATTGCGCAGGATACCCGCGGTGGCGCCCCAAATATACCGCTCGCCATAGGGCATGGCGTAGTATTTTCTCCTGACGCCTTTCCATTCGCGCTCCTCGAGGCGATGGTTAGCCGGGTTCATCAGGAAGGCGAACGGGGCCTCGAAGGCGTCCGCCACCTCATGGGCGTTGATCGTCAGCGTGAAGGCGGGATCGATCAGCGCGACCAGCGGCGCGATGCGATAGCCCGTGCCCGTCAGGTAAGGATCGAGCCAGCCCAGCGGTTCGACATGACGCTCATCGAGGCCGATCTCCTCCTGCGCCTCCCGCAGCGCGGTCTCCGACGCCGTTTCGCCGGCATCGATCTGGCCGCCGGGAAAGGCGACCTGTCCGGAATGCGTGCGCAAATGCGCCGCGCGCAGCGTCAGCAATATGCTCAAATTCGCCGGCCTCGCGACGACCGGCACCAGCACCGCCGCCGGACGAGCGCGCTCGATCGTGTGCGAATCGGGCGGCGGCCCGTTGAGCGCGAAATCGCTCGCCCTCGGCGGGACGCCGCCTGCCAAAGCGTCCGGGGCGAGGCGCGCATCGAGCCGCTCGCCGGCGAGGCGGCGCAATTCGGCGGCGGAAAAATCGCTGGGAGGGGACGCGCTCAAAGGCCATCGATCTCGCTGGCGCGGGCCATCGGGAAGAACGAGCCGGCCGAGCGGACGCCGAACCAATCCTCGCCTTCCCTGGTCTCGACACTGCCGAGCGCGACGAGGTCGTAGTAGAGCGCGCGCTTGACGAGCGCCCAGAGGTCGGCGCGCACTCGGACATAGGGTTTGATCCCCTCGGCGGCGCCGCGCTCGAAACGGAGGGGATGCTCGGCGTCGGCTGTGACGATATCCTCGACATTGGTGCGGAAAGTCAGCCTTTGCCCGCCGTCCGCCCCGTCCACGCTCATCTCGACGCAAAGGAAGGGCGCGTCGTCGACCCGGATTCCCACACGCTCGACCGGCGTAACCAGGACGTAGCGATCTTCGTCCTTGCGCAAGATGGAAGCGAACAGTTGCACCAAAGCGGCGCGGCCGATCGGCGAGCCGCAATAATGCCATGTTCCGTCGGCGGCGATGCGCATGTCGATTTCACCGCAGTAGGGCGGATTCCACAAATGGACCGGAGCAGGGCCGCGCTTGCGCGCTTCCGCCGCCTCGCCAAGGCCGCCGACAGCCGCGTCGGGCGCGCGGCTTATCTCGCCCGTCTCCGCCATAATCTCGCGCTTGTTTGTGGGCAAAACTTCCTTCCTTGTGTTACGCCTCGACGCCTGAGGACTTCAATCTAGTGCGAGACTCCTCCGAGGGAAATCGATTTGGCGCGCTTTCCCGGCCGGCCTTCGACGACGCCGTCCGCTCGGCGAACGCAGTGAGGCGGGATCGCAGGTATGCTTACGTCGAGGAGATGCTATGACCGTCGCCGATTTTGACGCCAGCGTGGTGAAAGCCGCGGAAGCGAGCCTAGCGCGCATCGCGGCCGCGCGCGAAGCCATCGGCGCGGTGATCTTCGGCCAGGACCGGGTGGTCGAGCAGACGCTCGTCACGCTGCTCGCCGGGGGTCACGGCCTGCTGATCGGGGTGCCGGGCCTCGCCAAGACGAAACTCGTCGAGACGCTCGGAACCGTGATGGGGCTCAACGCGTTGCGCGTGCAATTCACGCCCGATCTGATGCCGTCCGACATTCTCGGCGCCGAGGTGATGGAGGAGGGCCTGGACCACACGCGCAGCTTCCGCTTCATCAAGGGGCCGATTTTCGCGCAATTGCTGATGGCCGACGAAATCAACCGCGCCAGCCCGCGCACCCAATCGGCGCTGCTGCAGGCGATGCAGGAGCATCACGTCACCGTGGCTGGCGCGCGCCACGACCTGCCGGTCCCCTTCCACGTGCTGGCGACGCAAAACCCGTTGGAGCAGGAGGGCGCCTATCCCCTGCCCGAGGCGCAACTTGACCGCTTCCTCATGCAGATCGACGTCGGCTATCCCGACCGAGCCGCCGAACGGCGCATTTTGATCGAGACGACAGGCGATAGCGAGACGGCGGCGAAGCCCGCGATGACGTCCGCCGAACTGATGACCGCGCAGCGCCTGGTGCGCCGCGCCCCGATCGGCGAGAACGTGGTCGAGGCGATCCTCGATCTCGTGCGCGCCGCGCGCCCCGGCGAAGGCGACCCGGAACTCACCCAGGCGATCGCCTGGGGTCCGGGCCCCCGCGCCGCGCAGGCGCTGATGTTGGCGAGCCGCGCCCGCGCGCTCGTCGACGGCCGCTTCGCGCCCTCGCGCGACGACATCGTCGAGCTGGCGGAGCCGGTGCTCAAACATCGCATGGCGCTGACCTACGCCGCGCGCGCCGAGGGCGAGACGATTTCCGCCGTCGTCGCGCGTCTTGTCGCCAAGATTTTGCGCTGAGCCGATGGCGACAGCCGTGCCCGCATCAGGTCCGCGGATTCGTAAGGAGGCGACGACCCTCGCGGCGCGCCTGCCGAGTCTCGTCGTCGCCGCGCGGCAAGTCGTGCACAGCCTGATGCATGGCGTCCATGGACGACGGCGCGCCGGTCCCGGCGAGACGTTCTGGCAGTTTCGGCCCTTCGTTTCCGGCGAGCCGGCGGCGCGCGTCGACTGGCGCCGTTCGGCGCGCGAGGACCGCGCCTTCGTGCGCGAGCGCGAATGGGAAGCGGCGCACACTGTCTGGGTCTGGTTCGATCGGTCGGCGTCGATGGCTTTCGCATCCGAACTCGCGCCATGCGCCAAGAGCGACCGCGCCGCCGTCTTGGCGCTTGCCCTCGCGGATCTCGCGGTGCGCGGTGGCGAGCGCGCCGGTTTCATCGGCCTGACCGATCCGATCGCCTCGCGCGGCGTCATCGAGCGCTTCGCCGAAGCGATCGCGGCCGACGAGCGTTTGCGCGGCGTTCCGGCATCCGGCCTGCCGGCGCCGGAACCGGTGCGGGCGCGCTCGAAAGTGGTGCTGATCGGCGACTTTCTCGCCGATGCGCAGGACGCGGCGCGGACGATCCGCGCGCTCGCGGCGCAAGGAGCCGAGGGTCAGATTCTGATGATCGCCGATCCGATCGAGGAGATTTTTCCTTTCGTCGGCCATACCGAATTTCTCGAGGCCGGCGGCAGCGCTCGATTGCGCGCGCCACGCGCGCAGACCCTGCGCGACGCGTATCTCGCGCGTCTGGCCGAGCATCGCGAGGCGATCCGCGAGGCGTGCGCCGCGCGCGGCTGGGGTTTCGCGCTGCATCGAACCGACCAGTCGGCGGCGCAGGCTCTGCTCGCGCTGCGGGCCCGTCTCGCCGGCCCTGAGCCGACGCCGATCGTCAGGAGCGCATGACGATGCTCGGTCTGCCGCTCGCCTTCGCCGCGCCGACGGTTCTGGCTGCCCTCGCCCTCCTGGCGGCGCTCTATCTCTTTCTCAAGGTCACGCCGCCGCGGCCGCGCCAGGCCGTGTTCCCGCCGCTGCGGCTGCTGCTCGGCCTCGATCCCAAGGACGCGACGCCGGCCAAGACGCCGTGGCCGCTGCTGGCGCTGCGGATCGCCATCGCCGCTTTTGTCATCCTGGCGATGGCCGGTCCGATCTGGAACCTTTCCGCGGCCGGCGGCGGCGCCGGCCCGCTGCTCCTGGTGATCGACGACGGCTGGCCGGCAGCGCCGGCCTGGGAGCGCCGCGTCGCCTACGCCCACGACGTGCTGCGGAGCGCGACGCGCGCCGGCCGGTTGGCCGCCGTACTGCCGATTTCCGAAGGAGGGCGCGAGGTCGCGGCGCTCGACGGCCCGCGCATCGAAGAAAAACTGCGCGCTCTGGCGCCGGTTCCCTACGCGCCGTCGCGCGCCGCCACGCTGCCGGCGATCACCCGGTTTCTGAGCGCAAACCCACGAGCGGAGATCGTCTGGATCGCCGACGGCGTCGATCTCGGCGGCGCCAGCGACTTCGCGCGCAGCCTGGCGGCGGCGGCTCACGGCCACGCGGTCTCCGTCGTCACCAATCGCACGTCGCCTGTCGGCATCGCCGGCGCCGACAATCTCGCCGGGGCGCTGGCGGCCCATCTGACCCGCGCCGGCGCGAATGCGCGAAAGACCGGGTTGGTGCGCGCGCTCGACGCTCAAGGCCGCTCGATCGGCGAGGCGCCGTTCGACTTCGGCGCGACAAGAGCGGCCGACGCGACTTTCGATCTGCCGGTCGAACTGCGAAATGAGGTCTCTCGCGTCGTCGTGGCGGACGAGAATTCGGCGGGCGCGGTCTGGCTCGTCGACGAACGCTCGCGGCGACGGCGGGTCGCGATCCTGTCGGGCGCGAGCGCCGACGTCGCGCAGCCGCTGCTGTCGCCAACTTATTACATCCGGCGCGCGCTGGCGCCTTTCGCGGAAATTCGCGAATGGCATGATGCGTCGAGCGATCCGATCCTATCGCTGCTCGCTGAAAAGCCGTCGGTGCTGGTGCTCGCCGACATGAGCGTGCCACCCGGCCCCGCGCGCAACAAGCTCATCGACTTCGTCGAGTCGGGCGGCCTGCTCTTGCGTTTCGCCGGCACGCGCCTCGCCGCTGGCGACGACGATCTGACGCCGACCGCCCTGAGACGGGGCGGGCGCACGCTCGGCGGCGCGCTCTCGTGGGAGACGCCCAAGCACATCGCGCCCTTCGACAAGGACAGTCCGTTCCTCGGGCTCGCGGCGCCGGATGAAGTGACGGTCTCGCGCCAAGTTCTCGCCGAGCCGGAACCGGGCCTCGCCGGCAAGACCTGGGCGCGCCTTGCCGACGGCACGCCGCTGGTGACGGCCGCAAGGCGGGGCAAGGGGCTCATCGTGCTTTTCCACGTCACGGCGGACACCACGTGGTCGAACCTGCCGATCTCGGGGCTCTTCGTCGAGATGCTTCGGCGCGTCGTGGCGCGCGCCGGCGCCGCGCCGGCCGACGCGGACGCCGCCGCCAAGCCGGACACGCAAGCGACCCGCGCGCCGTACCGGAGTCTCGACGGCTTCGGCGTTCTCGGCGCCCCGCCGGCCAGCGCCGTGCCGATCGGCGATGATTTCACCGGTTCGGGAGACGCCACGCACCCGCCGGGATTCTATGGAGCGTCCGAGTCGCTCGAAGCGGTCAATGCGATGACGCCGGGCGAGACCCTGGCGCCGGCGGATTACGCAAGCCTCTCGGTCGCTTCCGGGGGGCTCGACGCCGCGGCGGCGCTCGATCTGAGGCCATGGCTGCTCCTCGCGGCGTTCATCGGTTTCCTCATCGACGGTCTCGCCAGCCTCTGGCTCGGCCGCACGCCACGCTTCGCCCGCCCCGCAGCGACCGCGATGCTTCTGGCGGGCGCGCTCGCCGGCGCCGCGATCTACGCCCCGCGGGCGTCGGCGGAGGAAGCGCCGCTCTCGGATCGCGACGCTCAGGCGGCCCGGGCCACCCATCTCGCCTATATCGCGACCGGCGACGCCACGGTCGACGAGACCTCGCGCCTCGGACTGGAAAACCTCGGCCGAGTGCTCGACCAGCGCACTTCGGCTGAAGTCGCGGAGCCGGTCGCGCTCGATCCCGCCCGCGACGAATTGAGCTTCTATCCCCTGATCTACTGGCCGGTCGTCGCGGGAAGGCCGCAGCCCTCGGCCAAGGCCGTAGCGCGCATCGCCGCCTTCATGAAGAATGGCGGCACGGTCGTATTCGACACGCGGGACGCCCTGACCGCGCGCCCAGGCGGCCCACCGACGCCGGAAGGCGCGTGGTTGCAAACCCTGCTCGCCGGCGTCGACGTTCCCGAACTCGAACCGGTCCCGCGCGACCACGTCGTCACCAAGACGTTCTATCTCATCGATCGCTTCGTCGGCCGCACCGACAGCGGCGTGACCTGGATCGAGGCGTTGCCGCCGCCGGACCCGAACGATCGGGCGCCGCGCCCCGCGCGCGCCGGCGACAGCGTCTCCCCCATTGTCATCACCTCCAACGACCTCGCCGCGGCCTGGGCGGTCGACGCGAACGGCCAGCCGCTCTACCCGCTCGTTCCCGGGGGAGCGCGCCAGCGCGAAATGGCGTTGCGCGGCGGCGTCAATCTCGTGATGTACACACTGACCGGCAATTACAAGGCCGACCAGGTCCACGCCAAGGATCTCCTGGAAAGGCTCTCGCATTGAACGCGTGGTCGATCGCTTTCGCGCCGCTGCTGCCGGTCCCCGTCCTGGAGGTTCTGGCCGGGCTCGCGGTCGCGCTCATCGCGTTGACAGCCTGGCGGCGCCCTGGCAGTGCGGTCCTGCGCGCGCTCGCCTTGGCGCTACTGGGAGTGGCGCTGCTCGATCCCTCGCTGGTGCGCGAGGATCGGCGCCCGCTCAAGGACGTCGTGGCCGTCGTCATCGATCAATCCGCGGCCAACCGGATCGGCGAACGGCCGCGCCAGACGGCTGAAGCGCGCGCCGAACTGGAAAAGCGCCTCGCTGGCCTCGACAATGTCGAGACTCGGGTCGTGGAGACCAGCCGGAGCGATCCCAACAATCAGGGAACGCAACTGTTCGCGGCGCTGCGTTCCGCGCTGAGCGACACGCCGCCCGAGCGCGTCGGCGCGGCGATCCTCGTCACCGACGGCGTCGCCCACGATATTCCCTCTTCCCTCGATGCGCTCGGCTTCGACGCACCGGTGCATGTGCTGGTCACCGGCCACGAAGGCGAGCGCAATCGCCGCATCGAGCTCGTCGAGGCGCCGCGCTTCGGCATCGTCGGCAAGGATCAGACGATCGTCGCCCGCGTCCTCGACACCTCGAACAACAATGAGCCGGCGACGCTGACCGTTCGCCGCGACGGCGAGACGATCGCGACGCTGGCCGCCGAGGTGGGCCAGACACTGCCGATCAAGGTTCCGGTCGACCACGCCGGCCCCAATGTGATCGAGCTCGATGTCGCGCCGATCAAGGATGAATTGACGACGCGCAACGGCAAGGCGGTCGTCACCATCGAGGGCGTGCGCGACAAACTGCGTGTGCTGCTGGTGTCGGGCGAGCCGCACCAGGGCGAGCGCATGTGGCGCAACCTGCTCAAGTCCGACGCCAATGTCGATCTCGTGCATTTCACGATTCTGCGGCCGCCGGAAAAGGCGACCGACGGGACGCCGATCAACGAACTATCGCTGATCGCCTTCCCGGTGGCGGACCTTTTCGGACGCAAGATCAAGGATTTCGATCTCATCATCTTCGACCGTTATTCCAGCCAGGCGATCCTGCCGCGCTTCTATCTCGACAACATCGTCAAATATGTCCGCGACGGCGGAGCGCTGTTGATGGCGGAAGGGCCGGCCTTCGCCACGCCGGAAGGTCTCTACGCCACGCCGCTCGGCGAAATTTCGCCCGCCCGCCCAACCGGCGAGGAATTCGACGAAGTGTTTCGCGCCGAAGTTACTCCTGACGGCGCCAAACATCCGGTGACGCGCGGCCTGCCGGGGAGCGACGTGTCGCCGCCCGCTTGGGGCCGCTGGTTCCGCCAGATCGGCGGGGAGGTCACGAACGGCTCCGCCGTGTTGCAGGGCGCGGAAAAGTCGCCGCTGCTCGTCCTCTCCCGCGTCGACAAGGGCCGCGTGGCGCTGCTGCTCAGCGACCAGATGTGGCTGTGGGCGCGCGGCTTCGACGGCGGCGGCCCGCACCTCGCACTGCTGCGCCGGCTCGCCCATTGGCTGATGAAGGAGCCGGAGCTCGAGGAGGAGGCCCTGCGCGCCCGCGCCAAGGGGCACGAGCTGACGATCGAGCGCCAAAGCGTCAAGGGCGAGGTTCCCACCGCAAGCGTCACCGGGCCGGACGGCAAGACGACGAGCGTCCAACTGGTGAGCGTCGCTCCCGGCCTTTCCCGCGCGACCCTGACGGTCGACCAGGACGGGCTCTACCGCGCCGCTGATGGCGAGCATGTCGCGCTCGCGGTCGTCGGCCCGGAGAATCCGGTCGAATTCCAGGAGGTCGTCTCGACGCTCGAGAAGCTACGCCCACTCGCCGAGGCGAGCGGCGGAAGCGTACGCCGCCTCGCCCAAAAGGCCGACGATCCCATCGAGATTCCGAGGCTCGTCAGCATGCACGAATCGCCGAGCTACGCCGGGGCCGATTACATCGGCATCAAGCGCACGGGAGCGAGCGCGCTCGTCGGCGTCGCCCAGATGCCGCTCGCCGCCGGTTTTTTCGGCCTCGCCCTGCTGCTCGGCGTGCTGGTGTGGGTGTGGTACCGCGAGGGCGGCGGCGCGGCGGCGTAATTCCTTCCCGTGCTGGTCTTGCCGCGATCGCGCCCGGCGGCTAGGTAATTGCGTCCTCGAGGGGAGCCACGATGAAAAAAGTCTTCGCCAACGCAGACGACGCCCTAGCCGGCGTCATCAAAGACGGGATGACGCTGATGTCCGGCGGCTTCGGCTTGTGCGGCTCGCCCGACGCCCTGATCGCCGCGGTCCGCAAGAGCGGCGCCAAGGGTTTGACGTTCGTCTCCAACAACGCCGGCATCGACGGGGCGGGGCTCGGCCTGTTGCTCGAAACGCGGCAGATCGCGAAGATGATTTCGTCCTATGTCGGCGAGAACAAGCTGTTCGCCGAGCTCTATCTCTCCGGCGAACTGGAGCTTGAATTCAATCCGCAGGGCACGCTGGCCGAGCGCATCCGCGCCGGCGGCGCGGGGATTCCGGCGTTCTTCACCCGCACCGGCGTCGGCACGGTGGTCGCCGAGGGCAAGGAAGTGCGCAACTTCGACGGCGAGGACTACGTGATGGAGCGCGGCATTTTCGCCGACATCGCGCTGGTGCACGCCTGGAAAGGCGATACCGAAGGCAACCTCGTCTATCGCAAGACGGCGCGCAATTTCAATCCGAACATGGCGACCGCCGCCAAGGTCACGATCGTCGAAGTGGAGCATCTGGTCCAACCCGGCGAGATCGAACCCGACCGCATCATGACTCCGGGAATCTTCGTCAAGCGGATCGTCCACGTTCCGGCCGGCGAGAAGCGAATCGAGAAACGCACGACGCGCCCGCGCGTCGCCGCCTGAGCTTAGGAGAGCGAACCCATGGCCTGGACCCGCGACCAGATGGCGGCGCGCGCCGCCGAGGAATTGCAAGACGGTTATTACGTCAATCTCGGCATCGGCATTCCGACGCTGGTGTCGAACTACATCCCCGAGGGCATGCAGGTTCAGCTGCAGAGCGAGAACGGCATGCTCGGCATGGGGCCGTTTCCCTATGAGGGCGAGGAGGACGCCGACCTCATCAACGCCGGCAAGCAGACCGTCACCGAACTGCCGACGACGAGCTATTTTTCCAGCGCCGAATCCTTCGGCATGATCCGCGGCGGTCATATCGACCTCGCGATCCTCGGCGCGATGCAGGTTTCCGAGGACGGGGACCTCGCCAACTGGATGATCCCCGGCAAGATGATCAAGGGCATGGGCGGCGCGATGGACCTCGTCGCGGGCGTCAAGCGCATCGTCGTGGTGATGGAGCATGCGGCCAAGGACGGCCCGAAGCTGCTGCATCACTGCAACCTGCCGCTGACCGGCCGACGCGTTGTCGATCTCGTCATCACCGACCTTGGCGTCTTCACCATCGACAAGCACGGCTCCGGCGGCATGGCGCTGATCCAGCTCGCGCCGGGCGTGAGCGTCGACGAAGTCGCGGCCAAGACCGAGGCGAGCTACAGGGTGGCGCTGCAGTAGCGGCGCTCGGGCCGCGGCGACATTTACTGAGGCGCCCTCTGACGTCATCGCGAGCGACAGCGAAGCCATCCAGACTTAGGGTTTGCGGCGGTCGCTCAGTCTGGATCGCCACGCTTCGCTCCCGATGACGGCCGGGTCCGCTTCGACCCTAGCGCGCGTTGTTTTCAGGTCGAATCAAGCCAGCCGTCATGGCGAGCTTTGGGATTGCGGCGGCGGCTTAGTCTGGATCGCCACGCTTCGCTCGCGAAGACGGCGGGGTCGGATCCCCGGGGGCAAACCGATGTTCGCAGCCACGATTCTCACGCTCTTCCCGCAAATGTTTCCCGGGCCCCTCGGCCAGAGCCTGGCCGGAGACGCGCTCGCACGCGGCTTATGGTCGTTCGACGCCCGCGACATTCGCGAGCACGGACTGGGCCGCCATCGCGCCGTCGACGACACGCCCGCCGGGGGCGGCCCGGGCATGGTGATGCGCGCCGACGTGCTTGCGGCGAGCTTGGATTGCGCGCTCGCGCCCGACGATCCGCGCCCGCGCCTGATCATGAGCCCGCGTGGCGCGCCGTTCACGCAAAGCCGCGCGCGCGAGTGGGCGGCGGGGCCGGGCCTCGTCGTCGTCTGTCCCCGCTTCGAGGGCGTCGACGAACGCATCGTCGCCGCGCGCGGGCTGATCGAAGTCTCGATCGGCGATTACGTGCTGTCGGGCGGCGAGGTCGCCGCGCTCGCAGTGCTCGACGCCTGCGTGCGGCTGATTCCCGGCGTGATGGGCAAAACGGCGTCAGGCGATCAGGAGAGCTTCGAGACCGGTCTGCTCGAATATCCGCATTACACCCGCCCGCGCGAATGGGAGGGGCGCGCCATTCCCGACGTGTTGCTGTCGGGCGATCACAAGGCGATCGAGAAATGGCGGCGGGACGAGGCGGCGCGGATCACCAGCGAGCGAAGGCCGGATTTGGCGGCGCGAAACCGGGACGGCGGGTGACGCTGACGCGCTCAGCGCGTCGGCACCGGATGTTCGCCGCGGTAATCGTAGAACCCGCGCTGCGTCTTGCGCCCGAGCCAGCCCGCCTCGACGTATTTCACCAGCAGCGGGCACGGCCGATACTTGGAATCGGCGAGGCCTTCGTGCAGCACCTGCATCACCGACAGGCAGGTGTCGAGGCCGATGAAGTCGGCGAGTTGCAGCGGCCCCATGGGGTGGTTGGCGCCGAGCCGCATCGCGGTGTCGATCAACTCGACGGAGCCGACGCCCTCGTAGAGCGTATAGATCGCTTCGTTGATCATCGGCAGTAAAATGCGGTTGACGATGAAAGCGGGGAAATCCTCGGACATCGTCGCGGTCTTGCCGAGCCGCGCGACGAACGCCTTGGCGGCGTCGAAAGTGTCGTCCTTGGTTGCGATGCCGCGGATCAACTCGACCAGTTGCATACGCGCGACCGGATTCATGAAATGAATGCCGATAAAGCGCTCGGGGTTGGCGGTGACGGAAGCTAACCGAGTGATCGAAATTGACGAGGTATTCGAGGCGACGATCGTGTCGGGCTTGAGAAACGACCGGAGATTGGTGAAGATCTTTCGTTTGACGTCCTCGTTTTCGGAGGCGGCCTCGACGACCAGATCGCAGTCGGCGAGCTCGTCATAGCCGGCGGCGACGCCGATCCTTTCGAGCACGGCCTGCCGGCCAGCCTCGTCGACTTGCCCCTTCGCGACCTGGCGCGACAAAAAGCCGTTGATCGTCGCCAACGCCGCTTTGACGCGCTCTTCCGCGACATCGTTGAGGAGGACGCCCATGCCGGCCTGCGCGCAGACCAACGCGATCCCGGAGCCCATCTGTCCCGCGCCGATCACACCGACTTTGTTGATCGAGAGTGCCATTGTGTCATCCCAAAGCGACAAAGCCCGCGCCAGTGCGCGCAATCATAAACCAGCGATGCGACAGGTCCAGCGCGGAGCGGAACCTGCCGCGGATCGTCACCGACCGATCTTGGTCAGTTCCTGCGCGAGTTCGGGGAGGGCCGTATAGAGATCGGCGACCAGGCCGTAGTCGGCGACCTGGAAAATTGGCGCTTCCTCGTCCTTGTTGATGGCGACGATGACCTTGGAATCCTTCATGCCCGCCAGGTGCTGGATCGCGCCGGAAATGCCGACCGCGATATAGAGATCCGGGGCGACGACCTTGCCGGTCTGCCCCACCTGCCAGTCGTTGGGGGCGTAGCCCGCGTCGACCGCCGCGCGTGAGGCGCCCATCGCCGCGCCGAGCTTGTCGGCGACCGGCTCGATGTAGGTCTTGAAATTCTCCGCCTTCTGCATCGCGCGTCCGCCGGAGATGATGATCTTGGCGGAGGTCAATTCCGGCCGATCCGACCTGGCGAGCGCCTCGCCGGCGAACGTCGAGACGCCCGGATCGGACGCGGCGACGGCCAGCTCGACCGGAGCCGAGCCCCCCTCGCCCGTCGCGGCGAACGAGGCGGTCCGAACGGTCGCTATGACCTTCGCGTCGCTGGTCTCGACCGTCTGGATCGCGTTGCCGGCGTAAATCGGCCGCTCGAACGTCTTGGGGCCGTCCACCTTGGTGATGTCGGAGATCTGCATGACGTCGAGCAGCGCCGCCGCGCGGGGCAGGACGTTCTTGGAGAAGGGGCTCGATCCCGCGAGGATCGCCGTGTAGTCCGGCGCCAGGGCGACGAGCAACGCGGCGAGCGGCTCGGCCAGCCCATGTTCGTAGAGCGGATGATCGGCGACCCGCACGCGCGCGACGCCGGCGAGCTTGGCCGCCTGAGACGCCGCCGCCGCGACGTTTGCGCCCGCGACGAGAATATCGACGGGAGCGCCGAGTTGCGTAGCCGCGGTGAGCGCCCGCGCCGTCAGATCGCTCAAATGGCCGTTCGCGACCTCGGCCAGGAGAAGGGTCGCCATGATCAGATCACTCCCGCTTCGTCATGCAATTTGGCGACGAGTTCCGCCACCGTCTTGACCTTGATGCCGGCCTTCCGGCCGCCCGGCTCCGCCGTCTTCAAGACCTTCAGGCGCGGCGCCACGTCGACCCCGAAATCGGCGGGGGCTTTCTCGTCGATCGGCTTCTTTTTGGCCTTCATGATGTTCGGCAATGACGCATAGCGCGGCTCGTTGAGACGCAGGTCGGTGGTCACGATCGCAGGAAGCGTCAATTCGACGGTCTGCATCCCCCCATCGACTTCGCGCGTCACCGCGACCTTGCCGTCGCCGACGACGACTTTCGAGGCGAAGGTTCCCTGCCCCCAGCCCGTCAGCGCGGCCAGCATCTGGCCGGTCTGGTTGCAATCGTCGTCGATCGCCTGCTTGCCCAAGATCACCAGGCCCGGTTGTTCCGCGGCGACGACGCCCTTGAGCAATTTAGCGACCGCCAAGGGCTCGACGATTCCGTCGGTCTTGATGAGAATTCCGCGATCGGCGCCCATCGCGAGCGCGGTGCGCAGGGTTTCGGCCGCCTGGGCGGGGCCGACGGAGACGACGACGACCTCGCTCGCCTTTCCCGCTTCCTTCTGTCGAAGAGCCTCCTCGACGGCGATTTCGTCGAACGGGTTCATCGACATCTTGACGTTCGCGAGTTCGACTCCCGAACCGTCGGCCTTGATGCGGATTTTCACGTTGTAGTCGACCACCCGCTTCACGGGCACGAGAATTTTCATGGCGATGAGAACCCTCTCCTGGCGCTTCGGCTGCGACCGAGACATTGTTGGCGGCAACCCCTAATCGGCGGGATTGAGCAAGTCAACGCACGCCAATCTGCCTCTTCTTTGTGCGATCGCTCCCGGATCGACGCGCTCGATCGCAATGAAAATGCGGCCTCGCCATGCCGTCCTGAGATAAGTGAGCGGCCCGAACGCGCGCCCCCACGTCCAACGTCGGCCTCCCGACTCCCGTAGGGGCGTTATTTTTGTAGCGGTTCCGAGAGTCCAGGCGCCTAGGCGAGGGCAAAACGAGTGGGCGCAGTTGGACGCGTCTGCACGCCATCGGCGATTGACATCTCGATCCGACTAAACCGAAGATAGGAAACTAAACACTTGGCGAGACTTAGCCAAGCTGAGGCATCGGCCGGCTCCCTAGTCCGGCGCGAGTTCTATCTGGGAGGTAAGGGCGATGAGCGAGTTGATTTTCTGGAAGACCAAGCTGCAGACCGGCGGGATATCGCGTCGTGAGTTCATGGGACGCGCCGCCGCGCTCGGCGCGTCGACCGCGGTGATCGCCAGCATGCTGTCAAGCGCCGACGCCATCGCGGCGGAGACGCCGAAGAAGGGCGGCGTCCTGCGCCTGGGATTGGGCGGCGGCAGCACGACGGACAGCATCGACATCACGTCCTACAACGATTCCGTCATGATCGACGTCGGCCACGGCCTCTTCGACGGGATTGTGGAATGGGGTCAGGACGGCAAGCCCAAGCCGGATCTGGCCGCCAGCTTCGAACCGACCAACGGCGCCAAGGATTGGGTGTTCAACCTTCGCAAGGGGATCAACTTCTCGAACGGCAAGGAATTCACCGCGGACGACGCGGTCTATTCGTTGAACCTGCACCGCGGCGCCAGCAAATCGGGCGGCGCCGGCTCGTTGAAGTCGATCACCGACGTCAAGAAGCTCGATAAATACCAGATTCAGATCTCGCTCGACGCGGCCGACGCCGATCTCCCGTATTCCCTCACCGACTATCACGTCTTGATGGTGCCGGACGGGTTCAAGGATTGGTCCAAGCCGGTCGGCACGGGAGCGTTCTCGCTCGAGAAGTACGATCCGGGCGTGCGAATCTCGCTCAAGAAGACCCGCGACTACTGGAAGGAAGGGCGCGGGTGGCTCGACGGGGTCGAGGTCACGGTCATCAACGACAGCTCTGCGCGCCTCAACGCGCTGGTCTCCGGCCAGCTCGACGCCATCAACCGCGTCGATCACAAGGCGGTGGCCCTGCTCACCAAGTCGCCCAAGATCAAGATCGTGCGCGCGCCCGGCGGCTGGCACTCCGTGATGGCGATGGAGGTCGACAAGGCGCCCTTCGACAATCCGGACATCCGCCTCGCGCTGAAATTCGCCACCGACCGCGAGCAGATCCTGAAAGCGCTGTTCAGCGGCTACGGCACGATCGGCAACGATCAACCGATTCCGCCGACCGATCCGTTCTTCAACAGCGAACTGCCGCAGCGCAAGCACGATCCGGAGCGCGCCGCGTTCCATTTCAAGAAGGCGGGAATCGCCGCTCCCAAGATCCTGCTGCAGGCGTCCGACGCGGCGTTCAACGGCGCCGTCGACGAAGGCGCGTTGTTCCAGGCGAGCTGCGGCCAGTGCGGCATCAAGGTCGATCTCAAGAAGGAGCCGGCGGACGGGTTCTGGGACAACGTTTGGCTCAAGGGCGCCTTCGTTTCGAGCTATTGGGGCGGACGCGCCGCCGCCACGCAGATGCTCTCGGTCTGCTATGGAGCCAAGGCGCCGTGGAACGAGACGCATTGGAACAACGAGAAGTTCGAGAAGCTGCTCGCGGACGCGCGCGGCGAGACCGACGAAGCCAAGCGCAAGCCCTATATCTGGGAAATGCAGAAGATGCTGCACGACGACGGCGGCGCGATCATTCCCGTCTTCAAGGATTGGCTCGACGCTCACAACGACAAGGTCGGCGGCCACACGCCGCACGGCGGCTTCGACATGGACAACGGCATGATCATGCAAAAGGCGTGGCTCAAGGCCTGACCGGCCATTGCGGCGACGGGCGCGGCGGGTAGCCGCGCCCTGGTCGGCGGGCGACAGGCCGACCAACGCTGCGCACAGCGGGATGCGCGATCGGGGGGACGAAATTTGTCGAAGCTTATCGTCCAGCGGCTCGCGCTGGGAATTCTGACGCTCTTCGGGGCATCGGTGTTGATCTTCGCGGGCACGGAATTGATGCCCGGGGATCTCGCGTCGTCGATCCTGCAGAACAGCGCGACGCCTGAGAGCCTGGCGGCGCTGCGGCAGGAACTGGGGCTCGACCGTCCGGCGGCCGTCCGTTTCATCGAATGGCTGTTCGGCGCCCTGCACGGCGATTTTGGCCACTCCCTCGCGAACGGCCGCGACGTGTTGACGGAAATCGCGCCGCGCTTCGCCAATACGATGTTTCTGGCGGCCTACGCGGCGTTCGTCTCCGTGCCCACGGCCGTCGGTCTCGGCGTATTGGCCGCGATTCGGCAGGGCGGGTGGTTCGACAGGCTGATCAACCTCGTCACCCTGATGACGATTTCGGTGCCCGAATTCTTCCTCGCCTATGTCCTCATCAAATACTTCGCGGTGGATCTCGGCTGGTTTCCCTCGCTCGCGAACATATCGCCCGACATGGGTCTCGGCGACCGTCTCTATTTCGCGTTCCTGCCAATGCTGACCCTGGTTCTCGTCATCGTCGCGCATATGATGCGCATGACGCGCGCCTCGGTGCTCGCGGTGATGGCGAGCCCATACATCGAAATGGCGACATTGAAGGGGCTGACGAAATCGCGCATCGTGGTACGCCACGCCCTGCCGAACGCGCTCGCCCCCATCATCTCGGTCATCGCGTTGGACATGGCCTACCTCATCGTCGGCGTCGTCGTCGTCGAGACGGTGTTCGTCTACCCCGGCCTCGGCCAGCTGATGGTGGACGAAACGTCGAAGCACGATGTTCCGGTCGTGCAGGCCTGCGGCCTGATCTTCGCCGCCACGTTCATTCTCTTCAACATGATCGCCGACATCCTGGCCATTCTGTCCAACCCCCGACTGAGGCAGCCGCGTTGAACCGAGGGCGGACGTCGATCTCGATCCTCGTCGATAGAGGCCGGCGCCGGCGGACGTCTCAAGACCGGTCGCTTAGGACCGCAAGGATTTCGACCGCAAGGAATTGAGCCATGCGTCTGTTCGGCTACAAACTCACAATATGGGCGCAGATCGGACTGGCGATCGTCGCGATCAACCTGTTCGTCGCGATATTCGCGCCGTTCATCGCGCCTTACGGGCAGGCCGACATCGTCGGCGACGCCTATGCCGCGCCCGACCCGCAACACTGGTTGGGGCTCGACAATTTGGGCCGCGACATCGTCAGCCGCCTGATCTATGGCGCTCGCCTGTCGATCGGCCTGTCTCTCGTCATCACGATGCTCTCCTTCGCGATCGGCATCATCGCCGGCTTCGGCGCCGCCGTCGCCGGCGGCTGGGTCGACATGGGGCTCGCTCGAGTGGTCGATCTGCTGCTTTCGATGCCGACCTTCATTTTCGCGATGGTCATCCTGTCGGTGGCGGGAAGCTCCTTCCCAGCGCTCATCTTCACGATCGCCATCCTCGATTCGCCCAAGGTTTTCCGCCTGGCGCGCTCGGTCGCAATGAACGTCGTCAGTCTTGAATTCGTCGAGGCGGCGCGGTTGCGCGGCGAAGGCTGGTGGTGGCTCATCACGCGGGAAATCTTCCCCAACACGATCCCGCCGCTGGTGGCCGAATTCGGTCTCCGCTTCTGCTTCACGTTCCTCTTCATCGCCACGCTGAGCTTTCTCAGCCTCGGCGTGCAGCCGCCCGACGCGGACTGGGGCGGGATGGTCAAGGACCTGCGCGACATGATCAGCTTGGGGAGCGTGGTCCCGCTCTATCCCGCCGCGGCGATCGCGATCCTTTCGATCGGCGTGAATTTCGTCGTAGACTGGATGCTCTCCATCCATTCCAGAGGCCAGGGAGAAGGCGCATGAGCGTTCAGAGCCCCGACGATCCGATCGTCCTCGACATCCGATCTCTGCGCATCATGGTCAAAACCGACGCCGGCGACGGTCCGGTGCTGGTCGACGACGTTTCTCTCACGCTGAAACGTGGCGAGGTCGTCGGCCTGATCGGCGAATCCGGCGCCGGAAAGTCGACCATCGGCCTCGCCTCGATGGTCTACGGCCGCCGCGATTGTCATATCGTCGGCGGGGAGATCATCTTTAACGGGAAGGATATCCGGCAATTGTCGGCGGACGAGCGGCGCGCCCTGCGCGGGCCGCGCATCGCCTATATCGCGCAGAGCGCGGCGGCGTCGTTCAATCCGGCGATGACGCTGATGGAACAGGTCTGCGAAGTGCCGGTCCGCCACGGCGTCATGTCGCCGGCCGAGGCGCGCGCGGAGGCGATCAACCTGTTCAAGCAACTCGACCTGCCGAGCCCCGAGACCATCGGCGGACGCTACCCCCACCAAGTGTCCGGCGGCCAGTTGCAGCGCGTCATGGCGGCGATGGCGATGGCCGCGAAGCCCGACATTCTGGTGTTCGACGAGCCGACGACAGCGCTCGACGTGACGACGCAAGTCGAATGCCTCGCCGCGTTTCGCAAACTCATCCGCGGACACGGCACGGCGGCGCTCTACATCACTCACGACCTCGCCGTCGTCGCACAAATCGCCGACCGGATCATGGTGCTCAAGCGCGGCAAAATGATCGAGTTCGGCGATTCCAATCAAATCCTGCAGGCGCCGAAGGAGGAATACACCCGCCGCCTCGTAACCGAGCGCGTAGCTGGCCATAAGTTCATCGAGACCATCGGCGGGAACGAAGCGCCGATCCTGGCGGTCGACCATGTCAGCGCCAATTATCCGGGAAGGCCGAAGGTCATCGACGACGTCAGCCTGGACGTGCGCAAGGGCGATACGGTGGCGGTGGTCGGCGAATCCGGCTCGGGCAAATCGACGCTGGCGCGAGTCGTCATGGGGTTGCTGCCGCGCAGCGCCGGAGACGTGCGCTTCAACGGAGCGAGCCTGCCGCCACGGCTGAAAGATCGCACCCGGGACCAGCTGCGCCGCGTGCAGATGATCTATCAAATGCCCGACGTCGCGCTGAACCCGCAGCACACCCTGCTCGACACCATCGGCAGGCCGGTGGCCTTCTATTTCAACCGCTCGCGCGAGGAAGTGCGCGCCCGGGTGATCGAGTTGCTGCAGCAAATGGGTCTGCCGGAAACCTATATCACAAGGAAGACAAGCGAATTATCGGGCGGCCAAAAACAGCGGGTATCCATCGCGCGAGCCCTGGCCGCCGAGCCAGATCTGATCATCTGCGACGAAGTCACCTCGGCGCTCGACCAACTCGTCGGCGAGGAAATCCTGCGCCTGTTGAAGAAGCTTCAGGACGAGTTGGGCGTCGCCTACCTCTTCATCACCCACGACCTCGGCACGGTGAAGCGAATCGCCAACAAGGTCGCGGTCATGCTGAAAGGCAAAGTCGTCGCGAGCGGCGAGACAGCGAAGGTCTTCGCCCCGCCCTATCATCCCTATACCGAGCTCCTTCTGTCTTCGGTTCCCGAGATGCGGCCGGACTGGCTCGACGAGGTCCTCTCCAAGCGCGCCGAGTTGGCGGCGACCACGGCGGCGCTGCTGCGCGCGCCCTGAGGCGAACCGACCGCCAGGGATCGGCGTCTCGATAGCGGCGCGCCGTCGCAAGCGCAGGCGCTCTTGCCGCGCAGCCAAGTCATTGGTTATACCCCTTCGAGGCGTTCGATGAGGCGCCGCGCTCGCGCTTGGGGACGGCGCGGGGCGACGCGAGGGCGTCGGCGTGCGGATGGGCGTGGAAATCATGCGTTTGGTTTAAAATCGGATTTAAGGATTCCTTGATGCGCGCGCCGGGCGGACCGCGACTGTTGCTGCGACGGCTCCGCGAGGTCATGGCGGAGCCTGTTACTGCGCAGGCGCGCCTCGACCGCATTGTCGTTCTGATCGCCTCGAACATGGTCGCCGAAGTGTGCTCGCTCTATGTCGCGCGCGCCGACGGCCCCTTCGAGTTGTTCGCGACCGAGGGCCTCAATCGCGAGGCCGTGCATTTGACGACCATGCGACCCGGCGAGGGCCTCGTCGGCCTGATCGCGGCGACCGCCGAGCCCCTGGCGTTGTCCGACGCGCAGAACCATCCCGCCTTCTCCTACAAGCCGGAAACGGGCGAGGAGATTTATCAGTCGTTCCTCGGCGTGCCGGTGCTGCGCGGCGGCGCCACGCTCGGCGTGCTGGTGGTGCAGAACCGCGCGCGCCGCACCTATTCCGAGGAGGAGATCGAGGCGCTGCAGACCACCGCGATGCTTCTCGCGGAAATGATCGCCTCGGGCGAATTGCAGTCCATCGCGGGCCAGGGCGCGGCGATCGCGGTGCGTCGGCCGGTCGCCGTGACCGGCGCGCCGATCGCCGAAGGCCTCGGCCTTGGCCATGTCGTCCTGCATCAGCCGCGCGTCGTCGTGGCTAAGATCGTCGCCGACGACGTTACGCTCGAACTCAACCGCTTGGAGACGGCGATCGACGCGATGCGCGCCTCGGTCGACGATCTCATCGATCGGAGCGACGATGGCGTCAACGGCGAGCATCGCGAGGTGCTCGAGGCGTTCCGCATGATCGCGCATGATCGCGGCTGGCTGCGCCGATTGCGCGAGGCGGTCGGAAGCGGATTGACCGCGGAAGCGGCGGTCGAGCGCGTGCAAAACGATGCGCGCGCCAAGCTGCAACGTCAGACCGACCCCTATCTGCGCGACCGCCTTCACGATCTGACCGACATCGCCAATCGATTGCTGCATCAACTGGCCGGACAGAGCCTCGTCCTCCTGCCGGACGAGTTGCCGGAAAACGCCATTCTCGTCGCGCGGTCGATGAGCCCGGCCGCCTTGCTCGACTACGATCGCTCGCGGCTGCGCGGCGTGGTGCTGGAGGAAGCGGGGGCCTCGAGCCACATCGCGATCGTAGCGCGCGCGCTGGGGATCCCGGCGGTCAGCGACATCCCGAACATTTCCGAGATCGTCGAGCAGGGCGACGCAATCATCGTCGACGGCGTCACCGGCGAAGTGCAGCTGCGCCCCCCCGCCGATCTCGAGGCTTCGTACGCCGAGAAGGCGCGCCTGCGGGCCCGCCGGCAGGACCAATACCGCGCACTGCGCGATCTCCCCGGCGTCACCGCCGATGGCGTCGAGATCGGCCTGCATTTGAATGCCGGACTGCTCATCGATTTGCCGCACTTGAGCGAGACGGGCGCGCAGTCGATCGGTTTGTTTCGGACCGAATTGCAGTTCATGCTGGCGTCGCGTTTTCCCCGCCTGGGCGTGCAGGAAGCTCTTTACCGGTCCGTTCTCGACGCCGTCGACGAACGTCCCGTCACATTCCGGACCCTCGATATCGGCGGCGACAAAGTGCTGCCCTATATGAAGGGCCTCGAGGAAGAAAACCCCGCGCTCGGGTGGCGCGCGATTCGCATCGGGCTCGATCGCCCGGCGTTGTTGCGCACGCAGTTGCGGGCCATGCTGCGCGCCGCCGCGGGACGCAATTTGCGCGTCATGATTCCCATGGTTTCGACCGTCGGCGAATTCATCGCGGCGCGGGAGCTCCTGCAGAGGGAAATCGTGTTCGGGGATCGATGCGGGCGCGAGCGGCCGCGCGAGATCAAGTTCGGCGTCATGATCGAGGTCCCGTCGCTGCTCTGGCAGATCGATGAAATCGCCGCCGAGGCCGACTTTCTCTCTGTCGGCTCCAACGATCTCATGCAGTATCTCTATGCCGCCGACCGCGACAACAAGCGCGTCGCGAACCGCTTCGATGCTCTCTCGCCCGGATTCCTGCGTGCGCTGAAGACGATCGCCGACGCAGGCGCGCGACGCAGCAAGCCGGTGACGCTGTGCGGCGAGATGGGCGGTCGCCCGCTCGAGGCGATGGCGCTGATCGGGCTTGGCTATCGTCATTTCTCCATGGCGGCGACGGCGATCGGTCCGATGAAGGCCATGGTGCTTTCTCTCGACGCCGGCGAAGCGACGAAAGGGCTGAACGCCATGTTGGCGGCGTCGGACCATAGGGAATCGTTGCGCGAGCCGCTGCAAGGGCTCGCGGACCGCCTTGCTGTTCGCTTGTAGCGGTCTCGCGCGCCTCTCCGCTTCGCCCTGCCCTCCTTCCATTCAAGACCAGACATGTCAGCCAACGACAATTTCGACATCATCCTGCGTCGCTACGACGAAATCGGCGCGCGTCTGACGGAGGGGGTCGCGGGCGGCGAATATTCGGCGCTGTCGCGCGAACTCGCCGAACTCGATCCCGTCGTCGGCGCCATCAAGGCATGGCGCGCCAAGGAGAGGGAACGCGCCGACCTCCAGACGCTGCTCGACGACCCCGAGGTCGATTCTGAAATGCGCGCCATGGCTGGGACGGAACTGGAGCGCGTCGCCGAGGACGTCGCGGCGATGGCCCAGGCGATTCGCATCGCGCTGCTGCCCAAGGATGCCGCCGACGAGGGCAACGTCATCCTGGAGGTGCGCGCCGGAACCGGCGGCGACGAGGCGGCCCTGTTCGCCGGCGACCTCTTCCGGATGTACGTCAAATACGCCGAGTCCAAGAGCTGGAAGGTCGAAGTTCTCTCGATGAGCGAAGGGACGGCGGGCGGCTACAAGGAGATCGTGGCGGAGATCGCGGGACGGGGCGCGTTCGCGCGGCTGAAGTTCGAGAGCGGCGCCCACCGCGTACAGCGCGTTCCCGCGACGGAAACACAAGGGCGCATCCACACCTCGGCGGCCACCGTCGCCGTTCTTCCCGAGGCGCAGGAGATCGATTTCGTCATCAACGAAGCGGATCTGAAGGTCGATACGATGCGGTCGAGCGGCGCCGGCGGACAGCACGTCAACAAGACGGAGTCGGCGATCCGCATCACCCACTTGCCGACCGGCGTCGTCGTCGCCATGCAGGAAGAGCGATCGCAGCACCGCAATCGCGCCAAGGCGATGGCTCTGCTGCGCTCGCGCATCCTCGATGCGCAGAATCAGCGGGCCAACGACGAGCGGGCGCAGGAGCGGCGAGCGCAGGTCGGCTCGGGCGATCGCTCGCAGCGCATCCGGACCTATAATTTCCCGCAAGGGCGCGTGACCGATCACCGGATCAATCTGACGCTCTACACGCTGGAGCGGGTGATGGAGGGCGAGGGGCTCGACGAAATCGTCGATGCGTTGACGGCCGAGCGCCAGGCGCAACTGCTCGCCGAGCAGGCGATGCGATGATCGTGCGCCTGCCGCCCTTTACGCCGGGGCAGACGATCGGGCTGCTCGGCGGTTCGTTCAACCCGCCGCACGAGGGGCATCGCCTGATTTCGCAGCTTGCGCTCCACCGGCTGCGCCTCGACCGCTTGTGGTGGCTCGCGACCCCCGGCAATCCGCTCAAACCATCGGCGAACCTCGCGGAGATGCGGGCGCGCATCGAGGCGGCGCAGAGACTGACGCGCGACCCGCGCATCGCCGTCACCGGGTTCGAGGCGGAAATCGGATCGCGCTATACCTATGAAACCATCGTTTGGCTCAAGCGCCGGGCGCCAGGAGCGCATTTCGTCTGGATCATGGGCGCCGACAATCTAAGCCAATTTCACCGCTGGCGGCACTGGCGCGCCATCGCCGACCTTGTGCCGATCCTCGTCGTCGATCGCCCGGGCTCGACCGTGCGCTCGCTGGCCAGCCGGGCCGGCGTCGTTCTGTCGCGTTATCGTCGGCCCGAATCCGAAGGGGCGCGGTTCGCCCGTCTCCGCCCGCCCGCGTTCATGTTCCTGCACGGACCGCGCTCGAGCCTTTCTTCGACGGCGCTGCGTCACGCCGCATTTCCCCGCGGTTCGAACTCTTGAAAAATTAACCCGCGCAGATCATCTTTTAGGCATCGGCCGCGACGAATCAGCCGGCCGACCCGAAAGGATCGCGACACTGACCCTGACGTCCGAGAACTCTGCGGCGCCACGTCGCCGCAAATCCGTCGCCCCCCGGACCCCGGCAAACGAGGAGGTCCTTCCTCGAACGATTCTCGCCAGTTTGGAGAATTCGAAAGCCGAGGATGTCGTCGCCATCGATCTTGCAGGCAAAACAACGCTCGCCGACCTCATGATCATCGCGAGCGGGCGTTCGAACGTGCATGTCGGCGCGATCGCCGATCATGTCGTCAAGGCTTGCAAGGCGGCTGGCTATCCGGCTCCCCGGATCGAGGGCGTGCCCAATTGCGATTGGGTGCTGCTCGACGCCGGCGACGCCATCGTCCACATTTTCAAACCCGACGTGCGCCAGTTCTACAATCTCGAAAAGATGTGGAGCGCGGATCGCCCGGGCGAGACGCGTTCGGCAAGACCGGGATAGTCGAGCGTGCGCTTGACGCTGATTGGCGTCGGCCGATTGAAGTCCGGTCCGGAACGGGAATTGTTCGACCGCTATTTCAAAAGAGCGGTCGATTTGGCGCGAGCGCAGGGGATAACCGACGTCGACCTGCGGGAAGTCGACCAAGGCCGCGCGCGGCGCGCCGAGGATCGCCAAGCCGAGGAGGCGCGCGCCATTGTGGCGGCCGCCCCGAAGGGGGCTTGGCTGGCGCTGCTCGACGAACGCGGCGCCGCTTTGACCAGCGTGCAATGGGCGGCCGAGATCGGCAGGGCGCGCGACGGCGCCGCGCCCGCTTATGCCGTCGTCATCGGCGGCCCGGATGGGCTCGATCCGAATTTGCGCGCGCAGGCCCGCACCGTCCTCAGTTTCGGCGCGATGACATGGCCGCATCAGCTCGTGCGGGTGATGGCGGCCGAACAAGTCTATCGCGCGCTTTCCATTCTCGGCGGCCACCCCTATCATCGCGCCTGATCGCGGAAGATTTGGTCGATTCCTGCGAACGTTGCGTCGGCGATGGCGAACCAAAATCGAGCGGGAATGAAGGCGGCGGCGACGAGAGCGCGGACGTTGGCGATTTGCGCCGCGCTTTTTTTCGCTGGCGGGAGCGTCCGCGCCGATCCTGACGGCTCCGGCTCGAAAACCGATGAAAAAGCCGCACAAGAGATTCGGTTGCGGGGCATCGAAGACACGATGCGTGCGTCCGACGAGCAGCGCCGGCGCATCGAAGCCGACATCGAGACTTTTCGCGCCGATCGGGCGCGCCTGAGCGCCGCTCTAATCGATACCACAGCGAAGGTGCAGGACGCGGAACGGCAGATCGCCGCGGCCAACGAACGGCTCGCGAACCTCAACGCCAGCGTCGACGCCATGAACCGTTCGCTCGAAAACCGCCGTGGCGTCATCGCCGATGTTCTGGGGGTGTTGCAACGCATGGGCCGCAACCCGCCGCCAGCGATCCTGGTTCGGCCGCGGGACATGGCCGAGGCGATTCGCGCCGCAATGGTCTTGGGTTCCACGGTCGGCGAACTCAAGAGCGAAACCGAGGCGCTGAGGAAAGACTTGGACCGACTCGCCAGTCTTCGCGCCTCGGTCGCCGAGCAGCGCGACGACCTCGCGCGTCGTTCGGCGAATCTGGCCCTCGACAAGACCCGTCTCACCGCGCTCATCGATGCGCGCCAGCAATCCTTGACGACCGCGGAGCAAGCCCTGACCGCTCAACGCGACCGCGACGCGCAACTCGCCACCCAAGCCTCCAATCTCAAAGATTTGATCGCCCGCATGGAAGGCCAGATCGGCGCGGCGAAAACCGCCAACCAGGCGGCCGCGGCCGACATCGTCGCCAGGGCCGCCGCGGCACGCGGCGCGGATCCCGCTCGACTGAAGCCGGCGATCGCTTTCGCCGACGCCAAGGGACTCGTGTCCCTTCCGGTTGTCGGCGCCATTCTAAAAACATTCGGTTCGACCGATTCGTTCGGCGAGCCGGAGAAGGGTGTATCGATCGCCGCGCCCTCCGGCGCGACTGTGTCCTCGCCGGTCGACGGCGCAGTAATGTTCGCCGGAGCGTACAGATCGTATGGTCAACTCTTGATCATCAATGCCGGAGGGGGATACTATATGGTGTTGGCCGGCATGGATCGGATTAACGTCTCTGTTGGGCAGTTCGTCCTGGCTGGAGAACCCGTCGCGGCCATGGGCGACGGATCGGCGAGAACCGCCACGGCGGCGGCTATTGGCGCCACGCAGCCAGTTCTCTATATCGAGCTTAGAAAAGACGGAGCGGCGATCGATCCGGGGCCGTGGTGGGCGAAGGCAGACATCGAAAAGGCGCGCGGATGATAATACGCAAGGTTTCCTATTTGGCTCTAGGGGTCGCAATTGGCGCCATCGGAGCCGTCTCGGCTCCGCAAATACTTTCCTCGATGAGTCAAAGCGCCTATGCCGCGGCGGCCGACACCTACCGCGAGTTGAACCTGTTTGGCGACGTCTTCGACAAGATCCGCGATGATTACGTGGAAAAGCCCGACGAGTCGAAGCTGATCGAGGCGGCCATCAACGGCATGCTGAGTTCGCTCGATCCCCATTCGAGCTATATGGACGCCAAAGCCTATCGCGAAATGCAGGTGCAGACGAAGGGCGAATTCGGCGGCCTCGGAATCGAGGTGACCGAAGAGGACGGCTTGATCAAGGTCGTCAGCCCGATCGACGATACGCCGGCGGCCAAGGCCGGCATTCTCTCCGGCGACGTCATCGCCGCGATCGACGACGTGTCGACGCAGGGGCTCACCCTCGATCAGGCGGTCGACAAGATGCGCGGCGCGGTGAATTCGACGGTTCGGCTCAAAATCTTGCGCGGCGCGTCGAAGGAGGCCAAGGAAGTCAAGATCGTCCGCGACGTGATCAAGGTTCAGTCCGTGCGTTCGCATGTCGAGGGGGGCGATATCGGCTACGTTCGCATCACACAGTTCACCGAACAGACCGCCGATGGCCTGAAGAGCGCTTTGGAGAAATTCCACACGGATATCCCCGCGGACAAGTTCAAGGGCTACATCCTGGATTTGCGCAACAATCCCGGCGGCTTGCTTGATCAGTCGATCGACGTCGCGAACGCGTTCATCGACAAGGGCGAGATCGTGTCGACTCGCGGGCGCAATCCCGACGACGCGCAACGGTTCAACGCCCGCTCCGGCGGCGACCTCTCCGGCGGCAAGCCGCTGGTGGTGCTCATCAATGGCGGCTCGGCCTCGGCCTCCGAGATTGTCGCGGGCGCGTTGCAGGATCATAAGCGCGCGACGCTGATCGGCACCCGCTCGTTCGGCAAGGGCTCTGTCCAGACGATCATGCCGCTGGGCCAAGACGGCGCTCTTCGTCTGACGACCGCACGTTATTACACGCCGTCCGGTCGGTCGATTCAAGCCAAAGGCATCGAGCCGGACATCCAGATTCTGGAAGACGTTCCGGCTGATCTCAAGGGCAAGGACGACACCAAGGGCGAGGCTTCCCTCAAGGGCCATCTGAAGAACGGCGACGACGAAAAGACCGGTTCCCAGGCCTACGTGCCCCCCGACCCGAAGGACGACAAGCAATTGATCGCCGCGGTCGATCTGCTGAATGGCGTCAAACGGGCCTCGATCACCCCGCCGAAGGTCGACGCCGGCGCAACGCCGGCCCCATCCGCGACGCCCAGCGACAGTCCCGCGACGCCTGGCACGCCGAGCAAGCCCGCCGACGCCAAGCCGAATTAATCGCGACAAAGGATATCGCCGGGATGCCGCGCGGAATTTCTTACTTGGCGTTCGGCGTCGCGTTCGGCGCGGCGATCGTGACCTATGCGGCGGGTGGACCCGCGCCCGCGGCGATCTCGGGCGCCGATCAGCTGTCGCTGTTCGCTCGGGTTTTCGACAAGGTGAGGGATTCCTACGTCGAGAAGCCGGACAGCAACAAAATGGTCGTGGCGGCGATCAACGGCATGCTCGCCTCGTTGGATCCGCACTCGACCTATCTCGACTCGAAAGCGCTGAACGATTTTCAGTCGACGATGAAGGGCGAGGAGTTCGGCGGCCTCGGACTGGAAGTCATGCAGGAGGGCGGCCTGGTTCGCGTGGTCAGCCCGATCGACGATACGCCGGCGGCTCGCGCCGGGATGATGTCTGGCGACGTCATCACCGCGATCGACGACACGCCGGTGAAGGGGCTGACGTTGAAGGAAGCCGTCGACAAAATGCGCGGGCCGGCGAAAACGACGGTGCGCCTGAAAGTGAGCCGAGGCGCGGACAAGGACGCCAGGGAATTCACCATCGTTCGCGAGATCATCAGAGTTCTGCCGGTGCATTCGCGAATCGAGAGCGGCGACATCGGCTATATCCGCATAACCCAGTTCAACCAGGAGACGTTCGACGGGCTGCAGAAGGCGATCGCCAAGTTCCGCACCCAGCCCGGCTCCGAGAGATTGAAGGGCTACATCCTCGATTTGCGCAACAATCCCGGGGGATTGCTGACGCAGTCGATCGAAGTGGTGAACGCCTTCGTCGACCACGGCGAGATCGTGTCGACGCGAGGGCGCACCGTGGATCAAGCGCAAGACTATGTCGCTCGAGCCGGCGCCGACTTGTCGCAAGGGAAGCCCTTGGTGGTGCTGATCAACGGCGGATCAGCCTCGGCCTCCGAGATCGTTTCCGGCGCCTTGCAGGATCTCAAGCGCGCCACGTTGATCGGCACGCGGTCGTTCGGCAAGGGTTCGGTCCAGACGGTGTTGTCGCTGGGCGAAAACGGTGCTTTGAAGCTGACGACCGCGCGCTATTACACGCCCTCCGGCCGTTCGATCCAAGCCAAGGGCATCGAACCGGACATCCGGGTCCGCGAGAAGATTCCCGACGACCTGAAAGGTAAGGTCGACAGCCGGGGCGAGGCCTCGCTGGTCGGGCACCTGAAGAACGGCGACGACGAGAAGAATGGGTCGGAGGCGTACGTTCCGCCCGATCCCGCCGTCGATACGCAATTGATCGCGGCGGTCGAACTGTTGCACGGCCACTCTCCGACGGCGAGCGCCAAGGAGCCGGCGCACAGCGACAATTGAGGTGAGCCGGCGCGGCGATTGATGAAGCCGTGCGCTGGCGTTCCCGGGGCTTCGCGCTTTCCGGCCAATGTCGATAGCGGCGGCCGCCAGGCGCGGACCACGGCATTCAGGCTGACGGCGACCTCCCACATGTGTCGCAATCGTCATGCTTGTGAAATACGATCGTGGCGGACTCGGCCTGGGCTGACAGAGGGGGGGGAGCGATGGGCCTTTCACGTCTCGGCGGCCGGCTCGGTTGCGGCCTGCTGGCGCTGGCCGCCTTTAGCACGGGAGCCGACGCCGCCGATCCCGCGGAATCGCTGGCTACCGCGACGCCGGTGAAACACCTCGTGGTGATCTTCCAGGAAAACGTGTCGTTCGATCATTATTTCGCGACCTATCCGGTCGCGGCGAACCCGCCGGGCGAGCCGCCCTTCCAGGCGCTTCCCAATACGCCGGGCCTGCCCGGCCAGGGCGCCATCGACACGTTGGCGAGCGCCGGCCTTCTGACCAACAATCCGAACAAGACCAACCCCAAGAACGGCACCGACGCCGCCGATCCGTTTCGTCTCGACATCACCCAGGCGGCCACCGCGGACCAGAATCACGGTTATACGGCCGAGCAGGCCGCCTTCGACAACTTCGCCATGGACTTGTTTCCACGCTTCACCGGCGCCGGCAGCAAGGGCGGCGCGGGCACGTTCTACACCAAAGGCCAGGTGATGGGTTATTACGACGGCAACACCGTCACCGCGCTGTGGAACTATGCGCAGCATTTCGCAATGAGCGACAATTCGTTCGGCACGACGTTCGGCCCTTCGACGCCGGGCGCGATCAATCTCGTTTCCGGCCAGACGAACGGCGCAATTCTGCCGCCCGGCTACAGCCTCGAGACGGACGGGTCTTACGCCAAGGGCCGCATCGTCCCCGATGGGGCGGGCGGATGGACCATGATAAGCGATCTCGATCCGACAGGCGATCAATGCTCGCGCGGCCCGACCGCTTCGATGTACGGAAAGAATATCGGCGATCTGCTGAACGCGGGAAACATCAGCTGGGGCTTCTTCGAAGGCGGCTTCGATCTGACGGCGACCAATGCCGACGGCTCGACCGGTTGCCGGCGCACGACGACCTCGAACGTCACCACGGTGAAATCAGCCGATTACATTCCCCATCATCAGCCGTTCCAGTACTATTCCTCGACCGCCAATCTGCAACACAAGCGGCCGAGCGCGGTCGCCGCGATCGGAACGAGCGAGGACGGCGGCGCCAATCACCAGTACGACCTGACCGATTTCGACGCCGCACTGAAAAACGGCTCGCTTCCGGCGGTAAGCTTTCTCAAGGCGCCGGCCTACCAGGACGGTCACGCCGGCTATTCCGATCCTCTCGACGAACAGACCTTCGTCGTCGAGACGATCAATGCGCTGGAGCGATCTCCGGAATGGGCGAGCATGGCGGTCGTGGTCCTATGGGACGATTCGGACGGCTGGTACGACCACGCTCATCGGATCGTCAATCCGTCGGCGATCAAAGGTTACGACGTTCTGAATGGCGACCGGTGCGGCGACGGCGTGTCGCTGCCCGGGGTGTCGGGCGATCCCGCACAGGGCCGTTGCGCTTATGGGACGCGCCAGCCTCTGCTGATCATTTCGCCCTACGCCAAAGCGAATACCGTCGACCACGCTCTGACGGACCAGACCTCGGTGATCCGCTTCATCGAGGACAATTGGCTCGGCGGGCGGCGCATCGGCCATGGCTCGTTCGACGCCCTCGCCGGGCCGCTCGAAGGCATGTTCGATTGGTCGAGCGGGTCTAATCCGAAGCTGATGCTCGATCCCAAGACGGGCGAGCCGATGTAATCCGATGGTTCGCTGGCGCGGATTGAGCGAAGCTGCGGCGCTAGCGGGCGCGCTCCTTATCGGGGCCAGCGCCGCCGCCGACTATCGATCCCCACCCTCGCGCCAGGACGGCGCGGCAAAGCCACTGAGCGCGGTCGCCGAGCTTGGGCGCGCCATATTTTTCGACCCGTCGCTATCGAGTTCAGGCAAGCTTGCCTGCGCGACTTGCCATGATCCCGCGCATGGCCATGCGCCTGCGAACGATCTGCCGGTCCAATTGGGTGGTCCGAACCTCGCCACTCCCGGAATTCGCGCCGTGCCCTCGCTCGGCTACATGGTCATGACGCCTCCGTTTTCCGTCGGGCCGGACAGCACCGCCGAAGTCGAGCAGCAACAGACGCCGGCGACAATGGCCGCGAGCGCCCCGGCGGATGCTGCGGCGCCGGTCGCGGGCCCGCTCGTCGCGAGCCTGACCGGCCAGCCGAAAGCGACGGCCATCGCTCCCGCCGTCGTGCCGCAGGGCGGGTTCTTCTGGGACGGGCGCGCCGATACGCTCGAGGAGCAGAGCATCGGACCCATGCTCTCGCCGTTCGAAATGGACAATGTCGACGCGCACGCTGCGTATCAAAAGCTCATGCGGACGCCGTATCGGTCGGGATTTGCCCGCCTTTTCGGCCCGGAGATTCTCACTAACGAGAACCTTCTCCTCTCCGAGGCGACCTTCGCCCTCGCGCGTTACGAGTTCGAAGAGCCGAGTTTTCACCCCTTCACCAGCAAGTTCGACGCCTACCTGCGCGGCGAGGCCAAACTGTCCGACGCCGAAGCGCGGGGTCTCGAACTCTTCGACGACCTGAAAAAAGGCGGCTGCGCGGCTTGCCATCTCGACAAGATTAGCAAAGACGGTCAATTCCCCGTCTTCACCGATTATCAATACGAGGCGCTGGCCCCGCCGCGCAATCCAGCGATCCCGGCCAATGCCGATCCGAATTTCTTCGACCTCGGGATCTGCGGACCCCTGCGCAACGACAGCTACGCCGCGCAGCCCGAGAATTGCGGATTGTTCAAGACGCCGACTTTGCGCAACGTCGCGACCCGCCGCGTGTTTTTTCACAACGGCGTCTTTCGCAGCCTCGAAGAGGTCACGCGCTTTTATGTCGAACGCGACACCGACCCCGCGAAATGGTACCCGCGCGCCGCCGACGGAACGGTGAAGCAGTTCGATGACGTGCCGAAAAAATATTGGGCCAACATCGATTTCGTCGATCCGCCGTTCGACCGTAAATTGGGCGATCGGCCGGCTCTCGACGAAAGCGAGATCAAGGACCTGGTCGCCTTCTTGAATACGCTGACCGACGGGTACGTGAAGAAATAGCCTCTTCGAAATCGGCCCCAGTGCTTTCCGCCACTACTGCGGCGCGGCGCCGTTTTCCTCGAGAACCGCGCCGGCGAGATAAAGCGAACCCGCGATCAGGATACGTGGCGGCTTCGGCCACTGGCGCGCCGCCAGGAAGCGCAACGCCGAGGCGACGCTGTCGCAGGCGGCGGCGGAAAGGCCGACCCCGCGCGCGATCGCCGCGACTTCCTCGGCGGTGCGGCCGCTATGTTCGCCGGCGATCGGCACGGCGAGCGTCTCCTGCGCGAGTCCCTTGAAATGGCCAAGGAACCCCGCGGTGTCCTTGGTCGTCAACGTGCCGCAGATCAGCGCGAGCGGACGTGGCGACTGGTCCTCGAAATCGGCCATCGCCTCGGCGAGGACGCGCCCGCCCGCTTCGTTATGGGCGCCGTCGAGCCAGACCTCGGACTGCGCGGGCGCAAGCGCGACCAACGGACCGCTGCGCAGACGCTGCAGGCGGGCGGGCCAGTCGGCCTCCAGCAATCCGCGCTCTAGCGCGTGCGTCGCCAGATCCGGCGCCACAGAGCGCAGCGCCGCGATCGCCGTCGCCGCGTTGCCGTGCTGATGTCGGCCGGCCAGACGCGGCAACGGCAGGTCGAGAAGTCCGTCGCCGTCTTCGAAAATCAGGCGGCCGTTCTCGGCCCGGACAAAGAAATCGCGTCCCGCGACGATGCGCGGCGCCCCGATCCGCAACGCCTCGCGTTCGATGACGGCGAGCGCGGGCTCTTCCTGTTCGGCGATGATCGCCGGCGCCCCGGCCGCAGGATGCCGGCCTTCTCGTAGGCGATCTTGTCGACCGTCGCGCCGAGAAATTCCGGATGGTCGAACGAAACCGGGGTGATGACCGTCGCCGCCGGCGCCTCGATGACATTGGTGGCGTCGAAGCGGCCGCCGAGGCCGACTTCGAGCAGGAGATAATCGGCCTGCGTCTCGCTGAACAGCAGCAACGCCGCCGCCGTCGTGACTTCGAAGACGGAAATCGCCTGGCCCGCATTGATCGCCTCGCAGCGATCGAGCGCCTCCGCCAGGCGCTCGTCGTCGACCAGCGCGCCGCTAAGACGAATGCGCTCGTTGAAATGCACGAGGTGGGGCGAGGTGTAGACATGCACGCGCTTGCCCGCCGCTTCCAGCACAGCGCGCATGAAGGCGACGGTCGAGCCCTTGCCGTTGGTTCCCGCGACATGGACGACCGGCGGCAGGCGCTTCTGCGGCGCGCCGAGATCGCCGAGCAGACGCTCGATTCGACCCAGCGAAAGATCGATGCGCCTGGGGTGAAGCGGCGCGAAGCGCGCGGTGATCGCGTCGGACTGGGTCATGCGGCGCTCCGAGTCCGGCCGTTCACGCCGCCGCTGACTCGCTGGGCGTCTTGGTCAACATCTTGCAAAGCCGCGCTAGCGTGGCGCGCATCTGCGGGCGCGGCACCACCATGTCGACCATGCCGTGCGCCTCCAAGAACTCGGCGCGCTGGAACCCCTCGGGCAAGCGCTCGCGAACGGTCTGTTCGATGACGCGCGCGCCGGCGAAACCGATCACAGCGCCCGGCTCGGCGATCTGCACATCGCCGAGCATCGCATAGGACGCGGTGACGCCGCCGGTCGTGGGATTGGTGAGCACGACGATATAGGGCAGCTTCGCCGCCCGCAGGCGCTGGACCGCTACGGTCGTGCGCGGCATCTGCATCAACGCGAACATGCCTTCCTGCATGCGCGCCCCGCCCGAGGCGGTGAAGATGATGAACGGCGCATGGCGCGCGACCGCCTCGGTCATTCCAGCAACGATCGATTCGCCGGCCGCGATCCCGAGCGTGCCGCCCTGAAACGCGAAGTCGTGCACCGCGACGATTGCCTCGAGGCCTTCGATTCGGCCCGCCGCGAGCGTAATCGCGTCCGCGGAACCGGTCTTGGCCCGATGCTCCTTCAGCCGGTCGGCGTAGCGCTTCACGTCACGAAACTTCAGCGGATCGACCAACGTCTCCGGAACGGCGAGCTCTTCGAATTGGCTCTCGTCGAAGAGCGAGGCCAAGCGCGCCTTGGGCGCGATCGTCATGTGGTGGCCGGAACCCGGCACCACCATGAGATTGGCCTCGAGATCCTTATGGAAGACGAGTTGGCCGCTCTCCGGACACTTTACCCACAGGTTTTCCGGCGTGTCGCGCCGCAGGAACGAGCGGATCTTCGGCGGGACGACGTTGGAAATCCAATTCATCGACTTTCCCCCAAGAATTCAGGCGTCTTCACAACGCCGCGAACGCCCGCGGCAATTCGCTCGACCACTCCGGCCACGGCGCTCACCGTGCCTGGGCCAGCCTTGCCGTCGACAAGCGAGGCGCGGACCGCCTCGACCAGCGCCGAGCCGACGACGACACCGTCCGCCTTGGCGGCGATGGCCGCTGCGCCCGCGGCGTCCCTGACGCCGAATCCGACCGCCACCGGCAGATGGGTATGGCGCTTGATGCGCGCAACCGACTCGCCGACTTTCAGGGCGTCGGGCGCCGCGGAACCGGTAATTCCCGTAATTGAAACGTAATAGACGAAGCCCGAGGTGTTGGCGAGCACGGCGGGAAGACGCTTGTCGTCGGTGGTCGGAGCCGCCAGACGGATGAAATTGAGTCCGGCCTTCAACGCCGGCAGGCACAATTCCTCGTCCTCCTCCGGCGGCAGATCGACCACGATCAGCCCGTCGACGCCGGCCGCCCCGGCGTCGCGCAGGAAGGCGTCGACGCCGTACACGTAGATCGGGTTGTAGTAGCCCATCAGCACGACGGGCGTCTCACCGTCGGCAGCGCGAAAGTCGCGAACCAGCGCCAGGGTCTTGCGCAACGTTTGGCCGCCTTGCAGCGCGCGCAGGCCAGCGGCCTGAATCGCTGGGCCGTCGGCCATCGGATCGGTGAACGGCATGCCGATCTCGATCAGGTCGGCGCCGGCATTCGGCAGGGCCGTGACGATCGCCAGGGATGTCGCCGCGTCCGGATCGCCCGCCATGACGAACGTCACAAGCGCCGCGCGGCGCTGCGCGTCGAGGGTGGCGAAACGGCGGTCGATGCGAGTGCTCATGCGCGGCTGGTTAGCATGAGGCGCACGCGAGGGGAACACGCATGGGGCTCGACATTACGGTCGTCCGCCGCGATAATCCAGAAAATCGTCCGCCGCGATAATGGCAAATCATGTTTCCCGTCCGTCTATTCCCCCCTAGGGTGCATCGACCCCTCGGCCGAGCGGTGTGCGTCATCGCGGCGGCGATGGCGCTCGCCGGCGCGGCCGGCCCGGCTCCTTTCACCCGCGCCGCGTCGTCGCCTCACGCTTCGGCGAACTCTCTCGCGCCGATGCGGTTCGTCCGCGTCCGGAGCGGCGGCTCGGCGTGCCGGTCCGACTGCCCGGAATGGCTGTCGGCTGAGGGAAAGATCGTCACGGGAACGGCCGACGCGCTAGGTCGCGTCGTCGCGGCGCTTGGCGACCGTCGCCTGCCGATCTTCATCAATTCGGCCGGCGGCTCGGTGCAAGACGCGATGGCGATGGGCCGGCTGGTCCGCGCCAAGCATCTGGTCGTCGTCGTCGCGCATACGACGGTCGAGCGCTGCCCGGCGAGCGCGAAGACCTGCGGCGAAGCGCGGGGGTCGGCGGAGACCCTTGGCGCCTATTGCGCTTCGGCATGCGCGCTCGTCCTCGCCGGCGGGACCGAGCGTTATGTCAGTCCGATGTCTTTCGTCGGCGTTCATCAGTTGACCCAGGTCGTCAGCAAAACCGAGGTCAAGCGGGCCTACGCGGTGCGCTATCTGGCGCTGCCGTGGATGAAACTGGAGCTCTCGCGCACGTTCGTCGGCGAACGACGATCGATCGCTACGGTCAGGCGCGCTGCGGATAAGGATTTCGACGACAGCGTCGGACGCTATTTCGACGAAATGGGTGTCGGCGACCCCGTGATGAAGCTGATGCTGAGGACACCGGCGCGGGACGTCCACTGGCTAACCCCAGCGGAGCTCGAGGCTTCGCGTCTTGCGACGATCTGGCTCGACGGCGCTTCGCCCATCGTCGAGGGCGCCGGCGCGAGCGGCCTGGGAGGAGAACCGGTCGACGCGCGATCGGACGCCGCGTCCCTCTTCGTGGCGACCAGCGCCTCGCCGCTCGAACGTTCGGTCGCCGGCGCGCAGGCGGAACTCGATGCCTCCTTCGCATACCGCCGCGGCGGCGGGACGGTGCTTGCGAGCCTCGTCGCGCGCAATTCGACGGGCGGAAACGCAGTCGATCTGGGCGGCGCGGGGACTTTCCTGATTCTCTATCCCGAGGGTGTCGAGTTTCGTGGGGCGAAAATCGCCGCGGGCTCGCCGATGGCGGTGTCGATTCCCGTGCGGAGCTTCTGCCGCATGAGGGCGGGCGGCCGGGCGGTCGTCAGCTTCATCGAATTGAGCCGGACGCCCGCGGCGCCGGACGGCGCGGTCCCTCCGCGCCAGCCGCCGGTCGTGATCGATCCTCTCGCCGCGGACGGCGCGAAGCCGCTGTTCGACGAAGCCTGCCCGCTGAGCACGACCGCAAGCCGATAGCGCAGCAACGGACGGCCGGGAATCAGATGTGCAGCGCGTGGCCGAGCCCCCGGAGGGCCGCCTCATGCAACGCTTCGCCCAACGTCGGATGGGCGTGAATCGTTCCCGCGATGTCCTCCAGCCGCGCGCCCATTTCAAGCGCCAGGCCGAAGGCGGCCGCGAGTTCGGCGACCTCGCGCCCGACCGCCTGGACGCCGAGGACGAGGTGATTGTCGGCGCGCGCCACCACGCGCACAAAGCCCTCCTCGCCCAGCTTGGTCATCGCGCGACCGTTGGCTGAGAACGGAAACTGGCCGATTTTGATCGCCGTCCCGGCATGACCGGCCTCCTCCGGCGATAGGCCGACCGTGACGATTTCGGGATCGGTGAAGCACACCGCGGGAATTGCGCGCTTGTCCCAACTGCGCCTGTGGCCCGCGACGATCTCGGCGACCATCTCGCCTTGAGCCATGGCGCGATGCGCCAGCATCGGCTCACCCGTCACGTCGCCGAGCGCATAGACGCCGCGCATCGAAGTGCAGCATTGATCGTCGATGCGGATGAACTTCCCCTCCATGTCGAGCACGAGTTCCTCGCGCCCCCATCCCTCGACGACCGGCCTGCGGCCGACGGTGACGAGGATCTTGTCGGCGTCGAGCCGGACGTCCTTCTCATCACTGACATCGACCAGCAGCGCGTCCCCCTTGGCGCTGAGCCCTTTCGCTTTGGCGCTGGTCAGCGTCTCGATGCCGAACTCACTGAGGCGCTTGGCGACGGGCCGCGTCAGCTCTGCGTCATATTGCGGCAGGATGCGCGGCTCGGCCTCGACGACCGTCACCGCGGCGCCCATCTTGGCGAAGGCCGTGCCCAGCTCCAAGCCGATGTAGCCGCCGCCGACCACGACCAGCTTCCGCGGGACCTGGGCGAGCGCCAGAGCCTCGGTCGACGAGATGACCGATCCGCCGAATGGCAGAAATGGCAATTCGACGGGCGCCGAGCCGGTCGCGATGACGATCGCTTCGGCGCGGATGACCTGCAATCCCGTCTCCGTCTCCACGACGACCGTCTTGCCGTCGCGGAACTTCGCCTCGCCCATTACGATCTTGACCTTGCCCTTCTTCAGCAGGCCCGAAACGCCACCGCGCAATCGGCTGACGATCCCGTCCTTCCAGGCGATCGTCTCGGCGAGATCGATTTCCGGCGCGCGCAGCGAAATTCCCAGCGGACTGCGGCCGGCCGCCATATGCCGCGCCTTATCGAATTCCTCGGCGGCGTGAATCAGAGCCTTCGAGGGAATGCAGCCGACGTTGAGACAGACGCCGCCGAGCTTGTTCGCCTCGACGATCACGGTGTCGAGGCCCAATTGTCCGGCCCGTATGGCGCAGACGTAACCGCCCGGTCCCGCGCCGATGACGATGAGCTTGCACGAGATTTCCTTCATCTAACCCTCGACAAAGATCATCGCCGGCGCCTCGAGCAGCGCCTTGATCCGCTGCACGAACGCAGCCGCGTTCCAGCCGTCGATCACGCGATGGTCGAAGCTCGACGAGAAATTCATGATCTTGCGCGGAATGAAGCCCGCTCCATCCCAGGCCGGCCGCACCGCGATCTTGTTGACGCCGACGATAGCGACTTCGGGGTGATTGATGATCGGCGTCGTCGCCACGCCGCCCATGACGCCGAGCGAGGTGATGGTGATCGTCGAACCGGAAAGCTCGTCCCGCGTCGCCAATCCCGTCTTGGCCGCCTCCGCGAGCCGGTTGACCTCGGCGCCGCAGTCCCAGATGTCGCGCGCTTCCACGTGCTTGACGACGGGCACAACGAGGCCGGACGGCGTTTGCGCGGCGATCCCGATATGGACGCCGCCATGCTGATGAATGATTCCTGCCTCGTCGTCGAACAACGAATTGAGAATCGGCTGGTCGGCGATCGCCTTGACCATCGCCCGCATGAGGAAGGGCAACAACGTCAGCTTCGGCTGTTCGGACCGTTTTTGCTTGTTGAGCGCCGCCCGCAGGTCCTCGAGCGCCGTCACGTCGACTTCCTCGACATAGGTGATGTGCGGAATGCGAGCGTTCGCGACCGCCATTTTCTCCGCAATTCTGCGGCGAAGTCCGACGAGCTTGATGTCCTCGACCGTATCGTTCCGCCGCAGTCCGGTCGAACGCGCCGGCTGCGATCCCCGCGCGATGAACGCCTCGAGGTCTTGATTGCTGATGCGGCCCGCGGGTCCACTGCCCGGAACCTGACGCAAATCGACGCCCGCCTCCTTGGCGCGCAATCGAACCGCCGGCGACGCCAGCGGTTTCTCGCCCTCGGGCCGCGGCGCGCCGATGGGCGTCGCGCCGGGCTGAAGGCGTGCGCCGGGCGGCGCCGGGGCGCGCGGAGGCGCTTTCGCAGCAGTTTGGAGCGCGGGCGCGGCGACATCTTCCGCGAAGTCTTCGGCGGCGTCGGGGGCGACCTTCGGCGTCGCCACGACGACGGATGGCGAACTTCCCTCGCCCTCCACTTTCAGGCGGATCAACGGGGAACCGACGGCCACGGAATCCCCGACTTCGGCGCCGAGCCACAGAACCTCGCCGCTGACCGGCGAGGGAATTTCGACCGTCGCCTTGTCGGTCATGACCGCGGCGAGAATCGTGTCCTCCCGTATGAGGTCGCCGACCTTGACGTGCCATTCCACCAGTTCGGCTTCCGCGACGCCTTCGCCGACGTCAGGAAGCTTGATCACATGTTCGCCCATCCTCACGCCTCCAGGGTATCGAGGAGGGCGCGGCCGAGCCTCGCCGGACCGGGGAAATAGTCCCATTCCTGCGCATGCGGATAGGGCGTGTCCCAACCCGCCACCCGGGCGATCGGCGCCTCGAGGTGGAAGAAACACGCCTCCTGCACGAGAGCCGCCAATTCGGCGCCGAAGCCGGAGGTCAACGTCGCCTCGTGGACGATAACGCAGCGGCCGGTCTTTTTGACCGATGCGACGATCGCGTCGAGATCGAGCGGCAGCAAGGTTCTGAGATCGATGATTTCCGCATCCACCCCGGTCTCGGCCGCGGCGGCCTCGGCGACATAGACCATCGTGCCATAGGCGAGAACGGTCATCGCTTTGCCCTCGCGGCGAATTGCCGCTTTGCCGAGCGGCGTCGCATAATGGCCGTCGGCCGTCTCGCCGAGTTCGTGTTTCGACCATGGCGTGACGGGTCGCTCGTGGTGGCCGTCGAACGGTCCGTTGTAGAGGCGCTTCGGCTCGAGAAAGATCACCGGATCGGGGTCCTCGATCGAGGCGATGAGGAGCCCCTTGGCGTCTCGAGGATTCGAGGGCACCACGACCTTGAGACCCGAAACATGGGTGAAAAGCGCTTCGGGACTTTGGCTGTGCGTCTGACCGCCGAAGATGCCGCCGCCGGTCGGCATGCGAATGACGATCGGACAGGTGAACTCCCCGTTCGAGCGATAACGCAGGCGCGCGGCTTCCGAGACGATCTGATCGTAGGCGGGATAGACGTAATCGGCGAACTGCACTTCGACGCAGGGGCGCAGACCGTAGGCCGCCATGCCGATCGCCGCGCCCACGATGCCGAGTTCGCTGATCGGCGTGTCGAAGCAGCGTCGCTTGCCGTACTTTTGCTGCAAGCCCAGCGTGCAGCGGAACACGCCGCCGAAATAGCCGACGTCCTCGCCGAACACGACGACGTTGTCGTCGCGCCCCATCGAGACGTCCATCGCGCTGCGAATCGCCTCGATCATCGTCATCTTCGGCATGACGCTAGACTCCCGCCGTCTGGCGTTGCCGGCGCAGGTGCGGCGGCATTTCGGCGTAGACGCCCTCGAACATGTCGCGCGTCGACGGCTTGCCGCCGGCGTGGAGCGTGCCGTGTCGCTCAGCCTCTTTTTGCGCGGCGATGACGGTGTCGAGCACTTCCGCCTCGGCCTGCTTGTGGCGCTCCTCCGACCACCGTCCGCGAGCGATCAGATGGTTCTTCAGCCGGATCACGGGATCGCCGAGCGGCCATTTCTCCGATTCGGCCTTGGGTCGATAGGCCGACGGATCATCCGAGCTCGAATGGGCGCCGACGCGATAGGTTACATATTCGACCAAGGTCGGCCCGAGGTTCCTGCGCGCGCGTTCGACGGCCCATTTCGCCACCGCGTGAACGGCGAGATAATCGTTGCCGTCGACACGCAAGGCGGGAAGGCCGAAGCCGAGCCCGCGCGCGGCGAAGGTCCCCGATCCGCCGCGGGCGATGCCCTGAAAGGTGGAGATCGCCCACTGATTGTTGACGATGTTGAGCACCACGGGCGCGCGGTAGGTCGAGGCGAACACCAGCGCGGCGTGAAAGTCAGATTCGGCGGTGGCGCCGTCGCCGACCCAGCCGACCGCGATTTTCGTATCGTTCTTGATCGCCGAGGCCATCGCCCAGCCGACCGCCTGGACGAACTGCGTCGCGAGGTTGCCTGAGATCGAAAAGAAACCATGCGCCTTGGAGGAATACATGACCGGCAGTTGACGCCCCTTGAGCGGGTCGCCTTCGTTCGAGAAGATCTGGTTCATCATCTCGACCATGGGATAGCCGCCGGCGATCAACAGTCCGGCCTGGCGATAGGTCGGAAAATTCATGTCGCCCGGCTCGAGCGCGCGGCGGAACGCGCAACTCACCGCCTCCTCGCCCATATGCTGCATGTAGAACGACGTCTTGCCCTGGCGCTGCGCCATTTGCATGCGCGCATCGAAGGCGCGCAGCGTCATCATGTGCTTGAGCCCTTCGGCGAGTTCGTCGTCGGTCAGCGAACCCGCCCAAGGGCCGACCGCTTCGCCGTTGGGGTCGAGCACGCGAATGATGGAATAGGCGAGGTCGCGAATCGATTCGGGATCGGCGTCGACATCCGGGCGTCTGACGGAGCCGGCTTCCGGAATCCGCACATTGGAGAAGTCGGGCTCGCCGCCCGGCCGGACCGCCGGTTCAGGCACAAAGAATTGCAAGGGAGCGTGTTCGCTCACAGCTTTTGTCCTTTTCGATTGTGCTGAACGACGTGAACCATAGGGGGCGAGTATGACACATTCGCGCGCCGCCATGCGGCGGGCAGCCGGAACCTCTCTCCCGGCCGCTCGCGCTCATTGGGTCGGGCAGTCCGCGCCGACTAGATGCAGCGACCGCCGTCGACCTCCATCGCGACGCCGGTGATCATACTCGCCTCGTCCGAGCAGAGGAAGGCCGACGCATTGCCGATGTCCTCGGGAGTCGAAAACCGGCCGATCGGAATCGTCGAGAGGAATTTCGCTCGTATCTCCGGCGTGTCCGCGCCCATGAACGTCTTGAGCAACGGCGTGTCGCCCGCGACCGGGTTGATGGCGTTGACCCGGATTCCGAACGGCGCGAGTTCCACCGCCATCGCGCGCGTCGCGGTGATGACCCAGCCCTTCGACGCATTGTACCAAGTGAGATTCGGCCTCGGGCTGACGCCCCCGGTCGAGGCGATGTTGAGGATGGCGCCGGCCTTCTTCGCCTTGAAGATCGGCACGGCGTGCTTGGCGCCGAAATAGATCGCCTTCATGTTGATCGCCGCGATCCGGTCGAAGATCTCCTCCGGCAAGGTGTCGAGAGGCTGCGGCGTATGGCCGATACCAGCGTTGTTGACGAGGATGTCGAGCCCGCCAAATCTAGCCATCGCCTCGGCGACAGCGCCGGCGACGCCGGCTTCCGTCGAGATGTCGGCGACCACGCTCGCGGCGAGATCGCCCGCCGCATCGGCGACGCGCCGGGCTGCGTCGGCGTCGCGATCGACGACGACGACCTTGGCGCCTTCGGCGACGAATTTGCGAACGATCCCCTCGCCGAAGCCCGAGCCGCCGCCGGTGACGATCGCAACCTTGCCCTTTAGTTTCATGAAAAAGCTCCAAACAAGAAACTCGGCGCGCCGACGGCGAGGCCGCCGGCAAAAATCGCCGATTCGGCTGACCATACGATTTTCGCCGGGGTCTCGCACGGAAGCCGGCAATGCGCTCGGCGGCGCCCCTCGCATTGTCGGGCGGTCGGCCATCTTGCTATGGTCGAGCGGCTGGACGAGGAAAGCCTGGCGAATGCCTCGAATATATTGGCCCAGATGAGCGCCCTGCGCAATTTCGCCTACTGTTGTTTCGCCGTCGCGGCGCTGTCGAATCTTGAACTCGCCACGCAGTTCGCATCCGCCGAGGAGCGCGTGAAGTTCGACAGCGCCGGCGCGCCGATTCAGGGCTACCTGAGCAAGCCGAGCGGACGCGGGCCCTTTCCAGCCGTCGTGCTGCTGCACTCGTGCCTCGGCCTCCCGGCGATGCGGAAATCGATCGCCGGGACATTCGCAAACTGGGGCTATGTCGCGCTGTTCGTCGACGATTTCGCCACCCGGGGCCTCAAGGAGACCTGCTCCGTGGACTTCCGCGAGGGTCCGGCCGACGCTTTCGGGGCCTTGGCTTTCCTTTCCAAGCTTCCCTTCGTCGATCCGACGAGGATCGGCGCCGTCGGCTATTCGCAAGGCGGCGACACCGCGCTCGAAATCGCCTCGTCGCATTTCGCCGAAGCCCCGGACGACATGAAATTCAAGGCCGCCGCGGCCTTCTATCCCCCCTGCGCCAATCTCGGCAACGCTGCTCTGGAGATCCCGACGCTCGTAGTTGTGGGCGAGTTGGACGACGTCACGCCGGCGGCGGATTGCCGACGCCTGGCGCGGGCGCAACCGCGCGGCGGCTCAAATTTGACGCTGGTCGTCTACCCCGGCGCCCATCATTTGTTTGACGACCCGGGGTTCGCCGGGGGAAAACACATCTCTGGAATGTTGCTGAAGTATAACCGGAACGCCGCCGAACGATCCCGCTCTGCGCTCCATGATTTCCTGGCGGCCAAGCTCGCGCGATAGCGGCGCGTGATCGGGAGTCCGGAGGCGGATGGCGGCGACCGACCTTGCTCGCGCCACAGAGCGGGCGGACATTCGCCCCGCACTCGCGCCCGCGCGCTGTCATCGTGCGCGCCGAAGGAGAGGGCCGTCATGCTGAGACGCGAATTTCTGATTGGCGCGGCCGCCAGCGCCGTCGCCGCTCTTCCGGCCCACGCCGCGCCGCCGCGGCCGTTCCGGCCAGACCTCTGGCCGCCGATGGCTCGGCGCGGCGAATTTGTCGCCTGGATGGCGGCGAACCGCGGCGAGGACCCGACGCTGCTCGGCGCCAAGTACGACCGCTATCTGCAACTACTCGCCTTCAACGACCTCTGGACGCCGGCGGACAAACGCGCCTTCCTGCTGGCGCCGCGCGAGGAATTCGTCCTGCCCGCCGATCGCCAGAACGCCTATGTCGGCCATTATCTCGACATCGGCTTCGGCGTCACGATCACTCCGCCGGGCGTCGTCGGACGGATGACGAGCGCCCTCGGCGTCCGCCCCGGCGACAAGGTACTCGAAGTCGGCACCGGCTCCGGCTATCAGTCAGCCGTGCTCAGCTATCTGACCGACCGGCTGTGGTCGATCGAAATCATCCCCGAGCTCGCGGCGCGCACGCGCGGGGTCTACGATGCGCTCATCGGCAAGGGCTATCGCGAATATGCGGCGATCACGGCCCGCAACGGCGACGGCTATTACGGCTGGGAGGAGATGGCGCCCTTCAACAAGATCATCGTCACCTGCGGCATCGACCATATCCCGCCGCCGCTGCTGCAGCAGTTGACCCCCGGTGGAATCATGGTCATCCCCGTCGGACCGCCGGGCGCGCAGCATATTCTGAAGGCGGTGAAGACGGTCGGCGCCGACAGCGCCTCCAGGGTGACGCGATCGGATATATTCGGCGGCAAGCCGATTCCGTTCGTGCCGCTGACGGGGGGCCATCAGAGCTGAGGGCGGCGCGGCGGCGGAACGTCGCCGTCCGGCAATCATGACCGCCACCGAGGCCTCGAAGCACATTGACATCGCCGCCGCTCTACGCCAGGGCATTGGCTAGTTCGTTCGCCAAGACCTCGGAGCGACTCTGATGCTGATCGACTGGAAGTCCTTTTTGCCCGGGGTCCGTGGGAGCGTGATGGCGCTCGCCGAGGCGAGCCCTGAGACCGTCGGCGCTTACCGCCAAGTTTGCGCCGTCGGCGCCAAAGATGGACATTTGGACGCCAAGACACGTGAGTTGATCTCGCTCGCGGTCGCGGTGACCACTCGGAGCGATGGGTGCATCGCCGCCCACACCAAAGCCGCGGTTGATCTCGGCGCGACGCGAGAAGAAGTCGCTGAGGCGCTCAGCGTGGCCATCGCAATGAACACCGGCGCCGCCGTCGGCTATTCCGCTCGCGTCATGGACGCCTTTTCGGCCTTTGCGAACAAGGAATAACAAGGGCCGGCGCGGACACCGCGTTTAAGATCGCGTCCGGACGCGCTCACTGGGCCTTGGTCAGCCGAGCCCGCACCTCGCAGTATCCGGCGACATAGCCCCCTCCGCCTGCGGTCCCCCAAAGGCAGTAAAGCTGCTGGTCATCGGAAATGCGCGCAGCCACGCCGTGCGTCCCTCGACCTTCGAACACCCCGCGCGCGGTCTCCGGTTCGAGAGAGTATCCGGCCGGCGGGGGGTAGTAACCGAAAGACGTCTTACTCGAATGCGCTCGACTGGCCAGCGTTTTGCTTTCCGTCTTGCACACGACCTCTTCTGCTTTGAAATTTGCGCAGGCTCCGAAAATCCTTTGTATCGTAGGGCATTGAGTCGAAGCGGTGCATGACAGGGGAGTCGCGGCCGCCGCTTCAATCGGGGCGAGGGCGCAGAGGGCGAGAAATGATGCGGTGAATTTCATTTCGGCGGCTGTATGACCCGCAAATGCGGCGTGAAATCTTCGATAGTGTGGCCAAAGCGAGAAGGGGGGTGTGCCTCGTTTTGCGTATTGGCCGGGTGAAGGAAGGATCGTCGTGGTTGACCGAGAGGTCGTCGCGGCCCTCGTTCGAGCGCTGGCGGCTGGTCCGACCCTTCAAAGGAAACTCGTCGATTTGCGCCGCTCTGCTGGGCCCCGCAGGCGCGATGAAGTGTCTCAGATATAGGACTCGGCTCTCAAAAAGGGGGCTGCGGCATCGCGAGAATCGTGGCTACATTGGCTGCCTTGGGGCCGGGTTGCAGCTGCATCCAGCGCGGAAAGACATTCGGGAGGAGGCGTATGCGAGGTCTAGCCCTGGCCGGGTCTCGCCCGATGACGGGGCGAGCACCCCTGCTTTGCCCGGGGCGCGGACCAGTTCCTTGACTGCACGAATCGAGAAACACCGCCGCGCGAGCGAGGCGCGGAGCGGAGGGACGCCGTGACCACGAGTGCTCTCGCGCTGGAGATGCGCGACATTTCCAAGTCGTTTCCGGGCGTGCGCGCGCTGGACAGCGTGAGTATCGATTGTTCGGCCGGCGAAGTGCACGCGATCTGCGGCGAGAACGGCGCCGGCAAGTCGACGCTCATCAAGGTTTTAGGCGGCGTCTATCCCCCGGATTCCGGTCAAATCCTCATCGGCGGCGCGGAGCGGCGTTTCACGCGCCCCGCCGACGCGCGAAGGGCCGGCGTCAGCATCATCCATCAGGAACTTAGCCTGCTCGCGCACCGCACTGTGGCGCAAAACGTCTTTCTCGGACTCGAGCCGACGCGATTTGGCGTGCTCGACAGAGCCGCCATGCTGGCCGGAGCGGTTCGTTTGTTGAATCGCCTGTCGTCGACCATCGACCCCGACGCGAGGGCGAGCGATCTCTCGGTGGCGGAGCAGCAAGTCGTCGAAATCGCAAAGGCGCTGGCGTTCGACGCGCGCATTCTGGTGATGGACGAGCCGACGGCGGCGCTTGACGAACGCGACGCACAGCGCTTGCTCGCGCTGGTGAGAAATCTTCGCCAGCAGGGCGTCGCCATCGTCTACATTTCCCATCGCATGTCCGAACTCGCCGAGATCGCCGATCGGATCAGCGTGATGAAAGACGGACGAAAGGTGTTCACCGGACCGGCCGCGGAGCTCCCGACAAGCCGCATCGTGCGGCTGATGGTGGGACGCGACCTCGCCGAGTTCTATCCGCCCCGTTCGCAAGCCGAGCCAGGAGCGCCTCTGCTGGAGGTGGCCTCGGCCGGCAATCGCGTCCTTGCGGACATCGACCTCACGTTGCGCGCCGGCGAGATCGTCGGCGTCGCGGGGCTCGAAGGGTCCGGAAAGACGGCGTTGGCGCGCGCCCTGTTCGGCGATCGTCCATTCGACGGCGGGAGCGTTTCGATCGCGGGCGTCAGAAAGGACCTGAGGAGCCCGCGAGCCGCGATCGTGGAGGGCGTCGGCTATCTGCCCAACGATCGCAAGCGCGAGGGATTGGCCTTGCAGCGATCGGCGCGCGACAACGTGCTCCTGACTCTGCGCGCCTTCGCGCCGGCGCTCGCGCGCGCCAGGAGCGGAAAAATGGCCGACGCCGCCGCCGACGCGCTGCTGCGTCAGTTGGACGTGCGCGCGGCTCGGTTCGATCATGAGATCAGACTGCTGTCGGGCGGCAACCAGCAGAAAGTGATCGTCGGCCGATGGCTTGCCCGCGATCCCCGCATCATCATCTTTTGCGAGCCGACCCGCGGCATCGACATCGCGACCAAGGCGGCGATCTATCGCATCATGCGCAATCTCGCCTCTCGCGGTCGCGCCATCCTGCTCGTCTCCTCCGACTTGCCGGAGATCGTCGGCGTCAGCGATCGCATTCTCGTCATGCGCGGCGGCCGCATCGTCGGTGAATGCAACGGCGGCGCCAGCGAGGAAGCCGTGATGGCGCTCGCGGTCGGCCATCAGGTCGAATTCGACGGCGTGGATGCTGAGAACATCGGGGTCGCTTCATGAGCGCCGTCGTCTCCGGCACGGCGCGACCGCGCCGCGCGCCGCCAATCCCACTTCTGCTGTTTGCCGGCTCCCTGGTCCTCTACGTCGCCGTCGCCTTGTGGACGGGACAGACCAGTCAGCTCGATACCGGCGGCTGGGTCGGACTCCTCCAGCGCATGGTCGCGCTCGGGATCGTCGGCGTCGGCCAGACCTTCGTCATCCTCTGCGGGTCGATCGATCTCTCTGTCGCCAACCTCATCAGCGTCGGCGCGGTCGGCGCCTCGTACATCATGCAGGGCGACGCGGCCATGATGGCGCCGGCTGTGGCCGTGGTGCTGGCGATTTCGATTGTCGTCGGCGCGATCAACGGGGCTATCATCGCCAAACTGAGCGTCAATCCGCTGATCGCGACCCTCGGCGTCGGGCTCGTCTTGCAGGGGCTGCTGTCGGCGAGCTTCACCGATTTCGCCGGCTCGGTGCCGCGGGCGTTCCAGGCGGTCGCCTATGGCGCGCTCGGGCCCGTCCCCTATTCGGTATTGGGGTTGTTCGCGCTGGCGCTTGCGGCTTGGTGGGCGCTGCGCGCCACGAAATTCGGCGCTCACCTCTATGCGGTCGGCGGCAACGCGGAGGGCGCGCGATTGGCGGGCGTCCGCACCGATCTCATCATTATCGGCGCGCATGTCATCTGTAGCGCGCTCGCCGGCGTCACTGGCCTTTATCTCGCGAGCCGGCTGCGCTCGGGCGCGCCGTGGGTCGGACGAGACGGCGTTTATGATCTCGAATTGATCGCGGTCGTCGTGATCGGCGGAACGTTGCTGGCGGGCGGGCGAGGCGGCGTGTGGGGAACCCTTGCCGGCGTTCTCCTCTTCGCCACGCTCGACGCGACCTTCAACATGTTGGGCGTGCCGCCCTATCCCAAGCTGATCCTACGGGGCGCGATCGTCATCCTCGCCGTGGCCGCCTATGCGGTCCGTTCACAAGAGCACGTCGCATAATGACGACGACCGCCCAACCAGAATTGCCGAAAGCCCGGGCCCTCGACCTCGCCAAACACATCAATGTCGCGGTTGTCGTCTTCGTCGTCCTTTACGCGGTCGTCGGCGTGCTTCAGCCGTCGTATTGGGAGCCGCTAGGCTTCATGAACTTCTTGCGCCGGTCGGCCCCGCTCGCCATTCTCGCCTCCGGCCAGGTGTTCGTTCTGGCGTCCGGCGGTTTCGATCTGTCGATGAGCGCGCTCGTCACGCTGACGGTCATCGGCGGATCGATGCTGGCCGACAACGATCCCGCCAACACCTGGTGGACGATAGCGGCGTTGTACGGCATCGGGCTCGGCGTCGGCGCGCTGAACGGGCTGATCGTCTCCTTCCTCAAAGTTCCTTCCATCATCGCGACGCTCGGCATGCTGCTGAGCCTCGACGGTACGGCGATGATGTGGTCCGGCGGCTCGCCGCGCGGCTATCTCCCGGACAATTTCAGGGCGTTCGGCCGCCTCGTGATTCACGATGTGCCAATCGTCGGCACGTTCCCGATCGCGGTCGGCGTGCTCGTCGCTTTCACCTTCATCGCCTACTGGGGGTTGCATCTGACGGTATTCGGGCAACGCGTGTTCGCGGTCGGCGACAATCCGCGCGCGGCCGAACTCGCGGGCATTCGCGTCTCCGCCACCCGCGTCGCCGCCTTCGTGATCTCGGCGCTCAGCGCCGTCACGGGCGGCATCTTGCTGGGCGGCTTCGGAGGCGTCTCCGTCGGCGTCGGCACTGGCCTCGCCTTGCAGGCGATCGCCGCCTGCGTGATCGGCGGGGTTCCGTTGATGGGCGGCCGGGGCAGCGTCGTCGGCGCGGTCGCCGGCGCGTTCAGCCTGTTTGCTCTGTTCACGCTGCTCAATCTTCTGGGTCTGCCGCAATCCCTGCGCGACGCCGCGCAGGGCCTCATTCTGATTTCGGCCGTGGCGTCGGGGGCCTACCGCCTGCGCCGCGCCGGATAAAGGGGCGAATGCCCTCAATCGCCGCCGAAGGCGGTCCGTCCAAGGAGAGTCTCATGCATAGAGTCCCAATCGGCATTCTCATCGTCGGCGTCGCGATGGCGATCGCGACGGCGGCGACGGCCCAAAATTTCGACAACCCGAAAGACTTCGAATACGCCAAGCAACTGCTGTCGATGAAGCCGCAAGGACCCGAGGGCAAGCCCTGGGAGCAGAACCTCGGCGGCAAGGAAGTCGACACGTCCAAATACAAGAAACCCGGGCCGTACCGGATCTGTTTCTCCAACGCCGGAGTCGACAATCCGTGGCGCGTGGTCGGTTGGACGGACATGCAGGCGCAAGTCCAGGCGGACAAGTCCGACATCAAATCCTTCACCGCCGCCGACGCGGAAGGTAAGGACGATAAGCAGATCTCCGACATCAATTCGTTCGTGTCCGGCGATCAGTGCGACATCCTCATTGTGTCTCCCAACACGACAGCGGCGCTGACGCCAGCCGTCGAGGCAGCGTGCAAGAAACTGCCTGTCGTCGTGTTCGATCGCGGCGTGCTGACCCAATGTCCGGTGACCTTCGTCAATCCGATCGGCGGCTACGGTTGGGGCATCCAGACGGCCAACTTCATCGCCGAGAAACTCCCGAAGGGCGGCAAGGTGCTGGGCCTGCGCATTCTGCCCGGCGTCGACGTGCTGGAGACGCGCTGGTCGGCCGCCAATCGCATCTTCAAGGAGAAAGGCATCGACGTCGTCGGCGCCGAATTCACCAACGGCGACAACGCCAAGACCAAGTCGATTGTCGAGGACTACATCAGGCGCTTCGGCAAAATCGACGCCATCTGGATGGACGCCGGCGCGACGGCGGTCGCGGCGATCGAAGCGTTCGAGGATGCCGGCCAGCCTTATCCGATCATCACCGGCGAGGATCAGGAAGACTTTCTCGTCAAATGGCAGAAGGAGAAGCTGACCGCGTTCGCCCCGACCTATCCCACCTATCAATGGCGCTCGGCGATCATCGCCGCGCTGAAGATCCTGAAGGGCGAGCCGGTGATCGGACCGACCTGGAAGCTGCCGCAGCCCGACATCACGCAGGCGACGCTCGCCTCCTACGTCGATCCGAAGATGCCGCCGCTGCACTACGCGATGTGCGGGTGCAAGGATCTGCCCGGCTATCCCCAGCGCTGGGGCGGCAAACCCTGAGACTGCGCGACGAGGGGCCCGCGCGTCGAGCCCCTTTTCTCACTGGCGGCCCTTTGGAACGCCTCAGGCGGCGAAAGTCGCTTTCAAATGGCGCAGGCCGTTCGCGGCGAGGGCGTCTTCGCTCTCCGCCAGGGGCCGCCAGATGGAGACGGCGCGCGCGATCTCCTTGATCTCAGGCGTGAACGCCTCGATCACGACCGGGCCGCGATAGTCGACCTCGCGTAGCGCGCCGGCGATTTCCCGCCACGGCAGGTGATCCTCTCCGGGCGTTCCGCGGTCGCTCGAACAGGCGTGAAACTCAACGATATGCCGCCCGGCACGCCGCAAGGCGGCGGGGATGTCCTTCTCTTCGATGTTCATGTGAAAGGTGTCGACGAGCAATCCGACATTCTTCCGACCGATGTCCTCCACCATCTTCAAGCCTTGATCGACGGTGTTGACGAGATCGGTTTCAAATCGATTGAGCGGTTCAAGACCGAGCGTCACGCCGCGACCGGCTGCATAGTCGGCGGCCCGCCGGAGGCTGTCGACGGCCAGCGCCCATTGCTTTGCGCGATCCTGCGGCTCGAGCATGCGGGTCTTGCCGACGGCCGAATACATCGGCCCGACCACGCTGGCGGCGCCGAGAGCCGATGCGATATCGACGCATTTGCCGACATAGGCGAGGCCGTTTTCGCGGATGTCCGCATCATCCGAACTGAGGTCGCGGTGAGGACCGAAAGCGCCGCACACCGTGGCTTTGAGATCCGCGCTCGCCAATCGCGCGACGATGCTCGCGGGATCGATCGTGTCGGGGTCTTCGACGCAGATTTCCAGAATGTCGAATCCCAGCGACTTCGCGTGATCGATGAGGGAAAGCGTATGGTTGGAGAACGGCGAGGTCCAAATGAACGTACTGGCTCCGAACAGCATGGCCCCTCCTCACGACATCATTCCCGGCGAAGACGCCTGTCCCTCGCGCAGATGATGTTCCAAACTTGCTTTGGCGCGCTGCGCCAGAGCGTCGACCTCCGCGCGCCTGCCCTTGCCGAGATTGGGGCCGCACGCGATCTCCAGCCGCGCCGCCTCGCGGCCGCTGGAATCGCGGATTTCATGAGTGATCGACGAGGGTCGCGCCTCGGCGCCGGGTCTTGCCCAACTCGCGCTGAACGAAAGCAGCGTCACGCGCCGGTTCCCATCGGCGCAGGTCAACGTCGCCGTCGCGTCGCAATGGTCCCGCAGCCACCGCAGGATCGCCTCCGCCGGCCCGTGCAGCGGCGTCACCCCAAATCGTCCGTAGCCCAAGGCCACGGCGCGCGGTCCCGCGATGAGTTTTCCCGAGGGATCGCGGGCGACGAGTTGCGCCGCGTGCAGCCGCTTCGCCAGCCGATAGGCCGTCGATCGGGACAGGCCTTCGGCGCTGGCAAGATCGGCGACGCTATACGCGCCGCCGCCGGCGAGGCGGCACAGCATACGTGCAAGCCCGCCGACGCCCTTCGTCTCTCTGACGCTCATATCCAGGCCCTCGCCGGAGCGCGCGCCGCGGAGCGATTGTAGACGTTGCCGGGATAGTGGATGCGGAAGCGGCGGGGGTTGTAGGACGGGCCCATTCCAGAAGCGAGAATGAGATCGTCGGGCAGATCCCAGCGCACGTGGTCCTCCGCCCAGAGATCCGGCGAAACGGACGGCGTCGCGGCGCCCTGCGTGATGATGACGTCCGATTCCACCTTGACCGAGTTCGGCGTCCAACCGCCTTGCAAGGAGGTCAGCAGCACTTCCAGGGCTTTGATGCCCATCGAAGGCGGATAGTCGACCGCCGCGAGCGGCGTGCGCGAACGGATCGCCAGCTTATACGCGAGATTGAGATCGCCGCCGGTGTGCGGCGGGATCTCGCCTGGCCGGAAGCCGGCGTCGACGAACGCCTGCAGCGACCCCGCGCCCTGAAGTCCGCTGTCGCACCAGACGCCCGCAATTCCCCCGCCGTATCGCGCGATCGCCTCGCGCATGATCGACCGGCCGGTCTCCCGGCGCCATCCCGTCCACTCTATGCCGAGCGCCTCGATGCGGGGAAATTTGTCGAACACCGCGCGAGCCGCGGCGAGGCGTGTGCGCGCGGGTTCGACTGCGCCGTCGCCGGGCAGCAGGAAAATGGAACCCACGCCATCAAGCCGCTCCGCCAGCCAAAGGGCGGTCAGCCGGCCGATCGCGGCGTCGTCGCTGGTGACGAAGCTGGTGCGGGGAATGCTCGCCTCTACACCCCTGTCGACCAGAACGACAGCGACGCCGCCGGCCATGGCGTCGCGGATCGCCTCGCCGGTCGCTTTGCCGGCGACGGCGCTGACGATCAGACCGTCCACGCCTCGCGCGATCATTCGCTCGATGTCCGCCTGTTGCCGGCCGGCGTCGTCCTGCGCGTGCAGCACGGTCAGCCGTTCGATGCGGTCGCGAAGATGGGCTGCGGCATATTCCACCCCGTGAACGAGCGCGACACGCCATGGGTTGTTCATCGAGGCATTCGAGAAGCCAATTCGAAAACACGCGGAGCGACACGCCGCCATCGGTCGCGAAAGCGCGATCCGCCCTCGTTCCGCCGCCTCCGCGGTCCGCGAAACCGCCGGCGACCCGTATGGATTCGCGCTTCGCGGCCCGCGCAGATCGTCTTCGCGTTTGACCATGTCGGCATGGGCGCCGATGAAAGCTGCGACGCGTGGGCCGACGCGCACCCGGCCCCGCGGCGCTTCGACAAGACCGGCCGTCGCGAGCGCTCGCACGATGCGGTGAAAACTGGCGCGCGGCGCGCCGATCTCGCGGCGCAGGATCGAGGCCTTCGCCTCGCCGTCGTGAGCGACGAGCGCCAGGAGCAAGGCGATAGCCGCATCCACGCCATTGCGCTGCGATCCCGCCATCGACGCCTCCCTTTGCTTGATTATGCGTCGAAGGCCGCCAAACGAGTCAAGTGTAATGTCTCAAATACGGACCATCGCCGCCAAGTTGGGAATCGCCGCGGCGCGGCCCCGGCGCTATCCTTCGGGCAATTGAAAGCGCTTCCAAGCTTTCGCGCGGGAGGAGACAGACATGACTTCGTATCTGTTCCGCAACATTTCCGTTTGGGACGGAATCAACGACGAGGATTATGCGGGCGAAGTTCTCGTCGAGGACAATCGGATCAAGATGGTTGCGCGCGGGCGCAACGCGATCAGCGCGGTCAATGCGGCCGAAGTGATCGACGGTCAGGGGCAATTCCTGATGCCCGGGCTGGTCGAAGGGCATTGCCATCTTTCCTTCGTCGGTCCCGCGCGCAACCAAGACCTGGGAGAAATCCCGCCCGAGGAGCACCTGTTGCGCACCTGCCGAAACGCGACGCTGATCCTGAACCACGGATTCACCTCCTGCTATTCCGCGGCTTCCGCGAAGCTGCGCATCGACGTCGTCGTTCGCCAGGAAATCGAGGACGGCTATCTCGCGGGGCCGCGTTACCGCGCCGCCGGGCCGGAGATCACCACGACCGGCGGGCTCGGCGACGAGCGCAAGCAGCACATGCACGCCGAGAGCTTCGGCATGATCGCCGACGGCGTCGACGAGATCCGCAAGGCGGTGCGGCTGTGCTGTCGCGAGGGAGTCGACAACGTCAAATTCAACATCTCGGGTGACGAATTCGTCAGCCACGCCCGGGCGGAGATCGTCTCGCTCAGCGAGGATGAACTGACGGTCGGAGTGCGAACTGCCCATGATTGGGGCAAGCGCGTCGCTTGTCACTCCCGCGCCGCCGAGTTGGTGAAGCGAGCCGTGCGCGCGGGCGTCGATTGCATCTATCATTGCGACTTCGCCGACAACGAAGCGCTCGATATGCTCGAAGCCGCGAAAGACAGAGTCATCGTCGGGCCGGCGTTCGGCCTGGTCCACAACTCGGTTTTCGAGGGCGACGCGGTCGGTTTGACGAGGGACATCGTGGCGCGAATGGGCTTGGCGCGCAAACTCGAGTTCACTGTCGCGACCTATCACGAGATGCGTAAGCGAGGCATGCGGGTCGTCGTCGGCGGAGACTATGGGTTTACAGTCACGCCGATGGGACAGAATGCCCGCGACATCGGCCATTTCGTGAAGTTCTTCGGCTACAGCCCCGCCGAGGCGCTGAAGTGCGCCACCAGCGTCGGCGGCGATCTGATGGGGCACAAGGGCGAACTCGGCGTCATAAGAGAGGGCGCTCTCGCCGATATTCTCCTCGTCGACGGCAACCCGCTCCAGGATCAGTCGGTGCTGGTCGGTCCGTCGCGCTTCTCGATGATCATGAAAGACGGCAAGATGCATCGCGACCCTCGTGCGCGCCAAGCCCCTGAAGTACGCAGAACCGCCGCCGAATAGCGCCGACGGCGCTATCGAATTCCCGACCTCGCCCGGCGGCGCGGCTACGGAATCAGGACTAACGCGCCCGTCGTGTTGCGGCCTTCCAAGTCGGCATGGGCCGCGCTTGCGGCGGTAAGCGGATATGTTCTTGGCCGTTCGGCGATTAGCGTCCCCGACTGCAACGCCGCGAAAAGTCGATCGGTTTGCGGCTTCAGCTTCGCCGCTGTGTCCGTATAATGTCCGTAATTGGGCCGCGACAGCGTGACGGACCGGCTTGCGAGATCGTCGATGGAATAGGCGCCCACATCGCCCGACGCCTGGCCAAAGCTCACAAGATGTCCGCGCGGCGCGAGTGCGCGGATGGACCCTTCAAACGTGTCCTTGCCGACGGCGTCGTAGACGACCTGAGCGCCCCTGCCCTCGGTCAGACGCATGACGGCGCCCACGAAGTCCTCTCGCGACGAGATGATGACGTGATCGCAGCCGGCACGTTTCGCCAGTTGGGCCTTTGCTTCGCTGGACGACGCACCGATGACCGTCGCGCCGAGCGCCTTCGCCCATCGACAAAGATGTTGTCCGACGCCGCCCGCCGCGGCGTGCACCAGGACGACGTCGCCTCGCTTCACCGCGTATACGTCATGCAGCAGGAAACCCGCGGTGAGGCCCTTCAACAGCAATGACGCGGCGAGCTCGTCGGATACGAACCCTGGAAGCGGAACCAGAAGATCCACACGCATCGTCCTGACCGAGGTGTATGACCCGGGCGGTCCGCATGCGTAGGCGACCCGATCGCCCGGCTTCACGTTTGCGACGCGGGGACCGACGCTCTCAATCACTCCGGCAGCCTCCATGCCGAGTATCCCCGGGGGTGTGACGAGATCAAAGCTGCCGCGACGACAGTAGACGTCGATAAAATTGACGCCGACCGCGGTCTGGCGGATGCGCGCTTCGCCTGGTCCGGGGTCGGCGGCACGGATTTTTCGCGCCTCCAGGACCTCGGGGCCGCCGTAGCGCGTAAGAATAATGGCGGTCGCCGCCATTCCCGACGCCGCCGAGACCGGCGCCGAAATCCTGGGATGCGGCGAAGGAACTTGGGTCCCGCCAACAAACGCATCCCGGACGGCCCGAAAGCCCGCGGCGATTATGTCCTCGGCGACGAAGCGACTCAGACGATCCTTCTCGGCCGCGAGCGGATCGAAGGAAGCGCGCCATTCCCATAGGCAGGTGTCGTCGTCAGTCACCCGCCTCAGGCGGACGTGGGCGACATAGTTGCGCAAGAATGCGGGCGCTTCCAGGATGCAATAGGCAAAGCTCGTCTCGACATCCGAGAGCGCGAGAAGCTGCTCGCGAATGCGGGCACCGTCGGCGAGCTGGAAATTGCGCACCGCGCCGACGTGGTCGCCTTCCGCGCCGTCTTCGATCGCGCTCGTCGCAACCGCGGGATGCCAATGTTCGTGACCATTGAAATCGCGGAGAATCGCCCAGACGTCCTCGAGCGGCGCGTTGACGATCGTGCTGCGGCGAATCTCGACCATTCGGGTCAGCGCGAAAGCCGGGTTTTCAACGCGCTCAGTCCCGCGGCGAAGACATTGCGGCCGATATCCTCGACGAGCGCGTCCTCCCGGTCCGGCGCGGCGTCGAACTCCGCGCTCCATTCGGCGAATGTGTGATCGTTCTCGGTCACCGGAATGAGGCGCAGAGTCGCGACGTAATTCTCGACGCCCATCGGGCTCTCGAGAATGGAGTAGGTGCAGGACATTTCGTAGTCGGACAGCGCGAGCAGGCGCTCACGGATGCGCCCGCCGTTGTTGAGCCGAAAATTTCTGATGCAACCGACCTTATCGGACGGCGCATTCTGCTCGATGCGGCTCTCCGCGACGAACCCGGTCCATTTCGGCAGACCGTTGAAATCGCGCACGGTAGCCCAGACGGCGCTCGCCGATGCTGGGATGACGCTGGAGGCATAGACCTTCGCCATGGCTTCTGCGCTCCCTAACGGTCTTCGTCACGCGTATCGACGCTCGTCGCCGGAGCGATCTGGTCGGATTTGGCGCGTTTCGACTTGAGCGCCTCGATATCCTTGGCGTCGCGCAGCACTTCGGTCATGCGCCCGAGGCTGCCGCCCTCGATGCCGATCTCCTTCATCAAGCTGTCGATCAGCGGCGCCTGCACGCGGTATCGCAACGCCGAATTGATGACTTCGTCGGTCACGTTGCGAGTCCCGGAGCCGCCGTTGCCAGCGCCGTCGATATGAAGAATCTTGATGCCGTCGATCTTCTCCATCGGTCGCACGCTCTCCCGCACGATGCCCTCGATCCGTTCGAGAAGCTTGCCGCGGAAGCGCGACAGACGGGCCGATTCCGAGAGCGTATTTTCGGCTTCGTTCAATTGCATCGCGCCCTTGGCGTCGACCTCGTAGCGCTCCGCCGCCGCCACGGCCTTGATCTTCTCAGCCTCCGCCTCGCCTTGCGCCGTGATTCTCATGGCGTCCGCAAAGCTTGCCGCCGCGGTCTTCTCGGCCTGCGCCTTTCTCGTCAGCCGAAGTGCGTCGCGTTCAGCCTCGCGCGCCGCCGCGATGAGATCGGTGGTTTTACGCCGTTCAGCGATTTCGCGCTCGCGAACCGTGATCGCCTGCTCCTCGGCGGCGACCGCCTTCGCCCGGGCAGCCTCGGCGACGGCGACAGCCTCCGACCGCTCCGCTGACTTGTTGGCGACTTCGATGGCGCTCTGCATTTCGGCGACCTGAAGCGACTTGTCGCGCTCGATTTGGAGCTTGCGCAAATCGCTCTCCCGGGCGACCCTCGCCTCCGCGAGACCATGCTGCGTGGCGATGCGCGCCCGTTCGATCTCCTCGCCCGAGCTGATCTCCGCTTCCTCGAAAGCCTGACGCTTGGCGATGCTCAGGGCGTCGAGCAGGCGCTCACGCTCCAGCCGCACCTGATCGAGGGCGCGTTCCTGCGATAACCGCGCCGTTTCGACATCGTGGCTCGCGACGATCTCCGCCCGCCTCCTGTCGGCCTCCGCCTGAGCCAACTCGCCATTCTTGACGGCCACCGAGATTTGCCGATTGATTTCGGCGAGTTCAAGCACCCGGCGACGTTCCAGCTCCAGTTCGCTTTGCTCGCGGTCGCGATCGATGCGCGCCTTCTGAAGCTCCAGCTCCAGCGCGATCTGTTCGCGCTCGGTGAGCTCGCGCGACTTCAGCTCGACTTCGTCGATCAGACGGCGCCGTGCGATTTCGCGCTGCTCGATCTCCGCCTGGTTCTGAATGCGCGCCTCGGCGAGGTTGCGCTCCTGTATGAACTTCGATTTCTCAACCTCTTCGCGCGCCGCGAGCAACGCCTGCTCGCTCTCCTGATCGCGCAGGGCGCGATCCCTCGCCAGTTCGAGACGCTGTGCGGCGCGGCGCACCTCGATGTCGTGCTCCTGCGCCAGGCGCGCATATTCGCCCTCGCGGTCGATATCGAGAGACTTGCGTTGCGCTTCGAGATTTTGGGTCCGGATTTCGATTTGCGTGCGCTGCTCGATTTCATTGCGCATGCGCCGGCGCGCTTCGATCGATTCCGTCAGCTGAGTCAGGCCCTCCGCGTCGAAGGCGTTGGAGCTGTCGAAGAATTCGAGGTTCGTCTGATCGAGATCGACGATCGCGACCGTTTCGAGGTCGAGTCCGTTATGGGAGAGTCCCTCCAATGCGACGGTCTTGACGCGATGAGCGTATTCCTGACGCTGCTCGTGCATTTGCTCGAGCGTCATTTGCGCTGCGACCGTTCGCAAAGCCGAGGCGAACCGGCCTTCCAGCAGATCCCGCACGCCATCGGGCTCCAAGGTGCGGCGGCCCAGAGTTTGCGCGGCGAAACTCACGCTTTCGCGCGCCGAGCCGACCTTGACGAAGAACTCGGCGATCACATCGACGCGCATCCGGTTCTTGGTGATGAGCGCCTGCGCCTCGCGCCGCTCCACCCCGATGCGCATCACCGACATGTTGACTGGCGTGACGTCGTGGAGCACCGGAATGACGAAAGCGCCGCCGCTCACGACGACTTTCTCGCCCCCGAAACCGGTGCGCACAAAGGCCGTCTCCTTGGTCGAGCGCTGGTAGAGCCAGCGCAGGAGATAGACGGCGATCACCACGACGACCGCCAAGATGATCAGCCAAAGGATCAAAGACCCCAAGGTTTCCGCAGCCATAGCCCTAACTCCCAAATTCGGCCGTTCACCCGAAGGTGATCGCCTTGAACGTCTTCGTCTGCTCGGTCATCGCGCGCTCGGTCGGAAGGCGCTCCATCGAGGAGGCTCCGTAGAAGCCATGACAATGCTTTGTGTTGCGCAGGACGAATTCCGCGTCGCGCGGCTCCGACACCGGGCCGCCGTGAACGAGGACGATCGCCTGCGGATTCACGGCGAGCGCCGCTCGCGCCCATTCGTCGACCAGGGCCGGGCAATCCGGCAACGCACGGCCGGTCTGGGCGCCGATCGAGCCGCCGGTTGTCAGCCCGAGATGGCAAACGAGGACGTCCGCTCCCGCCTCCGCCATCGCTTTGGCGTCCGCCGCCGAGAAGACATAGGGCGTCGTCAGCAGGCCCTTGGCATGCGCCAGTGCGATCATCTCGACCTCGAGGGCGTAGGACATGCCCGTTTCCTCGAGATTGGCGCGAAAAAGGCCGTCGATCAGGCCCACGGTCGGGAAGTTCTGAACGCCGGAAAAGCCAAGCCGCTTCAAATCGTCGAGAAACGGGCCGAACAGGCAAAAGGGATCGGTGCCGTTGACGCCCGCCAGCACTGGCGTGCGCTTCACCACCGGTAGCACCTCGTGCGCCATCTCGCGGACGATCTCGTTGGCGTTGCCATAGGCCATCAGACCGGCGAGCGAGCCGCGCCCCGCCATGCGATAACGCCCGGAATTGTAGATGACGATGAGGTCGATTCCGCCCGTCTCCTCGCATTTTGCCGAAAGGCCGGTTCCGGCGCCGCCGCCGATGATGGGCGTTCGCGAACGCTTCATCGCCTGCAGCTTCGCCAGGACGGCTTCGCGTTCAATCCGAGGCATCAGGCTCTCCGTTCTCGGCGAGAGGCGATCGACGTAAACGCATCGACCACGGCCGCGACAAATTTCTCGTCGTTGATATTCGCGTCGATTCGCTCGATCTTGCGCCGCGCGGTCTGTCGCACCGACTTTTCCAAGGATTCGAACAGCGCGTTGTCCGCCTCGGGGTCATGAAACGGCTGGCCGGGCGCATCGAGCATGGACACGCCGCCGAGGGGCAGAAGAAGCCGCGCCGGCCCTTCCATCTGGTTCAATCGCGCGCCCATCCACTCGCCGATGGCGCGGTTTTCGTCGCGCGTCGTTCGCATCAGGGTGACATTCGGATTGTGCACGACCAAGCGTCGGCTTCGGAAGCGTTCCGGGATCGTCTCGCGCGGACCGAAATTGACCATGTCCATCGCGCCGACGGAGGCGACATAGGGCAGTCCCGTGCGGATCGGCGCGCCGAACCGGTCGCCATCGGCGGGAAAGACGCCGCCGACCAGCATGTCGGCGATTTCGGTCGTCGTGAGGTCGATGAACCCGGAGAGGAAACCGGAATCGCCGAGGTTCTCCATCGACCGCCCGCCGGTCCCGGTCGCATGGAAGACGAGGCAGTCGAAGTCGCCTTCGAGCCGCTTCGTGATCGCTTGGACCGCCGGCGTCGTCACCCCGAACATCGTGATGCCGACGGCGGGGCGCGCGAGACGCCGGCGCGTCTCGCGCGCCTCGGCGGTCGGGAGGCCCGAGATCATTCCGGCCAGCGCGTGCGCCGCATTGCCGAGAACCTGCTCGGTGATGAGATTGAGGCCCTGAACGTCGGCGACGGAATGCAGCATCAGAATGTCGGCGGCGCCGACGTAACGGCCGACGTCGCCGGAGGCGACGGTCGACACCATGATCTTCGGGATGCCGAGCGGCAGACGACGCATGCCCGCGGTCGCCAGCGAAGTGCCCCCCGAGCCGCCCGCCGAGATGACGCCGCCGATGCCGCGCTCCCGTTCGATCCAACGACCGAACGCCTCCGCCATCGCGGTGACGGAGTCGCCGCGGTCGCCGGAAAACACGGCGCTCGAGCCGCGCGGGTGCATCGCGGCGACTTGCATCGGCGTCACGTCGGCGCGGGAGATTTTCCCGGAAGTGGAGAGGTCGACAGTGCGCACCGGAATGTTCACCGCGCGCAGACGATCGCGGATGTAGCGCAGTTCGGCGCTCTTGGTGTCGAAGGTGCCGACGACCAGCGCGGTGCGCCCGACGCGTTCGGCGAGGGGCATCGCGAAGACCGGGCGTGACTCGGCGTCGGCTTCCGCCAGGGCGTCTTGCTTCTTCGCCGGCGGATTGCGCAGTCCCCATCGATTGGGCAACCGATCCGCCCGATACACGGGCATGGGGTCCTCGGCGTTGGACGCCCCGAGACGCGTCACGCGATAGACCTTGGGATCGCCGGCGTCCGCGTCCGCAGTCGGCGTGGGCTCGCCTTCCGGCTCGGCGTCCTCGGCATGGCGGCCGACGCCAAGCAGGCGCTGCTGAAGATCGCGATCCCTGGCGAGTTCTCCAGCGTCCATGATCCGATTGATTCTTCCGTTGACCATGATGGCCACGGAGTCGGAGACGGAGGTTGCGACGCCGATGTTCTGCTCGACGACGAGCACCGACAAATCCTCTTCGCTCGACAAGCGGAGCAGCAGATCGCGGACCTGCGTCACGATCATGGGAGCGAGGCCCTCCGTCGGCTCGTCCATGACGAGCAGCCGCGGGTTGCTGAGCAAGGCGCGCGATATCGCGAGCATCTGCTGCTCGCCGCCCGACAGTTGGCCGCCGCCGTTGGAGCGCCGCTCGGCCAATCGCGGGAACGTCGAATAGACGCGATCGACCGTCCAGGAATGGCCGGCGGCGCCCGCGCGCTCGCTGAGGCGGAGCGTCTCGTCGACGGAAAGACTCGGCCACAGTCGTCGCCCTTGCGGGACGAAGCCGATGCCGGCGCGCACGATCTCGTGGGGCTCCGCGCCTGAAATTTCGCGTCCGTCGAAGCGCACCGCGCCCGAGCGCGCGCGCATCAGGCCGACGATGGCGTTGCAAAGCGTCGTCTTACCCATGCCGTTGCGGCCGACAACGGACAGAACGCCGCGTTGCAGCGTCAACGACACGCCCTGGAGCGCATGCGATTCGCCGTAGTAAACTTGAAGATCCTGCACCTGCAGGATTGGCCTCGAAGGCGAAGGATGCGAAGCCGGACGCTTAGCCATGCCCCGCTCCGAGGTAAATGGCCTGCACTTGCGCGTCGTTCTCTATGTCCTCAGGGGCGCCTTCGGTGAAGATGCGCCCATTGTGCATCATCGTCACATAGGTGGAGACGCGCAGCGCGACGTCGAGGTCGTGCTCGATGATGATGTAGCCGATGTAGGCCGGCAGCGCGTTCAGAATGGCGACGAGGTCGTGGCGCTCGGACGGCGACAGACCCGCCGCCGGCTCGTCGAACAAGATGAAACGCGGCGCGCCGGAGAGCGCCAGGGCGATCTCGAGCTGGCGCTGCTGCCCATGGCTGAGGACGGAGACCGGAGTTTCGAGGATGTCGTCGAGGTGGACGGAATGCGCGATTGCCCGCGCCTGCTCCATGGTCGCGTCCCGGTCCGAGGGACGCAGCAGGGAATAGCGACCGCGGGAAACGCCGCGGCACGCCACGAAGATGCTGTCGATGACGCTGAGCCCGCCAAAGAGTTGACTGATTTGATAGGTGCGGCGCAATCCGCGCCGGATTCTTTCGTGCACGGGGAACGTCGTCACGTCCTCGCCGAAAAACCGTATGCGGCCGGAGGTCGGGGGAAAGTCGCCCGTCACCGCGTTGAAGAGTGTGGTCTTCCCTGCTCCATTGGAGCCGAGAATCGCCCGCCGCTCGCCGGCGCCAACCCGAAGGTTGATGTCGGCGAGCGCGACAAGCGCTCCGAAACTGCGCCCAACGCCTTCCAGCTCCAGCGCATAGGCGCTGTTGGTGGAAAGACGCTCGGCGGCTTTGTTGCCTGCCATAACGGGCTCTCTCAGCCTTGCGATCGGCTCACTTGCAGTCCGGATTGTCGCGTCCCGCGACCCCGAGCTTGAGGAAGTCGGCTTCCGGGATGCCGAGCGTCTGGTTGACCGCCGGGACCACCTTGATGACCTTGTTGTAAAGATGCCCGTCGTCCGCCTTGGCGACCTCGGTCAGATAATTGTCGGCAATCGCTTGGCGGTTCTTGTCGAGCTTGACCTTGCCGGTCGGCGTGTCGAACTCCAGCTTGCCGAGCACGTCGCGGAACTTCGCCTCGCCGTCGGAGAGATCGCCGCCGACCTTGTCGAGCGCCAGCAGCACCGCCTTGGTGTTGATGTAGTAGCCCTGCGCGAACAACGAGGGCGACGGGAATCCATCCTTGTAGGCGGCCTTGTAGTCGGCGACGAACTTCTTCCACGCGGGATCGTCGGAATTGTCGGCGATCGGGCCGGCGGCGGGCGTGCCGACGACATAGTCGCGCTGCTTGCCCTTCGTCCCGAGCACGGTCTGATCAACCGTGATCGAGCCGCCGATCAAGGGAGCCGTTCCACCGGCCTGCTGGTACTGGGTCAGGAAGTTGACGCCATCCGCGCCGCCGAGCGCCACGTAGATGGCGTCGACCTTGTCGGGAATGGCCGCGATCACCGAGGAAAAGTCTTTGTTGCCGATCGGCACCCAGAACTTCTTCGGCACATGGCCGCCGTCGCGGCAGAACGAGGCCATGAAGCCGAACACCTGCGTGTAGGGGAAGGAGTAGTCCTCCGCGACCGTCACGACCGTTTTGTATTTCTTCACGTTGTAGGCGTAGTCGCCGAGGCCCGCCATCCACTGCGCGCCGTCGGTGGTGAAGCGAAAGAAATTGGGCGCCGGATCGCGCAAGGTCGTGTCTTGCGCCGCGGACGTGCCGTTGACGAACGTGACCTTCGGCTGGGTTTTCGCATAGTCCTTGATCGCCAGGCCTTCGTCGCCCGAAAGTGGCCCGATCAGGATGGCGACGCCGTCCTGTTCGACCAGCTTGCGCGCGGCCTTGACGGCGCTGTCCGGCGAAGCGTCGGAAGAGCCCTTGATGATCTCGATCTTCTTGCCGCCGGCGGTGTAGCCCGCCTCCGTGAGCGCGAGTTCGGCCCCGCGCACGCCGTCCTGGCCGAGCACCGTGAACGCTCCCTCCAAAGTCGCGAGCAGGCCGATTTTGATCGTTCCGTCCGCCAGCGCGACATGCGGCGCCAGAGACGCGCCCGCCAACAGCGCAGCCGCTAGCAGTGATGTCTTGTATCCCTTCATCGCTTCCTCCGTTTTATCGCCCGAAACGGGACTTTGTTGAACATTGTGCCGGCCCCTAAAATTCGCGCAGGGGTTTGGCGGCCAAGTGCGGCGCGAGCCGGCGCCAGAGACCGAACAGGCCGTCTGGCGACGCGAAGACGATGACGAGAAAGACCAGGCCGATGAGCGTGTTGAATCGATCGGCGCCGACGAGGTCGATCGCGAAGGTCTTGAGAAAGACGTAGAGAGCGGCTCCGATGAAGGGTCCGATCGGATGGCGCAGGCCCCCGATCACCGCGATCACGAGAATCCCGATGACCTCGCCGACCCCGACGGTCCCTGGCGAGATGCGTCCGTTGAACCAGACATAGAGGACGCCGGCCGTCCCCGCGATGAGGCCGGCATAGAAATAGGCGACGACGCGAAGTTGCGTGACGTTGTAACCGACCGCGCGCATGCGCCGCTGATTGTCGCGCGTCGCCATCAGCGCGCGGCCGAACGTGGAGCGGGCGCAGTAGAGGACGGCGCTATAGGCGAGCGCGGCGACGCCGAGCGACAGGTAGTAGAAGGGAACCCGGTTTTGCCAATCGACGCCGAAGACAATGGGCGCGTGCACGCCGCGAAACCCGGAATGGCCGTTGAAGAGAGTGTAATTCTGCTGCGCAAAATAGAAGAACGCGGTGGCGACGGCCAAGGTGATCATGATCGTGTAGATGCCCGCCGTACGCACGGCGATCATCCCGATGAGCGCCGCGACGACGCCGGCGATGAGGATCGACACGGGCGCGTAGAGCCACCATGGCCATCCCAAGCCCAGCACGCCGGCGCTGTTGGGGCCGAGAATGGCGACCGCATATCCGGCGACGCCCGCCACCGTGAGCTGCGCGAGCGACACCATCCCCCCATAGCCCGCGAGCACCATCAGCGACAGTGCGATCATCCCTAAGATCAGGGTCTGCGCGCCAAGCTGGAACGCGACGAAAGGCGAGACGATCAAGGGAAAAAATACGAGCGCGACCCCGAGGACTGCAGTCGCGGGAGTGAACTCGGGCGTGACGATGTCGCCGGGCAGCGCCACGCGCGGCGGATCGGCTTGGCGCGTGCGCGCGTTTCCCATGATGCCTTGCGGGCGCAGGGCCAGGGTCACCACCATGATGACGAACGTCAGGACGACGCCGTAGGTCGGGAAATAGACGAGCCCGATCTGCTCGGCCAAGCCGATAAGCAGCGCGCCGATCGCGGCGCCGGTGATGGAACCCATGCCGCCGACGATCACGACGACGAGCGAAGCGAGGAGATAGCGAACGTCTTCGCCCGGAGCGACCGACAGCGCCGAGCCGCCGATGACGCCGGAGAAACCCGCCAGCATGCCGCCGATCGCGAAGACCCCGACAAACAGCAGACGGACATTGACGCCGCTCACCGAGAGCATGGCGCGATCGTCCACCCCGGCGCGGATCATCATGCCGACTTTGGTCCTGTTGAGCGTCAACCAAAGCCCGACGCCGATGACGACCGCCGCAGCGAAGACGACGAGCCGATAAAAGGGATAGCGCATGGTGACGATCTGGCCGTTGGACTTGATCGCCGTGATGATGGGCGTCGCGATGGCTCCGTCGAGCCATTCGGGGATCGTGAACTGGTAGGTCTTGCCGCCCCAGACTGCGAGCATCAGGTCCGCGGCGACGATCGAGATGCCAATGGTCACGAGCGTCTGGCGCAACTCGTCGCCCGCGAGGCGCTGGAACACCAGAACCTGCAGCAACGCGCCGATGACGCCGAGGGCCAGAGTCCCGGCGATGACGCCTAGAAACCAGTTGTTGGTCCATTGCGTGACGTCGTAGCCGATATAGGCGCCGAGCAGGTAGAGCGAGCCGTGCGCGAGATTGACGTTTCGCATGAGCCCGAAGACCAACGTGAAGCCGCTCGCGACAAGAAAATAAAGCCCCGCGAGCGTGACGCCGTTGAGCACCGCGCTGACGAAGGCCTTCTTGCTGTCGAGGAGCCAATCGAGCCACTCGGGCCAAACGCCGAACACCATCCAAAGGAAGAGCGCGGCCGCGAGGACGGCGAGCGCCGTCCACCCCTGACGGGCGGTCATCCCCTCGGCCGGTCTGGCGGAAGTCAGGCTCACGCGCTCATCCGCCGGCGCTGTTCGCTCATCTTCGGAGCCTTGTGGAACTGACCGTCCTTCATGATCGCGAGCAGCCGCGTCTTATCCTGCAGGACGCGAATGTTGGCGATCGGATCGCCGTCGACGAGCAGCATGTCGGCGAGATAGCCCGGTTTGATCATTCCGAGCTCGTCGCCCATTTCCATGATCTGTCCGCCGTACCTCGTCGCGGCCACGATCGCCTCCATCGGCGAAAAGCCGAGCATGTCGACGAAGGTCTCGAGATCCTTGGCGTTGGTGCCCTGCGGCGTCCAGGCGAAGCCGTAGTCGCCGCCGATCAGAACCCGGATGCCTCGTCTGTGCATCTTGCGGCTGGTCTCGACGGCATGCTCGAGTTCCCGCTCATAGGCGATGCTGAGCGGCGAGCCCGGCTTGATGCCCCATTCGCCCGCATAACGCGCCGTGTTGATCAGCCACGCCAGACCCGGCGCGACGAAGTGCCGGTCCTTGGCCGCTTCGAGCATGTCGAGCGCCTGTTCGTCGGCGAACGAGGCGTGATAGATGTTCTGGATGCCGTGGCGCACGCACTGGACGACCGATCCGGACGAGCGGGCGTGGGCGGCGAGCACCTTGCCGCGCGCCTTGGCCTCCTTGGCCGCCATCGCCACCTCTTCATCGGACATCGGCGTCTCCTCGGCCTTCATGCCGGTGAGTTCCTCTCCGGAGAGATTGAGCTTGATGGAATCGACGCCGTACTTGATCAGCATGCGCACGGTGCGGCGCACTTCCTCCGGCCCGGAGACGACGATGCCGAGGTTCAGTCCCTCGTGCGGAATGTGGGAGGGCGCGGAATCGCCGAGCCCACCCACCGTCGTGATTTCCGGGCCGGCCGCGCGATAGCGGGGGCCGGGGATCATGCCCTTGTTGATGGCGTTGCGCACGACGACGTCGAGCCGCGGTTTGGCGGCGGCGGCGCCGCAACCCGAGGTGAAGCCGGCGTCGAGCACGAGCTTCGCCATCTGCGCCGTCACGAGCGTATGCTCCTCGGGCGGCATCATCTGGATGGGATCGATTCCGGGAGCATTGTTCCAGGAGAGATGAAGATGGGCGTCGCAGAGGCCAGGCATCAGCGTCGCGCCCATGCCGTCGATCACCGTCTGTCCGCCAACGCCGACGCCGCCGCTCATGCGCGACGATCCCTTGGTCACCTGCCTGATGCGGTTGCCCTGAACGGTGACTTCGCCGGTGTAGGGATATTCGCCCGAGCCGTCGAGAATCCGCACGTTCGTGAAGATGACGCCGCCGGAGCCGTTAGCCCCGTTGTAGTCGTCCGCCATTGTCGCTCCTCCTCATAGTCCGGCCGATCTCCGTTTCGCGGATCGGCCTTTGCGCACGCTCGGTCAGGCCGTTTCGTGCGCCCGTATATGTTCCGACAAGAGCCTTGCGCAGTCTTGCGGACGCTCGAAAGGCGTCCAATGCCCGCAGTGCTCCAGCACCTTGACCTTAGTCCCCTTGACTTTATCGGCAAGAGCCTGCGCCACGCTCGGCGGCGCAATGGCGTCTTCATCGCCCGTCACGACCAAGGTCGGGCAACGCAGAAAGCGCAGATCCGCCCCCTCGGCTGTAGCCAGCGCTTCGCAGGTCTGGGCGAATCCCTCCGGGTCTTGCCGCATGTGGCTCTCGCGCAGGAAAGGTCCGAGCAGCGCGTTGGCGTTTTTCGACGTCGACGCGACGCCGCCAGAGGAGACCGCGTCGGCGATGCCGATCATGCCATCCTGACGCGCGATGCGGGCGCGCTCCTTGAGCCGCTGACGCGCCGTTTCCGAGGGCTCCACGATGGGGCCGAACAACGCCAGGCTCTTGACGAGTTCCGGCTTCCGCGTCGCGAGGCGCAGGCAGACCAACGTGCCCATGGAATGGCCGACGAGGTGCGCCGGACCGCCGCCGACCTTCTCGACGACCTCGCAGACGGTCTCGACGAAGAGGTCCATCGTCAGCGCCTGGAAAGGCCGCGCCGAACGGCCCGAACCCGGCAGATCCAGGCGCACGCAGCGAAATTCTCCGAGAGCGCCCAAGAGCATCTGGAACGAATTCGAGTCGCCGCCAAGACCATGCACGAAGACGATAGCCGGCCCTGCGCCGTCGATTTCGATCATGGTCCTGCCGACCGCCGCGCCCGTCACGCGCGGTACTCCTGGAACGGATTTTCAAGGACGCCGATGCCGGCGATATCGATGCGGGCGACGTCGCCCGGGACAAGATATTTCGGCGGCTTGAAGCCGATCCCGACGCCCGCGGGGGTCCCCGAAGCGATGATGTCGCCGGGCCTCAGCGTCACGCCGGCGGAGATCGTTTCGATGATGGTCGGAACATCGAAGATGAGATCGCGCGTATTGGCGTCCTGGCGCAGCTCTCCGTTGATCCAGCATTGGATCTTCGTATCCCGGAGATCAATCTCGTCCCGGGTCACGGCCCACGGCCCCATGGGACAGAATGTGTCCTGCGACTTGCCGATGAGCCACTGGCTGTAGCGTCCCTGCAGATCGCGGGCGGTCACGTCGTTTATGATGGTGTAGCCCCAGACGTGATCGAGCGCGTCCGCCGCCTTGATGGCGCGACCGCCCTTGCCGATGATGACCCCAAGCTCGGCTTCGTAGTCGATCGCCTGCGAGACCTCGCCGTCGATCAAGACCGGCTCGCGATGCGCGATGACGCTTTCGGGAACCTTGGAAAAGATGATGGGATGCTTCGGCACGGCGCCCGACACGGCGCTGGAATCAAAACCGCTGGTCGCGAATTCATGAGCGTGCTCGTGATAGTTCTTGCCGACGCAAAAGATGTTGCGGCGGGGGCGTGGAATCGGCGCTTCCAGAATCACTTCCCTCAGCGGCATCGCGGAGAGCGCCCGCGGCAACGTCGGCCGATCGATCAGCGCGAGCGCGCCGTAAGCCGCGTCCGCTTCCGGGATATCAAACGGCGCCACAGTCTGCTGTCGCTGGTCGATGAGGCCGACGCGACGCTCGCCCCCGACCCGGTAAGTCGCAATCTTCACGTCTCTCGACCTCCCGCTGTTTGCGCCATTGAGTTTCAAGTCGGATCTAAGCACAAGCGCATTTGTCGCGCTCGTTTGAAATGCGTCGCCTTTCGGTAACAGACCGCGCGGCGTTGACAGGGCCGCGCGTCAGCGCGCCGCCGAGCGGCGCGCCAATTTTTCAGGCCTACTTCTTCAGCTTCAGAGCGCTGCCGTCGAAGGTGGTGACCATCGCTTGCATCAATCCGTCCTTGGTGATGTAGGCGTCGGACCCCTTGTACGGCTCAGCCAGGAAAGGCGCGGTCGCAACCCACTGGGCCGCGAACGTGTTCCCGACCGTCGTGCTGCTTTCGACGGCAAAATGAATGCCGTTCAGACCCCCGTCTTTCGGGTCCTTGCAGAGCCCGGCGAAGAGTTCGCCGATCGCCGCCCGCCCCTTGACGATCGATCCGCCCGGCAGATTGATTTGGGCGTCCTCGGGATATTGCGCGACGATTCTGTTCCAGTCGCACTTGTTCAGCGCGTCGAGGTGTTCGTCCAGAACCGCTTGGGCGCTCGGCTGCGCTTTTATTTCCGGCAGCTTCATATCGGCGGCCGTCGCGCAGGCTCCCCCAGAAAGCCGGCGATAATTGAGAGCGACAGATATCCTTTCATCACGTCTTCCTCCCTTTTTTGCGCCAATTATGACTTTTAGTGATCCATTCTCACCCACATGGTTCACTTTGCGCACGTTAGCGATCGTATGTCGAATTGACAAGCAATATATGGCGATATCGCGGAAAAAATGGACGTTCGCGATCGAAGTCCGATCCTAGATGGTCCTGCAATGGTTCAAAATATCCGACGCCGGTTTGGCCGTCGAGCGGACCAGCTATCCAAAGCGCCCTCCGCCCGCGCGGCAGTTGCCCGACCGCCCTGCGAACGCCATTTTAGTTCCACGCCCATCCGTTTGTCACATAAGCCACTTTTGCCGCCGGGGAATTGTCCCGAATGGCTCGACAGGCGACGAAACGCCTGCTAAATGGTTCAATATTGGTTCACACCGGTGTCAACTCATGCCCAAGACGGTAGCCGCCGAATTGGCCCATTCGCTTCGACAGCGGATTGATTCCGGCGAGTGGAGCGCCACGCATCGATTGCCGAACGAGCGCGATCTGGCGGCGGAGTATAAAGTCGCGCGCAATACGGTCCGGAGCGCGATCGACAAAATCGCCGCCGACGGCTCGGTGATGCGCCAGGTCGGGCGCGGGACTTTTCTGCGTCAAGACAACCGCAGCGATTTCACGAACATCATTCATAATCTGACCGGGGTGAGCCCGATCGACATGATGGTGGTGCGCCAGATACTCGAGCCGCGAGCCGCCGCGCTCGCAGCGACGAACGCGAGCGTCCGCGACCTCAACGAAATCGCGGCCGCCCACACCGCGTCGGCGGACGCGGTCGAGATGGAGACGTTCGAACATTGGGACGCCGAACTGCATCAGCGGATTTTCGCCGGCTCGCGAAACGAACTCCTCATTCATCTCCATGAAATCTTGAGGCTCATCCGCAACCAGGATCTGTGGCGCGACATCAAGCGGCGTTCTTTCAGTCCGGAGAGACGCCTCGTCTATCGCGAGGAACACAAGACGATCTTCGAAGCTTTGATGCGGCGCGATGCGGAAGCGGCGTCGATCGCCATGCGCGCTCATCTAGACACCGTCAGTCGCAACTTGTTCGCCGCCAATGGCTCCGCGTGATCATCGATAGCGCAGCCGGCGGCGCGACGCCGGTCGAGCCGTAGTTCGTCTCCTCCACCGATCTGGAGGCCCGCCGGACCGCCTTTGCCGCCTGCGTGACGGGCGCATACGGGCGGAAGCCCCAATATCTCGTTGCTTCACCCCTCCCTGGTCGCGGCGTCGAGGTCGAACTTGACGTTCACTCGCGCTGACGGCGACAACGCCATCAATCTGCTGGGCCTGCGAACCGACATGCAGTCGATCGTCAAAGGACTGGTCGTCGTCGCCGCGCTCGTCGTGTTCTTGCGGCGATCGAAGACGGGCGAGGAGCGATGATGCGGGCCCTCTTAATCCAAGTCCGGCCGTCCTCCACCGGCCTTCGGGCGGTCGCGCTCGCTGTGGCGCTCGCAGTAGCGTTGACCGCCGCGTCCGGCTCGTTCTCGTCGCGCCTGGTGCTCGACAACGTGCGACAGGCCGCGCCGCTCGGCGTCATCGCGCTCGGCCAGGCCCTGATACTCATGACCGGGCGTCTCGATCTGTCAGTGGGCGCGACGGCCTCGGTCGCCAACATCGTCTTGTCCTCGATCTTCGCCAATGATCCCGATCGGGTGTGGGCGGCGCTGCTGGCCACCGCCACGATCGGCGCGGCGATCGGCGCTGCGAACGGGTTGCTCGTCACCCTCCTGCGCATACCGGCCTTCCTCGCCACCCTCGCGATGTCTCTCGTCTTGTCCGGGGGGATGCTGCTCTATACTGGCGGCTCGCCGCGCGGCGGAGTGCCGTCGGGCTTCCGGGTCATCACGGAGGGCTGGATCGGCCCGATGCCGATCTCCGCGATCATCTGGCTGGCCGTCGCGGCGTCCGTCTTCGCGCTGGCCCATCTCACTCTGCTCGGACGCAAGATGCTGCTGGCCGGCTCGAACCCGATGGCGGCTCGACATCTCGGCGTCCCGGTCGAGGCTCTGAGCGTTCTCACGTTTGTGCTGAGCGCCTTGCTCGCGACCCTTGGCGGCGTCATGCTCTCCGCCATCACCGGCATGGCCTCGATCGGCGTCGGCGACAGCGCCACTCCGGATTCGATCGCTGCGATCGTCATCGGCGGCGCCGCCTTCTCGGGGGGCGTCATGCTGCCGTTGGGGGCCATGGCGGGAACGCTGATCCTGTTCCTGTTGCAAAGCCTTCTTTACCTTCTGTCGCTGCCGGTCGGCGTCCGCTTCGTCCTCCAGGGCGGCATCATCGTGCTTGCGCTGGCGCTGGCGAACTTCCGAAAGGCTCGCTGATGCTCGGCGAGCAAATCCTCGACGTCGCGAACGCTCGGCGTGCACCGAAGATAGAGCCAAATCGCCTGCTGTATGATCTCCGGCCGGCGCGCGGACCGCCTAGAGAATGCGGTCGGTCAACCCGCTTCGGGACGATATTTGGGCCGTCGATCATCGACCCTCTTCGCTTTGGAAAGGGCCCGTTCGAGCGTGTTGGGCGGGAGGATATCGACTTCGAAGTTGACGGCGGTGTCGTTTTTCAGTTTCCGGCGAATGCGATCCTTGAGCTCCGCCGAGAAATTCTCGATGTCATCAGGCGCGAGGCTGGGATCGCGTTCGACGAGAACCGTGGCGTGATCGAGCGCGCCCTTTTTCTCGAGCACGATCTTGAATTCGACGCCGGTCCCGGGGACTTCCAACAACGAACGTTGAACCTGGCTGGGATAGACATTCGCGCCTCGGATGAGCAGCATATCGTCGAGACGGCCATAAACCCCCGCTGGCAGGCGAGGATAGGTGCGCCCGCAAGAGCAGGGCTCATAGGTCATGTGGGATTCGTCGCCCGCATAAAAGCGGATCATCGGCTGCGATTTGCGCTTCAGATGCGTGTAGACGATGGCGCCGCTCTCGCCGTCGGGCATCAGACGATTGGCGTCGTCCTTGGCGACGATCTCGGTCCAGACTTCATCCTGGATGACATGCACGCCGTGGCCCGCCTCGCATTCGGCGTTGGTGGCCCATGGCGTCATTTCCGACGTCGTCGCCATGTCGCGCACCTCGATGCCCCAACCCTGTTCGAGCGCCTGGCGCGTGCCGGGGATCGATGAACCGGGCTCGCCAATGAAAATGCCGAGGCGGAGCGGCGACGCCGCAGTGTCGTAACCCATCCCGCGCGCGGTCTCCAGCATGTGCAGCGCATAGGTCGGCGTCGTGATCAGCACCGTCGAGCCGATGCGGTGCATCAGTTCGAGCTGTCGTTCGGTCTCTCCGGCGCCGAGCGGGAACGCGGTCGCGCCCAATCGCTCGACGCCAAGCAGCGCGCCCCATCCGCCCATGAACAGACTGAAGACGGTGGCGAGTTGTACGACATCGCCCCGGCGCACGCCGCAGGTATGGAGACCCTGCGCCATGACGTCGGCGATGTAATCCCAATCCGCCTTCGAAAACGCGTAGAGCGTCGGCTTGCCGCTGGTCCCCGACGAGCCGTGGACGCGCGCAATGTCCTTGAGATCCGCGCCGAGATATTGGCCGAACGGCCCGTGGGCGGCTTGATCGTCGCGCAACATCGGCTTCGTGATGACCGGCACGCGCTTCGTGAAGTCTTCGAGAGTCTTGACGTGCTCCGGCTTGAACCCCTGCTTGTCGTAATGTCGACGATAGAAGGGGAGCGCCTCGTACACGTAATGCAACTGGCGCTGCAGACACGCGAGAATCTCAGCTTCCCGTTCGGAGCGCGAACGGGTCTCTTTCGCGCGGTCCCAAAAAGCGTCGTCGGACATGACGATCCTCCCCTCCGCGGCGAGCGTTGCGCGGGCTTGTTGTTTCCAATCTACTAAACAAACGATCACTTATCAAGTTGGGTCCGGGCGAGCGTTAACGACCAAGGTCCCCGGCGCGGCGTCCGATTCGAGCCCGCTACCGCCTGTTTCGGCGCTGTCGATCACCGGTCCGCCGATGGTGCGGGCGTGCCCGAGGAACTCCGCGACGGTTGCGCCGTGGGAGTCCTTGACGCTGACGTCGTAAATTCCGACGCGCCCAACCTTGCTGCGCTCGACCGCCGTCGCGGTCAGCCGCTCCCCTGGGTTTCCGGGCCGCAGGTAAATGACGGAGCAGTGATGGGCGACCGAGCGCTCGTTGTGGCTGTTGCATGCGCAAGAGAGCGCGGTGTCCGCGAGCGTGAACAGGACGCCGCCATGGCATGTGCCGAAAGCGTTGAGCATGTCCTCCCGGATCGCCATCGTCAGCGCGGCGCGTCCGGCCGCGGCGTCGACCAGTTCAACGCCGAAGGCGCGACTGATCCGGTCCCCTCGCAGCATTCTCTGCGCGCAGGCTCGCGCGAGCGCGACGGCGGCCGGCGCGGCGGAGGACGGAGGGTGTTTCGGCTTCGGCATCGGCTCTTCCCCTGGAGAAAGCGCGGCGCGGCGCGCCCCTCCACGAGGGCGCGCTTGATTATGCATGGGATCGCGTGCTAAACAATCGATTAGTTAGCTAGCAGGTGGGGTTTTACGATTGGCAGCGACCGAGGCTAAACGGCAATCCAATCGCTGGCAGGCTCTTCTCGACTCGGCGGCCGCGAAGTTCGCGGAGCAAGGCTATCACGCGACGACCATTCGCGAACTCGCCGCGGCGACGGCGATGACGCCGGGCGCTATCTATTTCCACGTGCCCAACAAGCAAGCGTTGCTGCTCGCCGTCTACGAGGAGGGCGTGCAACGCATTCTCGATCGCATCGAGGCGGCGGTGACGGAGCAGCAGGCGCCGTGGGATCGTCTCGAATTGGCGGTGGCGGCCCACCTCGAATCCATCCTCGACGCGAGCGCCTATGCCCGTGTCATCATTCGAATCCTACCCGGCGACGTGCCGGAGATTACGTCGGAACTGACGAAATTGCGCGACCGCTATGAGGCTCGATTCCGCGCGCTGTTTTCCGAGATTGAATTGCCCGAGGATCGCGATCCCAAACTCGCCCGTCTTTTCATTCTCGGCGCCATCAACTGGACGCCGGTCTGGTATCGGCCGAGCGGTCTGTCGATACCCGCTCTCGCCAGGGAATTGTTGGCGCCCTTGCGCTCCTTGGCGGAGGGCAGCTCCGCGAGGCGGCGCAAATGACGACGCCGCGGCTCGATCCACCCGCGCGGGTGCTCGTAACCAAAATCGGCCTCGACGGGCATGATCGGGGCAGCCGCATCGTCGCCGCCTTCCTGCGCGACGCCGGCATGGACGTGATCTACACCCCGCCCTGGCAGTCGATCGAGGCGGTGGTGAAACTGGCGACCGAGGAAGACGTCGACGCGATCGGCGTGAGCTCGCTGGCCACCGATCATCTGATCGTCCCCAAACTGATCAACGCGCTTCGCGCCGCCGGTCTCGGCCATATCGCCCTCGTGGTTGGCGGGATCGTGCCGGACGATGAACGCCCGGCGCTGTTGCAAGCGGGCGTCAGCGCGATTTTCGGTCCCGGCGCCTCGCGCGAAGAGATTGTCGAGCACGTCGCCGCGATCGCCGCCAAGTCCCGGCTGGCTCGCGACGCCGAACTTTGGGAGAGCGCCCGATGAGCAAGGAAGCCGTGCAACTGCCCTTGCCGGGGTTCGATCAGTCGTATGGCCATTGGCGAGCCGAATACAGCCAACAGATCGGCGCCGATCGCGCGGTCAAGAACCGTTCCGGCATCGAGGTCAAGCCGCTCTACACGTCGCGCGATTGGGACGGGTCGTCCTACGAGACGGATCTCGCCTTTCCCGGCCAATATCCGTTCACGCGCGGCATTTATCCCACCATGCATCGCGGCCGCACGTGGACGCAACGCCAGCTCATCGGCCTCGGCGTTCCCGAGGACTACAACGCCCGCGTCCACCAGATCCTCGCCGCCGGGGCCACCGCGATCAGCTTCCTGCCTTGCAATTCTGGCTTTCGAGGCGTCGACTGCGACGAAGTCGATCCGGTCCTACTAGGCACCTGCGGCACCGTGGCGAACACCACCGACGACATGGCCGCCGCCCTGGCGGGAGTGCCCCTCGGCAAGATTTCCACCGCGATGAACGACCCCTCGCCGTTCACGCTTCTGGCCTTCACCTTGGGCGTCGCGAAGCGTCGGGGCATACCCTGGTCGTCGATCTCGGGAACGTCCAATCAGAGCGACTATCTCTCGCACTTCATCGCCAACCATATGTTCTACCGGCTGTCGCTGACCGGCTCGCGACGGGTCCTGCTCGACCACATCGAGTTTTCTCTTAAGCACACGCCAAATTGGAATCCGGTCTCGGTAGTCGGGCAGCATATGCAGCAGGCGGGCGCAACGCCCGCCGAGACCGTCGGCTTTACGCTTTCCACCGCTCTGCAATATGCGCAGGACTGCGTGGCGCGCGGCATGGACATCGACGTCGTGCTACGGCGGTTCACCTTCTTTTTCGACATCTCGATCAGCTTCTTCGAGGAGATCGCCAAGTTCCGCGCCGCCCGCCGCGTTTGGGCGCGCCTGGCGCGCGAGCGGCTTGGCGCCAAGAACCCCGCGTCCTGGCGCTTCAAGTTTCACGGCCAGACCTCTGGCGTCGATCTGACGCGGCAGCAACCGCTCAACAACATCGCCAGGGTCGCCGTGCAGGCGATGGCTGGGATCATGAGCGGACTGCAATCCATGCACACCGACGCCTATGACGAGGCCGTCGCGACACCGACCGAGGAAGCTGCCCGCATCGCGGTGGCGACGCAAAACATTCTGCGTGAGGAAGCGCATCTGTGCGACGTGATCGATCCGCTCGCGGGTTCCTATTACGTCGAAACCCTCACCGATCAGATGGAGACTGAGATTCTGGCGGTCATCGCCAAGGTCGACGCGGCGGGCGGAATGTTCAAGGCGGCCGAGACTGGCCTCGTGCAAACCATGATCGGCAATTCGGCGCTTGGCTTTCACGAAAAGATCGAAACCGGCGAAGAGAAGATCGTCGGCGTCAACTGCTATCAAATCCCGGGCGACGATGGGCTCGGCAGACCGACCGAGCGCCCCGACCTCGAACGCATGATGGCCCATATCGAGCGCTTCAAGGCGTTCAAAGCGAACAGAAGTCAGGATGAAGTGCGGCGCGCGCTCGACTCCTTGGCGCGCGCCGCCAACAGCGCGAGCGAAAACGTGTTCGAGCGCGTGGTTGAAGCTGCCGAGCACGGGGTGACCCATGGCGAGATCGTCGGCTGTCTCCGAAAGGAGCTGGGTTTTGGGCATCCCCTTGTCATCGCCTGAGCCCGGTCCGGCGCTCGCCGCGCTGATCGATCGACTGAAATGTTCCGACATGAGCGCGCTTGCGCGCTGCATCAGCTTGACCGAGGCGGGCGGACCGATCGCCGACAGTTTGAATCGAAGCGCCTATTCGCTGACCGGTCGAGCCGCGATCGTCGGTTTCAGCGGGCCGCCCGGCGCCGGAAAGTCCACGTTGATCGACGCGTTCATCGCCGCCCTGCGCGCCCGTGGGAAGACCATCGCGGTCGCCGCGGTCGATCCGTCGAGCCCGATCTCTGGCGGATCGGTGCTCGGTGACCGCGTTCGGATGCAGCGGCACACCTGCGATCCCGGGGTCTTCATCCGATCGATCGCCTCGCGCGGCCATTTGGGCGGGCTGTCCGAATCGATCCACCGCGTCATCGACCTCATGGATGCCGCAGGGCGCGATGTCGTCATCGTTGAAACCGTCGGAGCGGGGCAATCTGAGGTCGAGATCGTCGAAGTCGCGGACGTCTGCGTGGTCGTGAATGCGCCCAATCTCGGCGACGACATCCAGGCCATCAAAGCCGGGATACTGGAGATCGCCGATATTCTCGTCGTCAACAAGTCGGATTTGCCGCTCGCAGGCCGTACGTCCGATCAGCTCAGGTCGATGCTGAAGCTCCGCTCAGACAACCAGAACGTTCCCGTCATCGAAACGGTCGCCACGACCGGGAAGGGTGTCGAGAGCCTCGTCGCCGCGATCGATGCCCTGGGAATACGGACCGCCGAGGAAAGACGCGCCAGGCGAAGCCGGCGCATCCAAAGACTGATCGCGCAACGCGCGGCGCGCCGTGTTCGCGACAGTATCCTTGGGTTGGCGAACGCAGAGGCCGCCGCGATTTTCGCCGCGGCGCAGGACGGACGCATCAGCATTGTAGAGGCTGCCGAGCAGGTCCTCCAAAGCATTTTGTAAGCGGGTGACATTTTGCTTTCAACGGCGGCGCAGCGGCCGGCCAACGGGACGGTGTTCGCAGTTTTGTTCTGAGCTGTCGTCCGCGCCAACAACGGACATCGAACAATTCGTGACATCCAAGCGGGATCGCGTCGAATTGGGCTTTCGTAAGGCCCTCCACGGCGAGCATTCGATGGGGTTCGAACGCGCGACGCTCATCCGCCAAGACTCTCCCAGCCATGGTTGACAAATAGTTTTGTTAGCCACTCTTAGCAGGTCAGCCCGCTTTCGGACGTTGTCTATGAGCGGGGGCCGGAATTCCTTGCGAAGTCCCGAAGATCGCTCTTTAGGTACACAATCGACGTTCCAGGACAAGACCAAACCCATTGCCTTCGTTGGGCCAGCGAGGCGCGTCCGACAGTCCCATTTCGCCGACGCCGGATCGTGTCCACAACACCCATCGTCTCCACATCGCCGCGGAAAGCATGCGCAAAGACGTAGCTTGAAACCATCCTGTTGACACTTCAGAAAAGACTTGAACAGATATCACCGTCGGCAACGCCCGAGCCGCTCAAGATCGCGTCGAATGGCCGATCACCGGATTACGCACCAGAGCGAACATTATGAATACAGAAGCTGCAAATTTGAACCTCATTACCGCCGTCGCAAAGCAATATTACTACGAAAACAAGACGCAAGAAGAAATTTCGCGCGCCCTGAAGCTATCACGCACGAAAATCGGACGAATGCTCAAGCAATCGCGCGAGCTTGGACTTGTCGTCATCCGGATCAATCTCAATCCGGCAGAATTATCGGAGCTTGAGCATCAGCTTAAAGCGCGTTTCGGGGTCCAGCGCGCTTTGATCGCCATCGACCATGAGGCCGAGGATATGCAACGTGCGGCGGTGGCTCAACTGGTCGCGGATTGCCTAGCGGAAATATTGACCGACACGTCGGTCGTCGCCGTTGGCATGGGGCGCAACGTAGGCGCTGTGCCCAGCTTCCTGGACAGCCCCAAGCCCCGCGGGTGCACTTTCGTCAGTTCGATAGGCGGCGAACTTAGAGCCGGCGAGAACATGAGTTCAGATCATATCGCGCGCCGACTCGCTGCCGCCTTCAACGGCAAGAGCGAGACGCTTTATGCGCCGGCTTATGTCAAGACCCGGTCTCTACGTGACCTGCTCCTGGAAGACGAAACCGTGCAGAAGACTTTAAATCGCGCGCGAAGGTCGGACGTAGCTCTGATCGGCGTTGGCGATTGCAGCGAGGATAGCTACCTCGTTCGGATGGGTTGGTACACGGCTTTCGAAGTCAGCCAGGCCCGCATGAGCGGAACTGTCGCGGATGTCTCCGGATACGACTTCTTGGACATTTCGGGGCGCCCAGCGGCCAGCGAACTCAGTCGCAGGGTCATAGGCCTCTCACACGAGGATTTTCGGCGAATACCGAATGTCATTGTGGTGGCGAGCGAGCGCAACAAAATTCTCTCTCTGCTTGCGGCGCTCCGCTCGGGCATCGTCAATACGATTGCAACCAGCGAAAGCATTGTGCGCTCGATTCTAAAGATCGATAAGGAGAGCGCCGGGAGCGAGAACGAGAGCCGAGCGCCGCTGGCGCTCTGATGGATCTTCAAGGTTTGGGTTGGCTTAAGCGAAGCCAGTCTGATTTGCCGCGTTCACGAACGAAGCGACTTCGAGGCCGCGCGCATTCGAAGTTCGCTTCGACTATGGGGTCAGGCAACTCTAAATATTCGGAACCCTTCGACTTCCTTGACCAGATCAAATCGGGTCCAGCGCTCGAAGTCGTGCAAAATGACGAGACGATCGAGGTCGCCGTTGATCTCTTTATTGATTCGGTCGAAGGATTTCAGTTGGTCCCAAGCGCTGCCGATCCCGGAGCCGAGCGGGATATAGACCCCGTCATTGTCCTTGCCCGTCAGGTTGGGCGCGCCGTAGATGCAATCGCCGGCGACAACGATGCGCCCCCTCGCGGTTTCGACCGTCACGAACTGCTGTCCGAATGTATGTCCCTCGCCTGTGCGGACATGAACGCCACGCAAGACATCGTCCTGGTCGCCGTCGATCAAAGCCAACCGATGCTCCTTGGCGGCGTCAAGCGCGCTGTAGATGTCATCGGGATCGAGCACGGACGTCAGGAAACTGAACCTGCGGGGGAGCGCCATCAACTCGACCCAACTCAGGAGTTCGCGCTTTTGGATGTGCAACACCGCGTTGGGAAACTTCTCGATCGATCCCATGTGATCGAAATGAGCATGCGACAGGACGATGTCGGTTATATCTCGCGCTTCAACCCCCATCTCGGCGACCATTCGGACGGGCGAGATCCAGTCGGGAATGCCAAATTTAGCGGCGACCGCTATGCCATTTCCTTCTTTCATGAAGCCGCAGTCCACGAGGATGTTTCGCTCGCCGTTCCGCGCGAGCACGAACGCGAATGGAAGGTCGATCGTCCCCTGGTCGTAAGCGCCCTGGAGCAGGGTAGCGACAGGCTGGTTTTTGCTTCGCGCGTATTCGAGAACGAAGACCTCCCACAACCGGGAAGCGTCTGGCGCGGATTTGTCGATCAAACTCGTATCTCCCTGAAATGTGTTTCGAGCCTACAGATCACTTCTTCACATGGCGGGATTCGGCGCGCGCTGTTATCACGGCGACGATGAGCACGCTGCCGTTGAAGATCGGCTGAACCCAGAAGGGGGCTCCGAGGAGATTGAGCCCATTGAAGCCGACAGCCATCAGTACGATCGCGATCACAGCGCCGGGAATGTTGTAGTAGCCGGGGCGGTAAGTGGTTACGCCAAGGAAAGCGGCCGCATAGGCAGGCAGCAGCAATTCCGGTCCGAAGCCCGCGTTTGCGGCGCCGTTCTGCCCAAGAGCGAAGATCGCTCCAACGCCAATCAGAACCCCGGCGAGCGTGAAAGCGACGATTTTTAGCAGACCGGTCCGGATGCCGGCGAGAAAGGCCACGCGCTCCGATCCGCCGATCGCATAGAGCTTGCGCCCAAACGGCGTCTGTTCGAGAACATAGAGGAGGATGAGCGCGATGACGGCCGTCAGCCATACCGTCGTGCCGAGCCCGAGAAAGTGGCCTTGGCCAATCGAGAGGATCGTCCGGGGGATGCCTTCGAACAGCACCTGTCCGCCGCTCAGCCCCATCGTCAAGCCGCTGAGGAGGATGCCGGTGCCTAAGGTTGCGATGAAGGAGCTGATTCCAAAATAGACTGTCAGAATTCCGTTGAGCAGTCCGACCAGCGCGCCTCCTAAAAGCATTGCCGGAATGACGATCCGCCCATCGTAGCCCTGGCCGCCGAGAAAGGCGCCCAGCATCGTCAAGAAGCCGATCATGTTGCCGAGCGACAAATCGAACTCGCCAACGACAAGCGACAGAATTGCCGCGAACGCCGTACAGCTGACGACGGCTTGGACCACGAGGAGGTTTTGCCAGTTCGTCGAGGTCAGAAACTGACTGCTAAGCAGCGAAAACACGACGACGAACAGCAAGAGGAGCAGCGCCGTCGCATAGCGCGTCAAAATCAGCGCCGCGGTCCTTGCCAGAATCGAGGGTTGTCGCGCTGGTGTTGCAGGCGCGCCGCCACCATCGACAGCGACAGTATGGGAGTCTCTGACGTTCATGCGTAAGACCAGCTGCTGATTACATTTTGATCGAGATCGGCGCCGATCAGCTCTTTTGCGACCATACCGTCCCGGAGAATGAGGACGCGCGAGCACATCGCGGCGAGCTGTTCCGGCTCGGTGGAGAAGAAAAGGATCGCAACCCCTTCCTGCGCGGCGTCCTGCATCGCCCTGAACATGGTCGCGCGGGCGTTGGGATCGACGCCCGACGTCGGATCGTCCAAAACCAGGACCGGCGGACGCAGGAGCAGCCATTTGCCGAGCAGCACTTTCTGCTGATTGCCGCCGCTGAGCTGGCCGAAGAGCGTTGTGGGTCGGGCCGGCCGCACGTCGAATTCGCTGATAACGCGATCCACGACGCGCCTCTCGCGAGGCCGGGCGTGCCAGTAGCGGTCGAACGCGGGAAGGAGCATGTTCTCGGTGAGGTCCAGCGACGCAATCCCGCCCGAGCGGAGGCGGTCCACAGGAAGCAGCGTGACTCCGGCGTCGATGGCCTGCCTCGGCGTCATCCCTTGTGGCAAGTCATGGCCGTTTACCCTCAGGCGCCCACCCGTACGCCCGACGGCGCCGCCCAACACCTGCGGCAACTCGCCTACGCCGCTCTCGATCAGGCCTGCGACGCCGACAATCTCGCCTCTCCGCAGCGTGAAAGAGACATCCCGCATGAACGTTCCGGCGAGGTGTTGCGCTTCCAAGACGATATCAGCGTCTGGCGCCGCAGAGGCGGCGCGGCGACGCTCGGAAACGCCGACGGCGGCCCACAGGCGGGATACGCTGCCGCTCGGGAGCGCCGCCTTCGCGTCGTGCTTAGGCTGGTCCGACCCAACCATCATCTGGATCAGCGTCTTGTCGTCCACGGCGTTGGCTGCCGCCGCATGGACAACCGCTCCATTTCGCAAAACCGTCACCCGATCGGCGCGACCCTGCAGTTCCGCGAGCCGGTGAGTCACCATCAGCACGGCCGTCCGCGATCGCGCGATCGCCGTCACGCGATCGAGGAAAATGGCCGCCTGCCTTTCCGGCAGCGACGCCGTGACTTCGTCAAGGATCAGGAGCTCGAGACCGGTCTTCACCTGGTCGAGCGCAATCACCATCGCAACCAATGCGCGTTCCGCGGGGCTGAGCTTGCCGGCGAGCTGGTCCGGATCGACGCCGACGTCGTAGGCTTGAAGCATCGCCGATGTCTCGGCCTTCAGCCTGTTCCACTGAACTCGGCCGCCGCGCGTCGGATAGCCGCGGAAGAGGGCGATTCCCTCCGCGACCGTCATGCTGTCGATCAGCGGCGCCTCCTGATGCACCACCGCTATGCCAAGCTGGTTCGCCTGATGGGGCGAGGCGATCGCCGAGACTCGCGTAGTCCCGACCGAGAGCTCCCCCCGGTCGGGCTGGTATACCCCGCTCAACACCTTGGCGAGCGTGGACTTTCCACTCCCATTGGCGCCCAACAGAGCGTGGATTTCGCCGTTGTTGAGGTTGATCCGGACATCGTCCAGCGCTTTTACGCCTGCAAATTGCTTTGTCAGCGCTGTCGCCGTCACCCCCATCGAGCGTTACTTCCAGAGCTGGAGAAATTTCTCCTGGTATCCGGTGTGAGCCTGCCAATCGGAACCCGGCGGCGGCAGATTGGTCTTGTCCAGAATCACGAATGGCAGGTTTTCGCTATGCGGCTCGAACAGCGGCTGCTTGTTCAGGAGCCGTATAGTCTGATCGACAATCGCCCAGCCCATGTATTCGTTGTCGTACGCCGCATCGGCAACCTGTATTCGGCCTTCACGAATAAAATTGAGGTTCTGCTGGTTGCCGAGCGCGGCTACGATTTTAACGCGGTTGCCCATTCCGGCCTGCATCAAGGCTGCGACCTGGGTCGCCGCCGGAGGATCGAACGCGCCATAGATATAGTTGACGTTGGGGTGGGAGCGAACATAGTCGACCGTCATCTGGCCGAGTTGGGTCGCGATCTGCGTCGCGGTGAAGTAGATCTGCTTTGACACGACGCAGCTCTTGCACTCGCCGAAACCCTTGAGAACACCGACCTCCTGGGCCATGATGGAGGGGAATTCCTTGTCCGAAAACAGCGCAATGTTTGCCTTTCCGTCGGAGTCGGCATTCATCCACTGCGCGACGTGGAGGCCAAGCGTTCCGTAATCCGGAGACACGTCGAAAGCGAAGCCGAGTCCGCCGGGCGCCGAAAGCTTCACCGGGTTGGGCGAGTCTATGCCGTTCGAGCCAGCTACGACAGGGATGCCGGCCTTCTTGGCTTCGCTTAAGGCAAGCTGAATGAGGTTAGGATCGATCGCTATCGTTGCGATCACATTGGCTCCCGATGAAATCGCGTCCAGGATCGCAGCGTTTTGTTTGTTGGGAGTGCCGCCCCCATCATAAACCTTGACGGTCCAACCGAGCTTTTCGGCGGCATGGCGAATTCCGTCGGCGGGCGACACGCAGCCGTGAAGCACCGAAAGGCAGGTCACCACCGCGATCTTGATGCCTTTTGGCGCTTTCGCCGGGGTGGTGGGCCCAGCATACTCGGGCGGCGTCATGGTGCGCGCGGCCGTGAGGATAGGATTGTCCGCCGCCTTCGCCGGGAGGGTCGCAGCAGCGCCGACGCTGAATGCCGTTGTGAGGGCCAGCAACGTCGCCCTAGCCGTAGCGCGCATGCGCTTCGACTCATCTGCGATAGTATTTTGAGATGCGCGACCCATTGTTCCTCCTAAGCGAACCGTCTCTAATTGTTGGCGCTATCACGCGCCTGTCTCCAGGAAATCTACCAGATCGCCGCCTCGTCGCCATGAAGCTGCAATGACTTGGCGGCGGCGGAATTCTTCTAATCAAGCCAGCTTCCATGTCTTAAATACGCAAGTCTTCATCGTCCCCGCACGCCGCGTGGCCGAGCTTTTTCATATGTGGCGAGAGGAGGGTTACTAATGGCTCTACTTGTCACATGTCTCTTGCCTTCACGCCAATTCTGACCGCCATCAGACTTTCAGGCGTCGCGCATGTTTGAACGTTTGCGCATTTGATGCGCATATGTCGCATTCGGCGCCAACCGGTGTCAAGCGATGGCCGCGGGTAATTGCACAGAAGGCGATCGAATATCAACAAAAAGTGATTGATGGCGGGATCGCTTTCCTCAGGTTGCGATAGTGATTGAAAAGTGTCGATTACGCAAATGATTTTGTCTTGCGCATATGCGCAGCCGCGGCTAGCTCATAGCGGGAGCCCTGCGTTAGTTCGGATGGTGAGCGGGAGGGAAAATGAAAAAGGTGATGAATTCGCCCGTCGACTACGTCGACGAAATGCTGGAGGGCCTGTGCCTCGCCCATGATCGGTCGTTCCGGCAGCCAGTAAAGCGCGTTATCGTTCGCGCAAGCGGCGCCACCGAAGGAAAAGTCGGCATTGTCACCGGCGGCGGGTCTGGTCACCTGCCCATCTTCACTGGATATATTGGGCCGGGCTTGTTGGACGCGGCCGCAATTGGAGACGTGTTTGCTTCGCCCTCCGCCGAGCAGATCGCGAATGCCATGCGCCACGCGAACGGCGGCGCCGGAATTCTATGTCTCTACGGCAACTATGGCGGAGACATTATGAACTTCGACATGGCGAGCGAGATGCTCGCCGTGGAGGACATTGCCTCGACGACCGTCGTCGTCGCCGACGATGTGGCCTCGGCGCCGAAATCGGAGGCCAAAAGGCGGCGCGGCGTGGCAGGCATGGTCTATGCATTTAAAGTCGCGGGCGCCCGGGCCGCCGAGCGTGCGAACCTTGGCGAGGTCGCCAAGGCGGCTCAGGAGGCTGCCGACGCCTGCCGTTCGATCGGCTTTGCTCTTGGTTCCTGCACCTTGCCGCAGGCCGGAGTGCCGACCTTCGATCTCCCTTCCGACGAGATGGAGATGGGGATTGGCATACACGGAGAGCGCGGACTCTGGCGAGCGAAACTGAAGACGGCCGACGAATTGGCCGACGAGATGCTCGACCGCCTCCTTGACGACTTCGATCTCGGGCGAGGCGAGCGAGTCTCGCTTCTGGTCAATTCCCTTGGGGCGACGCCGCTCGAGGAGCTGTACATCATGTACCGCCGGCTCGCGGCCAGACTTACCGAAAAGGATGTGACGATCGTACAGCCGCTCGTCGGCCGCTATGCGACATCGATGGAAATGTCCGGGGCTACAGTTACGCTTTGTCGGCTCGACGGCCAACTCGAGCGGCTTCTTGCTGCGCCTTGCGAGTGCCCATTCTGGAAGTCTTGATCAGCCCGCAGAGGGAAAAGCGATGGACTCGGTTACGGGCGTTTCGCGGCGAGTCGTCACCGTCGCCGATTTGGCTTCTGCAATAGCGCGGGTCGCAGCAGCGATGGATGTCGCCGCGGCTGAACTCAACGCCGCCGACGCTGCTCTCGGGGACGGAGATATCGGCATAACGGTGTCGCGCGGATTTGCCGAGGCTGCCGCCGCCGAGCTTCCCCAGGACGTCGGCGGCGTCCTTGTCGCGTGCGCGAAGGCGTTTCAGCGCGTCTCGTCTTCATCTTACGGGACATTGCTGGCGACGGCCTTTCTGGCTGCGGCGAAGAAATGCAAAGGACGGTCCTCTATTGAAGCGGTCGAGATCTCTCAGATCGTTGACTCTGCTCTCACGGCCATGATGGCCCGGGGACGAGGAGAATTGGGTGACAAGACGGTGCTCGACATACTCAAGGCTGTAGTCGATGCGACTGCGGGTTCGCCGCCCGCCCGTCTTTACGACGACAGCTTATCAACCGCGCGCTCCACGCTCGAAGCCTTCAAGTCCAGACCCAACAAGCTTGGCCGGGCACGGATGTTTGGGGCGGCAAGCATCGGTCTCTACGATCCCGGTCAACTTGCCATGGTCAAGATCATCGAGGCGTTGCGTCCAGTCGACAACAAATGATTGTGCCGCCACGCGGTTCTTGAACCTGCGCCGACGTCATCCGCATCTTCGCTGGTGGCGCGCTGGTGGCGTCTCATGCTCCGCTCGAAGGGCGCGGCCGGAGCTCCCAAGCGGCTGGCGCAACGAAACGGCTACCGCGCCGGGTGATCTTGGCGCTCGAACCTGCGGTCGCTCGCGCTCACGTATAGGTCCACAGCGCGTTGTTAGCGACCACGAGGCCCATGAGCGCCACAAACGGGGCCACATATCTCGGCTTCCACCGGACCATGCACGCCACACAGGCGGCCATCAGGGCGAGCTTGGGGATCGGCCAATAGCCTCCGAGGAGCGACATGGACAGGACCTCGAGGGGGTTCCCCTCCCACCCGCCCTTGTCGAGCACCCGCTTGGTGGTGATGACGTCGGCGATTTGAAGGGCGGCAAAGGCCGCCAGCAAAATCGTCTTATACAGAGGAAGACGCGACAACGGGGGCTCCTTTGCGCGAGAGTCGATGATCGGAGGAATTCGGCCTCGGGGCTTCCTGCTATTAGGTTCTGGGGATATTCCCAATAGTCAAACAACAAGTTAACGGGGCGCCGGTTCCAACGAATTCGCATGTCAGCACTACAGTCGTAGATTTGGCGCGAATGTTATTCCTCCCGTGGGGATCGGGAGGCGCAGTGGTCGCGAGAAACCGATCCGGACGCCCGTCAGGCGAGCCCGCATCTTTCCGCTTGTCGTAAGGCAGGCGCGATCAGTTCATTCGTGAACCGCCTGCGCGGCATGGCATCGTTCCTCCTAAAAGTGCCGAAAAAACGCCACAACCCCGAAGAGATCGAGGCGAAAGTGCGTCTGGCTAAAGTGCTGACGTCGCAGGGCAAAGACGTCGTGGACACAATCCCGCGATCGGCACCGCTATTGGCAGCGGCGATAGGAAGTTGGCGGGCTCAAGTCGGATTAGGTGAAAAAATCGAGGTACCTCGCAGTGGTCACCCCGACGCCGTTATTTTAGCCCTACTCACGTCTTTGTACTTATTGACTCTTTGGCGAGAAACGCTTTAACGTTTTCTTAGGGTAAATGTTCCGTTGCCCAGTAAGGACGAATGGAACATTGCCCAAGTACGGTTTTCTCGAGTTGAGGGAGTGAGCTCATGTTGAAGATTTACGTAAAGACCAGCGATCTGCTTGCTCGTCTGCGCACGGACAAGGACGGCGTGGTGTCGTTCGAGTACGTGATCGTCGCGGCGTGCATCATCGCCGCAGTGTCTGCGGCGTTCGGTGGTGGCGCCGCTGGTACTATCGGCGGGGCGCTGACTGGCGGGATCACCACGATCACGCAAGCTTTCACTACCGCCATCACAGGCTGACGCCCTGACTTCCGGAAAGGGGGGCGCTGGGCTGTGCCCCCACCTTTTCTTACCAAACGATGGTTGCATGTCTGCAACCATCGTCCTGGACGAAGGAAATCCCGCTCATGCTGAAGTCGTACTTCAAGATGTGTGAGGCGGTGAAGCGTCTGCCCGCGGACAAGGACGGCGTGGTGTCGTTCGAGTACGTGACCGTCGCGGCTTGCATCGTCGGCACAGTGGCTGCCGCGTTCGGTGGTCCTGGCGCCGGTACTATCCAGGGAGCCCTGAATACCGGGCTCACCGCTATCTCGAACGCTATCGCGGCCGCCGTCTGAAGCCTGCGGCCGTCTGACTCGCAAGGGGCATCGAGGCATGCATCTGATGAACTGGATTGCTCCCACGGCCTTGGTCCTGGAGATCGCGCTGTTGCTCTATGTCGCCGTGATCGATATCGCGACACGGTTGATCCATAATGAGATTTGCCTGACGCTGGCGCTGCTCGGGATCGCCAGCCAGTTCGCGGGTCCGACGCATGTTACGGAATTGCTGGCCGCCGCGACAATCCTGTTTTTGCTGCTGATCGTCGTCTACCAGCGGGGATGGATCGGCGGCGGCGACGTCAAGCTGCTGGTCGCATTGGCGGTCGGCCTCCCGTTGACGGGGGTGACTCAGTTGTTGACCATGACTGGGCTGGCCGGCGCCGTTCTTGCGATGGTGCATCTGTTGATGCGTCTCCTGCCTCATCCCAGGCCAGCGCCCGCCGGGTCGTCGTTTTTGCGCCGCGTCTACGCAGTCGAGCGTTGGCGCAACTTGCGGCAGGCGCCGCTACCTTACGGGGCCGCCATTGCGTGTGGCGGTATTTGGACTGCCTTCAGCCGCGGGTTCTGACATGTCGTCTACGCTGCGTCTCTCGATCATCATGGTGCTGTTGCTCGCAACGGCTGCGCTCGGGCTCATCGCCTACAACGCAAACCTGCCGAAGCCCGTCGCGCAGGTTGTGCAGAGCGCTCCGGCGCCTCTCGCAGACGGATATTTTGTCGCGGCGCATCCGCTACCGCCGGGCACATTCATGCGCGATGAAGATTTCGAGGTGCGAACCGCACGGCCCAGCGACGTTCCGGCAGGGGCGATCGCTGAATCGCCTGGCGCCAAGATTGAGCTTCGCGGTTCTCTGGTTCGCAAGTTCGTCGACACCGGCCGTCCGATTACATCGCAAGACGTCTTGCGGCCACGAGACCGGGGCTTTCTCGCCAGCGTCCTGGCGCCGGATACCCGCGCCATCAGCATCAATGTCGACGCGGAGTTCTGGCGTCTCGGGCCTGATCTGGCCTGGCGATTATGTGGATGTCGTATTGACGCAGGGGACCGACAAGGCGGATCCGGCGCGTCACTCACTGAGCGAAATCGTTCTTCGCAATGCTCGGATCATTGCGATCGACCAGGAGATTGTGGAAGGCGCCTCGGGCGCCAACGCCACCGCCGGCAAAGTGACACACTCCGTATCGCTGCAGCTTTCGCCAGAACAGGTCAAGAAGATCACGCTCGCAAAGGATCTCGGAAAGCTCTCCTTGGCCGTCCGCTCAGCCGTCGAAGTGAAGGACACAGCGGACTTGGGCACGATGTTCGGCTGCGATGTGTCGCCGGAAATCGCCCGACAGAATGCGATCGCCCGCCAGAACACGACGGTGGTGGTTTATGAAAACGGCAAGGTCAAGGAATACTCGGTCAAGAAGCAGGACGCCGAGGACGCGGCGCCCGTGTCAGGCTGCGATGGGCCTGCGGAATTTGTCCGACAGACCGCGGCTTTGGCGGGCTCCATCGGCGATAAAGGCAAGGACTAACGGTTAAGGTGTCTGGGGGTCGCTAATGAGCGTCAACATTGCATCCATAAGGCCGGCCGAAGACGCGCCGTCTGCTGTCATTCGCGACCGAATCGTCTGTTACGTCAACGACGATCTGAGCGCAGCGGCTTTGCAGAAAGGCCTCGAGGGCGGTAACCTCGAGGTCAAGCGCGGCACGATCCGTAACGCCATCAAGATGCTCGAATCCGATACCGAGCTGTCCGCGTTGGTGGCGGACATCAGCGAAATCGATGATCCATTCGCGGATTTGGAAAGGTTGTCGCGCGTCTGCCCGGCCGATGTTCGGGTCGCCTTGATCGGTCAGAACGCCGATATCCCCTTCTACCGCGCTCTCATGGAACTCGGCCTGAACGACTACCTTCCCAAGCCGCTGACGCGCGATCTGGTGCAAACCCATCTACGCCCAAAGCTGCTTGCCGCCGTGGGGCCCGATCCGATCGATCGTGGCGGGCATGTGATCTCGATCTGCGGCGCCCAGGGGGGCGCCGGAGCAACGAGCATCGCTATCAATCTCGCACTGCAACTGGCCGAGACCACAAAGGCCAAGGTCGCCCTGCTCGACCTTCATCTCCAGGGCGGCGAAACAGCCGTGATGTTGGGTGTCAGGCCTGGACCGGGGTTGCGCATCGCTCTGGAAAACCCTGTGCGGGCGGACACGCTGTTCCTCGAACGCGCAGCAATTGAAATCAACGATCGAGTGCGGTTGATTTCGGGCGATGAGGACATGGATGCGCAACTGGACATCACGGAAGAGGGAGTGAGGCATGTGCTGGGCCTGCTCCGTCAACGGTTCAATTACATCGTCGTCGACGTGCCGATGCCGTTGGCGCCAGCCATCCATCCGGTGATCGCTCTTTCCCGCCACGTCCTGGTGCTGCTGGAAGCGGAAGTGACCGGGCTACGCAATGCCCATGCGCTCCGCGCGGCGGTCGCCAACATTTCCGGCAAGAATCGCGTGTTTACTTTGCTCAACCGCGCCAATCGCGCCGGGGGCCTTCCCACGGCGACAATCGTCAAGGCCTTGGGCGGAAAACCAGACATGGTGATTCCTGATCTCGGCAAGGGGATGACCCAGGCGGTCAATCTCGGAATTCCGGCCCTGAAGCACGTACCAAGACTGCGACGTTACCTGGCGCCGATTGTACGGGAGATCGCTGCCGTAGGCGACGAACGCAAGGGATGGTTGAGGAGGCTGCTCGGGCGATGAAAACGTTTGGTAAGCTCGAGCGCGACGGCGCGCCAACGCGGTCGCCCGCATTGACGCCAGGCCCATCGACGCCAGCGCGCAACGAACCTCGTGCCGAGCAACCCGTGATGTCGGCTTCGCTGCGCGAACGTGTCATCGAGCAGATCGAGCCATCCGTGGCCGCAAATGTTTCGCGCGAGGTTCTTCGGCGGCAGATCGAGGAAATCATCCACGGAATCGCCAACCAGGAACGGCTCGAACTGTCAGGTCGCGAGCAGCTTCAGCTGGCGGACGAGCTTGCGGACGACATGACCGGCTACGGGCCGCTCCGTCCGCTCCTGCTGGACAATTCGATCAACGATGTCATGGTCAACGGACCCAGCAATGTCTATGTCGAGCGACAGGGCAAGCTGGAGCGGGTCGCGATCCGATTCCGCGACAATGAGCATATCGCGTCCGTGGCGCAGAAGATTGCCGGGCGAGTGGGACGGCGCGTCGACGAATCGAGTCCGATGGTGGATTGCCGCTTGCCGGACGGCAGCCGGGTCAACATCATCTTCCCGCCGCTGGCGATCCATAGCCCCTGCATCTCCATCCGCAAATTCCCAAGCCGACGTTATGATATTGCCGGAATGATCGAAAACGGCACGATGACCCCGGCCATGGGACGATTGCTGGAGATTGCCGCCCGGACTCGGCTCAATGTTCTGGTCTCCGGCGGCACAGGTTCCGGCAAGACGACGCTGTTGAACGCCCTCAGCCAATTCATCGATCACAGCGAACGCATCGTCACCATCGAAGACGCGGCGGAGTTGCAGCTTCAGCAGCCGCACGTGATCAGCCTGGAGACCCGGCCTCCCAGTCTCGAAGGCACGGGGCAGGTGACGCAACGCGATCTGGTGTGGAATGCGCTGCGCATGCGTCCTGACCGGATCATCGTGGGCGAGGTGCGCGGCCCCGAAGCGTTCGACATGCTGCAGGCGATGAACACCGGCCATGACGGTTCGATCTCCACGGTGCATGCCAACAGCGCACGCGACGCACTGACCCGTGTTGAAAACATGGTGCAGATGGGACAGGTCAATCTGCCGTCGCGGTCAATTCGATTTCAGATCGTCGCAGCGTTGGATGTCATCGTGCACGTCGAACGCATGCGCGATGGCCAACGTCGCATCGTCCAGATCAGCGAGGTGATCGGCCTGGAGGGCGATGTGATCACCACCAATGACATCGCAACGTTCGAGTTTCGTGAGGAGGATGTTCACGGACGGATATCGGGGGCCTACAGGTCCACGCAAGCCGTCCCAAAATTCAAGAGCCGTCTTGTCTATTACGGGCTTGATCGGGCGTGGGCCGAGGCTATGCGGCAGCTATGATGGCGCAGTCATCAATCATTCTTGTTCTGCTGCTGCTGGTATGTGCGGCAGCCGTTGCGTTGTTTCTCGATTCGCGACAAAGGCGCATCGATCGCCAGATTGCGACAGCTCTATCAACCTCACATTCGGAGAGCATACCCTCGATCCGTCGGGCGCCGGTCGATTCCAGGTGGCTGTTGTTCCATCGCTTGGCCAACTACAGGGCAGCAACATCTTACGATTTGCGTCCCGAATATGTGCTGCTTGCCGGCGCCATCGCAGCGGCGGCGATCTTTTATGCCAATAGCCTGCTGGGATTTCCTACGCTCTATGTGTCTCTCGCGGCCGTCTTTGTGGCCATGATGGTAGTGCGGGGTCTGTTTGGGTGGCAGCGCCGTCGCCTCGCCAATCAACTGTTTCGACAGTTGCCCGACACGATCGAAATGGTGACTGGCGCTGTTCGATCCGGTCTCCCCGTGAACGAGGCGTTTCGCGCCGTCTCTCGTGAGATGCCGCAGCCTACAGCCGGGCAGTTTGCCATCGTGTGCAGTGAGCTGGCTCTGGGGAGACCTCCGGAGGAAGCTGTAGAAGGAATCTATCAGCGAACACAGGTGGCGGAGTATGGATTCTTTGCGGTGACGCTTGGAGTCCAGATGAAATCGGGTGGCGCCTTGGCTGAAACCTTGCAGACTTTGGGAGACACCGTGCGTCAGCGTGTTACGCTGGCTGCTCGCGCGAAGGCTCTGGCAGCAGAGGTGATCTTTTCCTCGCGAGCACTTTCATTGGCGCCCTTCGTTGTCGGCGGGATACTATACAAGATCAGTCCGCAATCGGTCGATCTCCTGTTCTCCGACCCGACCGGAAGGAAGCTCCTGACCTACGCGTTAGCTTCGGTGCTTGCCGGGACTCTGGTGATACGCTGGATGATCAGAAGGAATACAGCGCTATGACTTCCGGTTTCATTTTGGCAGCCCTCGCCATAGCAGCCGCAACTGCGGCCGCTGTGTTGATCATCCAGGAAGTCCACGTTCGTGTGCTGGACCTACGGGTGTCAAAGGCTGTGATCGGCGTTGCCGGAGCGTCAGCACCCTTCCAGGACATGACCGGCTGGCTTTCATCGCTCGGCATGCGGTATCGCCGCTTCTACTCCGAGGAAAATCTGGAACAACTGCGGACAGTCGTTCAATCGTCGGGTTTCAGTCCACATCGAACCTTGCCGATCTGGCTCGGCGTCAAAATTGTCAGCATGGCCGCATTTCCGCTTATTGCCTTGCTTGTTGCGGAGCTTTTCGGGGAGACGCCGATCGATCTGTTGATCTTCACGCTCATTGCCTTGGTGATCGGAATCATGGGGCCGCGGTTGATTCTGGCGGTGCTCAGGCGGCGTTTCAATGCCGCCATTCGGCGAGGCACGCCGGACGCCATCGATTTGCTGGTTGTCTGCAGCGAAGCGGGAATGGGCCTGGAGAGCGCGGTGGAACGCGTAGCAGAAGAAATGAACCGGTCCAATCCTGCCATGGCCCAGGTCTTGTACGGTCTTCTTGATGATCTCCGGATATTGCCAAATCGCCGCGAAGCCTTCGAGAAACTGGGATCGACCTCGGACGGACTGCGCCGATTCGGCGCCATGGTCAGCCAGAGCCTGCAATACGGAACGCCGTTGAGCCAGGCTCTGCGCGCTATCGCTGCCGAACTCCGACGAGACTCTATCATCAAGCTGGAAGAAAGAGCGCACAAGCTGGGCGTCAAGCTGACTGTTCCGATGGTGTTGTTCATGCTTCCGGCCATGTTCATCATTATGGGCGCCAGTTCGTTTCTGCACCTCACGCGTGCGTTCCAGCAGCATTAGGTACGGATAGGGCCATGAGCACGCATCGAGCCACAAGCACGGTTAGCCTGCCGAACACCTGGTCCTACGATCGGATGACGCGATTGTTGGGCGGCTTGTGGTTCATGCTGCTGGCGCTCTGCGTCGCGATGAGAATTGGGGTGTCGCATAGCGATCCCTGGCCATCGCGTCTGTCGAGCTTTTGTCTTGCCAGCTTCTACCTGCTCCTGGCGCTGTTGATCATGACCCGGCCGCCGGCAAAGGCGCAGGCGCAGGGCCTGCTGCCGAGAATCGCGGCATTCGTCGGCACCTATATGCCTTGGACCATCACCTTCTTCGGCAAAACGGACCAGGCGTTGCCGAACCTGGCCTCCACCGCTTGCGTGCTGATCGGCCTCATCATGATGCTTGTCACGATCCGACATCTCGGCCGGTCGTTCAGTCTGGTGCCGCAGGCGCGCTCAGTGGTGCAAACCGGTCCTTATCGATGGATCAAGCATCCCCTCTACTTCTCAGAAGAAATAGCGACGGTGGGTGTCGTGCTGCAATATCTGACGCCGGTGACGGCGATCGTACTGGTCCTGCATATCGGCATCCAGGTCTGCCGTATCCTCTACGAAGAAGACCTGCTTCGGCGCACCTGCCCTGAGTATTCCAGTTACGAAGCTTCGCGCTGGAGACTGATCCCTTATGTCTGGTGAGTAACCATTGGCCTGCTTGTTATCGACATGATGGTTGTGATGAACTGCATCGGTCCAAGACCCTGGCCCAGAAGATCAGGCTCCAGGCGACCAGGTGTCGCGATAGCGCACGCGCGCCATAAAGCTTCTTTCATCGCGGATCAACGCGGCGCCGTCGCGTTCGAGACGCTCATCGTCTACCTTTTCATAGTCACGACCCTGCTTATGCCGCTTGCCGACGGCGCCATCGCCGGCTTCCAGTTCATATCCGCGTGGGGGGCGTTGCGCGCCTTCGGGCAATACGTGCAGTACCATTCGCCACCTGACGTCACGAGCACGTCAAGTTGGACGTCGTCACTCCCCGCGACGGTTGCAGGTTATCCCATCAACAACGTCCAGGTCCTTTGCGGCGATACGAGCGCTGGCGCTGCTTGCACCTCGGCCAACGTTATGTTGTTGCCCACCAAGTACTATTCTTACACGACGACCGTCACCTTGGCGCCCTTGGTGTTAAGACCGGTGTTGTGCACCAGTGGTAACGCCAATCCATGTTCGTTCACCCTGCCTTACTCAGAACGCTTCCAATAGGGGGGTTCCCATGCGTAACCTGCTCCGTTGCCGTCGAGGCACAGTCGCATTCGCGACCGTCATCGCCCTGGTGCCGCTGATCGGAGTGGTCTCACTCGGGGCCGAGGCCGGATCGTGGTACGTCACCAAGCAACACGCGCAGAACGCCGCCGATGCGGCGGCCTACTCGGGCGCCCTGCTGCTGGCATGCACGCTTGCTCGGAAATTGCCTAGATACGCAAACAGTGCCCTATCGGGGTAAGGAATTTGCAGCGCAGAACGCGTTCTGCAACGCCGGCGACACCTCCTATCCCGGCTCTCACTGTGTCACCAGCCTTCCGACACGAACTTCGCAGAGCGTTGCGATCGCTACGCTCACGACATGGAACGGGAACAGCGGAAATTTCGTTCAGGCCACGGTGCAGCAGACACAGCCGGCCTACCTGTCGGCAGTGCTGGGTTTTCGCACCATCAACATTGGCGCCCAAGCCATTGCGCAAGTTAATTCCCTGCCGACGCCCCCCTGCGCCTTGTCATTGAAAGGCTCTATCACTTTCCAAGGCAGCCCGAACATCAATGCGCCCAATTGCGGCATGGCCTCGAACGATACGGCGAGCAATGCAATCGACTTCACCGGCGGCGGGACGACCATCAATCTCGGGTCGCTGTCGGCTGAGGGCGGCTGCACGGGCTCGTCAACATTCTGTAGTACGGCGTTAACCTATCGACCGCCGGTCACCGATCCATTCTCTGCTCTCGATGGCGCCCTCACCACGTTGTGCGGAGCGAACCCCGGCTCCGACGCCACTTGCGGTCTTTCAACAAGTTCAAAAACCTGCACAGGATCGCCGCTCACCGCTTACACGGCCGCCAGCCCATGCACGAATAACAATGTCAAGACAGCAGGCAATAAAGCTGTACACCTTGGCTTCAGGGGTGTACTTCATATCCGGGACTCTGACCCTCACAGGCGGCTCCTCGATCACTGGTACAGGAGTGACCCTCATTCTGCTGCCAGGGGCGACAATTGACACGAAGGGGGGCGGGACCATCACTCTTACGGGGCCGACAAGCGCCCCGAGCAGTTCGTCGCTTCCCGCGTCCCTTCAGGCCGACGCTGGCTTATTCCAGTACATGGCGATTTACGATGCCTCGGCGACGGCTGTGCAATTCGGTGGAACTAGCAATATCAACGTCACAGGAAACATCTACGCGCCGACCGCGGCAGTGACGTTCCAGGGCAATCCGACGATCTCTTTAGCCAACGGGAAGAGCTGTGGCGAGCTCATCGCTGCTTCGATCAAGTTCGCTGGGAACGCCACTTTCGACGACTCAGGTTGCACGAAGGCAGAGATACCGGGCAGCCAGTATGTGTCTTTGGTGCAATGATGAGAACGCTCGATCAGCGCGGCACTGCGGCGTGGGAGCTTTGCCTTGTCTTTGTGCCGTTGTTCACATTGATGTTCGTCATCTTCGATTTGGGACGTTATGCAATCACGATGCAGTCGTTGCGGGCGCTCGCTGATGCCGAGGCTCGGCAATTGATGATCACATGCTATACGACTGACGTAGCCGTAAACAACACATCACCGTCTGGGTGTGCCGGTGCTGACTACCTGTCTGCTGCGCAGAAGCAAGCCGTCGCCCCGTTCCTATATTTCGGCGGTCTCACGCCGACAGTGAACATACCGACGCCGGGTGTGGGAGCCAGTGCGCTGACTGTTACCGCATCCCAGCCAGGCTTCACCATGGTGATGAAGCATGTATGGGGCACGGCATTCAACGCGCCGAGCGCGTCCACCTCAGTTCCCTTCTAGGGGCGTGACCATGCCGACCCTGTTTGTTGTCCTGCTGGTTATCGCCACGATCGGTGCCGCTCGAATACTGGAGCGAAGGTGGCCAATTGCTGACACCCCGGCGTCCGAGGTCATTGAGGACTGGAAGCTGGTAAGCGTCAATTTTATGTTGACAACTTTATTTGCTCCACTCACCACTGTATGCAGTGGCGTTATCTTGAGCGCTCTGGGGCACGGTTGGATACATCTGCCCACGCATGGCTATTGGTATTTCGTGTCCATCGTCGTCCTGGCAGTGATTGCTGACCTTTATACTTATATATTTCACCGCTTCGAACACGCCATACCTTTCTTGTGGGCGATGCATTCTTTTCATCACAGCGCCAATGCCTTGACTTTCGCGACCGGCGCCCGGCATCTGTGGATGGAAAGGGTGATGGCGAGCGCCGTTCTACCCATCATGCCTATTCTATTCCTGATCCCACCGGACATGCTGCTCATTCTCAGCCTCATCCACTTTTTCCCCGATAGTTGCGCCCACCTGAACGTCCGTTTTCCGATGGGTCGGATGATCACTGTGTTGAATAGCCCGCAATGGCACCGCATCCATCACTCGGCGCTGCCGGAGCATCGCGACAAGAACTTTGCATCTCTTCTGCCATTGTGGGACATTCTGTTCGGCACAGCCTGGATACCGAAGCCCGATGAATATCCAGTTACTGGGTTCAATCCCCCGGTGCGCGTTAGCGCCATAGAGGGCGTCATCTGGCCATTTCGTCATCTACGGTGGCCCACAAACGTATTGCGACGCTCGATGTCGCGGGGGATCGTTAGGTAGCGCCGGCGGTTTGAAAACCGGATCGCTGCGGTTATGCACACCCGCTAAAGCGGATGGGGACGGCGGGCGCCAATCCTTTAGATTAAATTGACTGCTTTCCAGTGGTCTAGTAGACGTCGTTCTTCGGATCGGGTAGGTTAATCATAATTTTATTGGTGTTCGCGGGGGCAATATATTCGGGCGGCTCCGCCGATCCCGTGGTATGAGGTGCGGCTTCTAGTTTGGGGGAAGGAAGCGTGATGGGGGGGCTGACGAGCGCGGTTCTTCGCGCAGCCGGCGAGGCGACGGGTTTCCTTCGGGTGGGAATGGCGGCTATCGTCGCTGTCGGGCTGGCCGGTTGTCAGCCGACCGTGACGCCCACGCCGGTCCCGGACGCCGTCACAGGGCAAAACCCGGGCGATGTGAAATACTACCCGTCGGACGAGCCGGTGAAATTGGGCATCCAGCGGTTTTACGAAGGCAATTTCGGCCTGGCCGAGCAGTATTTCCAGAACGCCGTCGAAAAATCTCCCAAGGACGCGACCGCCTGGGTTGGACTGGCGGCGAGCTACGATCGATTGGCACGATTCGATCTTGCCGATCGCAGTTACGCGGCTGCGGCCAAACTGGTTGGCAATACCCCGAGGATCCTCAACAACGAGGGCTACTCCTATATGTTGCGTGGAGATTTGAGGAAGGCTCGAACGAAATTCGACGCCGCGCTCAGGCTCGATCCCGGTAACGCGACGGCGATAAACAATCTCGCTTTGCTCAATCAAAGTTCGAAATTCGTTGAGCGCGCATCGGACGGGGAGCCGTGCGGGAGCGTCGACTGCGTTCAATGACGAGGCGCCGGCGTTTTGCGCCGCGAGACTACGGTAGGTAGCGTATTCGGGCACGGAGGCGCCGTAGATCGGCGAGGGGCGGAGGGGCAGCGTGACGCACGACGAACGGACGTCGCTGGCGAGACGGCGTGATCATTATGCTGGACGCTTGGGGCGTCTGGGGGGCCTCATGGCCGCGGCGATCATGGCCGCGACCCTGAATTTCGTCTTGTGTTGCGGTTCGGCTCGGGCGCAAGTCGTCGAAGACGCGCCCGTCCGTCACATCACCGTGACGCTTCACAAGTCGAAGGTCCTGACCTTCAAACAGCCATTCGGTACGGCGGTGATCGGCTCGCCGGACATCGCGGACCTCGTGCCGATGACCGACCACACGCTCTATGTGCAGGGCAAGAAGGTCGGCACGACCAATGTTTCCGTGTTCGGCGGTGACAAGCACCTGGTTGCGGTGGTCGACCTCGAGGTCGTGCCCGATACTGCGACGCTCCGCTCCAAGATCGTGGCCACCACCGGCGCGACCAACATCAGCGTTACGAGCGCCAACGGGCAGGTGATCCTGGGCGGCGAGGCGACCGACGCGGTGTCGGCGACGCGCGCCATCGACTTGGCGAGAGGCTTGTCAGGAGCGCAGGGCGGTGGCCAATCGGGAGGGCAAGCAGGGGGGCAGGCGGGAGGGCAATCAGGCGGGCAAGTCCCTGTCATCGACGCCCTGAAAGTTGCGCCCTCCCAGCAGGTGATGCTCAAGGTGCGCTTTCTCGAGGTCGACCGCACCGCGCAGCGGGATCTCGGGGTGAACTGGTTCGGCGGGAACAAGAACGGGATTGGCTTTTCCGGGCTGGGAGCCATCTCGAATTCGGCGAGCAGCAGCACTTCGGCGGCAACGACCAATGGAGCGACGTCGACCCTTGCGACGACCAGCATCGGCGGCGCCCTCGGCAGCGGCCTCTTTCCTGGCGCCGCCTCGACGGCCCAGCCGTTCGGAGCGTTGCTCGCGCAGGTGATCAACACCCACGGCATCCAGATCGACAGCCTGATCTCGGCGCTGGAGGAGAAGGACCTGGTCAAGACCCTGGCCGAGCCCAACCTCATTTCGCAATCCGGCCAAAGGGCCCAGTTCTTCGCGGGCACCGAGATCCCGATCCCGACCGTGCAGCCGGGCTCCGTTGCGGGCACGACGCCGACGGTGACAACGACTTACTATCCTTGCGGCGTGACGCTCGGTTTCGAGCCGACGGTGCTCAACACCGGCCTCATCAACCTCCATCTCACGCCGCAGGTCTGCCAGGTCGCGCAGACCACCACCCCGGTCATCGTGAATGGGACCACGATTCCGGAACTCACCACGCGGAGCGCCGACACGGATGTCGAATTGCGGGACGGCCAGAGCTTCGCCATCGCCGGTCTCCTGCAGGCGCAGGACCTCAACCAGCTCTCGCAATTGCCCTGGATCGGAAACGTTCCCGTTCTCGGCGCGCTGTTCCGCTCGACCAACTACCAGAAGCAGGACACCGACCTCGTCGTCATCGTGAGCGTGCACCTCGTGAGGCCTGTTCCGCCGGGCAAGCACCTCGCGACGCCGTTCGACACCACGCTCCCCTCCAACGACGTCGACCTGTTCCTGATGGGCGACACTGAACGGAAGAAAAAGTACACCGAATTCGTCACCAGCGGCGGCGACCTGCAGGGGCCGTACGGCCACATTCTGGAGGCCAAATGATGCGTGCGCGATCGCTTCAGATTGTCGCGGCGCTCGGCCTCGCGGCTGCGCTCGGCGGCTGCAATCCCGCCGGCTATCCCACCTGCTTCCGGGTGGATTGCCCTTATCCGCCGGTGTATCACAACAGCTACGCCGGCTATGTCCCAGCCTATACCGGCGGCCGCCCCGCCTTCGGCGAGCCGCCGTTCGACGATCCCTTCGCCGATTACACGCAGCGCACGCTCAGCATCAACCCGACCGCCGGCGACGCCCAGGTTGCAAACGAGGTCCTGCAGACGGCGACACCCTGGCCGCGCTATTCCAGCAACACGAATATCCCCGGCAACGGTGCGCGGATGGTGGGAGCGGTCCACAATTTCGAGAGCGGCGGGAACCCAACTCCGCCCTTCGGGCCGCCCCTGCCCCCGCCCATCCAAGCGGTATTGCCCGGCTTAACAAGCGGAGCCGGCGGCGGCGGGGTGGGATCGGGCGGCGCCGGAGCGCCAGCCGGGGGAGGGTACTGAGAGAAACTTGTAAAGGGGAGAGTCGTGTCCGCCGTGTTGAGGAGGCTGCGGGAAGAACGCGAGGCGTCGGCGCTCATCGAAGCGCCCTTGTCGTTCCGTGCTGGTCCCCTTGTTTCTCGGCGTCTTCGAAATCTCCTGGTGTTTCTGCAACCAACAGCTGGTTCGCTTGGTTATATCACTAAAAAAATTCCGAAGAGTCCGTTGCGAGCGCCGTCTCTTTGGTTCGCGACCGCCCTGTTTATTCTGACAGCTCTCGAATTTCATTCAGAGTCCGGCCCTATATTGGAAAGATACGGCGTGGACATCGGTGTGGGGTGGCTTGGCCAACTCGTTCTTCTCAGCCTGTTTATTGACGCATTGACGGGGACTCTGCCACGGGTAACCGCGGTGATTCCCATTGTTTTTTACTCAAGTTACTACTTGGCGTTTTGGACACAGGGCGTCCATATCAAGCTCGAGTCGGACGAACTAAGAAAAACAAATCCGAAATTGGTCCTCGAATTCAATTCGAAACTGCATTCACTGGTTATCGAGCAAGCGGACATCTTTGCTGCGACGCATGCTATTCCAGTTGTCTATGCGAAAGATTCGACCTATGCTCGAGACGGGTATGTCTCTTATAGACTGATTGCAAGGGACAAGATCAACGAATATCTATCGAGGAACGCCGACGGCGTCCGAATTCCCTCGGTCGATTGGGGCGGTCGCATTCAACCGAACGTAAGAATGTTGGCTATTCCGGAGCGTCCCTCGGGACGAATTATTACTTCTATGGTTTATGATTACGCGGGGGAAGGTTGGAAGGATTGGAATATCGGCTTCCAAACCACGTCGCTCAGTGTAGACGGACATATCATAGGCATATTCAAGTCAGGCTACGTCCGCCGGCTGCCCATTATTCCAATATTCAAGATTGGTTGTAGTTTTTCTTTAGATCCTCCGACACGCAGATGTCGGGCGGAGTTTGCAACAGAGCGGATGTCGATTGAGAGTCGGCCCGACTTTGTCGATCGCGCGCTCTACCCGGACCCCGTAAGCATCATGCTTGGGATCAAGGGACTTTCTCAACACGAGATTGCGAATTATCGCAATTCCAACTTCGGGGCTGATCCGCCCGTGCGCGCCCCGCCCGGCGAAGACGCCGCGTTCGACGCGTTGCAGGATATCGTCAATGGGCGAAGTCCGCCTCTCTCTTGGAGGACGAGTTCCCTGATCGCGAGCAATCCCTCCCGCTTGGCGCCCTTCGCCGCTGCGATGACCAAGCGGTTCCTCGACTTGAGTCAAGTCGATGCGTCCGACGTTCCCGGCAGGCTCGCGCAGATCAGCGTGTTGGTCGCCGCAATTGAAGCCCTCGGCCCAGCCGAATTTGCGACGGTGCAGGGCCGTCTGTCCGATGCTTCAAGAAAAGATGACACAATACGCAATGACTATCCCCTGCTTTACCTTCGCCTCGCAGACGTAGGCCCCAGGATGTATTCGATCTATCGTGACCAGTTTTTGGCGCAGAATGCGACCGAGCGCGAAAAGTTGCTGACCGTTCTTGCGATCTGCCGAATTGGGCAGGCGGACAGCGAATTGATTTCGGTTATCAATTCAGAATGGGCGAAGTTGGATTCGGGAGAGATAAAATACAGCAATTATAGGTCTGCTCTGTTTGTCACTCTGCTGAAGCTGGGGCAGGAAGGCGCGGTCAAGAACTCCAACCGGCCAAACTCGCAGATATTGAGGAGCTGGTATGAAGCGGTTCTTGCGGGGCGCGGCAAAACGGACGTCGGTCCAAACAACTGCATGCCCATGGAGTGGCCGGAAGCCACAAATATTCCTGCATTTCTGGCTCCCAGTCTCAAGTGGGTGAACGAACGATGGGTTCTCGGTGATTAGTGCGACTTCGACAGAGTCATTCATGTGATCTGTGCGTTTGTTTTCTGCAACGCGGGCATCGATGGGGCGGCGGGACGACCGCCTCGACGCGTTGAGGACTTCCTCGGCGATGCCGATGCGGCGGGCGCTGAGCCGGATCACCGCCGGCCCCCCGCCGCCGCGCTGGCGGACCTGCTGCCCGCCAGCGCGGCCCTCCCGGTCCCCGATCTCAGCTCTTCGTGAGCGCGATACAATCGACCTCAATGTCGAACGGGCCGGTCCACTCCGGCACGCAGAAGAAAATCCGCGCCGGCGGATTGGTCGGGAAGAAGCGCTTGTAGATCTCGTTGAAGGTCTTGAAGCGGTCCTTGGAGATGCACAGCACGTTGCACTTCAGGACGTGGTCGAGGTCCGACCCGGCCGCCTCGAGCGCGGTCTTCATCTGCGTCAGGATCAGCTCGGCCTGGCGCTCAAACGGCGCATTGGCCGCGATCTCCCCGGTCTCCGGGTCGAACGGCGGCATGCCCGAGACGAACACCATGTTCCCCGCCCGGGTGCAGACGGAGACGGGCGCGCCCCATTTCTCGAAATTGGTGTCGAACGGTTCGACGCGAATGATCTCTCGTTCCATGGCCTTCCTCCAGCAGGGTCGGTTCGGGATATGGACGATCAGGCCGTCAACCTGAGGCCGGCGCCCCGGTCCGGATAGCGTGGCCGAGGCGAGTTTGGGGAAGCCGGGATGCGTCACAAGGGGGGTCACAGTTGTTACCGTGACAATCCACCTATTTTCCGTCGACGCACGAGGCGAAGCAGTTCTCACCTTTGCTCAGGCCAAAATGTGAGAACCCGAACAAAATCAAAGGCGAAGTAAGGCTCCTGCCGCGACAGACCTTTTTGGTCGCGAGGCACCAAAAACATGAGAGAATTTCCCTCAGCGCGACAATCAGTTTGACCTTGACGACAAAATTTTTGGCCACCAAGCACCAAAACGACAATTTGTTTGGTCGCCCCTCTTCCTCGGGAGTCGGCGCTTTGACCATGGCGCACACCCGAGGTTCGCCGCGCTTATATGCCAACAGCGTGCGAACCAGCGCCTCGCCGTCGATCTTGTCAGTCTTCGCCCGTCGGCGCCGACGTGACGTCGCAATCGACGCCGGATCGACGACGTGGCTTTCAATCCCTTCAATCTGCAGCACGCGGTGAATCCAGAAGCCGTCCAGCCCCGCTTCTTGAATGACGATGATCGGGGTCATTTTCCCAGTCCGCGCGAAAGCCTTCTTCCTGAGTTCCGAAAAGCGCACCAGCAGCGCACCGATCTCCCCAGCAGGTGACCTGCCCCGGAAGTTTCATCCAACGGCGATTAGAGCCTCGGCGGGTTGTACGCCGTGGGGCGCGGGTGGAGCAACGTGCGATCGGCGGAGCTGGTCGGGATTGCGCAGCCGATCGCATGGTGCGGGAAGGTTGGCCGCATAGGCGGCCGGGGTTCGATAGCCCAACGCCGAGTGCGGGCGGCGCTGATTGTAGTCGTTGATCCAGTCGGCGATTTTCGTGCGGGCGTGGTCGAGGCCGAAGAACAGGCTCTCGTTGAGAAGTTCGTCGCGCATGCGGCCGTTGAAGCTCTCGCAAAAGCCGTTTTGCATCGGCTTTCCCGGCGCGATGAAATGCCAAGTGATGTTGTTGTCCTGCGCCCAGGCGAGCATGGCGTCCGATGTGAACTCCGTGCCGTTGTCCGAGACGATCACGCCCGGCTTGCCGCGCCGTTCGATCAACGCGCCGAGTTCGCGCGCCACGCGCCGCCCGGAAATCGAGGTGTCCGGGATCGCCGCCAGGCATTCCCGCGTCACGTCGTCGACGATGTTCAGGATGCGGAACCGCCGGCCGCTGGCGAACTGATCGTGGACGAAGTCGAGCGACCAGCGCGCGTTCGCCCGGGCTTCGACCAGGATCGAGGCGCGCGTGCCGACGGCGCGTCGCCTCGCCCGGCGCTTGCGCACCGTGAGGCCTTCCTCGCGATAGAGCCGGTAGATGCGATTGATCCCGGACGGCTCGCCCTCCTGCCGCAGCAGGATGAACAGCCGCCGATAGCCGAATCGCCGGCGCGCGTTGGCCAGAGCGCGCAGCCGCGCCCGCAGTTCGGTCTCCTGGGGCCGCCGGGACTGGTAGCGGATCATCGTGCGGTCGGCGCCGACGATGGAGCAGGCCCGCCGCTCCGACAGGCCCATCACGGCCTGCAGATGCGCGACGCCCTCGCGCTTGGCGGCGGGCCCTACCATTTTTTTGACAGAAGCTCGCGCAACGCCGACGCGTCGAGCATGGCCTCGGCCAGCAGCTTCTTCAGCTTCGCGTTCTCGTCCTCAAGCAGCTTGAGGCGCTTGGCCTCGGACACCTCCATGCCGCCGTATTTGGCCTTCCAGTTGTAAAGCGTCGCCTCCGAGACGCCGTGCTTGCGCGCCAGATCGGCGGTCTTCGCGCCCGCTTCTTGCTCGCGCAAAACGCCAATGATCTGCTCTTCCGTGAACCGTGCTCGCTTCATCTGTCCGTCCTTCAGAAGGCCGGACTCTAAATCGCCGTGGAGGAAATCCGTAGGGGCAGGTCACAGGCACACTGTGCTTCGACATCTTTTCGCCGCCACCCGGCGACACCGACGTGATTAGCCAGATTGAACGGCTGAGCTCCAAAGAAACAAAAATTGCGCCGAGGTTGGTTCGGATAGCGGTCGGTTCTTCGTGTCGTTCAGCAATTGACTGCATGGTCGTCTCCACAGTGGGTGGTCGCAGCCTCACTCTGCCAGAGCGTCGGCCGCTATCCACCTCCCCATGGGATCTGGAGCCACGAGATCGTGGGGCTGGACGGCGCCACGGTGACCCTGAAGGCCGCGTTCGGCCGCATCCCTCCGCGACCCCCAAATCCCCATAGGCCGCGCCCAACCCGATAGCGCCCTTCCTCCCCGCGGTTTCCTCCTTGGGAGGCTTTCGAACGCCGGCCCCACACTCGCCTCCCGCCGCAGCTCCCTGGGCCGGCGTCCGAAACCCTTCACCATCGCGGCAGCGCGGCGTGCGGACGACGCCGCGGAGACTCAGAAGTGACCTTGGGTTAGCCTCGCGCGCCCGCCGACGGCGAGTGCTGAGGAGGGAGTGGCTGGCTACGGAGGCTCGATCATGCCCATCGGCAGCCAACGTATCCCCGCTCAGCGGCGGGCGCCCTGGAACAAGGGCCGACTCATTGGTCAAAAACGCCCGCTGAAGCCCAAAGACGTTTGGACGATCCGGGTCCGACTCCAGCTCGGGAGGCGAAAGCGTGACCTTGCAATGATCAATCTGGCCATCGATAGCAAACTCCGAGGTTGTGACCTCGTTCGCCTTCAGATCGACGACGTGAGCACGGGCGGCCGAGTGCGCGAGCGCGCGACGGTCGTCCAAAAGAAGACGGGTCGCCCAGTCCAATTCGAACTCACCGAGCAGACCCGCGCCTCTATTGAGGATTGGCTCAGTGTGCTCTCCGCTCGGAACGGACGATATCTTTTTCCAAGTCGCGTGCGAGAGCAGCCGCATATCTCAACTCGCCAATATGCTCGCATCGTTGAAGGGTGGGTTCGAAGCGCGGGAATGGTCAGCTCCGCCCATGGCACGCATTCAATCGACGGACGAAGGCGGCTCAGATTTACAGGAAGACCGGAAACCTGAGGGCGGTTCAACTCCCCCTCGGACACACCAAGCTCGAAAGCACCGTCCGCTATCTCGGGATCGAGGTGGATGACGCACTCACCATTTCGGAGCAAGTCGAACTCTGACGATTGGTCGCGGCCTCTCCCTTCCTGCGGGGCCGCGACGCGCCAGAGCGGACCTTTGTCGACGTCGCGGCCATCGCCTCAGTTCGACCCATAGCGGACTGTCGGGAGTATAACCTGACCGAAATATCAGTGATCGCCGGCGGACCAATTTGAGCGGCACGCGATCGGCAGGGGTGCGTATGTGCTGCCGCCTGTCGGCCTGGGACGCTAAAACTGGAGCCGCAGACCGACAGCGGGGGCGACGTTTTCGTGATTCAGGTAACCGCTCGCCAGCCCCCCACTGACTTGCGACCACATCACGCCCGCATAGACATCGAGCCGTTTCACGGGGCGGTAATCGATCATGGCCGATACGGCGTCCAACGTTCCGTAACAACTCGGGGCAGAGAGCCCGCCATTCGTGCAAACGCTTAGGTTATAGTCGTTCTGATAGTAATGATAGAACGCGCCCGCAATGTCCACATCGTCGCGAATGGCGTACTTCACCCCAGTCCAGAAAACGCGCAGAATTTTGTTGTCGTCATACGCAGTTGATTTCACGGCTCCCGGGAGCACTGTGTAACCGCCGAGCGTGGTGAATCCTTGCGGGTAGGCGTCGCTGGGATTCTGAAACAGAATATAGTCAAAGCCGGCATACACCTTCAAGGCATCGTACGTATATCGCAGCGTGATGGCCCCGCTCGTGTTGTCGGACAGCGTCGCTTTCAAATCGTTAAGGGAGACGCCGGATGGCAGCGGCGATACGCCATAGTTCGACAGCGATACGGCATCCTTGACCTTGCCGCCGATGGCGTCGAAGGAAAATCCTCCGAAGTCGCCCCCAACTTGGGCGTCGACGGCGCCGTTCGAACCGTTGCCCTGCTCGTAGCCGCCGAATTGATAAAGCGCGGCGAGTCGAAACGCGCCAATGTTGACGCGATATTGGACCGAGGTTTCATAACGAGCGCTCTCCGTGTCGCCGGCGCCCGCCGCTGTATTGGAGGTTCCGATCAAGGAGAAATCGGGCGCGGCCGCCATGGCGTCATAGCTGCCGAGGCCATCCAAGATGAGCGAGTTCTTGCCGCCCTGCGGTCAACGTCCCGTAGACGGGGTGGCTCACGCCCCCATAAGCAACGGTGTTGAACAGTTGCCCCGCACGGCTGGAGTTGCCGTTGGCGCTTTGAGCGTCCAGAGGATTGGTATTGTTTTGAACCAGCGATTGCGGCCCGTTGGCACGCCCCAGCGTGTAGGGGTCAAAGCCATTCTGCAAATTTAACAAGAATGACCAGTCGCCCGAGATCGCCTCATTCACCTTGACGCCGAGATAGGATTGGCCGAGCCCATTGGGAACCAGGGTGTACAAGGGATGATTGCTGTTCTTTGAGATCAGCGCTTCGGTTCCGTTGGGATAAACGCTGTTAAGAGGCACACCGTGGGTTTGGTAACCGGCGCCGATGTCGATATTCCCATAGAAGGTAATGCCGTTCCAGGTCAGCGGGCATTCCTGAGCGCCCGCTCGGAAATAGTCGGCAAAGCTGGCGAAGCACGACGAGGCCACAGCCGGCGTGGGCGTTTGCGCTGGCAGGTCGGCGGCAAGTGCGCCGCAAGCCAAGGGCAGGAGCGCCGTCCCGGCGAGAAGAGCGAACCCAAGTGGCCTCATGCAACGCCCCAAGATTGATCGGGCCCCGCCGGCGCATCCGGCGAGAAGGCTAGTGCATCTGCGGCCTCAAGGCGAGCGCGGGCGGCGCAGATTTAGATGGCGAGCATTAGCAAGTTAAAGCCAACGTCGATCTTCCGACGATCGGCGGCCGGCCCGTTTCGACCGATGCTGAAAAACCCAAATTTCAGCATCGGTCACAATTCTAAAGGCCGTACACGGGCTTGACGAAAACTTTGCGGAGACGCGGACAAATACTCGTATCGCGAAAGGTCCGCTTACGCGCGAGTTGGTCAAATTGGTTCGTCCCCGAAATTCTGATCCTCATTTGATTAGACTTCGCAATTCGAGCGACCTTTGCGCAAATTGAGTAGCCGGCTTTAGCATTCGCCAGTATTCATCCTTGCCTGGATAATAGCCCAAGATGGAGTGATTTCGCCGACCACAGAAGGCGCACCATGCCGTCGAGCAGCCCCAGGCTCCTGCTTGTGCGCCACGAACTACTGCCGCCGTTATGGCTCTTCCGTCAAGTCGTAGCCGATCGACACCTTCATGAGCCATTTCGGTTTTCGGCGTGTCGCCAGTAGGAGGAGAAGCACATGACCGACGATACTCAAAGGCACGACGATTCGATCATGGAACGCAAGGACGGGACTATCAGTCGTCGCAGCCTCATGACGGGCACACTGATGACCGGAACGGCCCTCGCGGCATCGGGTGTGACCCCGTTATCGGTGATCAGCTCCGCCGCGGCGCAGACCCCAGGGGGGAAGAAGCCCAACATTGTCATGCTCATGACCGACGACACCGGTTGGCAAGATTTCGGCGCCTACACGGGAGGAGGCGCGGCCCTTGGTCATCCGACGCCGAACGTCGACCGCATCGCCAAGGAGGGCGCCACCTTCACGTGCTGGTATGGGCAGGCGAGTTGCACGGCAGGGCGCGCTTCCTTCATGACCGGACGCATCCCGATCCGATCGGCGCTCTCGATCGTGGTGGCCCCAGGTGACGAGAACCACCTGCATAAGGAGACGCCAACGATTGCCGAATTCTTCCAGAAGAACGGCTACACGACATATTTCTCCGGCAAATGGCATATGGGCGACAAGCCTGAGGCCTACCCAATCGAGCATGGCTTCGACGAGATGAAAAACTTCGCCGCCTACTACGCCGGCGTCTATTCCTATAACGACACGTCGAAGTGGTTTCATCCGTGGTTCCCGTCCTTCAATCCGCAATTCAACGAAATGTACGACAGCGTCGTGAATCTAGGGGAGTGGGAAGGCGTCGCCGGCCAGCCTGCAAAGAACGTCGGCACCATAAATTACGACTCCCTCGCGTCGTTCGATCTTCGCCAGACTCGACTCTGCGATCGAATACATCAGGGCGCACGTGAAGAGCGACAAGCCGTTCTTCATGGACGTGAACTTCATCAAGATGCACAACCCGACCAACGCGGCGCCGGAATTCCGTGGCAGGTCGCATCTCGGTGACTACTCCGATTCGCTGATGGAACTCGACGCCGACATCGGCCGGATCATGGAGACCATCCGCGCAGAGGCGCCCAATACGATCGTCATCGTGACGGCCGATAACGGCGCATGGGTCGATGCCTATCCCGATGCGGGTACGTCGCCGTTCCGAGGCGAGAAGGGCACGCCTTTCGAAGGAGGATGGCGCTGCCCCGGAATCATGTGGTGGCCCAATCACATCCCGGCCGGCGTCTATTATAACGAGATGATGTCGCACATCGACTGCTGGGCGACGCTCGCCGCGATGGTCGGCCTGACGCCGCCGCCCCATGACTGGGTCGGCAACGATGGGAAGGGCATCTATTTCGACAGCATCGACAACAGCGCCTACATCTTAGGGACCGCGCCGCATTCGGCGCGGACATCTTGGGTCTATATCGATGGCGAGGATTTCTATGGAGTCCGAGCCGACATCGGCGACGACCCAAAGGAGCCGTGGGTCCACATTGCCTGGAAATACCTTTACACGGCGAAGAACTCGTGGCTGGGAACGACCGCGAAATCTGGGTTCGATCGGGGCGATCTACAACCTCACGATGGATCCCTACGAGCGGTATGACATGACCTTCAACGGCGCTGCACCGACTCGTGTGCTGTCGACGTCGCCCGGAAAATATGCGGGTGAAGACAACGGGTGGGCGCTGTCGCTCCTTGAGCCGGTCATTATCGATTTCGATAAGTCGATCCTGAAATATCCGAACATCGAGAGATCTCCTGGCGGAGCTTCGAACGATCTCGTTCCGAACCTTCAACATCCGAAGGACCCGCTGCCATTGCTGAAAGACACAATAGACAAGGTTAAGATCCGCGGCGGCGGCGGTTAATTACCTTGTTCTAAGTCCAATGCGATCGCCAGCGCCTTTTGAGCCTGTGATCGTGAACGGGACGCCAGTGATGTTACCGTTCTTTTCGAACACGATATACGCATTCAAAGCCGTCTGGAACGGAGAGGAACATGACCATTTTAGCCGATTCACCGCCAGAGGACGACGTCAAGGTTCTCGCGCTTCAATGGTTCCAGCAGATGCAGGCCGGCCAGATCGACCGCACGCAACTGACTGATGCTTATAGCGCCCAGTTGACGGAGAGTGTGGTGCAAGAGATGTCGTGTCGCTTGAACGATTACGGAGCGTCGCCGAGAAACGCCGAAATTCTCCAGCGCCGCGTAATTGGGGACCAGACATTCAAATTGGTGAAGTTCCACTTCCCGCGCGGCGACGCAGCCAGCTTTCTCTTCGGCTTCGGCGCCGACGGCAAGATAACGGGAATCGCCCTCACGATGCTGCCGGGGGACTGAAAATGGGCGGTCCGCACCGATGAGTACGGGGTGCGGGGTCCGGCTACTTTAGACTGCGCGGAGACCTTGGCTTTAGGTTACATCCGGGATCGGCTCATCCGACCGCGGGTTCGTCGCGGCCAAGGTTTATTTATCTCCTCCGGCGCTCGAAGAGGTCGACGAGGCGCGCCTGGTGGGCCACTGGGTCCCGCGCCTTGGGCGTGTATTCCCGGAACCTCGTGGTGTATCCACGTGTAATCCGCAGGGATTGAGCAATGCAAATTCGCTTCCGGTTTCGCATCCAGCGCAGATTACCGAATCACGGCTTCCTTTTCGGACTGGTTTTATATGCTTGCGCGAGTTTGCACGAAACTTCCGCGAGTGCTGAGGGCGTGGAGAGGGAACTTGTGGGCGCGTGGGCAGAACCCGGCAATTGCGACGTCACTTTCGTGGCGAAGAACGGGAGATGGGCGTTTCGAGAACCTCGCGACATGGGTGGACTTGGGTTCATCGTTGTTGAAAACCAATATGACGGGCCTTTCGGTCAGTGCAGCTTGTCGTCAATCACCCACCAAGGCGACAAGGATGACCTCATCCACCTGGCTGCGCTTGCGCCGCTTCTTCCTCGCCGCCTCCGCCCAGGCGCGCTCGTGAGCATGGAAACGGCGCACGTATTCGAAGCGCCGGAGCGTCTCGATCCGCTCCTTTTCCGGCAGCGCCGCGAGGCTTATGACCTCGGCATGCGACAAGACCGTCTGCACGCCTGCCGTGAAGTAATTCGCTTCGTGGGTCAACACGCCATGGCGCAGGAGCTTGTCGATCTCTTCGTGCGCGAAAAACTCCGACAACGTCGGGTCGTCGACGCGCTCGAACAGATGTCCATTCGACAGCGTCTGCGCGCACACGAAATGCTTGGCGCCTATCGAAATCCGGTCGGTTCGGCCGAACCGGTATTTCGGCGCCTTGGGCGCGGCGCGGAAATCTCGATGAGGCTCACGTCGTATCTCCGGCGGCCTCGGGATTGAGGTCTTTCCCGCCGGGATCAACCAGACACACCAGCGCCCGATGCGTGATCTTCGCGAACCTGACCAACGTCAGCACCCCGCGGTCGATCAAACGAACCACCGACCAGAAGGCGCGCCCGGCGAACCCCGTCGCCTTAGAGATCTCGCTGATGGTCGCCGGCGCGGTCAGTCCCGAGACGACCCTTTCGACGGCCGTGTCGGCTTCGCTAGGCGGATAGTGCAGCGCGGAGTGGATAACCGCCGCGTTGAACTCAT
>CAWEYC010000015.1:0-441650 GCA_963813195.1 uncultured Alphaproteobacteria bacterium | reverse complement strand
AAAAGCCGGAGCGATAATCCCTCACTGAAGCGGCCGATTTGTCCGGCCGCGCCGGAGCAAAACTGCGGCAGTTAAAGTCCTTTGCCTAAGTCGGCAGGGGGCGGGGGATGAAGAAAGTGGATCTTTATGCGCGGGTGCGGCACGCCGTTAGGATCGAAGGGATCAGCCAGCGGGCGGCGGCGGAGCGGTTCGGCATCAATCCGAGAACCATCGCAAAGATGTTGAGGTTTTCGGTCCCCCCTGGGTATGTTCGCGCCAAGCCGCCGATCCGGCCGAAGCTCGATCAGTTCACGGGTGTCATTGACGCGATTCTGATGGCCGACAAGGATCGCCCGAAGAAGCAGCGACACACCAGCAAACGCGTTTTCGAGCGTCTCCGCGATGAGCACGGCTTCGCGGGCAAGATCACGATCGTGAAGGACTACATTGCCGGCTGGCGCCAGCGGACACAGGAGATGTTTGTGCCGCTGGTGCATCCACCGGGGCACGCCCAGGTGGATTTTGGCGAAGCCATTGGCGTGATTGGCGGCGTCGAGCGCAAAATCCACTTCTTTGCGATGGATCTGCCGCATTCCGACGCGATCTTCGTGGTTGCGTACCCGGCAGAGACGACGGAAGCATTCTGTGACGGGCACGTGCGGGCGTTCGCCTTCTTCGAGGGCGTGCCACAGTCGATCCTCTACGACAACACGAAGATCGCGGTTGCCCGCATTCTCGGCGATGGCAAACGCCAACGGACGCGCGTGTTCGGCGAGTTGCAATCGCACTACCTGTTCACGGATCGGTTTGGCCGCCCAGGCAAGGGCAATGACAAGGGCAAGGTCGAGGGGCTCGTCGGCTATGCGCGGCGAAACTTCCTCGTGCCGATCCCGGTGTTTTCTGACTTCGAAGCGTTGAACACCCATCTGCTCGTTTGCTGTCGGCGGCGGCTTGTGGACCGGCTTCGCGGCCATGACAGCTCGATTGGCGAGCGGTTGCAAAACGACCTCGCCGCCTTCCACAAGCCACTGCCGGCGCCTTACGACGCGTGCGACAAGAAGCCTGGCAGCGTGAACTCGCTGTCGCTTGTGCGCTATCGCCTGAACGACTACTCGGTGCCGACATCCTACGGACATCGGGCGGTGCTCGTCCGCGGCTATGTGCACGAGGTCGTCATCGCCTGCGACGCGGCGGTGATAGCGCGCCATCCCCGTTCATACGAGCGGGAGGACTTCGTGTTCAATCCTCTGCACTATCTGGCGCTGTTGGAGAAGAAGACCAACGCGCTCGACCAGGCTGCGCCGCTCGCGGCCTGGACGTTGCCCGAGGAGTTCGCAACGCTTCGCCGCCTGCTCGAAGCCCGCATGGGCAAATCCGGCAAGCGTGAGTTTGTGCAGGTGCTGCGATTGATGGAGGCGTTCGAGATCCACGATGTGGCGGCCGCCGTGCGCGACGCCATCGGGCGCGGCGCGATCGGCTTCGATGCCGTGAAGCATCTGGTCCTGTGCCGCATCGAGCGGCGTCCGCCACGCCTCGACATGGCGATCTATCCGTACCTGCCTAAAGCCGCGGTCGCTACAACGTCGGCGCGATCGTACATGGATCTATTGGCCGGGGCGGTGGAATGACCAACACACCGCAGATCCTGCTCGCTCACCATCTGAAGGCGCTGAAGCTACCGACGTTCTTGCGCGAATACGACAAGGTCGCTCGTCTATGCGCGACTGAAGGCGTCGACCATCCGCGCTACCTGATGCGGCTGGCCGAGATGGAGATGATCGATCGCGAGCGGCGCATGGTGGAGCGTCGGATCAAGGCGGCGCGGTTCCCGACGGTCAAAAGCCTCGACACGTTCGACTTTCTGGCGTTGCCATCGCTGAATAAGATGTTGGTGCTGGAACTGGCGCGCTCGGAATATGTCGCGCGGCGCGAGAATATCATCGCCGTCGGCAACAGCGGCACGGGCAAGAGTCACGTTGCGCTCGGGCTCGGCTTGGCGGCTTGCCAAAAGGGCCTATCGGTCGGCTTCATCACGGCGTCCGCTCTGGTCCACGAACTTCTTGAGGCGCGTGACGACAAGCGGCTCTTACGATTCCAGCGGCAACTCGCCGCCTACAAGCTGTTGATCATAGACGAACTCGGCTATGTTCCGCTGTCGCCAACCGGCGCAGAACTTCTGTTCGAAGTGTTCAGTCAAAGATACGAACGCGGCTCGACGATCGTCACGAGCAACCTGCCATTCGACGAGTGGACATCCGTGTTCGTCTCCGAGCGGCTGACAGGCGCGCTCCTCGACCGCCTCACGCATCACGTCCATATCCTCGAAATGAACGGCGATAGCTTCAGGCTCGCCCAAAGCAAGCGCCGCGCCCGTAGGGCCAAGTCCGAACCGCCATCGGACGGCGCCTCTCAGGAGTGAACTGCGACAAGCAAGAAGGCCCCCGATATCGGGGGCCTTCTTGCTTGCGTCCGTGCTGCACTTTTGCTCCGGCTGGCCGCTGCAGAATCCCTCCGGCGTTGACACACTCCCTTCAACAGAGTGATCCAGCGCCTTCTAGTAGATCGCGCGCTTACCGCCGAAGACATTGTAAAAGCTGGCGGCGGTGACGCCATGGCGCTGAACGAAGTTCGACCGAGGTTGCTGGATTTCCATGGCAATCTCACTTGCGCACCGTGAAGGAGTCCCTAGGCGCTTGAACGGTTGACGCCGCGGCGCTCCAGCATTTCGTCGGGATCCAGGCCTCGGTCGATCCCATGCGGCACGACGCGCTGGCCCGGCGGCGCCACGAGTTTCTTGTCGTCCAGAAAGACGTCGATCTCGTCAGGTTCGAATGAGACCATATTGGAGACCCGCGCGACCTCGGGCCACGCCTGCTGATAGGACCAGGCCGCCTTCTCTCGGCCGCCGATGTGGTAGTAGTTCGCCAGGCCCTTGTAGGGGCAAAATGTTTGTCCCTCGGCTGGCGTCAGTGCAGTCTGGTCAATGTCTTCGCGCGGCACATACCAGCGCGGCGCGAAGCCAGACTCGAACAGCACGACCGGACGAGTTGTGTCGGCAATCACCCGATCCTCGAGCCGGACGACCAAGTGTCGGGAACTCTGGCGGATATCGATGCGGTGGTATTGGTCCGCGGCGTGGCCAACGATGCGCTCATCCTCCTCGTAGAAGGCGTCCATCGCTCGCCACGCAAACGCGACCCGACTTTGCAGATCGGTCGCGTACTCAGGCAATGCGGTGTGCCGCCATGCAGCGTGATCTATGCTTCTGTCTCCGACGCGAACTTTGAACCATGCGGTGTCGCCAAGGTCACGGTGCTGCGTCGTCCGGCTCTCGCTCGCAAGGACGTCTGGCCGGACATCAGCGAGCGGAAAATACGCGACCGGGTAGCGGGCGGGCTCGTGTAGAAGAATCACGTCCTCGCTCTCGGCGATCCACTCGCCCGCGTACTTCACGCGCATCCGCCTGCGCAACGGCTCGGCGAACAGCAGCCGCGGTGGGAGCGGGTCAGAAGTGAGGAAGCGACCCACCGTTGCGCCGCCTAACGGGCCTTGTTGCCAGGAGAGTCCCATAGATATATGCCCTTTTCGTTCCGCTGCCCCGGATCATGAGGCGCGATGGCCACGTTCCTGCAAAGTCCAGGTGGCATTGTCACGTTGGCGAGTTTTACTTGTCAATGGTGGAGCCGGCTCGAAAACCGCACAGAGCAGAATCAACGATTTAAGGAACTGGATGACGTCGCGTATCCGAGAAAAATCGCCTATTCTTGGGCAATGTGACAACGCCCGTGAGGCCGCTTCGCATATTGCGACTAGACGAGAACGCGTTGCCCGGGACACGGCGGCTCGGACATCTTACGATGTCCGGCAGCGCCGTGCCCTTGAGCTCGGGCGGCGCTGAAGTTGAACTGCCCTATACTCCGCCTGCTCTTGCGGAAGCCCCGATCACCCCATCGGCTGTGCCGAGTCAAAGTCGTCGTGGCCCTTCGTAAAGAATAGCATCGAATTGAGATTGGCGATGCCGCCCTGTTCCACGGTGCGCTCGCCTATTGTGGGCACGTTCACTTTGGTCCCGGCCGTCTTCGACATTTTGCCCGACTTCATGAGAATCCCACAGTAGGTGGCCATATAACCGAATTTGTACGGGCTCCACAGCGCGTATTGCTTGCAGGCGCCGCTATCCAGATAGGTCTTCATCGTGCTCGGGAGAGCAAAACCCGTCGCGAAGACCTGGCCGGACTTGCCGGTGTCCTGGATGGCCTTGTTGATGGCCGGCGTTGAAATGCCCGAGCCGGAGATGAAGAGTTTTACGTCAGGGTGCGCTTGCATGGCCGAGGCGCCAATGGAGTAGCTCTTGTCGGGATCGTCATTTGCATAGAGCGTGTCGATAAATTGGATCGTCTTGTACTTCGGGTCGCTGGCGATCAGCGCATCGAGCGCCTTCTTCTGCGAGATGAAGTTCGCGACTGTCGGGGTCGGCGCGATCCAGATGGCCTTGCCGCCTTCGGGCGAATTGGCGAGGGCGGATTCGAGCATGGCCTTCGCCTGGATCTCGAACGGCGCCATGTTGACAAACAGGTCACGCCCAGGCTCTGCCACGTCCGAATCGAAGGTGACGACCACCGCCCCGCGCTGCCGCGCCTGCCTCAGGGTCGGCACGGGCGCGTTGAGATCGAGCGCGCCGAGCACGATGACGTCCGGCTTCTGCGGCACGATGTTCTGGAGAACGGAGACCTGGCCCTCCACATCGGCAGTGGTGGTGCCGACATAGGTCTGCTTCGCGCCGAGTTCCTTGCAGGCCTGCTCGCCACCCGCCCGCGCGAGTTCGAAGAACACGAAGCCGGTGAACTTGGGCACGTTGAAGACCCGCAGGGGCGTGTCGGCGGCGGCCCGCCCGATCGATACGCCGGCTCCGGCCAGGAGGCCGCCAATCGCGGGTAGCGATAGGCCCGAGCCGAGCATCGCCCGCAGCCAGGCGCGGCGCGAGATCCGGCCCTGTTCGAGCGCGCCGGTCAGTTGTTTGATGTCCCTGTCGTCCATTTTTTCCTCCCTTGATCTTCAGGCTCGTCCGTTAGCCCTTATCCGCAGACGCCTGAATGCGCCTGTCCATGAGCCGTTTTGGGCGATCAGTACGCTCACGATGAGCACGGCTCCGATCACCAGGGTCTGCACCGAGCCCGCCACGTTCGCGAGGCCCATGCCGTTCTTGAGCGTGCCCAGCAGAAGCAGGGACAGCAGGACGCCAACGACGTTGCCGCGCCCTCCGAAAATATCGACGCCGCCGAGAACCACGGCCGTGACTACGAACAGCAGCATGTCGCTGGCATTGTCGGCCCGCGCCGACTGGAACTGGCCGATATAGACAAGCGAGGCGAGCCCGGCCATGGCGCCGCCGATGGCGAACGCGGTCATCTTCACCCCCCGCACCCGCACGCCCGACATCAGCGCCGCGCGCGGGCTGAGCCCACAGATGAAGAAGCTTCGGCCGAGCACGGTGCCGTGCATCACGAAGGCGAAGATCACGGCGGCGACGGCGACGAGAACCAGGGAGGCCGGCAGGAGACCGCCGATCAGGGTCGATCCGACCCAAAGATAGCTGTCCGGAAACTGGGCGAACCCTTCCTGGCCGGCGAGGAGGAGCGCCAGCGCCCGATAGGCGCCCATGGCGCCGAGGGTCACCGCGAGCGAGGGCAGGCCAAAGGCGACGACGAAAAGACCGTTGAACAACCCCGCCAGGGCGCAGACGGCAACCACGATCGGCGCCGCGAGCCACACGGATACCTTCGCGATCGCCAGTTGCATGAAGAGGATGTTGCCCAGCGCCAGGATTGCCGGCAGCGAGATATCGATCTCACCGACGACCACCACGGCCATGAGGCCCAGCGCGATGAGCCCGACGACGGCCACCGACTGCTGCAGCGAATAGGTGATCTGGTCGAAGGACAGATAGAAGGGCGAGGTCAGACTGGCCCATGTGGCGACGAGAAGGATAAGGACCACCAGGGTCGCTTCCCAGACGAAGGCGCGAGGCGAGGCGGTCGGTGTCATCAGGACCTCCGGCTGCGCATGGTCTTGAGCAGATCCTGGATCCGCCGCTGCACGACGGCGTCGATGACCACCGCGATCACGATGGCCGCGCCCTGGATGAACTGCCGCGCGAACTCGGAGGCGCCGAGGAGCACGAGCCCGTTGTCGAGCGCCGCCAGGGTCACAGCGCCGAGCGCCGCGCCGAAGATCGTGCCTGAGCCGCCAAGCACGCTGACGCCGCCGATCACCACGGCGGCAAGCGCCGTGAGTTCGAGGCCCTGCGCGAGATAGGGTACGATCCAACTCGCACGCGCGGCGAAGAGATAGGCGGCGAGACCGGTCAGCAGTCCGGCCATCACATAGGCCCGGAAGATAACCGCGCGGGCGTCCAGGCCGTAGAACACCGCGGCCTCGGGATTCGAGCCGATCGCATAGATCTTCCGCCCGATACGCAACCTGCCCAGCATGAAGCTCGCGAGCGTCACCACGGCGCAGGCGACGAGGATGAGCACGGAGAGGCCGAAGATGTGGCTCGTCGCGGTTCCGGCCACCCAGGCTGGCAGGTCCTTGCCGTTGATCTGGCCGCCATTGGCATAAAGAAACGCCAACCCGCGGAAGATGGACATGGTTCCCAGGGTGGCGACGACCGAGGGCAACCGGCCATAAGCCACCAGCGCGCCATTCACCACGCCGCACAGCGCGCCGAGCCCGACCGGCACGAGGATGAGAATGGGGCCCGCATGCGGAAACAGCCGGATCACGTCGAGGCCAACATAGGAGGCGAGTGCGACGGTCGAACCAACGGACAGGTCGTAGTTCCGGGTGATGACCACCATGGCCTCGGCGGAGGCAACCACGACAAGGATCGCCGCGTTCAACGCGATTGTGTTGATGTTGCCGAGGCTGGCAAAATTGGGGTTGAGGGCCGAGAAGAAAACGCAAAGCAGGACGAGGAAGACGGCAACCCCAAGCGCCCGATTCTGCAGCAGTTGCATGCGTCGCCGGCGCGTGGCCGGCACAGCAACCGATTGCGGCCCAACGTCCCGCGCCACCGAGGCTGGCGAGCGGACGCTCATGCGGCCGCCCCCTTTCGGCTGCGCAGGGAGGCCGCCGTCATGATCTTCTCCTGCGTGGCTTCCCCGCGGGAGAACGTGCCGCTGACGCGACCCTCCGCGATGACGATGATCCGGTCTCCCATGCGCAAAACCTCCGGCAGGTCTGAGGAGATCACCAGGATCGCAAGCCCCTTGTCGGCGAGATCGCGAGCGATGCGATGGACCTGCGCCTTGGTGCCGACGTCGATGCCGTGAGTCGGCTCGTCGAGAATGAGCACGGTCGGATTCATGGCGAGCCACTTGCCGAGCACCACTTTCTGCCGGTTGCCGCCCGACAATGTCGCAACCGTCTGCTCGACGCTGCCCGCTTTGATCTGGAGATCGGCCGCATAAGTCTTGGCGATCGCGCGCTCCCGGCCCGGCGCCACGACGCCGAACCGGGCAAGCCGCCCCATGATCGGCAGGACGAGATTGCGCAGGATCGACAGACGCGGGATCAGCCCCTCGGCGTCGCGGTCTTCCGGCAGATAGGCCACGCCGAGTTCGAGCATCTGCCGCGGGCTCGTCACCCTGACCTCCTGTCCGTTGAGGAACACCCGACCGGCGGTCGGCGGCGTGAGCCCGAAGATGGTGTGGGCGATCTCGCTCCGCCCGGCGCCGACGAGCCCAGCCATCGCGACGATCTCGCCGGCATGAAGCGCGAAGGAGACGCCGTCGAAGGCGCCGCGCTGGCCGAGGTCCTCGACGCGCAGGCGCTCGGCGCCCACCACGGCCTTAGACGGCGTGCCTTCCGGAGGCTCGCCTGTATAAAGCTGATCGAGCGACCGGCCGACCATCAGTTTGACGACCGCTTGCTCGTTCAGTGCCGCCGCAGGTTGGGTGGCTACGTGATTTCCGTCGCGCAGCACCGTGACGGTGTCGACGAGCCCCTCGAGTTCCTCGAGTTCGATGAGAGATGAAGACCACCGATGTGCCCTTGTCGCGCAGGCGGCGCACGATGCGGAACAGCCGCTCGGTTTCGGATGGTGTCAGCGCCGCTGTCGGCTCGTCCAGGAAGAGCAGGCGATCGACACCCTCCGCCATGGCGCGGGCGAATTCGACGAACTGCACCTCGCCGATCGAGAGGGCGGCCACCATGGTGGTGGGATCGAGGTGGGCGTCGAGATCGGCCAGAAGCTCGCGCGCCCTCTCGTACATCCGGCGCTTGTCGATGGCGCCGAGCCGGTCCAGCGGCTGCACGCCCATGAAGATGTTCTCGGCGACGTCGAGGTGCGGAAACAGTTTTGGGTCCTGATAGACCGCAACGACACCGGCCTTGCGGGCCTCCATGGGCGTCCTGAAGCGGACGAGTTCGCCGTCCAATCGGATCTCCCCGGCATCGGCCGTCTGCAGACCCGAGACGATCTTGACGAGCGTCGATTTGCCCGCTCCGTTCTCTCCGAGCAAGGCGTGAATTTCTCCGGGCTGGATAGCAAAGCTCACGCCCTTGAGGGCCTCGATGCCGCCAAAGCTCTTGGCGATGCCGCTGAGCGCCAGACGCGGACTGCCGACTGAGCCTGTCATGCGGGGACCGGCGCATCTGCAGGCATCAGACCTTCACGCTTCAACTCGGCCCAGAGGTCGGCCGGTATCGCGCTCCGCATCAGCGCCATGTTGCGCTCGACTTCCTCCGGCTTCACGGCGCCGGGAATCATCGACGACACGGCGGGATGCCCGAGCGGGAACTGCAGCGCCGCGGCGGAGATCGGCACGTCGTGGCGCTTGCACACGGCTTCGATCCGCGCCACCCGCGCCATGATGTCGGGCGGAGCCGGAAAATAGTTGTACTTCGCGTCCGGGATGGCGCCGGTGGCCAGGATGCCGGAATTGTAAGGCCCCCCTAGCAAGATGCCGATGTTCTTCTGGGTGCAGAGCGGCAGCAGTTCGTCGAGAGCGGCATGCTCCAGCAGCGTGTAGCGGCCGGCCAGGAGGAAACAGTCGAAATCGCCTTCGCGGGCAAAACGCAGACAGGGCTCGATCTCGTTCACGCCGATGCCGACGGCGCCGATGGTTCCGGCCGCCCGCAGTTCATCGAGCGCCTTGTAGGCGCCCGCCATTGCGGTGCGGAAATGCGTTTCGTAGCCGTCCGCCCCATGCGTCCAGACGTCGACATCATGGATCAGCAGCACGTCGATGGCGTTGAGGCCGAGGCGCTGCAGGCTGCCGTCGATCGAGCGCATGACGCCGTCGTAGCTGTAATCTACCACCGCCTCGAAGTTGAGGCCGCCCTTGAACCAGCCACGGTCGATCTCGGCTTCGGGGCGCGGCTTGAGCCAGCGGCCGACCTTGGTCGAGAGCACGAAGTCGCGGGGCTTCTGGCGAAGCACATGACCGAAGCGGTGCTCCGAGAGCCCATTGCCATAAAGCGGCGACGTGTCGAAGAACCGCAGGTCGGCCGCGTAGGCGGCCTCGACGGTCGCGATCGCTTGTGAGTCCGGAAGCCGGGCGTAGAAGTCGCCGAGGGGCGCGCCGCCGAAGCCCAGTTGAGTGACCTGCAGGCCGCTCTTGCCGAGCGGGCGTTTGGCGAGGGGATTCATGCGTCCTCGGGCGTGGCGCCCGCTCCTTTGGGTTTCAGGTGCGCGGCGATGAAAGAGCCGAGTTCGGATAGGGCGCGCTGGGCCACCGCTGCGCCGACAGCGCCCGCGGCCTCGGCAAAACCATGGATCGTGCCGGGATAGCTGCGTAGCGTGAGATCGACTCCGGCTGCGCCCAGCCGAGCCGCGATTGCGAGGTTCTCGTCAAAAAGGACGTCATACTGGGCGACACCAAGGAAGACAGGCGGCAGTCCTGAGAGATCGGCTCGACTTGGCGCGGCGAGGGGATCGTCGCGCAGCGCGCGGTCCGGCACGTAATTGTCCCAGAACCATTGCATGCGGGCTGTCGTGAGCGGCAATGTCCCCGCCCCGTAGGCGTGATGGGAAGGCGTGTCGAAGTCGGGCGTGAACGAGCCGTAGAGGAGCGCGAGAGCCTTCGGCCTCGGACCGCCCTCGCGGCACAGCAGGAGGGCGAGCGCGAGCGCGAGATTGGCGCCCGCCGAATCTCCAGACAACACGACATCGCAGGGCGAAAGTCCTGTGGCGATCTCTGCAGTTCCGAGCGCGCACGCCAGCGCATGGAGCCGCCTCAGCGGGACCGGAAAGGCATGTTCCGGGGCCCGGGGATAGTCGACGAGAAGGACAGGGCTGGCGCTCGCCGCGGCGATCCGGCGAGCGAGATCATCGTGGGTGTCGATGTCGAGCAGCGTCCAGCCGCCGCCGTGCAGATAAAGCGTAACGGGCTGTGGCGCGGCGGCGCGATGCGGCAAGTGCAGCCGGCAGCGCAAGCCTGCAATCGTTCCCTCGCGAGTCTCGGCCATGACGGGGCCACCGGTGTTCCAGGGCAGGCGCAGAGCGCGGGCGCCTTGCCGCGCGTCCTCGATCGGCGCCGCGGTCGGATCAATCCGCCCAGTCACCATCAGGTCGCGGAACGCGGTCATGTCCGGGTCCAACACGGGGGCACTGGCGGTCATACGCCGGCGCGCTCGGCCGGCATCGCGTTGGTCTGACAGCCTAGTCTGACTGTGCCGACCGCTCTCGCTCCTCGAGGCCTCGGGCGCCACAGCGACCGCTGCCGCGGAGGCTGCGACTGTTCCGCTGTCTCTCCATGACATGATTGCATGGACGCTTCCCCGCGCGCTTGCTTCCGAAGCGCCGATTTGTATCATTGCTCGGATTGAAGCATCATCTGGTCTGACAGGTCAAGCGCGAAGGCGGGGCCGCTACGGAAGGATTCGCATGACCGACGGGGACGCGCCGCGCAAGCGCTTCGAGGAAATCGCCGAGCACTTAGAGTTGCTGATCTTTTCCGGGCGGCTCGCGGAGGGAGACAAGATCCCATCGGAGCGCGAGCTGATGGAGCGCTTCGGCGTTGGGCGCTCGACCGTGCGCGAGGCGCTGTTCACGCTACAGCGCAAGGGGCTGCTCAGCGTGCGGCCGGGCGCGGCGGCTCGCATCGTGCGGCCGACCCCCGAAACCCTGGTGAGCGATCTGTCGGGCGCAGCGCGACATCTGCTCAGCCGCCCCGATGGCGTGCGCCACCTGCAGCACGCCCGCGCCCTGCTCGAGATCGGTCTCGCGCGCGACGTGGCGCTTCATGCGAGCGCCGACGATGTGGGCAAGCTCACCGCCGCTCTCGAAGCCAACGGTCGGGCGCCCGACCAGAAGACCTTCGAGCAGACCGACCTGATGTTCCACTACACGCTGGCAATGATTAGCCACAATCCAATCTTCACGTCGCTCAACCACGCGCTCAACGAATGGCTCGCCGAACAACGCTCGGTGTCCGCCCGCGCCGGCGCCAGCCACCACGCCGTCTACCTCGAACACAAGGCCATTCACGACGCCATCCTGCGCCGCGACCCCGTCGCGGCAGAGGCTGCGATGGAGACGCATCTGGCGGCGGTGTACCGGAACTACTGGAAGGCGGTGCAGCCGCCGGTGGTGGAGGCGGTGTGAGACGTTTCACACCATCGCCACGCCACCGTTCACATCCAGCACCGTCCCGCAGACATAGCTCGCGGCGGGGGAGCACAGGAAGGCGATGGGCCAGGCGATTTCCTCCGGCTCGGACTTGCGGCGCAGGGGAATCCGGGTGAGGTCGACCGGCTGGCCGGCGATCATGGCGGTCTCGGTCGAGGCCGGCGCGATTCCGTTGACAAGCACGTTCTGGGGGCCGCCGCGCTGGGCGAGCCATTTCACCAGCGCATGCAGGCCGCCCTTCGAGGCAACGTAATGCGAGCCGGCGATGAGGCCGCCGATGCGTCCAGCGACGGAGCCGACGAGCACGATGCGACCCCAGCCGCGCGCCGCCATGCCGGGCATCACGGAGCGGGCCAGTTGGAGCGGCGCTTTCAGGTTGACGGCCATGACCTCGTCGAACACGTCGTCCCAGCCTGGCTCGGTCCAGTCGTCCCACGGGCAGAGCGCCGCGAGATAAACCAAGACATCGAGCGACCCCGCCACGTCCAGGATCGCGCTCCGGGTGGCCGGATGGGTGACGTCGCCACCGAGCGCGACCGCAGACCCGCCGTTGGTGCGGATCTGTTCCGACAGCGCCTCAGGCGCGACGCGGTCGACCAGGACCAAGTCTGCCCCGAGCTCGGCCATGACCCGCGCCGTGGCCTGTCCGATCCCGCCAGCCGCGCCGACGACGAGTGCACGCCGGCCCTTTAAAGCGAATGACATCCGTTTGCCTTTCCCTATCAGACCAGATGCGACCTGGGTTTTCCCCCCACCTTATTGGATGCGCGGCCCGACAAGTTCACGAAACCATTTATCCGGAAAAATAGGAGGAGCAGTCTTGGCGCCATACCAGCCTGTGCGTCTCGACAAACCTGTAAGACCAGTTGACCTCGAACGCAATTTCCTCTTTGATGATTCGGAAGCGCCGCATCGAACGACGGCGCGCACCGAAGCAGGAGGACGAGATGAGAGCACTTGGATTGGTCGGTGGCGTGGCTCTGTTGGTCGGCATGGTCGGCTCAGCTCTGGCCGACGACATCGTCGCGGAGGCCAAGAAAGACCTGGTGATTTATGCCGGGCCGCAGAACCAATGGCGCGGCCCCGATAGCGCACCCAAGCCGGCAGCAGGCAAGACCATTGTCTTCGTTTCAAACGACGAGAGCAATGACGCGAACCACGCGTGGGGGCTGGCCATCGTCGAGGCCGCCAAGAAGATCGGCTGGAAGGCGAGCGTCATCGATGGCAAGGCGACGCCGACCGGGTGGATCAACGCCTTCGACCAGGCGATCGCGCTCAAGGTCGACGGCATCATCACCTCGGCGGATGCGAAAAGCCTGCAGGACTCGATCAAGCAGGCGGCGGCGCGCGGCATCCCGATCGTCGGCATTCACGCGGCGGCGCTGCCCGGTCCCAATCCCGAACTCGGCCTCTTCACCAACATCGAGGAAGACCCCCGGGAGATCGGCAAGGCCCAGGCCGATTGGGTGATCGCCGATTTCGGACGGCAAGGCGAAGGTCGTGGTCACGAGCCACAACGAATTCTCCATCGCCGAGACGAAGTCGCGCGCCGTCGAAGCCCGGCTCAAACAATGCCCCGGCTGCAAGGTCGTGGAATATTCCAGCACGCCGATCGCCGAGGTGGCCCAGCGCCAGCCCCAACTCGTGCTGTCCTGGGTGCAACGCTATGGCACGCCGCTCTACGTCACGGCCGTGGCCGACTACACGCTCGATTTCCAGGTGCCGGCCCTGCGCAATGCCGGCGTCGACCCGAAACAGGTCAAGCTGATCGGCGCCGACGGGCAGCGGTCGGCCTATGACCGCATCCGCAACGGGCAGTACCAGACCGTCACGGTGTCCGAGCCCGTGGAAGAACAGGCCTACCAGGCGGTCGACGAGCTGAATCGAGCACTCAACAAGGCGCCGCCAAGCACCTTCGTGCAAGCGCCGTATCTGGTGACGCCCGAGAACGTGAATGCCGAAGGCGGCGACAAGAACCAGTTCAACCCGACCAACGGCTACAAGGAACACTACCTCAAGATCTGGGGCGTGAACTCCTGACGTGCCCGCTCCCAAGGTGAGTTCCGCTCAGGATCACAGGGTCTCCGCCGTGGGGAGCTCCGAGCCACTGCTGCGCGTTAGCGGCCTCAGCAAACGCTTCGGCGGGACACGCGCGCTGCAGCAGGTTGCGCTCGACGTCCGTCCGGGAGAGATCCACGCGGTGCTCGGCGAGAACGGCGCCGGCAAATCCACGCTGATCAAGATTCTGGCCGGGATCCACGCGCCGGATTCGGGCGAGATTGATGGTCCCGGTGGACCTCAGCCGGCGGGGAGCGCGGCGCCGGGCATTGCCTTCGTGCACCAGGACCTCGGGCTCGTGGCCACCGCGAGCGTGGCCGAGAATATTGCCATCGGCATCGGCTTCGCGCGGCGGTGGGGGCTGATCGACTGGAGCCGGAGCGTGAGCCGGGCCGCGGACGCCCTCGCGGCCATGGGCTGTGCGATCGACCCTCAAGAACTGGTCGGGCGACTGACAGCCGCCGAGAAGTCGATGGTCGCGATCGCGCGCGCCTTGGCCATCGATGCCCGAGTGCTGGTCCTGGACGAGCCGACTGCGACGCTGCCGGAAGATGATGTGACGAAGCTGCACCACGTGCTCGCCCGGCTAAAGGAGCAGGGTCTCGGCATTGTCTACGTTACGCATCGCCTCGACGAGGTCTTCCGATTCGCCGACCGCGCCACCGTGCTGCGCGATGGCCAGGTACGCGCAACCCTCGAGATCCGAGCGACCAGTCCGCGCGAATTGATGGGCCATATTCTCGGGCGGGAGATGGACGCGCTGTTCGGCGCGCGCAAGCGGCAGGCGGGCGAGATCCGGCTCGCCGTGACGGAACTCCGGTCCGTTCACGTCGGACCGTGTTCGTTCCAGGTCCGGTCGGGCGAAATCATCGCCCTCGTGGGGCTGCGCGGCGCTGGCCACGACGTCGTCGGCCGCATGCTGGCCGGCGATATCGTTCCGCGCGACGGCCGCATCTCCCTCGACGGCGAAGAACTTCACCTCGCACATCCCGGCGACGCCATTGCGGCGGGCATAGGTTTCGTCTCGAGCAAGCGGATCGAAGAGAGTATGTGCATGGGGCTGTCGCTCCGCGAAAATCTCTATATCAACCCCCTCACAGCTGGGCTCAAGGCCGTCGGCACGGCGTACGAGCGCGCGGCCGCCGGGAAGGCGCTGCGTTTCCATGACGTCCGTCCACCTGAGCCGGAGCGCCAGATCGCCCTTCTGTCCGGCGGTAACCAGCAGAAGGTGGCGCTGGCCCGCTTCCTCTCGATCGGGCGCAAGGTGCTGATCTTGGAAGAGCCGACGATCGGCGTCGATGTCGGCGCCAAGGCCGAGATATATCGGCTGCTCGAGCGAGCGCTCGACCAGGGCCTCAGCGTGGTTCTCGTCTCCTCCGATTTCGAGGAAGTGGCGGGCCTGAGCGACCGCATCCTCGTATTCGATCGGGGGCGCCCCCATGCCGAACTGCCGGCAGCGGGCGTGTCGGCCGCGCAACTCACGGCGCTAGCGACCGGAGCTGCGGCGTGACGACCGCTCCGCTCATGAAGCTCGTCTCGACCTGGGGTCTGCTGCTCCTGCTCGGGTTGCTGCTCATCGTGTTCTCGTTGCTCGCGCCGAATACGTTTCCGACGGCCTTCACCTTCACGTCGCTGGCCAACAACCGTTCGATCTACGCGCTGGCCGCCCTCGCTGTGATGGTGCCTATGACGGCGAACCAGTTCGACCTCTCGGTCGCCTCGCTGATCGGCACTTCGCAGATCCTCGCGATCGGGCTTCAAACGCAGCAGGGACTGCCCTGGTGGGCAACCTGCCTTTTCATCTTGGCGATCGGGGTCGTGGTCGGGGTGATCAACGGCATCCTGGTCGCCCGCATCGGCATCAATTCCTTCATCGCGACGCTAGGTACCGGTTCGGTGCTGCTCGGCACGCTGCAGTGGTACTCCGAAGGACGACAGGTGGTCGGCGCCATGTCGCCGGCCTTCATCGCGCTCGGCGGGCGGCTCGCGAACACGGGCATACCGCTGGCCGCGATCTACGTCGTGGTGCTCGCCATCGCGCTATGGCTCACCTTCGAGTACCTGCCGTTTGGGCGCTTCCTCTACGTGCTGGGCGATAATCCGCGCGCGGCCGCGCTCAACGGCATCTCGGCTGAGCGCCACGTTACGGTCGCGTTCGTGATCTCCGGGCTGATCGCCACCTTCGCGGGCCTCGTGCTCCAGGCGCAGCTGCAAGTGGGTCAGAGCACGGTCGGCCAGGAATTCCTGCTGCCGGCCTTCACTGGCGCCCTGCTCGGCGCGACGGCAGTGAAGCCAGGTCGCACCAACGTGCTCGGCACCCTCATCGCGGTCGCGGTCCTGGCCATCACCGTGGCCGGCCTCAATCAGCTTGGCGCCCCCTTCTTCGTCGAGCCCCTGTTCAACGGTCTGATGCTGGTCGTGGCGGTCGGCCTGTCGGTGACGGCTGCACGCCGCCGCGACCGCATCGCCACACAGCGTTAGGGGGAGGTGTCGTGCCGAGCTTCCCGATCATCGACGCCCACGTCCACCTCTACGATCCGAAGGCGGTCCGCTTCCCGTGGATGGAAGACGTACCGAAACTCAATACGCCTCACGGCCTCACGGAATACACAAGGCTGACCGGGGGCGTCGAGGTCGACGGCCTCGTCTTCGTCGAGGTCGATGCGGCCCCAGGCCGCCACCTCGACGAGGCGCGCTGGGTCGGGGCGCATGGCAAGGACGATCCACGCCTGCGCGGCATCGTGGCGTCCATGCCACTCGAAGCGGGACCTGCAGCCGTCGAGTCCGATCTCGCCGCGTTCGCCAAGATTCCGCATGCTCGTGGAGTTCGCCGACTTCTGGAGCGACACGAGGACGAGCCGGGTTGGGCGTTGCGGACGCCGTTCGTCGAAGCAGTGAAGTTGCTGGGCCGCTATGATCTCTCTTTCGATCTTTGCCTGCGGCACAGCCAGCTCGGCGAGTTGATCGATCTTGTCCGCCGCTGCCCGGAGGTGCGGTTCGTCGTCGACCACATCGCCAAGCCGGGGATCAGGGCCGGGCTATCCGAGCCCTGGCGCACGCAGATGCGAACGATGGCAGCCGAGCCTAATGTAGTCTGCAAGATCTCCGGTGTCGTCACCGAAGCGGACCACGCCGCCTGGACCTACGACCAGGTCGCGCCCTACATCGCCCATGCCATCGACTGCTTCGGCTTCAGCCGCGTAATGTTCGGCGGCGACTGGCCCGTCTCCGAGCTCGCGACCGATTACCCGCGCTGGGTCGCGGTGGTGGACCGGGTCGCGGCAGGGACATCCGAGACCGATCTCCGCAAGCTCTATCGCGACACCGCAATCGGCTTCTACCACCTGTAACCGGACCAAGCGCCATGGCCATCTATCCGCAAAGTGAAACCGACCGGCGCGTCGCAGCGACCGATCTCGGTCGCGTCGTTAGCGACATCTTCGCAGCCTGCGGCATGAGCGGCGAGGATGCGCATCTGCTTGCCGCCACTCTGGTCCATGCCGACCTGCGCGGTGTCCATTCTCATGGCACTCTGCGCGTACCAGATTACGTCAAGAAGCTGACCAGAGACGGGGTGAACCCGCGCGGTCGCCCACGCATCGTCGGCGGGCGCGGCGCCGCGATCGTAGTCGATGCCGACAACAGCATGGGCCAGATAGCCGGCGCCTTCGCCATGAAGGCCGCGATCGAACGTGCGCGAGAGCACGGACTGGCCTTCGCCGCGGTCCGCGGCTCGAACCATTGCGGCGCCATGGACTGGTACACGCTGATGGCCGCCCGCGCCGACATGGTCGGCGTGGCCGGCACCAATGCCCTGCCCACCATGGCGCCCTGGGGCGGCGCGGACAAGATCGTCGGCATCAACCCGCTCTCCATCGCCGTTCCGGCCATGCACCAAAAGCCCTTCGTCCTCGACTTCGCCTTCGGCGCTACTGCGCACGGCAAAATTCGGGTTTATCATCAGAAAGGAAGTCCCATTCCGGAGGGCTGGGCCTTCGACAAGGAGGGGCGGCCTACCATCGATACAGCAGCCGCCCTTGAGGGTCTGATCCAGCCCATAGGCGGCCACAAGGGTATCGGCCTCGGCATGGCGGTCGGGATGCTCTCATCGCTCCTGTCTGGCGCCGCCTACGGCACTGAGTCGGGAAACATGGTGGACGGCGCGAAGGTCGGCGCCGACGGCCACTTTTTCATGGCGATCGACATTGCGGCTTTCGGCAACGTCGATATTGTGAAGAAGCGGGTCGACGCCGTCATTGCCCAAGTGCACGACTCGCGTCGGGCGCCTAATACGGATCGCCTTTTCGTGCCGGGCGAGATCGAAGCCGACTTCGAAGCGGCCTACACGCGCGATGGAATCCTCCTCACGCAGGATACGATCGCTGGTATCGCACTCGCGGCAAAGTCACTCAACGTTACGTCGGTATCCGAGATCTGAACCGCGCATAGCTTACATTTGAATCAATGTACGCTGCGCTTCTAAGAGAACGGAAACGTCTGTTTTTTGCGCAAGCCAGTCTGCAAAACTACCTACCAGGCTTGGCGCTGGGGTTGAGCTTGGGCTTTGGGCGCGGGGAATTCCTGATGACCAGACGTTCTTTGGAATTGGCGGAGGCGTCAGATGCCGTCGATGCCCCGTCAGCATTCGAGCCTGGTTCCGTATGACCATGGGCGGTCGCGCCTCCGTCGAACGCCGCGCGCCGAGCTCCTCGAACGTCTCCCCGGTCTCCTCCAGGACAGCGTGAGACCCGGTAGCGGCCTCATATCGACGGACGATAACGTCGACATAAAGAGGGTCCATCTCGACCCCACGATAGACCCGCCCGGTGCGTTCGGCGGCGATCAAAGTCGATCCCGAGCCGAGGAAAGGGTCCATGACCATATCGCCACGATTGGTGAGGTCGAGCAGCGCGTCCTCGAGCATGGCGACGGGTTTGACGGTCGGGTGGTCTACCAGTCCACGGCGGGCATCGGAGCCCAGCGAGGAGGCGCCGGGATACACCCAAACATTCGAGCGCCAGCGCCCGTTCCTGCCAAGATCGACATTGTTGACGAAGGGAGCCCCGCCCTTGATCGACAGGGGAAGGAGCTCGTGCTGGGATCTGTACAGGCTGCTGCCCATCCCCGCATTGGTCTTCGACCAGACCACCAGCTTGAGCGGGGTTAGACCGATTTGAAGGGCGGCCGCGGATGCCGTACCCAAGTGGCGCCAGTCGATAAACGTGCCGAAGACGCCGCCGTCGCAGAGGTAGGGCGTCACGGCCCCGATCCAGGCGACGTTGAAGGCTAGGAATTCCTCCTCGGTCCCAACCGCGTTGCCGCAGACCACTCGGTGGGGGCCAAGCAGAAAGATATCCCCCACACGCGCGACGGCAGGAAGACCAACCTCGGGGGCAAGCGGACCCTGGTCGGTGACGCTCAATTCCTCGCCGATTGCGATGTGGTCGATTTCGTCGAGCGAGAACCCGGAGATTTCGATCGGCGCGTCGAGAAAGATAAGCTCTTCGAACTCGATCTTGAGTTCGTCGAGATCCCATTGGCCTTTTTCGCCGAGACGGTTGACGGCGAGCCGCGCGAGCCGTTGCTCGGCGTCATTGAGGTGCCCGATCCGCACGCAAGGAAGGAAATCCATGCCCAATAGGTCGCCCGCCTCCTTTTGCACCTCCCCATTGAGGATCTCGTTGTCTTCGCCGACGAGGAGCGGGCTGATGAAACCCAGAGCGCTAATCGAGGCCGCGACCTCTCTGATGTGGGCGGGATCGCGAACCCGAAGCCGTCGCGCGGGAGAGCGCAGCTCGTCTATCGGGATGTAGGTAATCTCCAACGCGGGGAACCTGTCATTGCGAAGAGCGCGCGGCGCAGCGCCGGGGGCACTCGGGCCACTAGGCCTTGTAGGTGATCTGATCGTAGGAATTGCGGGGGCCTTCATCGGCAGTGCGCTACTGCCTAAAATTGATATCCATCTTGGCGCTGAAATCGTCGCTGCGATCATCAATGCCACTGTCGGCGCTATATTGCCCCTCCTAGTTATCCGTTTGGTTCACGGTGGAGGCGGGCGGAGATGCCGTTGGGGAAGCTACTTTGGCAGGCGCTGGTAGCGATCATTGGAGTGCACGTTCGATCAGGTTTCAATGACGTCCGCTTCCGCGCATAGCCAGAACCGTGGCGCTTACCTCACGGAAACCCGTAGAGTCCCTGCTCACGGAAGGACCGTCGATAGGCTGTAGGTAGTTTCCGAGCCTATCGTGGCGGTGGCGTCGCTGGCTATGCTGCTCCGCGACCTGTGGACGTTGGACTATCCGATCCGCCTAGGCAGTCCCCCAACCGAGCCCGGGATCGAGCCATTCCAGAGCTTCGCCCCAACCGCTGGGATGAAGACCTGCTTGCCTTGTCATCGAAGGAGCGAAGCCATGTTCTCCCCAATTCTGTATGCTCCCCTCTTCGCCTTGGTCGTAGCTGTCTATCTGGTTGCGGCGAGCGTCAAAATATTGCGCGAATACGAGCGCGCCGTGGTCTTCACTCTTGGCCGCTTTCAAAAGGTCAAGGGGCCCGGCCTGGTGCTGCTGATCCCCTTCATCCAGGAAATGGTGCGCGTGGATTTGCGCATCCAGGTCATCGAGATCCCGAGCCAGGACGTGATCTCGCGTGACAACGTCTCCATGAAGGTGGACGCGGTTCTCTATTTCAATGTCGTCAATGCCGAGCGCGCCATCATCAAGGTTCAGGAATATCGTCCCGCCACGAACATGCTGGCGCAGACGACCTTGCGCTCGGTGCTGGGGCAGCACGATCTCGACGAGATGCTTTCTGAACGAAAAAAGCTGAGCACCGACGTCCAAAGCATCCTCGATGCCCAGACCGAAACCTGGGGAATCAAGGTGAGCAACGTCGAGATCAGAACCGTCGAGCTCACGGAAAACATGGTGCGCGCCATCGCCAAACAGGCGGAGGCGGAACGCGACCGTCGCGCCAAGATCATCCATGCGGAAGCCGAGTTCCAAGCCTCGCAAACCCTTGTGAACGCTGCTCAGATCCTCTCGAGCGTCCCGGCCGCCATGCAATTGCGCTACTTGCAAACGCTCACGGAGATCGGCGCGGAACAGAATTCGACCATCGTCTTCCCCATGCCGATCGACATCATCAGGCCGTTCCTCGAGCTTCTTGAGAAACCCGGTAAATCGACACGCGCCAATGGCGATGCTCGAGTCCCGCTCATGACGGAGGCTTCCTTGGCCGTGGCGGGAACGAACGCGTGATGCGCAGTGATCGCCTGGACGAAAGCCGCTGTTCCGCAACTGAAGCAGCGCGTCGCCACGGCCAGCCCTACTGATCTGTTCCGACCGGCTCTCGCGGGATTGGCCGGCGCCAGTGCGCCTACCGGCGGTTCGATCGATATGGAGTTCCCGTTGGCGGCGAGACGTTGCGCCTCCACCGACCGATCACAAAGGGACAAATCCATGACGATGGCGGACGAGTCGATGTCGAAAGCGGCGACTGCGACGAACCCGCTTGGCTCGCGATTGCAGGCCGTTCCAATTCGATTCGCGACCGCGTCTGGAAACGACATACTTCGTCATCGCGCATACGAAATGCTCCACCGCCGCGACGGCGAGCGGCTCGGCGTTCTCTGTCGCCACTGATGCGCAGGCCCGCGCGGAACTGGTGATCACGCAGCGCACGCTGGCGCTCGTTCGCCCTTAGCTAAATCTCGGAGGACATCCGTCATGGAACCAATAGCCGACCCGCCCAAGGCTCCCGCATCCAAGCTGGGATTGAAGCCCGCTGCGAAGGACGATTTGAAATCTCTACCCCTGGCGGAGATGGAGAAAAAGTTGGGATCGTCGCCGGACGGCCTTTCTCAAGCCGAGGCGCAGAAACGCCTGACCCAATATGGTCCCAACGAGATCGAGGAAAAGAAGACCAATGAGCTCCTGAAATTCCTCAGCTACTTCTGGGGTCCTATCCCCTGGATGATCGAAGCGGCTGTGATCCTGTCGGCGCTGGCCCGGCATTGGCCAGACTTCGGCATCATCCTCATTCTGCTTCTGGCCAACGCCATAGTCGGGTTCTGGGAAGAACACCAGGCGGGCAACGCCATTGCCGCCCTGAAGGCCAGACTGGCGATCACGGCCCGGGTGAAACGCGATGGGAAATGGGTCACGCCACCGGCGCGGGATCTGGTGCCGGGCGACGCCATACGGCTGCGCCTGGGCGACATCGTGCCGGCAGACGCTCGTTTGCTGGACGGCGACGAGATCTCTGTGGACCAGTCGGCGCTCACCGGCGAGTCGTTACCCGCCACGCGCAAATCCGGCGACGCCGTATTCTCCGGATCGATCGTTCGTCGTGGCGAGATCGGTGCGCTGGTCTATGCCACTGGGGCGAACACCTATTTCGGCAAGACCGCGGAACTGGTGGAGACGGCGGTTACCGTCAGTCATTTCCAGAAGGCCGTGCTGAAGATCGGCAACTACCTGATCATGCTGGCGGTGGCCATGGTGGCGCTGATCATCGCCGTGGGAATCTACCGCGGTAACCCAATTCTCACTTTGTTGCAGTTTGCCCTGGTGCTGACTGTGGCGGCGATCCCTGTGGCAATGCCCACGGTTCTGTCGGTGACGATGGCAGTCGGCGCGCGCCTGCTCGCGAAGAAGCAGGCGATCGTGAGCAAGCTGGTCGCCATCGAGGAACTGGCCGGCGTGGACGTGCTGTGCGCCGACAAGACCGGCACCCTGACGCAGAACAAACTGACGCTGGGCGATCCGTTCTGCCTGGATAAGATCACCGCCGACCAACTCATCCTCGCCGGCGCGCTGGCGTCGCGAGCCGAGAACGACGACACCATCGATCTCGCCGTCCTGGGCGGCCTGAAGGACAAGCAGGCGCTGAAGCCCTATCAGGTCACGCATTTCGTGCCGTTCGATCCGGTCCACAAGCGCACCGAGGCCACCGTCACGGGCCCGGATGGAAAAACATTCAAGGTGACGAAGGGGGCGCCTCAGGTCATCCAGGGACTGTCGGCCAACGCCGCGGCCGTGAAGGACGCCGTCGATAAGGCAGTCAACGACTTCGCCGCCCGCGGCTTTCGCGCGCTCGGTGTGGCCCGGACGGATGACGATGGGAAATGGCAGCTTCTCGGGGTGTTGCCGCTGCTCGATCCACCGCGTGAAGATGCCAAATCCACCATCGCGACTGCCGCCCAGATGGGCGTGAAGATCAAGATGGTGACGGGCGATGCTCTGGCGATCGCCCGGGAGACCGCCAAAACGTTAGGGATGGGCGCCAACATTCTCGACGGCGGCGCCCTCGGTGACACTAAGACTGACGAGACCGCGGCGGTGACCAAGTCCATCGAGGAGGCTGACGGCTTCGCCCAGGTCTTCCCGGAGCACAAATTCCACATCGTCGACGTGCTGCAGAAGCACGGCCATATTGTCGGCATGACCGGCGACGGGGTCAACGACGCGCCCGCACTAAAGAAGGCCGACTGCGGCTTCGCTGTTTCCGGCGCGACGGACGCGGCGCGCGCGGCGGCCTCCATCGTGCTCGTGGCGCCGGGGCTATCGGTGATTATCGATGCGATCAAGGAGAGCCGGAAGATCTTCCAGCGGATGAACAGCTACGCGATGTACCGCATCGCCGAGACGCTGCGCGTGCTGTTGTTCATGACGGCAGCGATCGTCGTCTTCAACTTTTATCCCCTGACGGCGATTATGATCGTGATGCTGGCGTTGCTCAACGACGCCGCCATCCTGTCCATCGCCTATGACAATGTCATCTACAGAAACCAGCCCGAAGCATGGAACATGCGCGTGGTCCTGGGCATCGCCACAGTGCTGGGTCTCGTCGGTCCGTGTGCCGCATTCGGGCTGTTTTACCTCGGTGACCGAGTCTTTCACATCGACCGTCCACAGATCCAGACCATGATGTACCTCATGCTGTCGGTTGCCGGGCATCTAACGATTTTCCAGACGCGTACGCGCGGCCCGTGGTGGTCCATACGCCCGGCGCGGATTCTCTTGCTGGCGGTAATCGGAACGCAGGCGGTGGCAACGCTGATCTGCGTCTTCGGGTTCCTTGTGACCCCTCTCTGGTGGGGTTGGGCCGCGTTCGTCTGGGGCTATGCTTTCGCTTGGTTCCTCATGACTGATCCCGTGAAGCTTCTCGCGTATCGTGTTCTTGATCAGGCAAAAGCCGCGCCTCAGCTTGAGGCCAGAGCCGCGCGCCAGCCTGAAGCCGAGCCTGCTCGACACGTCGCTCGCTGACTTGCTGGCTGGCCTCGCCAAAGAGTCGGAAGATGCCCGGGCCCGTATCGTCGCCGCGGTGGTCAGCCAAGCTGAGGCGCCCAACGCGACCGCCGAAGGCGCCTCAAACCAAAGCCGAGCGTGAACCCGAAGACGAGCCTGAGCCGGGAGCCAAAGCGAAGACGCCGTCGGATACGCCGCCGCCGACCGCCAAGCGAGCAGAGAAGCTGCCAAACCGCAGGAAGGAAGACGATGAAAATACACACAAAGGACTTTCGCGTACGCGAAGGAGACGAGATCGATCTCGAGAAGTGGCCGACGATCGTCGATCCCGTCTACAAGTCGAAGGAGCACTATCAAATGCTCCTGGAGGAGCACGTTGCGCAACTGAGTTCGCAACAGGAGCTTCTCTATGCAACAAATCGCCATGCCATCCTGCTGATCTTTCAGGCGATGGATGCGGCGGGAAAAGACGGCGCCATCAGGCATGTTATGTCCGGGGTCAACCCCCAGGGTTGCCAGGTGTTCAGCTTCAAACATCCCAGCGCCGCCGAATTGGAACACGATTTCTTCTGGCGCACCTCCCGCGATCTGCCAGAACGCGGTCGGATCGGCATCTTCAACCGATCCTATTACGAGGAAGTGCTGATCGTCCGGGTGCATCCCGAGATTCTCCTCGGCGAAGGGCTCACGGACACGTCGCTCGACGACAAGACGGTCTGGCGCGACCGGTATCGGTCGATCGTGGATTTGGAGAGACATCTCCATGTCAACCGAACCCAAATCGTGAAGTTCTACCTCCACCTCTCGAACGAAGAGCAGCGAAAGCGCTTCCTCGAACGCATCGACGAGCCGGAAAAGAACTGGAAATTCAGCCTTGCGGACATCGAGGAGCGAAAATTCTGGAAGCAGTACATGAAGGCGTTTGAGGAATGCCTCAGTGCGACAAGCACCCGAGATGCGCCCTGGTATGTCGTTCCCGCCGACGACAAAGAGAACGCCCGGTTAATCGTATCCCAAATTGTCCTCGATACGTTCGAAGCACTTGAAATGACCTACCCAAAATCAAGCGCGGAGCGTGAGCATGAATTAAAGACGATCCGAAAGCGGCTGGCGAAGTGAGATAGCTCCTGAGTTGGATGGAGAAGGGCGATATCAGCGCGGTGTATTGCGAGATACGGCGACCTTGAACGGCTTAAGGCGTGAAGAATCCAAGTTGGCGCTCCAGCAAGTTGTCGGCTCCGGTCAAGCTGAAACTACAGGGATGGAGGATCGCCTGGTCATTGGCGCTCTCTTTGTTGCAGCAGCCGATGGCGATCACGTCCTCGCAAGTGCACGCGACCGGCGGTCTGATTCTCAGATTGAGGGCGAATAAGCCTTTCGCGTCGCCGATCTGTCGCGGAGCCCCAGGATGTGAATCAGCAACGGACCGCGGACCCCATCCCGAAGGGGGCACAACACACTGAATTTAAACATTAATGTGCGTCGACGACGAAGGGGTCCCGATCGGCGCCGTTCGGGATCCCGGGGGGCTAGTTGATTTTCGTAAGCCAACTCAATGCGTTGAGCCAAGGGTGACAGGGTTCACTTGTTCCCGGCCGATTTACAACTCGGCGACGGGAGCATGATGCAAAGACTCAAAAGCCCTGGCTCAGCCCAGAAGTTCTTCTCAATTCACGCCACCGTCTTCAATACCTTCAACGTCCAACGCCATCTCACTTCAACCCAACGCATCGCACGCTTCGCGCCGCGGCGATGAGCGCGTGGCTCGAAGGCGTCGCCGCCGCTTGGGGTTGCGAGCAACGAACCCGCTTCACTTCGTCGTTTCGATATTGTGATGGTGTGGACGGCGCCCGCACCGGCATCTGGCTCGATTGAGAGCTGTGCCAAGATGGTTGTCGTTGAGCAACACATCTGAAAGGGGCACCGTCCATGGCAAAGTCTATCACCGATTTCTCGTCTGTCACGACCGTTGGCCTCGATCTGGCCAAGCACGTTTTTCAGGTTCACTGCATTGATGCTTCAGGGCGCGTTGTCGTGGCCAAGGCGATCAGGCGCAACAAGCTGCTGGAGTTTTTCGCTTCGCTGCCGCCCTGCCTGGTGGGGCTCGAGGCCTGCGGGTCGGCGCATCACTGGGCGCGCGAGCTGATCAAGCTTGGGCATGATGCCCGAATGATGCCTCCTGCTTACGTGAAGCCCTATGTGCGCCGACAGAAGAACGACGCGGCGGATGCGACGGCGATTTGCGAGGCGGTGACACGGCCTTCGATGCGATTTGTCGGCGTGCGCTCGTTGGAGAACCAAGCCATAATGATGCGTCACAAGGCGCGCGAGATGTTGGTTTCCCAGCGAACGCAGCTGATCAATGGGCTGCGAGGCCATTTGACCGAGATCGGCGTGATCGCGGCGCAAGGGCCGCGATACGCCCGCGAACTGGCTGATCGCATCGAGGCGGGCGACGAGACGATACCGCTTGTCGTATCCGAGGCGCTGGCGCCGCTGGTGGTGCAATTGCGGAACCTCGACGAAGCGATTGCGCGGCTCGATCGCGCTATCGCCAAGATGGCCCAGAAGGACGAAACGGCGCGCCGGCTGATGAGCATTCCCGGCTTCGGACCCATCACCGCCTCGGCGATGGCGGCGAGCGTTCAGGATGCGTCCAGCTTCGCGGGCCCGCGCGAATTCGCCGCCTTCCTCGGGCTGACGCCGAAGCAGAACTCCTCGGGCGGCAAGCAACGGCTTGGGCGCATCTCGAAGATGGGCAATCGAGATTTGCGCAAATTGCTCGTCGTGGGCGCGCATGCCGTGCTGTTTCACCGTAAGCCACACACCGACCCGCTGCGGATGTGGGCCAAGAAGCTGATCGAAAAGAAGCCCTTCAAGCTCGTCGCCGTGGCGCTCGCCAACAAAATGGCGCGCATCGCCTTCGCGATTCTGCGCGGCAAGACCACTTATCGGGAGATTCCGGCGTAAGGAGCGCCGGCCAGGTTCGCGGCCAAGGCTGACGAAAAGCCAAGGCGGCGCTGGACGAAGCAAGAGCTTCGCCAGGAGAAGTCGAGGGTGACCAAGAGGTGATGTGCAGGAAAGCGGATTGATCCCGAAGCCCGTGGCTTTGTCTGCGCACTAAGCGCGCTACTCTGATTGAGGCAACGGATCAGCGGACAACATCAGGGCCGGCGGACTCTATTCTCCGCGCAAAAGGCCGAAGACATGACCGCACCCACGACCTGCGCAATGCCGAAAATAACCCTTGATCAGCGGGCGCCGTCCAGACATGACCGCACCCACGACCTGCGCAATGCCGAAAATAACCCTTGATCAGCGGGCGCCGTCCAGACATGACAAAGCCTCGGCCGCTCTTTCAGTCACGCCACGTGGGTCCATTTCCAATCGCGGATTTCCGGCAGATCCTCACCGTGCGCGTCGATGAAGTGCTTGTGCTCGATCAGCTTGTCACGCATCTTCTGCTTGAGATACGCGCCTTTGCTGCCCAGATGCTCCAGATTGTCGACGACGTCCTGCACGAGGTGGAAGCGATCGATCTCGTTTTGCACGCGCATATCGAAGGCCGTCGTGATTGTGCCTTCCTCTTTGTAACCCCGGACATGGAGACGTCGGTTGCTCCGTCGGTAGGTCAGCCCGTGCACGAGCGAGGCATATCCATGAAATCCGAAGATGATCGGCTTGTCCCTCGTAAACAGCGAGTCGTAATCGATTTCGCTCAAGCCGTGCGGATGCTCCGCGCAAGGCTGGAGCCGCATCAGATCGACGACGTTGATGACGCGAATTTTCACGTCCGGCAGGTTTTCACGCAGGATGGATACCGCCGCCAGCACCTCGAGCGTCGGCGTGTCGCCGCAACAAGCCATCACGACGTCGGGTTCAGCGTCCTGATCGTTGCTCGCCCATTGCCAGATGCCGATGCCCTCGGTGCAATGAACGACAGCTTGCTCCATCGATAGCCATTGCGGGAGAGCGTGTTTCCCGGCCACGACGACGTTGACGTAATGGCGGCTTCGCAGGCAGTGGTCGAAAACCGACAAAAGGCAGTTGGCGTCCGGGGGCAGATAGACCCTCACCACATCCGCCTTTTTGTTGATGACGTGATCAAGGAAACCGGGGTCCTGGTGGGTGAAGCCGTTGTGGTCCTGTTGCCAGACGTGCGAGGCGAGCAGGTAGTTCAGGGACGCTATCTTGCGCCGCCACGGCAGTTCGAGGGTGACCTTCAGCCATTTGGCGTGCTGGCTGAACATCGAATCGACGATGCGGATGAAGGCCTCGTAGCTGTTGAACAAGCCGTGCCGGCCGGTCAGCAGATAGCCCTCGAGCCATCCCTCGCATTGATGTTCGCTGAGTTGGGAGTCCACGACGCGGCCGTTGGGCGCGAGAAACTCGTCGCCGTCGACCTTGCGGGCGTCCCATTGCCTATTGGTGACTTCAAAGACGTCGCCCAGTAGATTGGAGAGCGTCTCGTCGGGGCCGAAGATGCGGAAATTGCGTTTGTCCTCGTTGAGGCGCGTGACGTCGCGCAGGAACTTGCCGAGCACCAGCGTATCCTGCGCGGCGACGGCGCCGGGCGAGGGGACCTGCACCGCGTGATTGCGAAAGTCGGGGATTCGCAGGTCGCGCAGGAGCATCCCGCCGTTGGCGTGAGGGTTTGCGCCCATGCGGCGCTCGCCCTTCGGCGCCAACGAGGCCAATTCGGTTCTCAGGGCGCCGTTCTCGTCGAACAGTTCGTCCGCCTTGTAGCTCTTCATCCAGCTCTCGAGCAGCGCGACATGGTCGGGATGCTTGCCATCGACAAGTATGGGGACCTGGTGAGCGCGGAACGTGCCTTCGATCGGCAGTCCGTCGACCATTTTCGGCCCGGTCCAGCCTTTCGGCGACCTGAGGACGATCATCGGCCAACGCGGCCGCGTCGCGTCGTTGTTCTCCCGGGCGTTCTTTTGAATCGCATGGATCTGGGCGACGGCTTCTTCCAGGGTCGCCGCCATGAGACCATGCATCGTCTCCGGGTCGTCGCCCTCTACGAATAACGGCGTCCAGCCGCAGCCCTGGAAGAACTTCTCCAGCTCCTCGCGTTCTATTCGGGCGAGGATCGTCGGATTGCTGATTTTGAAGCCGTTGAGATGCAGGATCGGCAAGACGGCGCCGTCGGCGATCGGATCGAGAAACTTGTTGGAGTGCCAGGCCGTCGCCAAAGGCCCTGTTTCGGCCTCGCCGTCGCCGACGATACAGGCGACGATCAGACCGGGATTGTCGAACGCCGCGCCGAAGGCGTGGCTGAGGGAATAGCCGAGTTCGCCGCCTTCATGAATCGAGCCCGGCGTCGAGGGGGCCACATGGCTCGAAATGCCGCCGGGGAACGAAAACTGCTTGAACAGCCGCTTCATTCCGGCTTCGTCCCTGCTGATGTCGGGATAGATTTCGCTATAGCTTCCCTCGAGATAGGTGTTGGCGACAAGCGCCGGCCCGCCATGGCCGGGACCGGCGATGTAGATCATGTCGAGATCGTGCAGTTTGATCGCGCGGTTCAGGTGAACGTAAATGAAATTCTGCCCGGGCGTCGTTCCCCAATGCCCGACCACCAGGGGCTTGACGTGGGCCAGCGTCAGCGGTTCGCGCAGCATCGGGTTTTCATAGAGATAGATCTGGCCGACGGAGAGATAGTTGGCGGCGCGCCAATAGGCGTCGAGTTGGCGCCATTCGTGCGAATCCAGCGGGACCTGCGCCCTGTTGGTGTCAGGCGTCTCTTCGACAAGGTGTAATCCGCGCGTCGTGATCGGAACGTTCATTGTTCTGTGCCTCTGGTTGCGCCGCGTCAGGATCGACGCCAAGCGAGTTCTTGACAAACCGAGCGCCGAAGCGTCGGACCTGTTGCATCGGGAAATAGCCTCACGGCGAGTCTCCCCAGACCGCGCAGAATCGGAAATTACTCCAGGCAGCGCTTTGAAACCGAACCGGCGCTCGCGAGGATCGCCACGAAATCCTCGGCTTCCAGGCTCGCGCCCTCAACCAACGCGCCGCAGACCTCCGGCAGCGCCAGGATTTCGCGCCCATCGGCGGGATTTACGGAGCGGCCCTAGAGGATGCGGACGCTCTTGCCGTGCGCGCCCAAATACACGACGAGACATTTGCGAATGTGCGCGTGGATTCGGAGAGCATCTCGTCGAGGTCGTGCTGGCCCACCACGGCGCGAAGTGTGGTTTGCGCCAGCAAGTTAGTGGCGAGCATAAATCTCCGCACATTGATAATCGCGTGGTCCGGATTGACGACATCGAAATAGACCACAGCGTCGACTTTCATGGAGACGTTGTCGCGCGAGATCAGATCCTGGCTCCGAATCTCGAAGACCTGAATGCGAAGGTCCTCGCGCACCATTTCCTCAATATAGGGAACCAGCGGGACGAGGCCGGGCCCATCGACCTTTTGGAAGCGCCCGAGCGGTGGGAGCCGCGCGCTCGTTGGCTGACGAGACTGGCTGAGGATTGGACGATCCGATAGCCTCGGATTCTACTCACGCCGTCGCCGAACATGGCCGCGTCCCGACGCAAACGCCTCTTACGGGATCGCCCCGCGTTGTGATGCGTAGTTTCCGAGGCTATCGGAGGGTCGACCGCCCCTATAGGAGTTTCGGGCTCAAGCCGCGAAGGCCATATCGAGCGCGCAGGGTCGGAACCCTTCCCGACTTGAGGAAGAAGCGCATGGACGTCGAAAGTTCCGATTGCTCCTTGCCCATCGGTGCGACATGAGCGCCGGACGAGGCATACTGGTGCTGAACGCCGGCTCGTCGAGTCTGAAATTCGCGCTTTACGATGTCGGCGGCGCGCTGACCGCCACCGCGAGGGGCGAGGTCGAGAATTTGGACTCGACGCCGCATTTCATCGCCCGTGGCTCCAAGGGCGCCGTTCTGTCCGAAACCCGCGGTGCGACCGCGGACTTCGCCGCGACGCTGGAACGCCTCTTGAAGTTCGTCGACGATCATCTCGGCGACTTGCGTTTGTGCGCCGTCGGACATCGCATCGTTCACGGCGGCGCCGAGCACATCGCGCCGGAGCTCATCACGCCGGCGTTGCTGGAAGCGCTGCGAGCGCTGATCCCGCTCGATCCACTTCATCTGCCGCACAATCTCGCGCCCATCCGCGCGCTCGCAGAGGCGCGTCCCGAAATCGCGCAGGTCGCCTGCTTCGACACCGCTTTCCACCATACCATGCCGATCGAGGCCTCGCATTTCGCCCTGCCGCGCGCTCTGACGGCGGCGGGCGTGCGTCGCTACGGCTTCCATGGCCTGAGTTACGAATTCATCGTCGAGCAGCTGAAGCTTCATGCGCCCGCACTGGCGCGAGGACGTGTCGTCGCCGCCCATCTGGGCGCCGGCGCGAGCCTCTGCGCGCTCCGGGGCGGGGTGAGTGTCGCTACGACCATGTCGTTCAGCGTGCTCGACGGCTTGGTCATGTCGACGCGCTGCGGCGCCCTCGACCCCGGCGTCGTTCTCTATCTGGCGCGGCAGGGCAAGAGCTTCGCGGAGATCGAGGACCTGCTCTACCGACATTCCGGATTGCTGGGTGTCTCCGGGATCAGCGGGGATATGCGCGCGCTGATTGGCAGCGACGACCCGCATTCGCGCGAGGCGCTCGATCTCTTCTCCTATCGCATCGCCTTCGAGATCGCGGGGTCGACAGGTGCGCTGGGTGGGCTCGATGGCCTCGTGTTCACTGCCGGGATCGGAGAACGCGCGCCGACGATCCGCGCCGAGATTTGCGGCCGATTGGCTTGGCTGGGCGTGCGACTCGACGCGACCGCGAACGCTGCTAATGCGGCTTGCATCAGCGCTCCTGACAGCGAAATCGAAGTCCGCGTGATCGCCACGGATGAGGAAGCCACGATCGCTCGGCACACCCGAGCTATCATGACCGGTGAAGGCGCTGCCTCCCGAAAGGTCGCCGAGCACGTCGTATGAAGCGGAGGACTGCCTGCGATGTGGGGGTGCTCCGAGGCGCACCGCAACCGTTGGCTAAGTAGTTTCCGAGGCTGTCCTACGCGGATCGAGGACGCGTAGGATCGAGCGATCGGACGGCGGCTCATCGGTCGGCCAATTCCACGAGCGTCATCTCTTTGGACGGTCGGGATGGCGCTCGCGCCGCGCGTCGCCGCCGCCGCGCTCCAAAGGAGACTCTCGTGGAAAAATACGAAACAGCTATCGCCGTTTTCCCCACGCACGTTGCTGCGGAAAAAGCGGTGAAATTATTGACCGCGTCAGGGTTCGAGATGAAGAACCTCAGCGTCGTCGGCAAAGGCTATCACTCCGACGAGAAGGTCGTGGGCTTCTACAACATGGGCGACCGCATCAAGTTCTGGGGTACCCGCGGCGCTTTCTGGGGCGGGTTCTGGGGGCTTTTCTTCGGCGGCATATTCATGACCATTCCGTTCGTTGGGCACGTCGTCGTGCTCGGGTATCTTGCCACGGTTGTCGTCGCCGGCCTCGAAAACGCCGTCGTTGTCGGCGGCTTGAGCGTTCTCGGTGCCGCGCTTTACGGCTTGGGCATACCGAAGGACAGCGTGCTCCAGTACGAGACTGACCTGAAGGCCGATAGTTTCCTCGTCATGGCGCGCGGCCCAACCGCGGAAGTCGAACGCGCGAAGTCCCTGCTCGCCACGTCGAATCCGGCGCGCTTGGATGTGCATGGCGCCGGCGAACCCGAGGTCGCCACGCCGGCGCCGGTGCGCGAGCACGCCTGAGGGAAACCAGTCCGCGCCCTGGCTCGCTCTTGCGGGCGAGCCAGGCCGGGGCGCCGTCTGTCAGAGCGCTTCCGATCGACAGGCTGTCACGGACGCGCAAGGAGCTCGGGGCCGCCGAGAAAATAAAAACCCCCCGCGACCTCTTCAGGCGCGGGGCTCCTACGAGACGAGAAATCGCCGCATCGATCGCTTCAAGCCGTCAGTCCATCCGTGCTCGACTTGGGGAGCGGTGCTGCCTCGCCGCGCTCGTGGGCTGCCACGCGCGCCGTCGTTGCGATCAGGGCAAGATCTTGAGGGCCTCTGCCGCCATCTTGCCGCTCTTGCGGTCAGCGACGAGATCGAAGCCCACCTTCTGACCTTCGTGCAAATCATTGATGCCCGCGCGTTCAACGGCGCTGATGTGGACGAACGCATCACCGCCGCCGTCGTCGGGCGCAATAAAGCCGAAGCCCTTTTGGGCGTTAAACCATTTCACGGTTCCCGTCGTCATGGGAAACCTCCTTGATGGAGATAGAGCTTGCGCGCAAGCGCGCCGTCGAAATCGCATTTTCCGGGGAGAGGATTACGCCCTTGGCGCGAAATTCAATTGCGCCAGGTCGGGCGTCAAACCATCTATCGACCAAGTGGATATGGCGACGCGGCCGCACAAATACAAGGACGCATCACGAATGTCTTCGTGACACGCATCTTTTCGGGCGATCGTGAGCGGCTCTGCGTCGCAATTACCGGAGAGCGGCTCGCTTTGCGGGACGATGTCCGCTAAGGAAACGCGATGAGACTGAAGCAACCCAAGAACCCGCAGATCCGCATCGACAAAGACCTGCGCCCGCAGCAGGCAATCCCGAGCGAAGCGACGAGGATGATCGCAAGCTTAATTCGTCCCGCTCCGAAGCCTCATGAGGAATTGAGGCTGGGACGCTCGAAAGGACAAATCGGTCCGAAGTCCCTTCCCCCACGACGAGGCGCGGCCAAATAATCGCCGTGACCGCCGATTCTATGGGCGGCGTTTCCTCGTCTTGCGGTGAGCCCGACGGTTTGCGTCTTGCGCGACGTCGCTGGCCGCATCCGTCATTGTGGCCGGCCCGCAGCGCGCGCTTCTGAACAGGCGTCCGGAGGTCCATTCCGGCCCCGCCGAACCCGCCTGCGAGCAGAAGCGCCCCCGCTAGGAAAATCGCAATTCCTACGGGAAAGGCGGCGCTCGGACCCCGGCGCGCCGCGTTTCGAATCTCAGCCCATTCGGCGGAAAAGCGCGCGGGGCCTGGAAAGCGATGCTCGCAACGGTCTCTCATCAATGCTGCGCCTCGCGAATGGCGATGCCCTCGTCATTGCGCATCGTCTGCGCGACCGTGCGAGCCTCTTCAGCGGCGACAACCCGCGCGTCGAATTGCCTACGGACCTCGTCGATTTTCGCCAAGAGGCTCTCAAACTCGCTCTCCAGCGATTCTGAAATAGGCGGGAACAGCGTCTGGGGAAGTCGCTCTTCATCGAGGCGATAGCTCATGAAAGCACCTGCATCCGATCAAGATGCACTTCTAGCCCTGTCATCGGACGGCGATAGCGCCGGAATATACTCAGTGTCGGCGTGGCGGCGCCGGCAAGCTCGACAATCCCAAAAGCATGGATGGGCGAGGATATTCATGTTCGGCTTTGCGCGCAGACTTCAGGCCGCCGCGAGCCGACAGTCCGAAAAAGGCCGGGCAGCGCACACCCGGCCATCGGGCATTCTGACGACGACATCGCCGAATGGGAGAAGGCCGAGCTTGACCCGAGTCGCTTTCCGCTAACTCACGAGCATAGAATCGACCTTCGATTGGCTCTTGATCCTACGCGTGGCGAAAGACGAGCGAGTAGCGCTGAAGGCCTTCAAAGAGAGCTCATTATCACTTCAGGATCGACGCGCCGGCCTGGTCACACTCACTGGCAAGCCATAGACCGGGCTAAGCCGTGACTACGCTCGACGCCCACGTGGAGGGGAATCGGCGCGGCGATGCATAGCCGTTCAGATCGAGCGACATGAGGAAACCTCGGGGTGAGCGGATCTGAGTAGTTTCCGAGTCAACGATCGCGCGGCGTGATATCCAAGGCGCGCTGAAATGGCTAGTCGGGATCGAGAGCCGGCGCCGCCAGCCGTTTCGATCGCGCGCCGTCACCCGGACGCTCACACGCCCGGAAGGCTGCGCCGCCGCTGAGCGCGCGCTCTATCGCTTGAACGATGTCCGGTTCGCGAAAGGGCTTTTGTATAAGCACGGCGTCCGGCCCCAGCGACAAGTCTCTCAACACATCGCCGGTCACGAAAACATGCGGGACAAAACCTCCTTTGAGGATCTCCTTGACCATCGCAATGCCGCTCGCTTCGCCCAGTCCGACGTCGACAATCATCAGATCCGGGTGATACCGCGCGGCGGCCGCCACCGCATTGGCGACTTTGGTCTCCACGGCGCAGACCGTATGACCGAGGTCCTCGAGCGTTTCGGCAAGCAATCCGCCGATCATCAAGTCGTCCTCCACGACCAGAATGCGCAGCGCTTTCACCGACTTGCCTCCCCTCTCGCGCCCGCCTTGCTCCAAGACCGCGACGCCAGCGAACAGCGTCGGCCCGACTGCGCGCAATTCGGCCCTCGCAGAAGCGCTATTGGAGACGGCCGGGGCCGTCGCAATTTTCCCGGAGTTCTTGGGACTCTTCCGATCCGCGCTTGCAATGTCCACGTTTTCGTTCATTTCGGCGCGACACGGGATTCGACGAGCGAGAGCTGATGGTCGACGCCGCGCGATATCTCGGTGAAGAGATCGGACGCATCGGCATCGCCGATGGCCGCGGATTGTCCGATCGCTTCGCTTGCGGACGGCCCGAACGCCGCCAGTGTCGCGGCGACCGCGAATATGTGTCGGCTTTCCTCCCTGATGCGCAGGGGATAGCGGATGAGGAAGGAGCGTTCGGTTGCGACTCGGACCGTGCCTTTCGCAACGCCGCCCAGGCCGGCGGCGTGATCGGCGATCAGGTCGGAATAGGCGTCCGCCTCGCCGGCGACCTTGTCGGACAGCTCGTGGCAGCCGATGGATGCGGGCCCACGCATGTTCCAGTGCGCCTGTTTCAACTGGCCGTCCAAATTAATCGCCATTGCCAAGTGTCTGTTCAAGAGCTCGACCGCCTGGGTGCGGATGATTTCGGACAATGTGTTGTGGGTAGGCTGCATGGTTGGGCCTCCAGGTCGCGACAAACCGTGAATTAGGCGCCCATGCCTCGGCGGTCCCTTGCGCGCCGGAGCGAAGCGCGGAAATGTTAGCAGACGGATCGCCGCCAAGGGCAGCTTCGGAAACTACTCATGCAGTCGCCTAACGGGGGCTGGCGGAGAAGGTCTCTCGTTGCGGCGCCTATTTCTCGCCGTCGCCCAATATTGCGGCGCGGAGACCGGCGGCCAGCGCAAGGCCCGCGTTGCCTGTGGAATCAGATCGCCGCTCCCGCGAGTTGTGCGTCCGCGCCGCCGCCGGGGGGCGCGGGCGATCCTCAGACAAGTCGCATTAACGCGCGGACTATGCTATCAAATGCCTGGTCGTTCCGCTGGAGCGCCGCTGTTCGAGAAAAATAACGCAATGCCTGGAATTCGTCCGCATGCAACCAAGGCGGAACGAGCGCGTTGGCTTCAGAGACCCTTGTTCGTCGGCGGCCGCGCGAACTTCCCGATCGTAGCGATTGGCGCCTCGGCCGGCGGCCTTGACGCATGCAAGAAGCTGCTGGACGCCTTGCCGGCGGACAATGGCATGGCATTCATCATCGTCCAGCACCTCGACCCGAGCCACGACAGCCTGTTGGTGGGTCTGCTCGTGGGCCACACGTCGATGCCGGTGTTGCAAGCGACCGACGGAATGGCGATCGAATGCGAGCGCGTCTATGTCATTCCGCCTGGTGTGTATCTCTCGACCGACGACAAAGGGGCGTTGCGGCTTTCGAGACCGCAAGCGCGCCATGGCGCCCGACTCCCATTCGACTTCCTGCTGAACTCCCTTGCGTGCGAATTTGGGGGCCGCGCCGTTTGCGTGGTCCTCTCGGGAACCGGCGCCGACGGCAGCCTTGGTCTGCGAGCGGTAAAGGCGAAAGGCGGCCTCGTTATTGCGCAGGACATCAGCGAGGCCGACTATGACGGCATGCCCCGAAGCGCCGTCGCGACCGGCGCGGTGGACCTCGTGCTCCCCGCAGCGAAGATCGCCGAGGCGCTCGTCAGCCACGAACAGGGCGTGGCCTTGGCGCCGACGCCGAGTAAACCGCATTCGCAAAACTCGGTGGAGGACCTGCTGCCGAAGATCATTGAACTCCTTCGCACGAAAACGGTACACAATTTCACGCTTTACAAGCACGGCACACTAGAACGCCGCATCGAGCGGCGGATGGCGATGGCGGCGATCCAAACCGCGGGCGCGTATCTCGATGTCTTGCTCGGCGACGCCGACGAACGTGAACAGCTCTCCAGGGACTTGCTGATCAATTTCACCGGGTTCTTTCGCGATGCGCCCGTATTCGAGTATCTTGCGAAGAACGTCATTCCCCACCTCGTGCGCGATCACCCGCTGGACCGTTCGCTGAGGATCTGGGTCGCCGGCTGCAGTTCCGGCGAAGAGACGTATTCCCTCGCTATTCTCTTCCGTGAGCAGATCATTGCTTCAAAACGCGACATTAAAATGCAGGTCTTCGCCAGCGACGTCGACCCAGACGCGGTGGCGATCGCTCGTGAAGGTCTCTATCCCCAATCGATCGAGGCCCAGGTTTCGCCAACTCGATTGGCCGGCTTTTTCTCGCGCGAAGATCGCTCTTACCGGATCTCGCCCGAGTTGCGATCCAGCGTCGTGTTCACGGTGCAGGACGTACTGGCCGACCCGCCGTTCGCGCGTCTCGACTTCGTTTCGTGCCGGAACCTTCTGATTTATCTGCGCCCCGAGGCGCAGGCGAAAGTCCTCTCGATTTTTCATTTCGCGTTGCGCGAAAGCGGCCTGCTGCTTGTCGGCAACGCCGAGACGGTGGCGACCGCCGACGGTCGGTTTTCTGTCGTCTCCAAGTCCGAGCGCCTCTATCGACGTGTCGGCGGCAGCCGGCCCGGCGACTTTGGCTTGCCTCCCGGGGCCGGCGACGGGCCATGGATGCGTATGCCCTCGGGACCCGCGTCGCCGCCTTCGCGCCAAGCTTCGCTGGCCGAACTTTGTCGAAAAATGGTCCTGCAGACCTTTGGCCCGGCCGCGGTGCTGATCAACCGCAAACTCGAATGCCTCTACTTCCAAGGGCCCACCGATCGCTATCTCAAGGTCGCATCGGGCCGCCCCGCTCATGACTTGATCGCCATGGCGCGCGAGGGCGTCCGTACGACGCTGAGATCGGCCGTTCAGCGCGCGCTGCGGGACAATGCGCGCGTCGTCATGTCCGGCCGGCGGACGAATGGCGAAGCCACTGCATGGTCATTCAACGTCGTCGTCGAGCCGGCGCACGACGAACGCGAAGAATTGTTGCTGGTGTGCTTCGTCGAGCAGCCGGAGCCGGAAATCGCCGCGAGCAGCCGAGTGACGTCGGCTGACGTTCCTCGCGTCGTGGAGCTGGAGCGGGAGCTCGAGGCGACGAAAATCGAACTCCAGAACGCCTTCCGTAACCTCGAGACCTCCAGCGAAGAACAGATGGCGATCAACGAGGAGGCGTTGTCGGTCAACGAGGAATATCAATCGACGAACGAAGAGCTGCTCGCGTCCAAAGAGGAATTGCAATCGCTCAACGAGGAACTGAACGCTCTCAACAGCCAGTTGCAGGAAACGCTCGAGCGGCAGCGGACGACCGCGGACGATTTGCAGAACGTTCTTTACAGCACGGATGTCGCCACGATCTTCCTCGACACCCGCTTCAATATCCGATTTTTCACGCCAGCGACAAAAGCGCTATTCAATGTGATTCCAGGCGATGTGGGGCGCCCGCTCACAGATCTCAAGTCGCTGGCCGCCGATGACGCTCTCCTGGACGACGCACGAAAGGTCCTGAAGAGCCATACGCCGGTCGAGCGGGAGATTCAGGGTCAGAGCGGCTATTGGTTCATACGCCGGATCTTGCCCTATCGCACCAGCGACGAGAAGACAGAGGGCGTCGTAATCACTTTTGAAGACGTAACGGAACGACGGCGCACGGCGGATGCGCTGACGGCGGCTAAGCGGCAAGCGGAATTGGCGAGCGTCGCCAAATCGCGCTTTCTCGCCGCGGCGAGTCATGATCTGCGTCAACCCCTGCAAACGCTCGCCCTGCTGCAGGGTTTGTTGGCGAAGAAAGTGGTCGGGGAGAAAGCTCAGCAATTGGTCGCCCGCATTGATGAAGCGTTAGGCGCCATGACGGGTATGCTGAATGCGCTGCTCGACATCAATCTGATCGAAGTCGGCGCCGTAAAGGCCGAGACAGCCGACTTTGCCGTGAACGACTTGTTCGACCGCCTCAGGGAAGAATTGAGCTACCACGCGCAAGCGGCAGGCCTCGCGCTGCGCGTGATGCCCTGTGCACTGTCCATTCGTAGCGATCCGCGTCTGCTCGAGCAGATATTGCGCAACCTGCTCTCGAACGCGCTGAAATACACGCAGCGCGGCAAAGTGCTGGTCGGGTGCCGCCGCTGCGAGGGAAAGCTGCGCATCGAGATCTGGGACACAGGAATCGGCATCCCCGAGTCCGAGCTAGAGGCGATCTTTGAAGAATACCATCAGTTGGACAACGCTGCTCGCCAGCGGAGTCACGGCCTCGGCCTGGGGCTGTCCATCGTCAAGAGCCTGGGCGAACTGCTTGGCCATCCGATCCAGGTGCGCTCGCTGCATGGGAAGGGATCGGTGTTCTCGATCGAGGTGGCGTTGACCCCGAGGGGCGCCTCGCCGTCTCCTGATTGTCTCGCCGGCGCGGAGATCGCATCCACGCAAGCGGTCCCTCGGTCAGGAACGATCTTGATCGTAGAGGACGATCCCGAAGTGCGCGAGTATCTCGAACTCTTCCTTAGGGAAGAGGGTTATGACGCCACGACGGCCATCGACGGCCCCACCGCTCTGGAGATGGCCGCTCGCAGGACGATCCGGCCGGATCTCGTCCTCGCCGATTACAATCTGCCAAGCGGCATGAACGGAGTGCAAGTTTCTCAGAAGTTGAGGCAAGAGCTAAGTCGCCAAGTTCCCTTCATCATTCTGACCGGCGATATTTCGGCCGAGACCTTGCGCGACATTGCGCTTCACGACTGCGTTCATTTCAACAAGCCCGTCAAGCTGAGAGAGTTGACGCAAGCGATCGAAAAACTGCTGGCGAAGCCGCCCACTGCGCCCGCGGCGCGCCCCGTTCTCCCGGTTGAAGCAGCGACCGTTTTTGGGCTTTCCAAGATCTTCGTTGTCGATGACGACGATCATGTTCGCGAGGCGATACGCGTCGTGCTCGAAGACGATGGCCGCCACGTCGAAATGTATTCGAGCTGCGAAGCGTTTCTTGCAGCCTTTCGTCCCGAAAAATCCGCGTGCCTCCTGATCGACGCCTATCTGCCCGGCATGAACGGACTCGAGTTGCTGCGGAGGCTCCATGATGAGGGCTATCGCTTGCCGGCGATCATGATCACCGGCAACAGCGATGTGTCGATGGCGGTCGAAGCCATGAAAGCGGGTGCGTTGGATTTCATCGAAAAGCCGATCGGCCGCGAGGAGCTCATCGCAAGCATCGAGCGGGCTTTCGAAATGTCGCAAGACTCGGGCAAGTTGCTGGAGTGGCGGGAGTCGGCCGCGTCTCACCTCGCGGGCCTCACGCCGCGACAGCGCGAGGTGATGGAAAGAGTGCTCGCCGGCCACCCCAGCAAGAACATCGCGGCCGACCTCGGCATCAGCCAACGCACGGTCGAGAACCATCGCGCTTCCATCATGAGGAGAACCGGGTCGAAGTCGCTCCCGGCGCTGGCCCGCTTGGCGCTCGTCGCGGCGGGCGGCGGGGAGGCGCCCCGACGAACGCCTTAGGAAGCGGCGACCGCCGGGTCTCGTGGCTCTGGCGCCGGGTTCTAGGACTTGGCCGGGTCACTGTTCGCGGAGCGAGGCCGGCCAAGTTTCCTCAGCCGCTAGTTGACGATCTGAACGATCTCATGCGTCCTCGGGTCTACGAGAACGGTCTGATCGTTGACGATCGCGTATCGATACGCCTTGACGCCATATTCGGGAGGCACGTCATAATATTGGATGCCCTCTACCGGTAGGACGGCGCCGGTTCGCAGCGCTTCGTTATACCGGTAAGACGAATGATGCTCGTGGATGACGTAGTCTCGAAAACGCGGACGTTGATCAATGCCGAGCAAACCATCGACGCCGCCCGCCACCCCGCCGACCACGCCTCCGACGACGGCGCCAACTGGGCCAGCCGCGGCATTTCCTTGTTCCGCGCCTTTGGCCGCGCCGCCGGCGACGCCTTGGGCGTGAGCGCCGATCGGCGCCAACAGCGAAAGCATCACGGCGCAATATTTGAGTATGTTGTGTGTCATGAAATATCCTCTATTTTTGTAAAAATCGCAAGCGAAGTCCCGTCGCATCGACCATGTGTCATAATCGAAATGGCAACGATTGCGTGACGATAACAGCTGTGCAAAGGAGGACTAGGGTCGGATAATACCTATAGTCATTCATGAAAACACAATGAATCAATTGCATTGCTTTGAGGGGTCGATCGGTTCAGCAGGAAATTGGCTAGAAGCCAAGCGCCGTCCGTTTGATTCCAACGAGCTTCCTGAGCGCGCTCACGCGCCCTCCGCAGCGCTGGAGACGTGCGCGGCCTCGGAGCGCGTCTCTTTGATCGCGTCGATGACTGATTGCGGGTCCGCTGGTCGAGCCATGATGTCGGCTTGTTCGTCAACCCGATCGCGAACGTGCGGGCTATCCCGTCGAAGCCCCTCGAGTAGCGCGACGACCTTACCAATCTTTTGCTCGCTCAAAATCGCTACCTCAAGAATTAACCGCTCCCGGCGTTGGGTAAGACGATCGTCCCGCCTCTGAGACGTAAGGATCAGCACGACCAGATAAAGAGACGCCACTGACGCAGAACCCGCCAGCCAAGGGAAGGGAGGCGGGTCTAGCGGGCGCAAGCCAAGCGCGACGGCGAAGCCGTTCAGGATTACCCAACCGCCGACGAGGACCGTCAGGGCTGCGATGAAGCTAGGGCGGCCTAACAGGGAAGTGATCCGGGTAATCGGGGCAGATTTCCGGGCGGCGGGGGGAGTCAGGGATTGGAAAATGTGATTCAAGCTTTGGATGCCGGCCCATGAACCTGATTCGCTGGAACGCCTGACGCCCGCTGAACTGATCGGCGTCGTGCGGGATTTGCTTGGCGAGGTGACGCGACTTCGGTCTGAGAATGAGAAGATCGGCGCAGCGTTCGCCAAGCTGAAAGTCGAGTATCAGGCGGTCAAGGACGAGCTTGCGCGGCTGAAGCATCTGCCGCCGCGTCCGCCGCAAAGGCCCTCTGGTATGGACAGAGCGACGGATGGGCCAAAGGCTGGCGGCGACAAGGGGGGACGTTCGACGCGCCGGCGCGGCAGCCAGCTCGACAAGCTGACGATTGGCGCAACGGTGGTGGTGAGAGCGAAAGCTCCCGCCGGTTCGCGTCACAAGGGCTATGAAGACGTGGTGGTTCAGGACTTGAGCCTGCATCCGCAGGTGACGCGCTATCGGCGCGAGCGATGGGAAACGCCACAGGGCAAGACGATCATTGCCGATCTGGCTCCTGGGATTGTCGGGGGCTATGGCCCCCACTTACATCGCGCCGTATTGACGCTTCACTTTGCCGGACAAATGACCTGCGAGCGCATCGTGACGTTTCTCAATGACATAGGCGTGGTGATTTCGAAGCGACAGGTCGTCCGCCTGTTGACGGCCAAGCTGGAGGCGTTTCGCGCCGAGGATGAGGCCGTGCTGAAAGCCGGCCTGGGCGGCGCCTATGTCACGGTCGACGATACAGGGGCGCGCCATGCTGGCAAGAACGGCTACGCCACACAGATCGGCTCTGATCGCTTTTGCGTCTTTCGCACCGGCGCCGCCAAATCGCGCGTGGCTTTTCTGTCGCGCCTTTGCGGCGGCGCATCGCTCTATGTGATCAACGACGCGGCGCTCGATTATATGAAAGAGCGCGGCCTGCCGCAGAGCGTCATCGACAAGTTCGCTGGCCATGAGGACCGCATTTTCCGCAGCCCCGAGGGCTGGGAGCGGCATTTGCAGGCGCTGGGGCTGAGCGTGCTGAAAGTCACTCCCGATCCCGTCCTGATCGCTAACGAAGGCGCGCTGTGGGGCGCAATCCGCCATCAAGGATTGTTGCAGGACACCGTCGTCGTTTCCGACGACGCCGGCCAGTTCCGCATCGCCGTCCATGCTTTGTGCTGGGTTCACGCTGAGCGGCTCGTCCATAAATTGGTCCCCGCCAATGACAAGCAGCGCAACGCCATCGAAATCGCCAAGCGGATGATCTGGTGGTTCTATCGCGCTTTGAAAGACTACAAACTCGCCCCAAATCCTGAACAAGCCCAGGTTCTGCGCGCGCGGTTCGACCGCATCTTCAACCGCGCCAGAACCGGCTACGCGACGCTCGACAGTCTCCTCAGACGTCTTTATCGCAACAAAGACGAACTTTTACGCGTTCTCGAGCGGCCGGGCATCCCGCTCAAAACCAACGCCTCGGAAAACGACATCCGCGCTTTCGTCACCAAGCGAAAAATCTCCGGCGGAACCGTCAGCAACAAGGGCCGCGACGCACGGGACACCATGCTCGGGCTCGCCAAAACCTGCATGAAGCTCAAAGTGTCCTTTTTCGAATACATCGGCGCACGCCTCGGAGTCGCCGGACCAACAATCCCACCCCTCGTCGACCTCATCCAAACCGCACACGCTTGAAGCCCGCCCGCATCGCCCGGAAATCTGCCCCGATTACGTGATCCGGTCGACAACGCGCTGATGTTGCGTAGCGTTCGCGTGGTGCTCGGCGTGGAGCCGTGCGATCGACTGGATCGTCTCTTCGATATGAATTGGTATGATCGAAGAGTCGACGTCCAAATCAGGCACTGACGTTCCTCTTCTAGGGACATTGCCCGTTGCGTCGCTGCGGGTCACCATTGCGCGCTGAACGCCCGAGTTGTAGGAATGCAGCGCCCGGCGCGTGTATTGGCTAGCGGCCCACAAGCCACAGCACGACAAGCACGATCAAAACGACGCCGAGAACGCCGCCGAGTCCGGGGCCGCCATAATAACTGTGCGCGTAATAGCCGCCGCCGCCGCCGAAGACAATAACCAACAAGACGATGATAAGAATCAGGCTCATGATCAAGCCTCCTGGTTGATAGTGTTCGCCCGGGGGGAGGCGGCGGGCTTCAGGGCGTCTTCAGCGCGTCGCGCACCGCGTCGTTCACGCCGCCGACGGCATTCTGAATCTTGCCGGTAGCTTTGTCGGCCTTGCCGTCGCTCTGCAACTTGGCGTCGCCAATGGCCTTGCCAACCGCTTCCTTCGCGGCGCCCCTGACTTCCTTGATCGAACCGGCTATTCTGTTCTTGTCCATGGCTGTGCTCTCCGTTCGTTTCGCGGCGACACGCGACAGCGCGTTGAATTACACCGCTCCCATCTCGCATTGAGACCGTAGCCGCCTCATTGCGGAGACGGCAGCGTCGGAAAACACCTAGGTACGGCGAGGGCCTGAGCTTCGGCGGCGCTGACTCGAAGTTTCGCTTTGCGTAGCGATAGAGCGTCGACCGATCGTCCCCCAATTCCGTCTCTCTGGGCTTGTGCGCACTCGATTGAGCGGATGCGGTGGAGGCAAATACCGCTCAAGGCGCGAGCGCCAACAGGCTCTGCGGCGCCAACTCGCGATGGCTGCGCAATGCCGGTGCGCCGCTCGCGCAGGATTGCACAATTGCTCCGCGGTCCGCCTGCAATTCCGCAGTCGCAGGTGCGCCAATCTGGTCGTTCGCGGCCGAACGCGTCGGCGGAGCGGCAACGGAAATTGCGTGCACAAAAATAGGCATCGGGACGCGAATCTTCGCGCTGGCGAACTGACCGCGATGGTGAAGTCGTCCCGGATTCGCGGCCAGAACAACGGCGAAAGCGACCGCGCCCGTGACGGCGAGCCGTATGAGGTCGACGGTAATTCTCTGCATAGGAGTTCCTCGTAAGCGGTCGCGACGCCTCTAGGCGCATGAGCGAATAGGCGCGCCAGGCTTAGAGCTAGCCGACATTGCAATCGCGAAATGAGAACTCGGAATCTACGCATTTCGATTCCACCGCCGAGATTGTTGCGAGCAGCGCGTGGAGGCGCCGCTTCAGCTCTCGAAGCGGATGCCCCCGAGACTAGGTAGTTTCCGAACCTTTTTCTCCAGCCGAATCGTCTCTTATGGTGCGTTCTTCGGCGCATCGGTGCGAGCAAGAAGCTGCCCCGTTCGGCGCCAGAAGATGACGGCGGCGATCCGCTGGCAGCCAGCTCTTTCGAGTCGGCCATGTCTGGGGGCCGGCGCTTCAACTAAAAATGGGGAATTGCAATACATGTCGATATCTATACTGAATATGACGCTTGTCGCCTTGACCGCGCTGGGCCTTGCGGCCTGTTCCACGACGACTGAAAGGTTTAGCGGTGCGGGTGTCGGCGCAGTGGCGGGAGGTTCGGTGGCCGGGCCGGTGGGCGCCGTCGTTGGCGGGGTTGCCGGCGCAGTCGAAGGTCCCACCGTCGCGACGGGCATGGGCGTCCCACATCGCCGTCATCACCGCCATTGGCGCCGTTATCATCACTACTGGAACTCCTAATCGCGCTGGCCGTACCGACGCGGATAAGGTCGCCAGGTCCGTGGTAGACACCAGCACAAACCTCTCGGCCTCGACCACGAGGCCGTCAGACCAACTCCCGAAAGGCGTAGAGCTATGATGCAAGTCATTTTACCCCTGAGGGGTTTCGCGATCGAGGCGAAGGACGGCCGGATAGGAACCGTCGCCGATTTCTTGTTCGACGACGCAACGTGGAAAGTGCGTTGGCTCGTCATCGATTGCGGAACTTGGCTGACGGGACGCAAGGTGCTGATCCATCCCTCGGCAATTTCGCGAGCCGACTTGGAGCAACGACAATTTGTCGTGTCGCTCACGAAGGCTCAGGTCGAACAAAGCCCCGAATTGGCTGACGACCAGCCCGTGTCGCAGCAAATGGAGAACCAGCTCTACTCTCACTATGGGTGGGACCCGCTTTGGAGCGGCCCGTATCTCGGCGCGATGGCTTGGCCCTATATCGCGCCGCCCTATTTCGGCTTAGGTCTGAGCACCGGCCATGCGAATGCCGAGGACGCGAGTTTGCAAGGAGCCGATCCGCACGTGCGTAGCGTCGACGAAGTTACAGGATACCACATTCACGCCGCGGACGGCGAAATCGGTCACGTCGAGAACCTCATGATCGACGACGGTGACTGGAGCATCCATTATTTCGTCGTCGACACGCGGAATTGGTGGTTCGGCAAGCGGGTGCTGATTTCGCCGCTCGCGGTGAAAACGATCGATTGGTTCGACCACCGCGTCGAGCTCGACGTGTCGCGCGAACAGGTCAAATTGAGCCCGCCGTGGGATCCCATGGACGCTTTCAATCGAGACTATGCGAAGCGGCTCCATAGCCATTACGGTTGGCCGGGGTTTGACGCCTAGCGAGAAATCGTTCGACGATCGGCGCGCCTGACGCCGGAAGCCCGTGTTGCGCGATCGTCTTTTCTTGTGGCCGGAGCTTGGGGAAATAGGCCACAAGAAAAGACGATCGCGCAAAACAGAACTCGGTCCAGCCGTTGGGGACGCCCGCGCCGAATGCGCCGCCGCCACCGCCGCGGGACAGTGCGAGATAGACGAATGGTCGCCCTTTCTGCACGACGGCGCGTCGCACGGCCCCTTGGAGCGTGCTTGCCGTGGCGTCGGCCCAATATCGAATATTGGGCCCGCCGATGGGGACCGCGGTCATCTCCTCGGACTCGGTGAAAGGCGTGCGCGGGTCGCTCGCGCAGGCGCCCAGCAGAGCCGTACTCAGCACGAGCGCGCGCAAAGCATGCACGAGAACTCATGAAATGCCACTCTCAGGATCGTTCACGATAATTCGTCCTTTGGCGGATCGTTCTCCAACGTCGCTTGAGAGCAAGCACTCGCAACGCCGACCGGCGTTGGCGCCGATCCGACTTCCCATTGCAGCGGGGAACTCGACTGCGGCTTCCAATCCGCGTCTGGATCGCATCCGCAATGACAAAGGTTAGTGTTGGCCGCGAAGCCTGAAGTCGCGCATCAGCGGACCGAAATCGCGCTTTTGCGCATCGGTAAGGCTATCGTAAAGAGGCTTGGCCGCATCGGCGACGATCTGGAGTTGCGCCGCCGTCCTTTGGAGATGCTCGGACATGATCATCATGCGCTCGATCGGCGAGGGGCGATCGCCGCTCTCCATGCGCTCGCGCGCCTGACGCCATCGTTCCGTGCGCGCTTTTTCCGCGTCGCGGATCGCTGTTTCGAACGCCGGCCAGATCTTCTCTTGCTCTGGGGTGAGCTTGAGCCCCGCCTTCATGGCGGTAAGATGCGCATCGAGCATAAGGGCGTGGCGTTCCTGCATACGCTGCATCTGCGCCATGTCTGGAGCGTCGCTGGGGGCGGCGAACGCGTTCAGGGTGAATGTCGAAGTGGCCAAGCCGGCGATCGCCACGGAGGCGAGAAGAAATTTTCTCATGAGCGCACCTTTGGTTGAAACATTGCATCGTCTGTTGAATATCGGCCCGCTAGACTTGAAGGCGAATTCGCCCAGCTCCGTTCCGCCGACACACCGCGCTTGACGCGAACCTCTTGGTCGAGAAGTCGATCGACGGCGGCGCGCGGCCTCGCCACTCCGACGGGCGCGGTCCAAATCCGAGTGGACGCGCATGAAGGAGGGGCGATCGAGCCGCGCTCAGTAGCCCCAGGGACCGCAGAGACCAAGAGTCAATTGAATAGGTCCGCAGACGCCATAATAGCCGCCATTGCCGCCATACCCGCCATACCCGCCATATCCGCCATACCCACCACGAGCTCCGCGGGCGCCGCGGGCGCCGAAATGACCGCCAGCATGACCACGAGCATGCCCCCCACCATGGGCAGCCCCTCCATGCCTCTGGGCGGCAGCGGCGGCGGACGGAAGTGCGATCGTGCTGGCGGCCAACGCTAGCGCGATCGACCCCGCGACGAACATGTTCATTAGCATATGCTTTTTCATAAGGGCGGCTCCAGGTCACAAGAGATATGACGACTCCGATCAGTCAATATGTTCGCCGGCCGGAGCGCTAGCCTCGGAAATTACTCAGGCCAGCGCTGGAAGAGCCCTTCAATGAGGATCGGCATGTTCGCCACGCGAGAGTGTTCGATTCGGAAACACGCCGGCTTTGTCGCGTCGCCGCCAGCTTTTTGAAGCGTTGGCTGTCGCTCGGCATGGCCGCTGGCTTCCGGAGTGTCGAAGCGGAGGTGGCGCGCGCCCGCGGCGCCGAGCAACTTTCGCGACGCCGCCGTCGATGGGCTACTTTCGGCGTTGCGCTGGTCGTGGGTGCGGTCATGTCTTCGGCCTTTTGCGCGGAGAATAGAGTCCGCCGGCCCTGATGTTGTCCGCTGATCCGTTGCCTCAATCAGAGTAGCGCGCTTAGTTGCGCAGACAAAGCCACGGGCTTCGGGATCAATCGCCTTCCTGCGCATCACCTCTTAGTCACCCTCGACTCCTATGCCGCCTCGGCTTTTCGACGAGCCATGACGGCGAACCCAGCCAGCGCTCCTTACACCGGAATCTGCCGATAGAGCGTGTTGCCGCGCAGGATCGCGAAGGCGATGCGCGCCATTTTGTTGGCGAGCGCCACGGCGACAAGCTTGAAGGGCTTCTTCTCCATGAGCTTCTTCGCCCACATCCGCAGCGGGTCGGTGTGTGGCTTACGGTGAAACAGCACGGCATGCGCCCCCACGACTAGCAGTTTGCGCAAGTTTCGATTGCCCATCTTCGAAATGCGCCCGAGCCGTTGTTTGCCGCCGGAAGAGTTCTGCTTGGGCGTCAGCCCGAGAAAGGCGGCGAACTCGCGCGGGCCGGCGAAGCTGGACGTATCCTGAATTGTCGCCGCCATTGCGGAGGCGGTAATAGGCCCGAAGCCCGGAATGCTCATCAACCGGCGCGCCGTTTCATCCTTCTGCGCCATCTTCGCGATCGTCCGGTCGAGCCCCGCAATCGCTTCGTCGAGGATCCGCAATTGCACCACGAGCGGCGCCAACGCCTCGCACACTTCGAACGGGATTGTCTTGTCGCCGGCCTCGATCAACTCCGCCAGTTGGCGGGCGTGTCTGGGCCCCTGCGCCGCAATGACGCCGACCTCGGTCAGGTGCCCGCGTAGCCCATTGAGCAGTTGCGTGCGTTGCGATACCAGCGTCTCCCTCGCTTTGTGACGCATCAACGCCGCCTGGTTCTCCAGCGAGCGCACGCCGACAAATCGCATTGCGGGCCTTGTCGCCGCCTCGCAAATCGCCGCTGCGTCAGACGCGTCGTTCTTCTGCCGGCGTACGTAGGGTTTCACATAAGCCGGAGGCATCATCCGAGCGTCATGACCAAGCTTGATCAGCTCGCGCGCCCAATGATGCGCCGACCCGCAGGCCTCGAGCCCCACCAGGCAGGGCGGCAGCGAAGCGAAAAACTCCAGCAGCTTGTTGCGCCTGATCGCCTTGGCGACCAAAACGCGCCCGGAACCATCAACGCCATGAACTTGAAAGATGTGCTTAGCCAAATCGAGGCCAACGGTGGTGAGAGAAGACAAATCGGTGCTAGATTTTCCCATGGACGGCGCTCCTTCAAACGGTTGCTCTAACGACAACCATTTTGGCACGGCTCTTCGTTGAGCCAGATGCCGTGCGGGCGTCGTCCACACCATCAGAGTAACGGCAGGTCGTCTGCATGTGCCGTAGTTTGCCCGAACCGGAGCGCCAATTCAGCGGCGAGAGCGCGCCACTCGGACGGTGCGGCCGCACGTTTTTGTTTCAAAACGTCGCAGGTGACGAGATGGCGTTCCTCTTTGAATGGTTGTCGGCCTCGGAGTGGCGGTCGCCGCGATGGGCCGCGATCACTCGCACGAGACGTGAACTCCTTTGATCGAGACGACTTCTGGAGCAGCACGTTGTTGACGCTCCTAATAACGTAGCCGGTGTCGAAAGACCGTCGCACCGAACTGGGCTGAGCGGACATGGGTGTAGGTAGTTTCCGAGTCTGACGGCCCCGGGCTCCAACTTCTAACTATTGTGAAGGTCGGTGCGGTGGGGCTAAACGTCGCCTTGCCAGCGCCTTGGGTTCGCCCGTGAGAAAAGAGAATCGGCTGATGACATGACACACGCCGCGCTAGCGCCTCTCATCGGGCCGGAGTTCGACAAATTCCTCTGCGCGTCGATCGGCGAAGATCGAAATGGAACGACCCTCAGCGTAATTTCTGCGCTTGCGAGGCTGGGTGTCGATCCTTGGCAAGAAGCAGCCAACCTTGGGCGAATGCCGAAGGCGGCGGCGACGCAGCGACTGACCGAGCTGATCACCGCGCTGCCGGACGAGCCCACAGCGGATATTCCCGCCAAGACGGTCGCCGCCGATCTCGTCGCGCTATTGCCGAGGAGTAGTAGCTTCGATGCGTTCGGCGTCGCAGCAGGTGGGCGACGAACCATCCTGTCGCTCGAGGCGGCCTTCTCAAGTGGCGCGGCCTCCCACACGCCGCTGGCGATGAAGTGATGAAGCTGGTCGTAGCCCACCTCGCCGTCGCGCGCCGCCATGGGCTGGACGCTCTTACGATCGCCAGCGCCGATCAGCCCCGCAACATAAACCGGGCACATCCGCGCCCGCGCTTTGAAAATGCGGTTCGATAGCCAGTTGTCGCGCAGAAACTGCCAGACATTTTCGGTTGGATTCAGTTCGGGACATTTTGGCGGCAAGGGAACGAGCGTGATGTTCGCGGGCACTGCGAGTTTGCTGGACATATGCCATCCCGCCTGATCGAGGAGAACGACGGCATGTTTGCCCGGCGCGACGCTGCCCGCGATTTCCTGAAGATGCAGGTCCATCGCCTCGGTGTTGCAGACGGGTAGAATGAGCGCCGCGCCCTTGCCGTCCTTGGGGCAGATCGCGCCGAAAATGTAGGTGGAGGCAGTGCGTTGATCGTGCGGAGCTGAAGGCCGAGTCCCGCGTTTGGCCCAGCGGCGCGTGATCTTGTTTTTCTGCCCGATGCGCGCCTCGTCGGCGAACCAGACCTCTATCGCGGCCGGGTCGACGCCTTTCTCGCGCGCGATCTCGTCCAGGCGCGCGGGGAAGTTTTTTTATATTCGTCGATGGCTCCCTCGGCTTGCGCGTGATGGCGCGGACGGGCCGAGAGTTTGCGATAGTCCATCTTGCGCAACTCGCGGCTCAGGGTCTGCTCAGAGACGATGACGCGAAATTCCGTCGAACAGACCACTGCAGCAGAAGCGCCGATGAACTCGTCGGCGCTTAAGGTCATGAGTTTGGACTTGTCGTGGTGGCGATAGTCCTTCCAGCGGAAGCTAACCCTTCCCGATCAAGGCGCGAGGCGGCTGTTGGCGATGACGACGCGATGGGTGTAGCGGCCAAGATAGGCGAGGACCTGTTCGGGGCCGCCGAACGGAGGCTTGGCGAAGACGACCCATTCGATCTGCTTTAGCTTGGCCAAGTGAGCGGAGAAGACGCCGGCGTCGGCCAGGTCGGCGAGATCGTTGAAGAAGCAGAGTTGGCCGGCCTCAAAGGCGCTCTGCAGATGCTCAAGCAACAGCCGCCTGAACAGGCGCGACAGAATCCGCACGGGCAGGAAGAAGCCCGGCCGGCAGGCTACCCAGCGCTGGCCATCCAGAGACAGGCCCCCGCCCGGCACGACACAATGGACATGCGGATGATGGCGGAGATTCTGGCCCCAAGTGTGAAGCACGGCGACCACGCCGATCTCGGCGCCCAGGTGTTTGGGATCGGCTGCGGCCATCCTCAAGGCTTCGGACGCAGCCTTGAACAAGATCGCATAGACCGCCGCCTTGTTCTGGAAAGCGATCTCGGCGACCTGGGCTGGCACGGTGAAGACGACGTGGAAGTATGGCGCCGGCAGCAACTCGGCCTGACGCTCGGCCAGCCACAGAGCGCGGGCCAGGCCCTGGCACTTGGGGCAATGGCGATTACGGCAGGAGTTGTAGGCTTGCCGCACGAGGCCGCAGTCGGCGCACTGTTCGGAGTGACCGCCCAGGGCCGCGGTCCGACACGCCTCCACCGCCGCCATGACCCGGCGCTCGACACGCCCGATATGGCCGACATGATCACGGCGATAATCCGCCCCGTGACGGACGAATACATCCGCCACTTCCAGATCCGGGCGCATGGCGCGCGGCTCAGTCGGGCGGCGCGACCTCCATGTGGAGCTGGTCAAAAGGACTGGCGGTCCGGCCGATCACCGCCGTTGAGACCTGGGCGTAGAGCGTCGTCGTCGTCAGGCTGCGATGCCCCAGCAGCACCTGAATGATGCGTATGTCCGTGCCAGCTTCCAGCAGGTGGGTGGCGAAGCTGTGGCGAAGGGTATGCACCGTCACCCGCTTCTCAAGGCCCAGGAACTCGCAGGCTGTTCGACAGGCGATCCCCAACGTCTGCGGATGGAGCGGACCGCCGCCATCGCGTCGGGGAAACAGCCACCGCCCCGGCTTGGTCAACCGCCAATAGGCTCGCAAAATCTCGAGCAGTTGCGGCGATAGCATCACATAGCGGTCCTTGCCGCCCTTACCCTGCTCGACACGAACGACCATCCGGGAGCTATCGATGTCCGTCACCTTCAGACGCGCCGCCTCAGCAGCGCGCAAACCCGCCGCATAGGTGGTCATCAGCGCGACCCGGTTCCTCGTCCCCTTCACGGCCTGCAGAAAACCGATCACCTCATCGGCGCTCAGCACCACCGGCAACTTGCGCGGCGTCCGGGGGTAGGCGATCCGCTCAGGCAGATCGGATCGGCCCAACGTCACGCCGTAGAAGAAACGCAAGGCGCACACCGTCTGGTTCAACGCGCCCCAGGAAACCCTTCGGCCCACCAAATGCGCCTGATACGCACGCACCTCTTCGTATCCCAGTTGATCGGGGGATCGGCCAAAAAATCGGCTGAACTTCGCTACATGATGCAAGTAGGATCGCTGCGTCTCCGGTGACAAATTGCGGATCGTCAGATCTTCAATCATCCGCTGACGCAGAGGGCTCATCCGGGTCATCTGGGGTTCTCCTGTCTGAAAGCTTGGCTCGACACCAAATCTTCTCAGGCAGGGGCCTCCTCACGCCAGACCCGCGCTCCGCCTACCGCGGCAGCGGTTTAGTTCAATCAAACTTTAGCCGATTCGGGAATCCCCCTCGTGAGTCGGCATCAGCGAGGACTGGTATAAGCTCATCTTTTCGGCCTGGCCGGCCGTCGTCGCCAACCCAATCGCCAGCGAGGTGCACAATGTGCTGACAGCGCCGCGCGGCGGACCGCTCACCGTCGGCGCGGTCCTGGCGCTCTATTTCTCGTCCGGGGCTATCGAGGCGGCGCGCGTCGGGCTCAATCGCGCCTATGGCATGGTGGAGACGCGGCCCTGGTGGCTGTTGCGGCTCGAATCGATCGCCTATGTGATCGTCGCCGCAATCGCGCTGCTCGCGCTCGCCTTTCTCGTCGTGCTGTGGCCGTTGATCTGGGCGAGCGTGCTGAGCTTCGCGCCCGCGCTCGCGCCGCTGCAAGCTGTTGTCACATTTGCGCGGCTCGCAATCGCCTCCCTGCTCATGGCGACGTCGCTGTTCATCGCCCATCGCTGGCTGCCCAAGGGTCGCAGGCGGGTGACCGAGATCGCGCCCGGCATTGCACTGACCTTCGTATGCTGCGTCGCCTTTGGTGAAGTCTTTGGCGCCTATCTCAGTGAGTTCGCGCGCAACTACGTATCGACTTATGCCGGCCTCGTTTCGGTGATGATCGCGCTCGTTTACCTCTATTCGATGGCCGCGATCTTCGTGTATGGCGGCGAACTCAATGCGGCGATCATGCGCGCGCGAAAGGAACCGCGGTACGGGCCTTGCCGGCTCGCATAGATCACTGCATCAGGCCACTCCGACATTCGCGATGCGCGACTGCCCAAACAATCGCCCCTGGCCGCCACGGTAGTTTGGCCTTCACCCTTCGAGAAAGTGACCGAGTGCGGCAAACGGCCGAATTCGGTCGCAGACGATCTTGGCAATGGCCAGCATAGGCACGGAGAGGATCGCACCGGGAATGCCCCACATCCAGAACCAGAAGACGAGCGAGAAAATGACGAGAACAGGATTGAGGGTGAACCGTCTCGCCAGGAGCATGGGCGTTAGCGTCTCGCCCTCAACAATGTGAATTGCCAGGTAGAGCGCTGCAGGGAGAAGCGCCTGCCAGAGGGTGTCGATTGTCAACAGGCCAGCGAGGAGAAAGATCGCGACACCCAACGTAGGACCGAGGATCGGCGCATAGTTCAGCAAAAAGGCGAGCGTTCCCCAGAGAATCGGATCGCCAACTCCGGTGAGCCACATGACCAGGGCCGTGGCGACCCCGACTGCCGCATTCATGATCGAAATCGTAAGGAGATAAGCGGAGATATCGCTCTCGATTTGCTGCGAGATGTCGACAGCCTGCCGCTTGCTGCTGAAGCGCGGCAATATCTCCACGAGCCGGCGCAGGAAGGTGTCGCCCGAGACCAGCAGGAAGTACAGAAACAGCACTGTCGTCAACAGACCGCTTGCGAAGCTCCGCGTGCCCGCAAATAAATTCGCCAGGAGGGCTGTGCCTCCCAACGGGTCAGACGCATCCGATCGCACCCCGGTCGCACCGAAATTCTCTATTTGTTGCAGAAATTGTTGCGATGTGTTGATGGGCTCTCGCAGGAAGCTCAGCCGTTCCTCAAGCCGAGGAATGCCTTCAGGAAGCTTGGCCGCCCAGTTGCCAGCGGGCACCGAAATTGCCGTGCCGAGGCCAACGACCGTTCCGAACAAGGCAAGGATGAGCGCCAGCGCTGCGAGCGCTCTTGGAACGTGCAGGCGCTCCAAGACGCGAAAAAGTGGTTGCAGTAGGAGCTTAAGAGTAAAGGCGAAGACCATTGGCAACACGATTTCGCCCGCGACATAGGCCGTCGCCAGGAGTGCGAGGGCGAACAATCCGCCAAGGAAAATGGTCTTCGGATCGTTGGGCAGGGGCATATCCGCCAGCAACTCGGCGGCCGGCGCGGTTTCGATCGTTTGATCCGAATAGGTCATGTTCAAAGCCCGACTTCGGACGGGCAGCTGCTGCGACAGTCTAGAACCAGCGTCCTCGGCCGTACCAGCCTCCGCCGCCGAGCAGGACCAAAACGATAACGATGATCAGTAGGGTTGTCGTGTCCATGCTTCCTCCTGTTTCAATTCCGTCGCCAGCGCGTAGAGACCGACGACATCCAGCGGTCCCCAATTTAATCATTGGAGATCTATTGCAAGCGTGGTCTGCGGATGGCGCCGATGTACCCGGCTGGCGCCCCCGCACTTCGCTTGAACTTTCTTCGAGTCCTAACCTTAGCTTGAGGGATGACCGCAACGCTAGATTCGGAAAATACTCAGAGCGATCATGCGACGACGTGGAGGGCTCATCTCGGCCATCTGAAGCTCCCGCTGAAAGTGGGCTGCAACACCCAAACAAGTGTTCATGCTTCGTAAGTCTGTCCGATCGTAAAACCAGGGTCCCCGAAACAGGAGCTCGTCCTTCAAGAGGAACCCCCGTGTCGCTCGGCGATTAACCGAGGGCCGGCCGGCGAGTGATGATCCGCCTTAGGGCTTCGTGGTGTCCGCCATAGCAATGCCCGCGAGGTTGAGGAAATTATCAATGGCCTTTCGAAAGGCCTCCGCCTCAACCTCGAGCGACATACCGGACGCGTCAGAGTTCTTGAGCTCGGTAACTGCTTCCAGTTTCAATGCTTCCAGAGCTTCGTCGTCAAGAGGGCGGTTGGCGCGGACATGTCTGACGATCAACCCGCAGAAGTGGCTTAAGGTCAACGCGACCATAGCCATGCTTGTGAGTTCATTTTTCCAGTTGAGTTCACCGTCCCCCATTATTGTTGGGCTCCCTTCAAGTCACCAATTTCTTGCCACAGTGTGCCAGAGCCGGGCCGCCGCCGAAAGCTAGCGCGGCGCCGGAGTGGTGACAGGTTTTCGATGCGTCGAACGTCGTTCGTCATCGAAGTGCGCCAATTGGCTATTGCTTCAGCGTCGCGCGCGCCCGAAGCTCCGCCAGCTCAATTGTCCGAGCGTTTCGCGGTGTGGCTCAAGCAACGACAGGTTGCGTGAAATGCCAAAACGCGAGCATACCCCGGTGTGGTGCAGTCGACGGGTTGAAACCCAAGAGGGACATCATCGCTCACCTTGCGTTGCGCTCATGTGGGGGCGCTCAAAGCCGAAGGGCGACGCTATGCCCTAACCGATTATAAGATCGCTGCGATTGGCAAATTGCGCTTGTGAAGTTTCCCGCGAGCCTAAATCAGGGCCGGTTGTGTTCTTATCTTGACCTCGTACCCTGGCTAGGGCGCCGCGATGACCGACGCGCGCGATCGCCTCACGACCGTTCGGCAGGAGACCTCGCTCATGTTTTCGCGCTCGCGCCGCACTTGGACGGGCGGAAACGGAAGCACGACCCGGGAGCGATGATGGCGCGGATCGTCGCCCAGCGCGCTGTGAGCTACCTGGACGGCGCGGGCTTTATCATCAGCAAGAAACCGCCGATCGGCGGGGTGTTGGCGCTCGGTCGCGGTTAAGTCGGTGTGGCCCGAGGTTTGTGAGCGGGGGATGTGCTGGACTTTGCTTCGCGCTTCAAGACCAAGGAGCTCAGCGAGCCGGCTGCGGGCGCGACTGATACGGCTCTTGACCGTACCGATCGGGCAACCGCAGACCGCCGCAGCCTCTCGGTAGGAAAAGCCCGACCCTCCGACAAGCACTAAAGCGTCCCGCTGTTCGGCCGGGATTTGGGCAGCCGCGGCCCGAAAGTCCTCAAAGTCCATATGGCCGTTCTGGGGCGCGGGCGTAGAAAGCGCCGCCGCCAATGTTCCGTCGCGGTCTTCGACCTCGCGCTTTTTCCGACATTGCGTATAGAAGGTATTGCGCAGAATGCTGAAAAGCCAAGCCTGCATGCTCGTTCCGGGCTCATAGCGGGCGAGGTTTGCCCATCCCTTCAAAAGCGTTTCCTGAACGAGGTCGTCGGCACGATCTGAGTGCCGCGTGAGAGAGATTGCGAGGGCTCGCAACCTGGGAATGGCGGCGAGCAGTTCGGCCTTCGCGGCGTCCCTCGCCGCGCTCGGGTCGATCCGAGCGAAAATTTTCCGCGAGGCGACGACCGCGTGCGTGCAGCCAATATTCGGGCCGCTGTGCGCCGTCGACGCAGGAGCCAAGCTCGCGTTCGCTCTCATTTTGTGTTTTCCTTATTTGGATGTTCTAGGCGTAGATGACGCCCGGAACGGGGCCGACGATAGATTCGGAAAGTACCTAAACCGCAGAGGGACGCGGCTATCAGTGGAGCTCGAGCTGCGAGGCCGTCCTCTCGCCTTTCCTCAGTGGCGGTGGCATTTGGACGAGGTCTTTGTGAAGGTCAACGGCAAGCTCTGCTATCTCTGGCGAGCTGTCGGTCATGAAGGCGAGGTTTCGGAGGTGGTGGTCACTGCAAAGCAGGACAAAGCTACCGCGGTGAAGCTTCTCAGGCGAATCGCGCGGAGAATTCGCATCAGCCGTTTCGACGACGAGAGTGCGCCTTGCCGCGCTTTCGAAGCATGCAGACGTTGCCGAAATTCAGTTCAGTTCATGCCCAGGTCCACAACAATTTCAATCACGAACGCCATCTCGTCACCCGCCAAGATTGCCAGCAGAGACGCTCTGCCGCATTGGCCAAGTGGCGCGCCCTCGCGGCTCAGTGTCGCTTGAGGGGCGCGGGTTGCGCGTGTTGGCCACATGCAGACGACCTGCCGTTACTCTGATGGTGTGGACGACGCCCGCACGGCATCTGGCTCAACGAAGAGCCGTGCCAAAATGGTTGTCGTTAGAGCAACCGTTTGAAGGAGCGCCGTCCATGGGAAAATCTAGCACCGATTTGTCTTCTCTCACCACCGTTGGCCTCGATTTGGCTAAGCACATCTTTCAAGTTCATGGCGTTGATGGTTCCGGGCGCGTTTTGGTCGCCAAGGCGATCAGGCGCAACAAGCTGCTGGAGTTTTTCGCTTCGCTGCCGCCCTGCCTGGTGGGGCTCGAGGCCTGCGGGTCGGCGCATCATTGGGCGCGCGAGCTGATCAAGCTTGGTCATGACGCTCGGATGATGCCTCCGGCTTATGTGAAACCCTACGTACGCCGGCAGAAGAACGACGCGTCTGACGCAGCGGCGATTTGCGAGGCGGCGACAAGGCCCGCAATGCGATTTGTCGGCGTGCGCTCGCTGGAGAACCAGGCGGCGTTGATGCGTCACAAAGCGAGGGAGATGCTGGTATCGCAACGCACGCAACTGCTCAATGGGCTACGCGGGCACCTGACCGAGGTCGGCGTCATTGCGGCGCAGGGGCCCAGACACGCCCGCCAACTGGCGGAGTTGATCGAGGCCGGCGACAAGACAATCCCGTTCGAAGTGTGCGAGGCGTTGGCGCCGCTCGTGGTGCAATTGCGGATCCTCGACGAAGCGATTGCGAGGCTCGACCGGACGATCGCGAAGATGGCGCAGAAGGATGAAACGGCGCGCCGGTTGATGAGCATTCCGGGCTTCGGGCCCATTACCGCCTCCGCAATGGCGGCGACAATTCAGGATACGTCCAGCTTCGCCGGCCCGCGCGAGTTCGCCGCCTTTCTCGGGCTGACGCCCAAGCAGAACTCTTCCGGCGGCAAACAACGGCTCGGGCGCATTTCGAAGATGGGCAATCGAAACTTGCGCAAACTGCTCGTGGTGGGTGCGCATGCGGTGCTGTTTCACCGAAAGGCGCACACCGATCCGCTGCGGATGTGGGCCAAGAAGCTGATCGAGAAGAAACCCTTCAAGCTTGTCGCCGTGGCGCTCGCCAACAAAATGGCGCGCATCGCCTTCGCGATCCTGCGCGGCAACACGCTCTATCGGCAAATTCCGGTGTAAGGAGCGCTGGCTGGGTTCGCCGTCATGGCTCGTCGAAAAGCCGAGGCGGCATAGGAGTCGAGGGTGACTAAGAGGTGATGCGCAGGAAGGCGATTGATCCCGAAGCCCGTGGCTTTGTCTGCGCAACTAAGCGCGCTACTCTGATTGAGGCAACGGATCAGCGGACAACATCAGGGCCGGCGGACTCTATTCTCCGCGCAAAAGGCCGAAGACATGACCGCACCCACGACCAGCGCAACGCCGAAAATAGCCCTTGATAAGCGGGCGTCGTCCAGACATGACACTGCCAACCGGCGCTCGGAGGCGGGCGGCAGCTCGGCAAAGCGGCTGATCCAGTGGCGCTTCACCATGGCGCCGCCGGGGGGCGCTGGCGCCTGTCGATATTGGGCCGAGAACGCATCGCTGCCGAATCTGTCGCTTAAGGGCCTCCAATACGGCGAGCGGTTCGCGGGCGGGCGAGAGCGCCTCACCCAGTCTCCGGTCATACGAGCGATCGGGCGAAGGACGGACGACCTCGGCGATCGCCGGCCGCATTCAGTCGTAGCACGCCGTTGTATTGAACGATGAGCTTGACACAAAGCAGCCCGTTCGTTCGGCTGGCGTCTCCCGTCCAGCGCGGAGTTCGCGATTACGCGACCGCGCGCAGTTTCGGTTGAAGAATTTTCTCAAGTTCAAGAGCAGCGGCTTGGACACCCGCTTTCATGCAAGCGACGGCAGCCCGGATTTGGGGAGCGGTGTGATTGGCCATGACCTGCAGGCGAAAACGCGCCGCGCCTCTGGGAACAGCGGGGTATTCCACCATATTGGCGACGAGCCCTAGGTCGACCAATTGCCGGCTTACCAGACGGGCGCTTGCCTCGGTGCCCATCTTGACCCCGACGATGGCCGAAGGGTCGCCATAAACCTCAAGGCCTGCCTCCAGCAACCCGTTGCGCAACGCCAAGATATTGTTCATCAGCGCCTTGCGTAGTTCCCGTCCCTCGGCGGAGTCGACGATCTCAAAGGCCTTTAGTGCGACGGCGGCTTGAAATCGGCGAAAGAGCATTGGAAAACGTGCCGGGCGTCGAGAAATAGCGCAGATATTGTTGAACGCTGCGCGAGGGGCAAGCGACAAATCCGCCATTCGTCGCGAATGTCTTCGAAAAGCTGCCCATCACGATGTCGATTTTGCCGAGCATATTCTGAATGCCGATGTGGCCTCGGCCGTCTTCGCCAAGACAGCCGAGATCATGCGCGACGTCGACCATGAGGGTCGCGTCGAACTGGTTGCAGAGTTCCTGCAAACCCATCAGATTGGGCGTATCCGAATCCATGGAAAATAGGCCTTCGGTCACCACGAGAATGCCGTTCTTTGCGTCCTTGGCTCGAATCTCCGCGAGCCAGCGACGGGCGCCGTCTGTATCAAGATGACGGAATAAAAAGACATTTTTCGTCGCCGCCGCGGCGCCGTCCTGCAGGCACGCATGGGCGAGCGCATCCATCACGACGTAGTCCGTCGAGCGCACGAGGCCCTTGATGGCGCCGGCTCCGGCCGCGTATCCCGTCGGATAGAGGACCACGCGTTCCATCCCAAGGAATTCGGATATCTTCTTTTCGAGGGCGATCGAATGACCTGTGTTGCCCATGAACGCCGGCGACCCCGCGCTGTGCACGCCATAACGGTCAATGGCCTCATGCGCGGCCTCGCGGATCGCCTGATGATTTGAGAGGCTCAAATAATCCTGGGAGCCAAAGTTTACGCCACGGGACCTTATGCCCGCGTCATCGGCGATCGCACACTCGGACTTAGGCCCGTTGTCGGTTGAACGGCCGTATGGCCAGTAACCTTCGCGGCGCCGCGCATCTTGCCACGCATAAAACCCGTCCACGCGCGAGAGTAGGTTTGCCCCGTCGACCACTCTGTATTCGCGCAAACTCCCCGTCAGCGTGGGAGGTAAGGCGGACGTCTCTGACTTCAACATTTCACTCTCCTTCCGTATTCGCTTCTTGCTATTGTCGAAAGGCGCGCTCTGAGCTGCGGTCGAGAGCGATCTCTCGTTCTTCAACTTGGTTCGGGTGATCCGCTGCCTAAACTCGACGTCAGTCCAACGGACATCAGCGTAGCGTCGCTGATCGCTCTCAAGCGCACCCAGACGCCGGAGATGACTTCGTCGAGAACGCGGTCTGGCTCTGGCGCGTCAGCGGTGCGCGCGCATGCGTCGAGGGCGCCCTTCCAGAAAGCAAATCGTCTTGAATAAACCCGGCGATCAATTCGTCCGTTGCGGCAAGAAAAGACATGGGGTAGTCCGCTTATATGTGCCGGCTACGTTTGATTCCAGCACGTTACCACCGAGATAAATGAAATGGTGAACGGTTTATAATGGGGGCCATCTCTCGGAATAGAACTAACAATACGATAAAGATTGCTGCTGGCGCCGCTTAAGCGGAATCTACCCCTGAGTGCGAACCTTCAACGGTGATAATGTTGTTGCTTAAGCGATTGATATGAAGGAGCCGCGTCGACGAACCTCGCTTCACTTGGCAGCTGCGGCAGAGCTTCTTCCCTAGCCTCAACTGCGAAGGGTCAACCCTCAGCTTTCGAGCCGATGCTTAAGTTGACGGACGCGCTCGATCATTTCCGGCACGCGCCCTGCGGGCAACGGCCGGCTGAAAACGAAGCCTTGCCCTTCAATGCATCCCTCGACAATGACTTCGTGTAATTGCTCTTCGGTCTCCAGGCCTTCGGCGGTCGTAGAAATACCAAGGCTTGTAGCCAACCCAACAGCGGCTTGGATGATCGCCAAACTCTCGCCTCTTGACGCCATCTCATTGATAAACGACTTGTCGATTTTCACTTTGTCGAACTGAATCGACCTCAGATATCCGAGACCTGAATAGCCCGCGCCGAAGTCGTCGAGAGAAATGGCGACGCCAATTTTGCGAAGCTGTTGCAGCATTTCCACGGTCTGTGAATTAGTTCCAAGCAGCACTGACTCCGTTATCTCCAACTCGAGGCGCGACGCTGGCAAGCCGGTCGTGGCAAGTGCGTTCACAATCAAGCTAATCAGATTTCTGTTTCGAAATTGAACCGCCGAAAGATTGACTGCGACCCGGAGGGCTGACGGCCAGCGTACGGCGTCGGCGCAAGCCTGCCGGATCACCCACTCGCCGATCGGGACAATCAATCCAGTTTCTTCCGCCAAAGGGATAAATGTGTCGGGTGAGAGGAAGCCGCGCTCAGGGTGCCTCCATCGCAACAACGCCTCAAAACCGGAAAGGCTCTTATGCTCGAGGTTGACGATCGGCTGATAAAATATCTCGAATTCGGCGCGTGCGATTGCCCCGCGCAAATCCAGCTCAAGCGAACGACGCATCTGGGCGGCCGCATCCATTTCCGGATGAAACAACCGGAAATGGCCTCGGCCGCCGGCCTTTGCCCGGTACATCGCGAGATCCGCCCGCTTCATCAGCGCAGTTGGTTCAACTTTTTCTTGCGCGATGGCGATGCCAATACTCGCGCTAATGAAGATCTGGTGGCCGTCGACCATCTGGCATGAGCTCACGACCTCGATAAGGCGCTTGGCAAGCGCCGTCGCGCTATTTTCGATGTCGCCGGAAAAATGCAGGATTGCAAACTCGTCGCCGCCGAATCGCGCGACAAAATCATCGGCGCTCAAAGCGTCGCGAAGGCGGCTCGCGACCTCTCTCAGCAGGGCGTCGCCGATCGAATGGCCGAGGGCGTCATTGACGTTCTTGAACCCGTCGAGGTCCATGAACAACACTGAGTAATGCAGATATTCTTCTTGCGCGCGGCGCGCAGCCCCTTGAAGCTCATGATCGAAACTGAACCTGTTGGCGAGACCCGTCAGCGTGTCGTGATGAGCGAGATAAGCGATTCGGCTCTCCGTCGCGGTGCGGCGGGAGATTTCTTCGCGAACTTCTGCGTTCGCCTTTTTCAGTTGATCGTCTCGCTCAGAGGCCGCGCGGTTGGTCGCGAGCTCCGATCGCCGTCGAGCCACTTGGTTCGCCACACGCGCCAGAGCGATCGAAAATTCGACCGGTTTGGTCACGTAGTCGTTGGCGCCGAGCTTCAAGGATTCAACGATGTCCTCGGGCTGGGTCTTCGCGGTCACCATGATGACTGGCAGTATCGAGGCGGAGTGCTGCGTCCTGATTTGTCGTAGGACTTCCGTGCCGTAAATACCTGGCATCATCACGTCGAGCAGAACGGCGTCGAAGGTCTGCTCTGCTATCAATTGCAATGCTCGTGCGCCATCTTCAGCCTCAACGATCTCATAGCCGCGGCGGCCGAATTGCCGCGAAAGGACAGCCCTGTTGTCGGCGACATCGTCAACGATCAGCAGACGTGGCGCCGGCTCGACGTCGGCGAACGAACCTGCCGCGCCGAGCTCGTTTTTGACTTGCGTCGCGATGCCCATTGACTTTTTTCTTTCTCAAGCTTCTGCCAGATCGTCGACGACGTGATCCTTGGGATTCGAGTCTGCGGAGAAAGCTTCCGCGTTGGGAACTGTAGCGTCTGCGGGAACGCGGATCGTGAAGGAAGCGCCATGGCCGAGTTCGCTGTCGACCGATATGCCCCCGCCCATCAGCGCGCAGAGGCGTTGGCTCAACGCCAGACCAAGCCCTGTTCCCTCGCGACCTCGATTCGTTGCGGCGGGCAATTGTCGATAGTCCTGGAAAAGCGTTTTCATATCGCCCTCGTCGATCCCGATGCCGGTGTCGCGAACCTCAATTTCTATCCAGTGGCAGCTCGCCGCCTGGTAGCGACGCGCAGAGAGCGTGACGAGGCCGCGCCGCGTAAACTTCGCTGCATTGCTGACTAGGTTGAGGACGGCCTGCCGCAATTTGGTCTCGTCAGAGCGCATCGAACCAATATTTGGATTGACACGGACGATGAATTCGTTGGCGTGGCACTCGATGAGCGGCTGCGAGGTTGCGACGACGTCATCGATCAAACGCTGCACATCGAATCGATCGACGTTGAGCCGAAGCGCGTTATTGTCAATCTTTGACATGTCAAGCACATCGGCGACGAGAGATAGGAGATGCTTCCCCGCTGCATTGATGCGTCCGAGTTCTCGATGACGCCGCGCATCCGAGGGATCGCACTCTTCCAGCAGAATGTCGCTGTAACCGATGACAGCGTTCAGCGGCGTGCGCAATTCGTGACTCATTTTGGCGAGAAAGATCGACTTGTCCCGATTGGCTTTCTCGGCCTTGTCCTTCGCCTGTCGCAACCGCTCAGCGGTGTTGCGATGACGGAGAAACTCTCGCTGCAGCGCGGACTCGGATGTCAGCAACATGCCATAGTAGATCGCAACCCAAGCCATATAGAGCGTTGCACTTGCGACCGAGGCGAGTCCGACGAGGGACATGCGCTCCATGGGCACGCGCTCGGGCAGCGTTCCAAACGCGTACCAGATCGCTAAAAAGGCGACGAAATTGATCGAGAAAATTGCAAGAACGTGAAACGGACGATCGCTTAGATAGAATAACCCGTTGACCAGGGCGATGAGCAGCCACGGCAAAAACGGCGAACTCACCCCACCGTAAAAATAGGCGCCGAATAGGGTGACGGCGAGAAGCGTCTCGACTGAGATAACCGAGACCAATCGCAGATCTCCGGTCGCGCGCAAAACGAAGGGCAGCAGCGGAAAGAGTGAGATCCCTGTGGCGATTACCACGATGAGCATGCCGGGATCCGGATCGGCCAACAGTAGAAATGGAACAATCGTCGCGCCGCTCACCGGTCCGACGAAATGAGTGAAGACGAAAGTTCGCGCGCGGCCAAGGTCAGATTTGCTGCGCCTGGCGCGCTCTGGAATGAACCAGTCAATCACCCGCAGTGTGGCCTGAAGCATTGTCCGTCGCCTAGTGACTTGGAACTTCGGAGGCGACACGTTGCTGTCGCGAAGTTAATTTTCTCTTTTGTCTCGCCGTCGATCGATTGCGTCATGACGGTCTCGCTGTCTCACCGAGTTGTGTGGTTATTGATACGTTACGGAGGATCAGCCAAGTCCGGAGGCAGAGAAGAAAATGATTTATTCACCAAGTCATTTATCTCCAAAGTAAGTTCCTGAGGTTACGCAAGGGTGGCACAACTGCAGGCTGAACCATGTCCTTCATTGCTAACGCCGATCGCTTTATCGATAGATTTATCCCGCCAACCCTGCTTGCCGATCGCGAGATGCGTACTCGCGCGCGTATGTTTCTTTTCAGCCACATGTTCGGTCCTATCCTCGGCAACGTCATTCCGGCCTGTCTGTTTTGGCTTGAGCCGAAATCTGGAACGCCGCTGTTCGTGCTCGCGGTGTCGATCACCTGCTTCTGGGTGTTTCCATTCGCTTTGAAACATACCGGCCGTTACGCTCTGTTATCGCATCTATCGATCCAAAACCTTCTGTTCGCTATTCTCTGGGGTTGCTATTTTTTTGGTGGGGCGTCGTCACCGTTCCTGCCGTGGCTGGTGACCGTTCCGCTGCTTGCGTTCTTCTATCTTGGCGCGAGCGTGCGAACCTGCGTCATCATCCTTCTGCAGATCGGCTTGAGCCTTGGCGGATTTACTACGTTTTATCTTATCGGCGAGACTTTCCCGCAGATTATTGCTCTGCCGAAATTGCAGGGGATCGGAGTCATCTCGATCGTAAGCGCGTCGACCTACGTGGTGATGATGTCGCTGTTCTACGCGAAGATACTGGCTTCGCAGGCCGAAGTCGAAGCTGAGGTCAACAAGCATCTGGCGACTAGCGCTGAACTGCGCGCGGCGGCGCTGCTGGCCGAACGCGCGGGCGTTGCGAAGGCGGCTTTCCTGGCGCGCATGAGCCACGAGCTTCGCACGCCGCTGAACGCTGTCATCGGCTACAGCCAGATTCTCTTGGAAGAGACTGATGCGACCGAGCAAGCGATGGCCCATTCGGATCTCGGGCGCATCAATCACGCCGGCCGGCACCTATTGCATCTCGTCAACGCCATTCTCGATCTATCAAAGATCGAGGCCGGCAAGATGGACGTTTTCGTCGAAGCCCTAGATCTCGAAAAGTTCATTGGCGATCTTTCGGCGTGTTGGAGCACTGCCGGTAAAAGCGCTGAGGTTGCAATTTCCTGGCGGTTGTCTGCCGCGGGCGGCGAAGTGCGCACGGACGTTGCAAAACTCGAACGCATCGTCAACGCGCTAGTCGACAATGCCGTTCGCTACACGAAGGCCGGCACAATCGAGATCCTGGTGGACGCGGAACCACTCGACGCGGCGCGCGACTCGCAATTCTCGATATCGGTGCGCGACACCGGCTGTGGAATTGCGCCAGAAAGCATTCCCGGCCTCTTCGAGACCTTCGCCGAACGCGACGACGCGACCACGAGCAAATTCGGCTCGGCCGGGCTCGGCCTGCCCCTCAGCAAGCGCCTTTGCGATTTGCTCAAAGGCGAGTTACTCGTCGAAAGCAAACTTGGGGTGGGGAGCGTCTTCACGATCCGCCTACCGAATAGCCCCGCTTCTCCCGTCGCCGCCTTGTCGCAAGCCGCCTAACGGACAGAAAATGCCCAAAATCCTGCTTGTTGAAGACAACGAAGTCAATCGCGATATGCTTGAGCGTCGGCTGCAGCGTTCGGGCTATCAGGTTGTTTGCGCGGTCGATGGCCCTGGCGGCGTTCGCAACGCGCTCGAATACCTCCCAGATCTCATCCTAATGGACATCGCCTTGGGCGTAATGGATGGTTGGGAAGCCACCCAACTGATTAAGGCCGACTGCCGCACGGCGTCGATCCCCATCATAGCTCTGACGGCACATGCGCTCGAAACCGATCGCAGGCGCAGCGTCGAAATCGGCTGTGCGGATTTCGACACCAAGCCGGTGGACTATCAGCGGCTGATGGGAAAAATCGAACGGCATCTCGCAAAGAAGGCTGCCTAATTCGATTTCCCGCGCTCGTGGGAGCGCCACGATTTACGAGGTGGCATTGCGCGGTCGAATGACTGGTGGCATCCATAGTCGCCGAAACCGCCGCCCCTACGTCGCGTCTGCTTTCGAGAAGGGCCGCATTGGCCGGGACCGGCCGCAACGGGCGCGGAGCGGCCAAGCCGAACGCGAAGGTTTGGCCGAAACTCTCAAAGCCGCCTGACCGTCGTGTCCAACTTTCAGAAGTGAGCCAATTGGTCCGGCTGGCACCTGCGACCATCAAAATGGCCGCCGCCGGGGGACTCGGGCCCGCTTCGCGCGAGCCCTCGCCCCCAAAGTGGCGGGGACGCGATCACTCCGCCGCCACCAGGAACCCGCCCGACTGCCGTCGCCACAGCGCCGCGTAGACGCCGTCGCGCGCAAGCAACTCGCGGTACGAGCCCATCTCGATGATGCGCCCGGCCTCCAGCACGATCAGCCGGTCCATCGCTGCGATGGTGGACAGTCGATGCGCGATCGCGATCACGGTCTTGCCGCGCATCAGCGGTTGAAAGCTCTCCTGGATCGCCGCCTCGACCTCGGAATCCAGAGCCGAGGTCGCCTCGTCGAGCACCAGGATCGGCGCGTTCTTCAGCAGCACGCGCGCGATCGCGATTTGCTGGCGTTGCCCGCCCGACAGCTTCACGCCGCGCTCGCCAACCATCGTGTCGTAGCCGCTCCGCCCGTCAGGATCGACGAGATCGCGGGCGAATTCCTCGACATGCGCCTGCCTCGCCGCCAGGATCATCTCCTCGCGGCTCGCTTCGGGGCGGCCATAGAGGATGTTCTCGGCGATCGAGCGATGCAGCAGCGCGGTGTCCTGCGTGACCATGCCGATCCGTCGCCGCAGGCTGTCCTGCGACGCCTGGGCGACATCCTGGCCGTCAATCAGGATGCGGCCGCCCTCGACGTCGTGGAACCGCAGCAGTAGGTTGACCAGCGTCGATTTGCCTGCGCCCGAACGCCCCACCAGCCCGACCTTCTCGCCGGGTTGGATCGTGAACGAGAGATCGTCGAACACGCCCGCGCGCTTGCCATAGTGGAAGCGCACGCGCTCGAACGCGATCGCGCCGCGCGGCGCGATCAGTGTCGCGGCGTCGGGGCGATCGACCAGCGCGCGCGGTACGCTGACTGTGCGGATCGCCTCCTGCACCTGACCGACGTTCTGGAAGATGCCAATCGAGGTCCACATCACCCAGTTCGACATGGTCACGACCCGGATCGCCAGACCCGTCGCCACTGCGATGTCGCCGACGGTCACCAATCCGCGCATCCACAGCCAGACAGCGAGCGTTCCGACCAAGGTCAGCAGCAGGCTGTTGAGGCTCGACACCGTGAGATTCAGCAGCGTGATGAGACGCGTCTGCGCCTGGAACCGCGAATGATGGTTCGCCAGCGCCTCGCGGGCGTGATCGTCCTCGCGGTCGATGTGGCCGAACAGCTTCACCGTCTGGATATTGGCGTAGCTGTCGACGATCCGGCCGGTCAGGATCGCGCGGGCGTGCGAAAGCTGCTCGGAACGGAACCGGATGCGCGGCACGAAAAAACTCAGTGTCGCGATGTAAGCGCAGATCCACACCGCCAGCGGAAGCGCGAGCCGCCAATCCGTGCCGACGAAAATCACCAGCGCGCTCAACGCAAAGATTGCGACGAACCATAGCGCATCGATGATCTGCACCACCGAGTCGGTGAGGCCCGGCGCCGCCTGCACGATGTTCGAGGCGATCCGGCCGGCGAAATCGTTGGCGAAATAGGCGACCGACTGCCGCAGCACATAGCGATGCGTCTGCCACCGGATCATGTTGGTCGTGCCGGGCATAATCGTCTGCTGCACCGCGAGATCATGGACCAGCGCGGCGAGCGGGCGTCCGAACAGCACCAGCAGACCCATGCCGATGAACTCGCGCCCGTGGTCACGCCAGAGATCGGCGGGCTTGGTCACGCGCAGGATGTCGACAAGCGCGCCGACGAAGCGGAGGATTTCGACCTCGATCAGCGACACGATGAGGCCGATCGCCATCAGCGTGACGAAATAGGGCCAGACCTGGCCGCAGAAGCGCAGGTAATAACCGATCAACGACGCAGGCGGCATCGTGTCGGGGTGCTCGCGGAACGGATCTATGCGGGTCTCGAAAAAACGGAACATGAGGCGATGTCCAATGGCGATCGCGCGCCGAGAAAGGGACGACGAAGGTCAACGATGGGACGAAACGCGGATGGAAAAGGGCGGACGTCCCGGAGCTTTACGGATGTCGGACCGGAGGGCGGCTCAACGGAGGTCGGACGCCGCCGGGTAAGCCGAGCGCATCACAAAACGCTCGGAGGGGCGCCAAAGGAAGTTTCGGATATGTCGAATCGATTCCATACCCGCCTCCTCTCGCTCACGCCAAAAAACGGCTCCGCCAGCCGATACCGCGCGGAGTCGCGACGCTCTCTTAGCGGAAAACCCGCGCCAAATCAGCCCTGATCTTCAATCCCAAGCGATTCGCGGCCGGGTGTGGCGCCAAGGCGACAGTTCCGCCACACCGTCGTCTGAAGGTCGGCTGGCTGCAGACCGACGACATCTCGCAGGCAGCGGCGTTCCTCGCCTAGGACGCGGCTTGTGTCACTCAGCGCGAAGGTGGGACCCCGGCGGTGCAGCGGTCAACCGTTTGATATCTCGGCGTAATATCTGCTCTCGGTGGGGTCCCGATCGGCGCCGATCGGGACCCCACGAAAATTGTGAATTCATCAACTTCGGAGCACGTTGTAACCAGGATCGGTGGGGGGCCCGTTTCGATCAGCACTCACAGCCGCAAGCCATGATGGATTTTCGCGCCCTCCCACCTCAACGGCGCCAGGGCATTGGCCGGCGTAGTCACAGCAGCAAACCATAAGCGATGAAGGGGACGCGTTCACCGACGCGCACCGATTCCGTAGCCTCGGACAGGGCGACCAAGCCGTCGGTCTGGGTGAGTGAAGTGAGAACGCCTGCGCCGTCGATCGGATGTTTGTGCGCGGTCACGACGCCGTGCGTTTCGCGCGTTAGACTCGCGCGCACGAACTCGCGCCGGCCGACCTTCTTGCGATAATCGAACCCGGAGCGAACGGCCGTCGCGACGATTGGCTCGTGAGATGCGCCGCCGAGCGCCGCGAGAAGCGGGCGAACCACGAAGGCGAAGGCGATGAACACGGCGACGGGATTGCCTGGCAGTCCGACGATCGGCGTGCCATCCAAGATGCCCATTGCGACCGGGCGCCCGGGTTTGATCGCCAATTGCCAGAAGACCAGCGAGCCCGCCTCTTCGATCGCCGCGCGCACGTGATCTTCCTCGCCGGCGGAAACGCCCCCCGAGGTCACGACGAGATCGTGCCGCGCGGCCGCGTCCTTGAGCTTCGCCGCGATCACCGACGGATCATCGCGCAGGACGCCGAGGTCGCCGACGAGACATCCGCGCCGCCTGAGCAAGCTGATCAGCGCGTAGCGATTGGCGTCATAGACGCTAGCGGGCGCCAGAGCGTCGCCCGGGGAGGCAATTTCATCGCCGGTCGAAAACACTGCGACTCGCAGGGCGCACCGTACCGAGAGACGAGTTTCTCCAAGTGCGGCGGCCAGCGCGATGTGGCGCGGATCGAGGCGCTGGCCACCGTTGATCGCAATCGCGCCCTTGGCGATATCCTCACCGCGCGGCCGCGCGTTCGAACCTCTGGGCAGGCCGAAGGGCAAAGCAACACGGCCACCCTCCAGGATGCGGACGTCCTCCTGCATGAAGACCGTATCGGCCCCTGGCGGCATGGGCGCGCCGGTGAAAATGCGAACCGCGGCGTCGCTCAATCGAGAGGCGGCCGGGGCCTCGCCGGCGGCAATCCGGGAGGCGACAGGGAAAATCGTCTCGCCCGCCGTGTTCAACTCGGCATGCGCGACGGCATATCCGTCGACCGCAGAGTTGTCGAACCCGGGCAAGTCGAGCGGGGCGATCAGATCCTGCGCGAGTACGCGGCCATCCACATCGGCGAGCGCGACCGTTTCGACCGCTGAGACGACCGGCACGCGCTCGGCGATCAACTGCGCAGTCTCTTCGATTGTCGCGGGCTTGCCCCCACGGTCGAACACGGTCCTGCTGAGCTGCGCCATCGCTGCCCTCTATATCATGTTTGAGGGCTCTTGGCGCGCCGGAGCCGTTCGAGCGCGGTCTCGATCCGCTCCGCGCGCTGTAGCACGAGATCCGCGACCGCGCCGATGTCGTCGACGTGAGCTTGCGGCAGATCGCTGCGAGAAATCCCTCCGTCGCTGACCAGGGCGACAATATTGGGATCATCGGGATGAAGAAGCGGCTTGCCGACGATCGCGCGATGAACCTCGATCTTGACGAGGGCTTCTCGCTTGAAACCCTCGACCAGCACAATGTCGACGGGCGCGAGCATGTGCAGCAGATCGGTCAGCGACGGTTCCCCGACGTCGCGTAACTCACGCATCAGCGCCAAACGACGGGCGGAGGCGACCAGCACTTCCTGCGCGCCCGCCGCCCGGTGCTGGAACGAATCCTTGCCCGGCCGGTCAATGTCGAATTCATGATGCGCGTGCTTGAGCGTTGAGACGCTGTATCCACGTCGGTTGAGTTCAGGGATGAGACGGACGACGAGAGTTGTTTTTCCGGCCCCGCTCCAACCCGCGAGTCCGATCACGCGCATGAATAGCCTCGCGGGTCGCTTTTGAGCTTGCACATATTGTTGTATGTATCAGCGTTCTGACCGAAAGAAAAAGGCCATGGAGAGCGAAGCGCGCGAGATTTCGGGGCAAAGCAACGCGCCGCTGGACCCGCTCACGCCCGCGGCCCGCCGTCTCGCGGCGATCGTTTTTGAGCGCGGCGAGGACGTCGACGGCGCGCTCAATGAATTTGTCGATGCGGCGCGGCGAGGCGGCGCCCGCGTCGCCGGGCTTGTGCAAGAACATGGCGACGACGGCAATTGCGACGTGCATGACGCTCGGGGCCGGGATCTCACGAGCGGCGCCACGATCCCGATCATGCAGGATCTCGGCCCCGAGGCGACCAATTGCCGCGTCGACCCTCGGGGCGTTGCAGCCGCCGCCGGCCTAATCGGGAAGGCGATCGAGGGCGAGCCAGATCTGATCGTCGTGAGCCGCTTCGGCCGCCTCGAATCCGAGGGCGGCGGCATGCTCGCGGAAATCGGCGACGCCGTCGCGCAAGGCGTGCCCGTGGTCTTTTGCGTGCCCGCGCGCTACCGCGACGCGTGGAACGACTTCGCTGGGGGGCTCGACGCGCAGTTGCCGCCGCGGAGCGCTGATCTCGAAGCGTGGTGGGCGGCGATCGCTCCCAGCGTCATCGACGCCTCATCAATCGGCGCCTGAACCGCCGCGCAAGATGGCTTCCGCGCGCGCCAGATCCTCCGGCGTGTTGACATTGAAAAACGGGTCGAACGGCGCGACGGGCCACTCCGCATGAGCGAGCTTGAATCGCGCGGCGAAGCTCCCGACCTTGCGCGCGTCCTCGCCATGGAGCGCATTGCGCAACGCGTTGGCGATCGTCACGGGCCATAACCCGGCCAAATGGTGCTCATGATCGCCCGAACGCGCGACGGCGATCTCAGCCCCGAACGAGCGTCGGGCCTCGTGCAGTCGCGCCACAAGATCGCGCGGCGCGAAGGGGGTGTCGGCAGGCAGGCTCACGACGTGGGTTACCTCCGGTAAGTCCCGCGCGCAATAATCGAGTCCTGCAAGCAGGCCGGCGAGGGGCCCGGCGAAATCCTGACGCTCATCGGCGATGACCGGCAGCGCGAAGGACGCAAAGCGCGTGCTATCGCCATTGGCGTTGAGGACGAGCGCCCGGCATTGCGGCGCCAGCCGATCGATCGCATGCGCTAGCATCGGCCTGCCGCTAAGCGCGAGCAACGCTTTGTCCTCGCCCCGCATCCGGCGCGCCTTGCCGCCGGCGAGGATCAGCCCGAGCGTGCGATCATGGTCGGACATGGCTACCGCCCGATGTGCGTTTTTGACGGGCCGCGCCTCTTACTCCGCCGCAACTTTCGCCTCCACGCGCGAAACGCGCGACGCGCAAAATTTAAACTCGGGGATCTTGGCGAACGGATCGAGCGCCGGATTCGTAAGCAGATTGGCGGCGGCCTCGGCATAGCAGAACGGCAGGAACACCATGTTCTCGGGCACGTCGCGATCCGAACGCACTCTCACTTCGACCGCGCCTCGCCGCGTCTCCAGTTTGATGAAATCGCCGAGAGCGAGACCGAGCCGCCGCATGTCCTTGGGCGCCATGAAGGCCGCGGCCTCCGGTTCGATGGCGTCGAGAGGGTCGGAGCGGCGCGTCATTGAACCCGTATGCCAATGTTCGAGCACGCGACCGGTGGAGAGAACCATTGGATAATCGGCGTCGGGCAATTCGTCGGGCTGCAAAACGTTCGCCGGCACGATCTTGCCGCGCCCACTTGTCGTCGGAAAACCCGTGGAGAAAATGATCTCGTTACCCGGCTTGTCCGGCGCATCGACGGGATAGGTCACCGCGCCCTCCCGCTCCAGACGCTCCCACGTGATATTCTTCAGCGAGGGCATGAGCCCGGCCATTTCGGCGAAAACTTCGGCGGGACTCGTGTACTTCCAATCACAACCGATGCGCTGCGCGATTTCCTGGATGATCTCCCAATCCTGCCGCGCCTCGCCCGGCGGCGGCACGACTGGCCGCGCTAGTTGCACCCGCCGATCAGTGTTGGTGAAGGTGCCGGACTTCTCGGCGAAGGCCGAGGCGGGCAAAATCACGTCGGCATGGAAGGCGGTCTCCGTGACGAAGAGATCCTGCACGACCAGATGTTCGAGCTTGGCGAGCGCGCCGCGCGCATGGTTGAGGTCGGGGTCCGACATCGCCGGGTTCTCGCCCTCGATATACATGCCGCGAATTTGTCCGGCGTGGACCGCGTTCATGATCTCGACTACGGTGAGCCCGCGCTGCGGATCGAGCGCATAGTTCCAGCCCCGCTCGAACACCGCTCGGAAGTCGTCACGTTCGACAGGCTGATAATCTGGCAAGAAAATCGGGATGAGGCCGGCGTCGGAGGCGCCCCGAACGTTGTTCTGACCGCGCAGTGGATGCAGTCCTGTTCCGGGCCGGCCGAGTTGCCCCGTCGTCAACGCCAACGCGATCAAGCAGCGTGAATTGTCGGTCCCGTGCACATGTTGGCTGATGCCCATGCCCCAGAAAATGATCGACGCGCGCGATTTGGCGTAAGCGCGCGCGACTTCGCGGATCGTTTGCGCGTCGACGCCGCAGAACTCGGACATTTTCTCGGGGGTGAAGTCGGCGATGCCCCGTCTCAGCTCCTCATAGTTCTCGGTGTAGCCGGCGATATACTGGTCGTCGGTCAGCCCTTCCGTGATGATCGTATTCAGCATCGCATTCAGGAGCGCGACGTCCGATCCCGGCCTGAAGGCGAGGTGTTTCCAAGCGTGGCGTGACAGGCTTTGTCGGCGCGGGTCGATGACGACGAGTTTGGCGCCGCGCTGCTTGACCGCATTCTTTATGAAAGTCGCGGCGACAGGGTGATTTATCGTCGGGTTGGCGCCGATGACCATGATGATCTCGGCGTCGAGCGCCGCGGCGAACGGCGCCGTCACCGCGCCGGAATTCAGCCCCTCCATCAGCGCCGCGACGGACGAAGCGTGACACAAGCGGGTGCAATGATCGACATTGTTGGAGCCGAACCCGGTGCGAACGAGCTTCTGGAAAAGATAGGCCTCCTCGTTCGAGCCCTTGGCCGAGCCGAAGCCCGCCAGCGCCTTCGGGCCATGTGCGTCGCGAATCCGCTTCAAGCCGCCGGCGGCCAAATCAAGCGCCTCGTCCCAACTCGCCTCGCGAAAGTGCGTGAATGGATGGGCGGGATCGACCTGATCCCCGGCGTCCTTCGGCTTACCGGAGAGCCGCACTAGCGGCCTCGTCAAGCGATGAGGATGGTTGATGTAATCGAAGCCGAAGCGGCCTTTGACGCATAGCCTGTTGTGATTGGCCGGTCCGTCCTTGCCCTCGGCGCTGACGATGTGGTCGTCCCTGATGTGATAGGTGACTTGGCAGCCGACGCCGCAAAATGGGCAGAGCGAGTCCACCGCGCGATCCGGATAGACGCTTCGAACCTGCGTCGCGGCGTCGACGAGCGCGGACGGCATCAAGGCGCCAGTCGGGCAGGCCTGCACGCATTCGCCGCAGGCGACGCAGGTGGAATCGCCCATGGAATCGTCGAAATCAAACACGATTTTTGAGCGGTGACTGCGATAGGCCATGCCAATGACGTCATTGACTTGCACCTCTCGGCAAGCGCGAACGCAGAGCCCACATTGAATGCACGCGTCGAGGTTGACCCGCATCGCGGGATGGCTCTGGTCCGTGGTCCAGCGCTCGGCAGCGGGAAAGCGGCTGCTCGTCACGCCGATTTTCTGCGCCCAATTCCAGAACTTCGAATTGGGGTCGTGCGCGCGCTCGCGAGGCGGCTGATCGGCGACGAGCAGCTCCATGACCATTCTTTGCGCCGCGCTGGCGCGCGGGCTTCGCGTTTGCACTTTCATGCCGGACGAAGGCGCGCGCTTGCAGGAAGCTGCGAGAACGCGCTCGCCCGCGATTTCGACCATGCAGGCGCGGCAATTGCCGTCGGCGCGATAGTCCGGCGCGGACGAATAGCAGAGATGCGGAATCTCCGTTCCGAGACGTCGAGCGACCTGCCAGATCGTTTCATCGGGCGCCGCTTCAACCGGCTTGCCGTCGAGTTCGAAAGCGATGGTGTCAGTCACGGCGGCCGCTCACTCCTTTGGTTCTCATTCCGCGGCCGGTTTCGGCGCGGCGCTGGCGCCGAAATAGCGGATCACGCTCGTCAGCGGGTTGGACGCGGCCTGCCCCAGGCCGCAGATCGAGGCGTCGCGCATCGCTTCAGACAATTCGGCGAGTAAGGCTTCGTCCCACGGCTCGCGGCTCATCAACGCGACAGCCTTCTCAGTGCCGACGCGGCAGGGCGTGCATTGGCCGCAGCTCTCGTCTTCGAAGAACCGCATCAGATTGATCGCCGCGGCGCGCACGTCGTCTCTGTCGGAGAGGATCACAACCGCCGCGGAACCGATGAAGCAGCCGTACTTCTCCAGCGTGCCGAAATCCAACGGGATGTCGTCCATCGAGGCCGGCAAGATGCCGCCCGAGGCGCCTCCAGGAAGATAGGCTGCAAAGCTGTGGCCCTCGGCCATGCCGCCGCAGAATTCGTCGATCAATTCGCGCACGGTGATGCCGGCCGGCGCGAGCTTCATGCCGGGATGTTTGACCCGACCCGAGACCGAATAGCTGCGTAGACCCTTCGAGCCGTGGCGGCCATGCGCCGCCCACCAGTCGGCGCCTTTTTCCAGGAGGTCGCGCACCCAGTACAGCGTTTCAATGTTGTTGATCAGCGTCGGCCGGCCGAACAGCCCGACCTGGAACGGATAAGGCGGCTTATGACGCGGCAGACCGCGTTTGCCTTCGATGCTTTCCATCAGCGAGGATTCCTCGCCGCAGATATAGGCGCCTGCACCGCGCCGCAGATGCAGTTTGGGGCCTCCGGCCGGCAGGTTCGCAATCTCGCGACGCAGGATTTCCCGCGCGGCGGGATACTCGTCACGCATATAAATGTAGACGTCGTCCGCCTCGACGACGTGAGCGCCGATCAGCAAGCCCTCAAGGAAGCGGTGCGGGTCGCGCTCGATATAGACGCGATCCTTGAACGTGCCAGGCTCGCCCTCGTCGCCGTTGACGCACATGAGGCGCGGGCCCGTTTCCGCGCGAACCGAACGCCATTTGCGCGCCGTGGGAAAGCCGGCGCCGCCGAGACCGCGCAGCGCAGCGTTGTCGAGGCCGACGAGCGCAGTGTCGACACTCATCGCGCCGGATCGGAGGCGTCCGAGCAGCGCATAGCCTCCCTCGGCGACGTAAGCGTCGTAGCCGACATAAGCGGGAATATGCGGATGGATGTCGCCGACCTCGGCCGCATCGAGCACGTTGGCGACGCTCGCATGGTCGACGAAATTGTGGCCGACCTCGGCTATGGGCGCGCAATCGCAGCGCCCGACGCAAGGCGCGCGCACGACGCGCACGCTGGCCCCCGCTTTAGACTTGAGCGCCGCCAGCAAAGCTTCGGAGCCCGCCAACATGCAGGCGATCGAATCGCAAACGCGGATGGTGAGCGGCGGTATGGCGGGATCGCCCTCCGTCACCACGTCGAAATGGGCATAAAATGTCGCGGTCTCGAAAACTTCGCTGAGGGACAGTCGCATCTCCTCGGCAAGCGCGGCGAGATGAGCGGCGGAAATCTGCCCGAAGGCGTCCTGGATAAGATGCAGATGCTCGATCAACAAATCCCGGTCGCGAGTCCGGTCGCCAAGAAGCCTAGCGATCTCGTCCGCCGCATGGGGATCGACCTGCCGCCCCTTTGGAACCGCGCGCCCGCGTCGGCGTCCAGCCCCCGGATGCTCGAAGCGGACGACCTCGTGGACATTAAGCTCACTCACGAACTCGGACCTCCCTTTCGCGACAACTTTGAGGCTCGGCGTCGCTCCGATCAACCTTTTTTTCAGCGTTCGTAAGGCTCCGCGCGCTCGTCGACGAGAATCTCCCGCCGGCATCTTTAGCGTGGAAATTCACTTGATGTCTGAAGGATTTCCGCCTCGGACCGCTTCTTCAATTTGGACCCAAGGCGCGGTGGCCAAACTCATTCCGTGTCGATAGCTTTTGAAGATGTCCGGTTTAGGTAGCTTTCTAAATGTCCGTTTTTGGGCTTGCGGCTTTTTCAGCTGCCCTCCTGTGGGCGGGGTGGTCAGGTTCGGGGCCGTTTGGCCCCGGAGCTGTCCAGGCCGTCCACAGGCGTCGTCGCGAAACGGACTTACGCGACGGATTTGCGTGGGTTTGGATCGGCTTCGTCGAGGGTTCCGTCGCGATGATAGCGCGCGATCTGGCGCGGCCCGTGGAACAAGGCGATGGCGCCGTCCCAATATTCGAGCACGCGGATTTTGCTCTTGGCGAAGTGATGTCGATGCCGGCTTGGCGGAATCTGCAAGACATGACCGTCATAGCGGACCGTATTGTCCAGCCCGGCGACGCGCTCCTGCTCGATGCAAAGGATGTTGTCGAGATCGCCGACGAAGGGGATGAAGGCCGAACCTTCCTCGGCCGCGGCGACGGCGAAGCGAGCGTTGTGGTCTTGTTTATAGACCTCGGCCAGCCAGCGGTTGGCCGCCTCGACCGTGGCGATCCCGTTCACCCGCAGCAAGGGCGGCAGGCGCTTTTGCAGCGTATCCCAGAGCCGCTCCATCCGGCCCCGCGCTTGCGGGCTATAGGAGGGAATGTGTTCGATGTTCAGCTGCCGCAGCGCCCGGCCCACCTGTGTCAAATGCGCCTTGTCGACCTTCTCGCCCGCTTTCGGCGTGGTGAAATAATGGCTGCCACGATCGGTGTAGAACGACGAAAACAAGCCGTGCGCGCGGATCGTCTCCGAAAGGCCGCGAAAGCTCGAAGCCGTGCCTTCTTCCTCGCACAGGAAAATCGATGTGATCGCGCTGGTGGCGTCGTCCATCGTCACGATCAGGTCGAGATCGCCACCGGAGGGCAACCAGGCGTGCTTCGAGCCGTCCTGAAACAGCATCATGCCCGGCAGCGCCCGCCGCTCGCGCTTGCGCCGGTGGACGCCGCGCCGAGGCGCCTTCGTCGTCAGCCCGCGCAACTGCAACACGCTCTTCGTCCAGCTGTAGGAACGCATGAACGGCTGGCCGTCGCCCATCGTCTGGCCCCACGCCTGCTCATGGAAGTGCTTGATCGTGAAGTCAAAATACCGCGTCCGAAACGCATCGACCGTCCACGCGATCTCATCCTCGAGAACCCCGCGACCGCTGCGACGGCCGCGCCGGCGGTCCACCAGCCCGTCTTCGCCGCGCTCCTCATAGGCGTCCCGCAAGCGACGAAAATGACGCTCGCTCAGGCCAAGAAGCTCCCCGGCTTCAACGCAACTCAACCGCTTCAAACGATGCGACCTGATCGCATCCAATACACGCGCCATCCGAACCTCCGGCAACATGCGATCTCCCGGTCCAAAAAACCGGACAAATCACTTGCTACCTAATCCGGACATATCGGTTGCTCGCGACAACTCATTCCGTTGACGCGATCAGGGACGTCCGTTACCATTGACCAGGTTACGGCTGCGGGCGCGTGTCTGACTGGGTCTTGGAATTTGGGGTTTGTTCTGTGGGAGGTTCCACGTGAACGAACGGCAGGAAGTGTTGGTGCGCCGCCGCGATCTACTCCGCGTCATGACGACGAGCATCGCTGTGGCCGCGGCGTCCCGCCTCGATGAGGTCGAGGCCGCTCCCCTGTCGGCCGCCGAGAAGCGTAAAGCGCGCTATCAACCGAATTCCCCAGAGGTTCGGGACTTCTATCGCGTCAATCGCTATCCCCCTCAGTGAGGGCGCAACGGTGTTGATCAAGAAGTCTGAACGACAACTTGGCCAGGGGACATCAGTCCCCCCCATGGCGGCGCGAACGTCAAATGGCTTGGATCGCCGGACCTTCCTACAGCGCTCGGGTCTCACGGCTGGGAGTCTGGCAGCGCTTGGCAGCTTGCCGCTCGGCGGCATTCGCACCGCGGACGCCGGGCCGCCGCCGCCCGCGGGCGCGGCGGTCACGAGTTGCAAGAATGTCTGCACCCATTGCTCGGTCGGTTGCTCCGTACTGGCCGAAGTGGCCAATGGGGTCTGGATCGGCCAGGAGCCTGTCTATGACAGCCCGATCAATCGCGGCTCGCATTGCTGCAAGGGCGCTGCGGTCCGCGACGACGTGCTGAGTGAGCGCCGCCTGCGCTATCCGATGAAGCTGGTGAAAGGCGAATGGACGCGGCTGTCCTGGGATAACGCCATCAACGAGATCGGCGATCAGCTTTTGGACATCCGCCAGAAGGCGGGGCCGGATTCGGTCTACTGGCTCGGCTCGGCCAAGTTCACGAATGAAGCCGCATATCTCAACCGCAAGCTCGCCGCTTTTTGGGGAACGAACAACTCCGATCATCAGGCGCGTATCTGTCACTCCACTACGGTCACGGGCGTGGCCAATACGTGGGGATATGGCGCGATGACCAACAGTTACAACGACATTCGCAATGCCAAGACAATCCTCATCATGGGCGGGAATCCCGCCGAGGCGCATCCTGTTTCGCTTCAGCATATCCTAGAAGGGAAGGAACTCAATCGCGCCAACATGATCGTGATCGATCCGCGGATGACGCGGACTGCCGCGCACGCGACTGAGTATGTCCGCGTGCGGCCGGGCACCCACATCGCGACCATCTACGGCATGCTTTGGCACATTCTTCAGAACGGTTGGGAAGACAAGGAATTCCTCCGCCAGCGCGTCTACGGACTGGACGAGATCCGTGGCGAGGTCGCGAAATGGCCGCCCGACGAGGTCGAGCGCGTCACCGGCCTGCCCGAAGCGCAGGTCAAGCATGTCGCGGAAATATTCGCCAAAGAGAAGCCGGCGACATTGATCTGGGCGATGGGTCAGACCCAGTTCACGACCGGGACCGCGAATGTCCGCGCCAGTTGCATTCTTCTTCTCGCCACCGGCAATGTCGGTTACGCCGGCGCCGGCGCAAACATCTTCCGCGGCCACACCAATGTCCAGGGCGCCACCGATCTCGGCCTGGATGTGACGACGCTGCCCCTTTATTACGGCCTTGCCGAGGAGGCGTGGCGACATTGGTGCCGGGTCTGGGAGGTCGATTACGACTGGATGCGCTCCCGGTTCGCCGATAAGTCGCTCATGGAAACCCCGGGGATTCCGAGCACGCGTTGGTTCGACGCGACATTGTTGCCTAGGGATCAAGTAAGCCAGCCCAACACGGTGAAGGCAATGTTCGTGATGGGCCATGGCGTCAACACGATTACGAGGATGCCGGACGCCATTCGCGGGATCGACAAGCTCGATCTGCTCGTGGTCTGCGATCCCTATCCCACGGCATGGTCCGTGGTCTCGCAGCGCAAGGACGGCATATATCTGCTTCCGGCCTGCACGAGCTTCGAAATGGACGGCTCACGCACGGCGTCCAACCGCTCGCTGCAATGGGGCGAACAGATCGTGGCGCCCGTGTTCGAATCGAAGAACGATTACGACACGATGTATATGCTGGCGCGCAAGTTCGGCTTCGCCGACCGGATGTTCAAGAACATCAAGGTCGAGAACGGCCATGTGTCGGCTGAGGATATCTTGCGCGAGATCAATCGCGGCGGTTGGTCCACCGGCTATTGCGGCCAGTCGCCCGAGCGCCTGAAGGCGCATATGAAGAACCAGGCCAAATTCGATCTGGTCACGCTGAGGGCGCCGAAGGACGATCCCGAGGTCGGCGGAGACTATTACGGCCTGCCTTGGCCCTGTTGGGGAACGCCCGAGTTCAAGCACCCCGGTTCGCCGATACTTTACAACACCAACCTGCCCGTGAAGGAAGGCGGCGGCACGTTCCGAGCTCGTTTCGGCGTCGAGCGCGTCGTCAAAAGCAAGACGATGGAGAACGGGCAGGAGGTCGAGCGAGAGGAGCACGAGAGCCTGCTGGCCGACGGCTCGTATTCCGTTGGCTCGGAGATCAAAGATGGATACCCCGAGTTCACCCTCGGCGTACTGAAGAAGCTCGGCTGGGACAAGGACCTCACCCCGCAGGAACTGGCGATCATCCAGAAGGTGAATGCGGCCAATCCCGATGCCGTATCATGGTCGACCGACCTCTCGGGCGGCATCCAGCGCGTGTCGATCGAGCACGGCTGCTCCCCTTGCGGCAATGGCAAGGCCCGCATGGTGGCCTGGAACCTTCCGGACCCCATTCCGGTGCAACGCGAACCCATCTTCACGCCGCGGCCTGATCTCGTCGCCAAATATCCGACACGGCCGGACGCACGACAGTTCCGCGTGCCGAATATCGGCTTCACCGTACAAAAGGCGGCGGTCGACAACGGCGCCGCCAAGCAATTCCCTCTGATCCTGACGTCCGGTCGGCTGGTTGAATACGAGGGCGGCGGTGAGGAGACCCGCTCCAACAAGTGGCTGGCGGAGCTGAAGCAGGCAATGTACGTCGAAATCAATCCGGCGGATGCCCTCGAACGCGGCGTCAAGGACGGCGGATGGGTCTGGGTCTTCGGGCCGGAGAGCCATTCCAAAACGCGGGTGAAGGCGCTCGTGACCGAGCGGGTCGGCAAGGGCGTCGCCTGGATGCCCTTCCACTTCGCAGGGTGGTTCGAGGGCGTCGATCTGCGCGGCAAATATCCTAGGGGCAGCGACCCGATCGTTCTGGGCGAGAGCGTCAATACACTGACGACCTACGGTTACGATCCGGCGACAGGCATGCAGGAGCCCAAGGCTACCCTCTGTCAGATCAGCGTGGCGTGAAGGTGACATCATGGCTCGGATGAAGTTTCTGTGCGACGCCGATCGCTGCATCGATTGCAACGCTTGCGTTACGGCCTGCAAGAACGAGAATGAAGTGCCTTGGGGCATCAATCGTCGGCGCGTCGTGACCATCAACGACGGCAAGCCGGGCGAGCGGTCCGTCTCCATGGCTTGCATGCACTGCACCGACCCGCCATGTGCGGCCGTCTGCCCAGTCGACTGCATCTTCCCGACCGATGATGGAATCGTGCTTCATAACAAGGACCTATGCATAGGTTGCGGCTATTGCTTCTACGCCTGCCCATTTGGGGCGCCGCAATATCCGCAGATCGGCAATTTCGGCTCGCGCGGCAAGATGGACAAGTGCACCTACTGCGCTGGCGGGGGCGGCTCGGAAGCTCCTGGCAGCATCGAGGAATATGAAAAATATGGTTCGGACCGCTTCGGCCAAGGCAAGCTGCCGATGTGCGCGGAGATGTGCTCCACCAAATCCCTGCTCGCGGGCGACGGGGAAATCATCGCCCAGATTTACAAGGAGCGGGTGGAGAAGCGTGGATATGGTTCGGGCGCTTGGGGTTGGATGACGGCTTATCACGAGGACATTGCGGTCTGAGGCGCGATGCGGATGGCGCCTCGGTATGCGTTGTTGGAATCACAAGACGGGAGAATGGCCTTGACGGCGCTTCTCGAACGCTTTCGCTTCATCGTCGGCGGCTGGATCGTCCTCATGGCGGTCGTCATGGCGGCGCCTGCAGCTGCGGAGCAACTCGGTCCGGACGGGGCGCCCAATCCGCAAGCGAGCGTCGTAAACCAGCAAACCCTGCTTCGAGAGGCTCCGCGCATCAAGGGCAGGATCGACATTCCCGACACAAAGGCGAGCGTCCTGATTCAACCTGTCGGACGGCGATGGGAAGTTTTTCACGAAGTCGGGTTGCGTTGGATCGGCGCGATCGCGATCCTCGGCATGATCGTAGCGCTGGGCGCGGCCTATCTCATCATGGGACGGATCCGGATTTCGGCGGGACGTTCTGGACAGAAGGTGCGCCGCTTCAACGCCTTCGAACGTTTCTCGCACTGGCTGACGGCGGCGTCCTTCGTAGTCCTCGGCCTGACGGGGTTGAACATCACTTTCGGCAAGATCTTGCTCTTGCCGATGATCGGCCCCGGAGCCTTCAGCGGCCTCTCCGCGGTCGCCAAATACACCCATAACTTCGTCAGTTTCGCGTTCGCGATCGGCCTCGTTATGATTGTCGTACTTTGGATCAAGGACAATTTGCCGAACAAAGTGGACATCGATTGGCTCAAACAGGGCGGCGGCTTCATCAAGTCGAAGCATGCTCCGGCAGGGCGCTTCAATGCGGGCGAGAAGATGGTCTTCTGGTTTGCGTTCGGTGCCGGCGTCGCGGTCGCCGTTTCGGGCTTTATGCTGCTGTTTCCCTTCTATGTGACTAATATCGCAGGGATGCAGACCGCGGAGGTTGTACATGCCGTCATTGCGGTTCTGTTCGTCGCCGTGATTCTAGCCCACATCTACATCGGCACGCTCGGAATGGAGGGTGCGTTCGAGGCGATGGGGACTGGCGAAGTGGACCTCAATTGGGCGAGAGAGCACCACGACGTTTGGCTCCGGGATCAACTCGCCAAAGAGCAGCCGCCCCGCCGGCCGGGACAGCCTTCGGCGACGCCGGCGGAGTAAGCCTTCCGCGCTGCGGTAACCGGGGCGAATTCCCAGCCCGTCCGTCGCGCGCCGCTCAATTCTTCAACGTTCATCCCGCTTCCCGCCCTGTCGCTCGTCGCGTTCGCGCAGATAGTCGTCGGTGGTGCGGATGGTGCGGTTGGGCGCTCCGTGAGGATCAAAAGACTCTTCCAAGGCGAAGGCGACGCGACAATCCTCACACATTCTTATGGCGTCGAGGCGTGCCGGCGAACCCGCGTACATCCAGTGCGCGCCTTGGAGTTTCGCGACCACGCGTTCGATCGCGCTCTTCACGCCAAAGGGCTTGCCGCAGCGAATGCAGCCGAACGGCTCTTCTTCCTTGAGAAGCCGCGGGGAAAAGGCGGTGTTCCGGAAGTCGAGTTGCGGCCTCAGCGTAATGACCTTCTCGGGACAGGTCGCTTTGCAGAGCCCGCACTGGATGCAGGCATTTTCGACGAAGCTGAGGGCCGGTCGTTCGGGGTTGTCGCGCAAAGCGCCAGTAGGGCACGCCGATACGCAGGACAGGCAGAGCGTGCAGCCGTCGACATCGACGTCGACAGAACCGAAAGGCGCCTGTTCGGGAAGCGGCGTCACGTCAACAGGTTCGGGCGCTGCATGGTGAAGCTGCTGCACGGCGAACTGCATGGCGTCCCGCTTGCCTCCGGTAGGAAGGAAGCTCGCTGGACGCGGCGCGCCAGGCAACGAGGGAATCGATCGCAAGGCTGCATCCAACGCATCCGGATCGTCCGTCTCGATGGTCGCTATCCGCCCCGCGCCGAAGCCCAAACCGCGGAGGAGGGCGTCGGCAAGCGCGAGCGTCTTTGTCAGCCCGACGACGTCATGGCGCGGTCGCGCGCGCAGCGTGAAGCGCATCGCCGATGCTCCATAGGCGAAAGCGGCGGCGATGGCCTCCAGCCCGATTTGCGTGACCTCGTTGACAGCGAGCGGCAGCGCTCGAGCGGGAAGCCCGTCGCCAAACCTCGCCAGGGCGTCGATCAGCCCGGCCCCATGCGACTCGTCGTGAACCAGTACGATCGCCCCCTCGCCGCCGGCTTCGCGGTAGGCGACCAGCATCGCGCGCAATTTGCGCATGAGCGCGTCCGATGGGGGTAGCGTGTAGGAGGCTGCCCCGGACGGGCAGACGGCCGCGCACTGGCCACATCCGGCGCAGATATTCGGATCGATCGATACGTGATTGCCGGCCGGCGCGATGGCGCCGGCCGGGCATAGTTCGAGGCAACGCGTGCAGCCGACGATCTGCGAGCGCGAATGGGCGCATAATTGGGGGTCGAATTCGATATAACGCGGCTTCTCGAACTCGCCCACGAGATCGCGTGCCTTCAAAACGGCTTTGAACATCTCAGCAGGATTATCGGGAGAGGCGCGCACATAGCCGTCGCGCAGATCGCCCGAAGGGAATAGCGTCGCCTCGCCCGAGAGATCGAGGATGATGTCGCAGCGCGATTGGGCGCCATCGCGCGGGTGGCCGATGGATAGCACGGCGCGCGACGATGGCGCCGGCTGCGCGAATGCGTCGACCGTGATCTCGAACGCGCCCATATGGCCCTTGGCCGTGCGGATCTTGCCCATAACAACAGGGAAGTCGGTGACAGCGGGAGGCATGACCGTCGCGGGCGGCCGTATGAGCACCGTCACATCGAGATGGTCCTTCAACAAATGACCGGCTTCGACCGCCTCCTCGCCGCGGCCATAGATGAGAATGACGCCCTCGCTCTTCACGCTGATGACGGGGGCGTCCGGCGGCAATTCGCTAGCCGCCGCCAGAAGCGCCGCCATCTTCGGTCCAGCCTCGGCGGCGTCGCTCGACCAACCGGCGGCCTCGCGGATGTTGACGTATTGGATGGGCCTCGTCCGCAGTGTTTCGGCTGCCGCTTTGGAGAACCGAGGGGCTTCCTGAGTACAGCCGACCGTCAACGGCCCGTCTTCCCCGGCGACAGCCCGGAACCGATCGAGCTCGACCCCGCAGAGTTGCCGCGCGGTCGTGACTTTGCTCCCGCGGCAACCACGACGCGCCAACTCCGCATCGAGCGGCATCGTGTCTTCGCATGAACAGATCAATATATTCCTGACGCTATCAGGCATTTCTCGGAGAGTTCCCTAGTAGGCGCGTGTAGTTTCGCGAAGGCGCAAAAATGAGAAATGAGAGCTTTGTCACCGGCTTCCTCGACCCGCGTCGGACTCCGTGCCTTGTATCTCTCCTTGGCGACGGGGTATAATTGCGGCTATGGCGGAGGTTAGCAGATATGGACCGCCGTATGACGCACCACCCGGGGCGACTTCTTCGTCTGGCTGGGCGCTATCCCACGTTCCTGCGCTCATAGGATACCATAGTCGCTCTGAGAAAAAGGCGCGAGTCTCGAAGAGTTTCAACTCGACACGCGACTTCGCCTTCCTGGAAATTGCTCGCAAGGAGCAGAGGCGGGGATACTTCATCAACTTCGCGAAGCTCGCCGAAGGAGATCGACGTTGAGGCGAGCGCGCGATTTCTGGCTCTCCTGCGGGCATCACCTTCTCGATCGCGACGCAGACGGCGCTCTCCTCGTCACGGACGAATTCCTGAAGGCATATCTCGCACGGCCGGAAATCTCGCCGCCACCTGAGGCGTGCTCGGCCGAGCGGGAGTTGCATCGCGCCCTGTTGCTCGACCCGCGCCGACCGGTCGAGCCTTCACGCATCGCGGCGATCGCGGATGCGGACGCGCGCGAAAACTGGGTGCAGATGATCGCCTGGCGCGATCATCTGGCTAAGCATCCCACTTTGGAAGCCAGTTATCTCGACCTGGTCCGGCGCTCCCTCAGATTTCCTCACGTCTTCATCGATCAACTGGCGCACGTGATCTTGCGGAACATGCTCGATGGATGTGACGACGCCTTCCTCCTGCGCGCGGCCGAGCTATTCTTCCGCCTGCAGAAGCTGTCTCGACGCGACGAGGCGCTGATCGCCGTCGACGAGGAGGCGGCTTGGAAGTTGAAGGGAGAATCCTCGTCGCCGCTGGCGTCTCTGCTCGGATTGCCCGCAGCGGGCGAGATCGAAGTGCTCGGCGACGCCAACGCCGAAGACTATTGGGAGCGCAGCGACCTGTTCGACATGGCGCTCGACCTCACGGCCGGCGGTCGTGGGCTCGTCGCGCTCGGCGACGTCGTTAGGCGATGGATCTCTCATCTGCTGGCGATCGATGTCGAGATTGAGCCGCTGATCGAGGTGCGCAATGCGCCGTGGGCGTGGTATGTTGGTCTCGACGCCGAGGCCACGCGCATCGGCGACGCGCTATGGAAGGGCGAACATCCGGGAGATGCGGCGGGCGCCCGTCTCGTGGGTCTCTACGGGTTGAGCTTCGCCGACCCGAACAATGTGATCGACGAGATCAGAGGCGAGCCGATCTATTTGCTGATGGCCGCGACACCCGACGACGGGCTGCGCTTGAAGCCGCAGAATCTCGTCGCTGGGCTGCCGATCAGGCAGCGGGAGACGACTGGATGACGTCGGCGCCAATCAGGATTACCGTGGGCGTCGTGGTCGAGCGGCGCAAGGCGAGGAGCCCATGGCTCAAGTTCCTGTGGCGGCCAGTCTCGATTCTCGTCGGGGAACCCTCGGCCGCGCCTTGGACGCCCATCGGCCCGGAAAGGGACGTCGTCCTCTTCTACGCAGGCGCTTGCACAATCGAATTGCACCGGTCGGATACAGCAAACTATCGCGATAATCTCGCCTCTGGCGCGCCAGCACTGTGGGTGATCCTGCGCGGTACCGCTGCGGAACCGGCTTATGAAGTTCTGACTGTAACAGCCGATCCCTCGGAGGGCGAGGCTTTCACAGATGCCGGCAACGATCTGGTGGAGGCAGTGCCGATGCCGGCAGCGATCATCGAGATCATCGAGGATTTTGTTGCGCGACATCATGTCGAGCGTCCCTTCGTCAAACGCCGGCGTGATCGTGCCGAGCCGCAGGCGGGTGGCCGCCGTGCAGATGACCAGGAGGATGCCGGATGAGCGGACCTGAAAGCTTCCTATCACGCTGGTCGCGACGGAAGTTGGAACCCCCCAAAGACGAGGAATTCTCCCCCGGCCCGCCTGCGCGGGGCGAAAGGGAAGCGAAGCCGAGCGGCCGAGAGGCCATGCAGGACGTTCCCCCCGAGACCGGTGAGCCGACTTCTGGAGCGTTCGATCCGGCGAGTCTGTCAATCGAATCCATCGCCGCTGACACCGATATCAGATCGTTCCTGCAATCGGGAGTACCGGAGGAGCTGACGCGCACCGCGCTGCGCCGGGCCTGGGTCACCGATCCGAAAATTCGCGATTTCATCGGCATCGCCGAAAATCAGTGGGACTTCAACGACCCGGGCGCCATGCCGGGTTTTGGACCGCTGACAGCCGTCGAGGCCGCGGCGGCCCTCGCCGCGCAGATAGTCGGCGGAGCGGACGGGGGTTCGAGAACGATCGCGGATGCGTCAGCCGCCGTCCCGCAAGCCGCGCCCGAGGCCAAACCCGTCGGTGACGACGAACCTGTCGATACACTTCGTCAAACAGGTCCCGAAGCCAAAATTGCCGGTTTGCCCGAGGCTAGGAACGAGGAAGCTCTCGCGGAGAAGCATGATGGCGCGCCTGGGAAAAACCTTGCGCGGGGATATCCTCGTTCGCACGGCGGTGCGCTGCCCCACTGACAGCTTCAAAAAGCGCTGGCGACCGCAGTCGTTGGGCTACGAGGCCCAGATCATCTGACAAGAGATTGAACTTATGCGCGTTTTTGGCTTTCAGGAAACCAGGTGCGATTCCGATCGCGCGAGCGAGGGAGGGGTGGAATCGTCCTCGCCGCTTGTCGACGAGGTCGATCTGGCGCGCGCCCGGCAATACGCGCTACTGTCGACGTTGCTTTCACACAGCCCGGACGCCCAGATGATCGAGCGCTTGGCGCGTTTGAGGGGCGATGCGACCCCCCTCGGGGCGGCGCTTGCTGGGCTGGCGAAGGCCGCCGGCCGCGCCTCTGTCGAGGGGGTCGAGCGCGAGTATTTCGACCTATTCCTCGGGCTCCGTCCCGACGTACTTTTCCCTTACGCGTCTTATTATCAAACGGGTGCTCTCCAAGGGGTTCCCCTTGCACGGCTTCGCGCGGCTCTTCGGAACCTCGGCGTCGAGCGGACGCCGGGGCAATCGGAGCCGGAAGATCATGTCGCTACGCTTTTGGAGATCATGTCACGCCTCGCCGATGGTCGGATCGCGGCTCCTCCGGGCGAAGATCGTCGAATCTTCGAACAGTATCTGGCCTCTTGGATCGGCCGCTTTTTTCGCGCTCTCGAAAAGGCTGAGCGTGCGGATTTCTACGCCAGCGTGGGCGCGCTCGGCCGGGCCTTCATCGAGATCGAGACCGAGTCCTTCCAACTCCCGGCATAGGAGTGGGCGCCGCGACGTCGCAGAAATAAGGAAATCTCGCAAACTATGTTGGAAGATGGAGGAGATCATGCGTGCTTTTCTTGCCGCCTGCGTTGCGGCCGCCGTCATAGCGATCGCCGCTGCCATTGTTCTCGACAACTTCGTGCAGGAAGCCTCGTCCGCTGCCTTTACGCTGCCCAGCGCGCGGATCTAGGCTGTCTCGTTGAACTGCGCGACTGATTGATGCGAGCAACGATGACCAGCAATCTTCGGGGATTCTTCGAAGGAACTGAAATGCCAAATGCTGGGTGGTGGGAAGCGCTGTGGGCCGACCCTGCCGGGATGCTGGCCGCGTTAGGGGTCAAGCCGGGTATCGAAGCGATCGATCTGTGCTCCGGCGACGGATTGTTCACGCTGCAAATCGCCAGGATCGCGCGTCATGTCGTTGCAATTGACATCGACCCCAACCTTCTGGAAGTGGCGCGCCGCCACCTCACCGAGAGCGGCGTGGCGAACTGCGATTTTGTGGCGGGGGATGCCTACCAGGTCGCCGAATTGATTCCGAAACAGGCTGACTTCATATTCCTGGCGAACGCATTTCACGGCGTTCCCGACCGGGCGCGCTTGGCTGGAGCGGTGCACGCTGCGCTCCGGCCCGGCGGCCGCTTCGCGATCATCAACTGGCATCAACGCCCGCGCGAGGAAACGAGGGTGCTCGGTGAGCCGCGCGGTCCAAAAACCGAATTGAGACTGACGCCGGAACAGACCACTAGGGCGGTCGAAACGAGCGGGTTGAAGTTCACTCAACTGATTGAAGCACCGCCTTACCACTACGGCGTCGTGTTTGAAAAACCGCTGACCTGAGAGCAACGATGCCCTCCATTCTCAACGACAAAAAATACGTCGGCGCCATCGGTTTTCCTGCCTACGGCTCTCTTGCGCGAGGCTCGTCGATAATAGGGACTTGATGCCGTCAGATCGGCAGGATCGGCCGCGCGATGTCGACCGCAGCGCCGACTATGTGAGGTCGAAGCGCCACGCCCGGTGCTTGTTGCGCGCCCGCGTCGAGCGCCAACCGACCAGCACCAGCGCCAGTACGGTGACCACGTAGGGGATCATCTGCAGGAGCTGCGAGGCGATTCCCGTCGACTGTGGCAACGTCACCGCCAACGCCGTCGCGGCGCCGAAGAGCAATGCGACCAGAGCCGTGAAATACGGATTGCCGCGGGCAAAGAAGATGGCGGCGAGCGCGATCAGGCCGCGCTCATGGGTCATCTCCTTGGAAAAGAGCGTTACATAGGCGAGCGACAGATAAGCGCCGCCCAGGCCGCAGAAGAAGCCGGAAAGCAGCATTGCCTGAAGCTTTACCCGGTCCACGTTGACGCCCGCCGCGGCGGCGGACTCCGGCGCCTCGCCGACGACCCGCAGGCGAAGGCCCCAGCGCGTGCGATAGAGCGCCCAAGCGACGACGGGCACAAGCAGATAGGCGAGGTAGACAAGGACGGTGTGGCCGCTCAGAACCTGGCTGAGGACTGGGATGTCCTTGACGACCGGAATGTCGATATTGGCGAAGGTCGGAATGGTGTCGGAGGTGAAGAGCGCGTCCTGGCCGAACATGCCCTTGAGCAGCAGCGCGGTGAGGCCGTAGGCGAGGAAAGTGACCGCCGTGCCGGCGATGAAGATGTGCGCACGCAAGCGGATGTTGAAGAGGGCCATGAGCGCCGCCAGCAGCATGGACGCGGCGATCGCCGCCAACACGGCCACCATCAGATTGCCGCTGTAATAGGCGGCGGCGATGCCGGTGAAGGCGGCGACGATCATGAACCCATCGAGGGCGATGTTGAGCATGCCGGCCTGGTAGGTCAGCAGCCCCCCAAGCGAGGCAAAAATCAGCGGCGTCGAGATGCGCACGGTCGAGTGGAGGATCTCGAGGTTCAATCAGACCTCCTCGGCGACGGGGTTGGGCTCGGCCTCGGTGACGACGCCGACCGTCCGCGGCGAGCCGCTACGGTTGCGCGGCCGCCGCAGCCAGCCCCAGGAAAACTGCGCGGCAAGGATCAGCACCGTCGTGAACTGCAGCACTTCGACCAGGTATTTGCTGATGTTGGTGGTCATCTGCAGCACCACGCCGCCGCTTTCGAGAGCGCCAAACAGTCCGGCCGCGGCGATCACCCCGAGCGGGCTGAAATTGGCGAGCATGGCGACCGCGATGCCGTCGAACCCGTAGCCGGGGGAGAACCCATCGAAAAAGGCCCGATAGACGCCCATCACCTCCTCGGCGCCGCCGAGGCCTGCAATCGCACCCGACACCAGCATCGCTGCGATGGCGCGCCGCGGCACGTCGATGCCGCCGTAATAGGCGAAGGTCGGGTTGAGGCCCATGATCTTCCACTCGAAGCCGCGCACCGTCAGCGTGTTGATGACGGCGAACAGGACGCAGCAGCCGAGCGCGATGTAGATGCCGGCATTGACCTGCGAGAAAAGTGAGAACTGCGGCAGCACGGCGGTGGCGAGCACGTCGGGCAGCTTGTTGGTCGGCCCGGGCGCTTTGAGAACGTGGATGGTGAAATAGCCGGTCAGCAGCAGCGCGATCGGGTTGAGCATCAGGCAGACGACGAGCTCGTTGACGTTGAGCTTCACGCGCAGGAACGCCGGTATCGCCGCCCAGAGCGCCCCGCCGACCATGGCGGCGATCAGCGTCAGGGGGATGTGCAGGATCGCCGGCAGCGGCGCCAGCCAGCCCACGAGGCCGGCGAAAAAAGCGCCAACCACCATCTGCCCCTCGACGCCGATGTTCCAGAGCCCGGCCCGGAAGGCGATCGATACGGCGAGGCCAGTGAAGATCAGCGGCGTCATGATCTGCAGCGTGACCATGATGTTTGGGATCCCGACCAGACTGCCCGAAATCAGGATGCCGTAGATCTGGATCGGATCGTCGCCGATCGCGAGCACCAGCAGGCCCCCGACGAACACCGCGATCGCCAGCGCAATGACAGGGTGCGCCAGGGGAGCGAGCAATGCCAGCACGCGGGCGGCGAAGGAACGATCGGCGGCTTCGGCGCTCACGTCGGAGCTCCTTCGCCGGCGTCGCCGGACCCGAGCCCGCCCATGTAGCGCCCGACCTCCTCCGTCGTCGTACGGTCTGTGGGTACGCCAGCGACGATCCGCCCGCGATAGAGTACGAGAATACGGCCGGCGATGGAGAAGATCTCGTCGAGGTCGGCCGAGATGACGAGCACCGACTTGCCGGCGTCGCGCATCTCGACGAGCGTGCGGTGGATCTGTTCGATGGCGCCGATGTCGACGCCCTGGGAGGGTTGCTCGGCAACAATCACCCGGGCGTCGCGGGTCAGTTCGCGAGCGATCCGCACTTTCTGCTGGTTGCCGCCCGAGAGAGCGCGCGCCAGCTTGTCGGGCTCGGCGCCTCGTAGGTCGAATTGCGTGATGAGAGCGCTGGCCTGCTGCCGCGCGGCGCTCACTGCCAGGAATGGGCCGCGCCGGAACTCGTCGAGATGGCCGATCGTGAGGTTCTCCCAGTTGCTGCTCTGGGTCGAGATGCCGACGGCGCCGCGGTCGGCGGGGATGTAGGCTAGCCCGATCGCGCGGTTGGCGGCCGGCGCGCGGCCGACGAGCTTGCCCCCAATATGAATGGCGCCGGCGGTCGGGAGCCGGAGGCCGGCGATGCACTCGACGAGCTCGTGCTGCCCGTTGCCCTGGACGCCCGCGAGGCCAACGATCTCGCCGCCCCGGACGGTCAGCGATACCCCGTTTACCGCCACCTCGCCGCGCTCGCCGAGAGCGGTCAACCCTTGCACCTCGAGCAGCGGCTCGCTCGACGGCCGCGCCGGGTTCTTGGCCTTGCCGTCGAAATTGATCTCGCCGCCGGAGCGCGGAAACATGCCGTAGAGGATGTTCATCAGCGTCGACTTGCCGGCGCCGTTTTCACCCACCAGCGCATGGATTTCGCCGCGCCGGATATTGAAGCTGGCGTCATGGATCGCGACGAATGAGCCAAAGCGCTTGGCGATATGGCGCATCTCGAGGATTGGCGGCGATGTGGCGACCACGCGGAAATCCTTCTTGGTCGGCGAGGCCACGGCGGCGCCGCGGCCCCGCTGGCTCGCCGGCTTACTGTGCGAGGCTCGTCGCGTTGGCGAGCGACGGCGGCGTCGCGATCGCCGGCGTGCCCATCTCCTTTTGACCCGGCTTCAGGTCGAAGTAGTTGGGCACCACGATGGCGCCGGAGAGGAGCTTGGCCTTGAGGCCGTCGACCTCCTTGAGCACCGCGTCGGAGATCAGACCCTTGTTGCAGTCGTCCATGGCCGCTTCCACGCCGTCTTCGGCAAGGCCGTAGAACTTGACGCGGCCGCCCTTAAACGTACCGTCCACCACCGACTTGACCATGTCGTAGGTTTGCGTGTCGACGCGCTTCACCATCGAGGTGAGGACGCTGCCCTTCGCGTAGCAGTTCATGTCGCTGTCGACCCCAATCGCGAGGGTCTTGGTGTCCTTGGCGCCCTCGATCACGCCCACGCTCGTCGGCCCGGCGACGGCGAAGTTAATGTCGGCGCCGTGGTTGACGTTGGCGAGCGTGTATTCCTTGCCGCCGGCCGGGTCGGTGAACGAGCCAGTGTAGGTTTCGAGCACTTTTACGTTCGGGTTGGCCATCTTGGCCCCATAGTAGTAGCCGACGAAGAAGCGGTGGATGATGCCGATGTCCTTGCCGCCGACGAAGCCGATCGTGCCGGTCTTGGTGGTCTTGGCCGCTTCCCAGCCGACGAGGAACGATCCTTCCCAGTCCTTGGTGACGGTCGAAAGGACGTTGGGGTTGATCGGGGTGGGACTGACGTCGACCATGCCAAACTTCTGGTCGGGGAAGGCCGAAGAGACGGTCTTCATCGCCTGGATCATGTCGAAGGAGGAACCGACGATGAGGTCCGGCTTTTGGGCCGCGGCGCGGGCGAGCGACGACTGGAAGTTGGAGATCGAACCCGGCTGGATCACCGAGAAGGTGATGCCAAGATCCTTCTGCGCCTGCTGTAGGCCGCGATACATCTGATCGCTGAACGACTTATCGCCGAGGCCGGACTCCGGCGTCACGAAGATGACAGAGACGGCCGCAAGAGCGGGCGCCGCTGAAGCAGCGACTATGGCTAACGCCGCGAGGCTTGCCTTCAAACTGAGCTTGAGCATGAACGCACCTTGTTGCTGTTTGAGTTGCTCGGCAGCCGACGCGCTGGGGAAGACGAATCCCTGCCGCTTATTCAGGCGATGGCCAGTACTCCCCTGGCCATCGCCATGAATTCCTTGACCTTGACGCGGTCGAAACGTCCGACCGCGCTGCCCGAGTTCTTCAGCGACGTGCTGACGATGGCGCCGTCCGCCACGTCCACGATCTCGCGAAAATTCTGCTGGGTGACCCCGCCGCCAACCAGCACCGGGACATGAGGGTATTTGCCCTTGGCCGCCCGTGCGAGGTCGAGCGATTGGGCGTGGCTCCTGCCGGTGAGCACAAGACCGTCGGCGTGGCCGAGCCGCACGGCGAACTCGACATCCTCCAAAAACCCGCCCGACGCGAGCGGGGTGCCGGTGCGATCGTGCACGTCGGCAAAGATCGCCACGTTGTCGGCGCCGAGGGCATTGCGGGCCTTGATCGCCTCGTGCGCCTTGGCCGTCTCCAGGCCGAACGGCGTCATCATGGCGCCCACATAGATCTTGATCCGGACGAAGTCGGCGCCGGAGGCCGAGGCCACCGCCATCATCGCGGCGGCGTCGTTCTCAAGCATGTTGATGCCGACTGGCACGTCGAACATGGCCCGGATGTCCGCGGTGACGCGCGTCATCCAGGCGACCTGCTCGCGCGTCGCCTCGAGCGCGACGGGGATGTCGCCAAGGTTCTGTACGATCAGGGCGTCGATGCCGTTCTCGACAAGCGTCCGGGCCTCGCCGAGCGCGGCGGCGAGCACGCTGGCGAGACCTCCGCCGCGGTACTGGGAGCTGCTCGCCAGCGCATCGAGCTGCACCATGCCGATGACGGGCTTGCGTCCTGACCGGATGAAGGAGAGCAGCGGCTGCATCAGGCGGCGCCCTTTTGGGCGCCGGCCTGCGCCGAATTGAAAATCTGCCGGAAGTTGACCTCGAGCCGCTTAGGATTGTCGAAATTGAGGAAGGCGACGTTCTGGACTGCGGCGGTCTCGCAAGCGAGGTATTCGAACGGCAGCTTGTAGACGAACGGCGTGAGGTATTCGGGAATGCCCGCCGGCATCGGGAAGTAGACCTCAGCGGCGGCCTCCGCCGCTTTATCGCCTGCCTCTCCCACGATGATGACGCGCGAGCCCATGTCGCGCGCCGCGCGAGCCTGCTCGAGGCCCCGGTCATGGCTCGCCCCGGGCGGCAGGACGATGAAGGTGTCGACGTGCTCGCGCGTCATGAAATAGTGCTCGTGCGCCCATTCCTCGAGCTGTGAGGCGTGACAGGAGCGCGTCAGCGCTTCGAACCATTTAGCCATGCCGAAATAAGCGGTCGCGTAGTTGGGGCCGCCGCCGAGAATGACGGTGTCGCGGTCCGACGTGATGCTCGGGGCAAGCTTGCGGGCAACTTCCGCCGTGACGGCGTCGGCGGCCTGCATCGCCTCCGCCGTCTTGTGCAGCGATTGGGTCAACTCGACGACGCGCTCGCCGTCGAGCGCGCCGATGCGTTCGCCGATGGCGATGGCCGCGGTGAATAGACCCAGCATGCTGGCGCTATAGGTCAGCGTCCCCGGCGTGATGACGCGCGTGCCGTCCGGTAGCAGCTTGATGTTGTCCATGGCGTTGACGCGCATCAGCGTCTCGGCCGTCTGCGCCAGTTTGCTTTGCGGGTTGACGGTGACGCCCAACGTCCAGGCGCCCTTTTCTCGCGCCAGCCGGACGCCCTCGATCGTGCGTGAGACCGTGCCCGAATTGGAAACGCCGAAAACGAAGGAGTTCTTCGGCAGATCCTCTACCAAATAGCGGGAGAACTCGAGCGCCTCGACTGGCTCGACATGGCGGCCGGTCGCCTTGGACATAAACTGACGCACCGCCAGGGCAGCGCAGTAGCTGTCGCCGCATCCGATCATGAAGCCGTGCTCGAGCGCCCCTGGATCGCGATCGGCGAGCACCTGCCGCATAAAGGCGAGCATGCTGTCTATGTTGTTCTTCACGAAATCCGGCTGCATGCCGATTTCGCGCAGCATGACTGTCTTTTCGTTTTTCACTTGATGCTCCTCAGTAGCAGTCTTTCTGTAGCTTTATAAAGAGTGGGTCTCGACGCGGGGACGGAGCCGTTCGAGACGGGCGCAGGCCTCTGCGCGCGCGGCTTCAACGAGCGCAGTGGGCCCCGAGGAGGCAATGGCGAAGGACGCCGAAACCGAACCGCGAAGCACGGCTTCGAGCGCCGAGCCGGTCCGCGCATAGCCATGCATAGCGCCGCCGGAAAACGCATCGCCCGCCCCCGTCGCATCGACGACCGCGTCGGCGATGCTCGGCACCGAGAAGTAGTCCTCATCGCCCGCGGCATGCGCTATGACGCCGTGCGCACCCTGCTTGATCGCGATAACCGCCGTTTCCGGCGCGAGCTCGCGGAGCGTCCGCAACGCGTCGGGCATCGATTTGCCGGGGAACAGCGTCTCGACATCCTGCCGGCTGGGCAGGAACAGGTCGACATCAGTCAGGAACGCGCGCCATTCGGCCTGTTCGCGCGGCGTGACGGGGCCGAGTTCGTGGTCGTCGACGTCCACCGAGATCACTTCCGCGCCTCGCTCCCGCAAAGAGCGGGCAAAGGCGATCTGCAGCGGAGTTGGCATGGGCGCGACGTGAGCGTAGCGCGCCTCGACGGCTTCGACATCGGCGAGGGTGGGGCTGAATTCGCGCCAGTTGCGCGTCTTGGCGCGAAAGACGAAAGTTCGCATTCCGCCTTCCTCGTAGAGGCCCCAATCGCGGAGCGTCCGGTCGAGCCGGCGGCAATGCGACAGGTCGACCCGCTCCCCGAGCGTCGCGACCGGGTATTCGGGGCCAACGGGCGCCACCAGCTGCGGCCGCTCGCCCCAGACGGCCATGCCGAGACCCGCGTAGACCGCGTTTCCGCCCGGCACGCACCACAGGGTCGAGCCGTCCTCGAATACCAGATCGTCGATGCAAATATTGCCGAGCACCGCGAAAGGAGAGCCCATCAGACTCGTGCCCCCGAACGCACCGTGGTGAATTCCACCACTTGCGTATTGTGATGGTTGATGGTGAGTAACACTGGCCGCCCGTCTTGCCCGTAGTGCAGTTCGTGCATCACGAGGAGCGGGGACCCCTTCTTGAGATTGAGCAGCTTGCCGGTATGGCGGTCGGCGTCGATTGCCGAGATGCGCGCCATGCTATGAGAGATGAACACGCCGAATTCTTGCCGCAGGAACTCGTAGAGCGAACCTGTTGCAAAGCGCTCCAGCGTCTTGAACGTGCGCGGCGGCCCATCCAGAACGACATATTCATGGGCGAGCACGAAGGGGATATCGTCCATCAAGCGGACACGCGATACGCGCCCCACGCGTACTCCCTCGTCGAGGTCCAGTTCATTCGCGATATGCGCCGTCGGCTCGATGAGTTCGACCGAGAGATCCCGGTGCGAAGGCTCGCCGCCGGCCGCGCGGATCAGCTCGCTCATCGACTGCATCCGCTCGAGCGGGCCCAGAACCCGCGCCTCCTTGCTCACGAAGGTGCCGACGCCATGCTTAACCAGCAGTAGCCCCTCATGGCCGAGGATACGAATGGCCTCCCGCAGGCTCGGCCGGCTGACGTGCAGCTTGAGGGCCAATTGCGCCTCGGGAATGAGCCGGGCGCCCGCCGCGAGCCGGCCGGACCCGATCTGCTCGCGCAACGCGTTCGCGATACGCTGGACGAGGTCCTCGCGCTGCAAGTTAGCTGCCCAGATCCTCTCGCTGAGGCTCGTAAAGTTGATTTCGTCCACGATTATCCCCGTTCGTTATGAGGTCGCATTAAAAATTAACCCAGTCAATGGGCCTGAGGTCAAAAGTCTGACCTCTTTCGTCGCCGTCGCGGATCTGACAAAATTGAGAATGGAGAATTGCCATGCGCCGGGACTGCAGGCGCGAGCAACGCGGAGGTGAGGCCCCTGATTTTCTCTTTAGCGGCCTCTGGCTTGAGAAATGCCCACTCGGAGGTCCCGACGATTATCATGCCGACAAGTCGACTGAGAACGATTTGGAGCGCTGCCGCCAGGGGCTGTTTCTCCGCAATCGCGGCGACGGTCGCGCACAGTCGCTCACCGAAAGTCGGACTGAACAGCGGATCCTTGGCTTACTTGGGCAGCGGCAACGGCGATCGAGCTGTCGTCCGCCGAGCTGGCAATGGCGAAGGTCAACGGTAGGCGTCGGCGATAAGGCAGTCGAGACGATACGGAAGGAATGCGCCAGAAGCAGCCTCTCAATTGATGCTGCGTCCGGCGGCTCACGGACCCATATTTGGCCGCCCAACCAGACGGTTCCATCCTCGAAAGCGGACATCATGCTGGAGGAGGCCTGCGATCACAATTGGAGGATTACGGTCTGATACGGTTTCCGGCTGATTGACTCGACGGGTTGTGGATTCCCGTCGGGGATTTCTGCTGGTAGATAGAACGGCCATGAATCGCGGGAGGCGGGCATGGCCTACGTTGCCGGTCATCTGAGCGTTGCGGCGTTGGAGGAGCGGTACGAGGCGTGCGAGGACGTGACGTCTTCGCGGCATTTTCAGGCGATCTGGCTATTGGCGAAGGGGCATTCGACCGGCGAGGTGGCGGCGATGACCTCGTTTGGGCGGCGTTGGATCGAACAACTGGTGGAGCGTTACAACGCGCTTGGGCCTGCGGCGATGGGCGATCTGCGTCGCGGCAACGGCGCGTCGGCGAAGGTTCTGAGGCCCGAACTGTTGGAGCGCCTGCGCGCACGTTTGGCGGATCCGCCGCCCGACGGCGGAGTTTGGACGAGCGGCAAGGTCGCGCGCTGGATGGCGGGCGAACTGGGGCTAGCCTCGCTCGCGCCGCAACGCGGCTGGGAGGCGTTGCGGGCGATCGGCTGGTCGATCCAGAAGCCGCGGCCGCGCAACCCGAAAGCGGCGACGCCCGAGGAGCAAGAGGCGTTCAAAAAAAACTCGCCGAAGTCGTCGCCGAGGAAGCGGCGCTCCATCCCGACACGCCGATCGAGGCCTTTGCGACCGACGAACACCGGCTCGGCCTGAAGCCGGTGACCCGCCAGGTCTGGGCGCCGATCGGCGTGCGGCCGACCGCGCACGGCCATCATCGCTTCGAATGGCTGTACGTGACGGCGTTCGTCTCTCCGGCCACGGGCGAAAGTTTCTGGTACGTCTCGAACGGCGTGTCCAAGCCGTTCTTCGAGGCGCTGCTGCAGCTGTTCGCCGAGGAAGCCGGCGCCGGGCGGGAGCGGCGCATCGTGCTGATGCTCGACAACGCCGGCTGGCACGGCGAAGCCGGCCTCGTCGTCCCGGACGGCGTTCGCCTCGTCTTTCAGCCCGCCTACACCCCGGAGGTGCAGCCAGCCGAAACGCTCTGGTCGTTGGTCGACGAACCCGTCGTCAACAAGCACATCCCCACCATCGAGGCCCTTGACGAAATCATCTCCACGCGATGCGCCGCTCTCGCCAGCGAACGCGAAAAGATCAAGAGCCAGGCCGGATTCCATTGGTGGCCGAAAATCGCCAACCCGAGGTGATCACCCGGAAACCGTATGACCTCTTTCAGCCGCGATTGCACGCAGATCCCGATCATGCCCGCGGTCGATCGCATCACTCGCATTACTCACCACTGCGATATCATCGAGACCGGCAACGAGAGCTAGCGCTTCCGCCAAAGGCTCCGCGTTATGCCGCCGGGCGACTGCAAACGCCGGCGGCTGCCGCCGGGCGCCGCGACGGCTCGCGCCCCAACAGTCTTCAAGCGCAAATGAGGTCGTGCGTGACCGCTTTGGCGACCGCCTGCTGCAAAGTGGCGACGCCGAATTTCCGCTTCGCGTTTTCGACATGAAAGACCACGGTGCGCGGCCTGATGCGCAGGATCTCGGCGATGTCGGTTGCGCTCTTGCCCCAAGCGACCCATTGGATGCACGCGATCTCGCGCTCGGTCAACGAAGGACGCTCCCCCTGCTCGCCCGGCAGAAGCGAGCGTTGGACCCACGCATGCAGATAGAGCGCGATCAGATGTAATTCGTGTTGAAATTTTTCGACCCGTGCGTCGAACTGCCAGCGTCCATCTGCGGTCGCGAGCGTCAACGTGGCCGCCTTATTGCGTCGGTCATGTATTGGAATCGTAAAGCCATGGCGAATGCCATGTTCGTCCGCCTCGCCGAAAAAGCGGCGCTGCCGCTTCGTCAGCGTGCCACGCGTTTCATGAATGGACCAGTTGAAAGGAAGTGTTGTGACTACGGATCGCGCCAGGATCGGATCGACGTGGTAATAACGATTATCGCAATAGCGTTGCGCCCAGGCGGACGGGTAGGTGCCGAGAGCAATTGCATTGTCGGCGTCGGCGCAGGGTCTGAATGCCAAATAGGCAAACGTGTGAAATCCGTAACTGTGCAGCGTCTGCTGCAACAGCTTGTCGACGGCTGGCAGATCCGGGCACGCGGCAAGCTCGTTCATGAATCGCTGAAAGCCAGTGTCCATATATTACCCCCGGTTGACGATGCTGGCATCACCGTCGTTGTGAACCGTCACCAGAAATTTTGTGCAATTCGCTGCCCACCGCCGGACAGTTGCGGAACGGCGCATGAAGGCGTCCAGAACGCGATAATTTGACTGATGGCTCTAAATATGAACGCCGGGGTCTTCGGCGACGTCAAACCCAAAGATTGGTATCGATTCCCCGATGCGATCGAAACCGATGTCGCAGCGGCCAAACTCGTCGCCGATCGTGGCAAGATTTCGACGGCGATGATCGAGCGGGTCAATCCGCGCTTCGGCCTGCGCGAATGCTCCGACGCTGTTGGAGCAAGGCCGCGCTGGAGAAAGTCGATCAATTCGATTGATGAGCGCGGCCTGGCGGGCCTTCCTTCTTTAAGGCCTAGTTGAAGACAGGTGGCGCTAGTGAAAATCGCCCAATTCAGCCGCGCCTGAATCGTCGGCGCGCCCTCGATAGGCGAGAGCAACAACATAGCCCGACGTTGGCATCCATTGGCGCAAGACCCAGCGTGACCTTCCGCCCATAAGGGGCGGCGCGACAATCATGCGCGGCGGGTCGGGCAGCACGGCGAAAGCGTCGAGGGGAAGGCCGAAACCGCGCCCATCCGCTTTTATCACCGCCTCCTTCAATGTCCAAAGGCGAAGAAATTTTCCTTTGGCTTCGCTCAGTGGCTGTCGACTGAGCCAGCAGCGCTCGTCGGCGGATAGGATTTCGGTTGCGGACGCGAGATCGACATTCCGATCCAAAGGCTCGGCGTCGATCCCAACCAAACATTCCGTGCCCACAGCGCAGGCGACCATGCCTCGGCTATGCGTAATGTTCACATCCAGTTCGGCGCAGGAAAGCCCGACGAGGCGCGGTTTCGTGCCCGGCGCGCCATAGGACAGACGCCAATCGCCTGGCGCGAGGCCAAACCGATCGCGCAGCATCTCCTTGAGCAGGCCATGCGCGGCGATGACGTCACGGCAGTCGGCTGCGAAGGCGAGACGCGCAACGTAATTACGCTCATCGGCATCGAGCAGCGCTTCAAGCCTACTCATGCGCAAGATGGACAATTTTTCTGTCGCAAGAGTGGACACGGCGACCTTTGAGCGCCTCGAGAAGGCGCTGATCCTGCTCGCCTCGTATGCAGTGTCGGGGACCGTCTGACTCATGTCGAACTGCCCGCGCGCCGGTCCTGATATTGTCGATCCAGCGTGGAGTTGCGTCCCGCCATTGCGCCATGGTCGCCCGTGAGGTCATCGACCAGCTCTGCGATCCGATCGAGCGCATTGTGGCGAGCGAAATCGTCTCGGATTGCCTGCGCGCGCTGACGATATTGCGGCCGCGTCAGAAGCGCACGGACCGCATCGCGGATTTGGGGAACGGAGGGACGGCCGGTGCGGAGATTTATCCCGGCGCCAGACCAGGCGACGCGCGCGGCGATCTCCGGCTTCTCTTCGCTATCGCCTGCGACGACGAGCGGAACTCCGAGGCTCAGCGCTTGTGTGACGGCGCCATAGCCGCCATTCGTCACCAAGACTGCGGCCTTCGGTAGCAGGCGGTCGAAAGGAAGGAAACTCGATGCCCGCGCATTGGGCGGGAGCGCTATCGGGATCGCCTCGACCGGTCCACCCGTGGCGGCAACGACGGTCACCGGTTCCGCCGCCAGCGCTGTCAGTGTCGGGCCGATGAGCTGGCTGAAATCAGCGTTCTGTAGGGTCCCCTGCGTGACTACGACGACTGGCCGCGGCCCGTCGAGCATATCCCACCAAGGCGGCAGATCCATATCGGGACTCGGCGGCACGATGGGACCGATGAAGCGGACTGTGGCGGGCAGATCGCGACGCGGATATTCGAAGGCGGCCGTCGCTAGCTGCAGATAGAGATCGGGCAGCGTGATCATGCTGTCGAACAGGAAAGCCGGCAACGACGGGACGCCCAACTTGGCGAGTACAGCATTAAAATAACGCTGGGTTTCGGCGAAAATCACCTCCTGGAATTGACGGTTGAGCGCCGCGCTGCGGATCCGCTCCTCCTGCGTCCCCGGCGGCGGCAGCCCGATGCCGAACGGGGCGGTGTCGACGCTCGACAACGCCAGAGCCGAAATGCCCAGCGAAACCACCGGCGGGCGCGTCTCGCGGCGCCCCAGGAGCAGCGGGAAGGCGCCGCAGAACATCGTATCGACTATGACCGCATCGGCGGGGAAATCGGCGAGGATATCGCGTAGTCCAGCATATTGGTGCGGGAGCGCATCGGCGAAGAAATATTTCAGGCCGAAAGCGACCTGCAGTGCGCCAGATGGGATTGCGCGGCGTTGGGGAAACCGCTCGTCGAGCCTGCGGTAGTCGAGGTCGATTGCGGGACGGAATGGCACGAAGCGTGCCCCGGTCGCCTCGGCCCGGTCGCGGAAAACGCTCCCGGTATGCAAAACGACGTCATGGCCGAGACCGGCGAGATGCCGGGCGACAGTGAGAAGCGGCCAGACATGTCCTGGAACCGCGGTCGCGGCGATGAGAAGACGGGCCATGTGGTGTCCTTCTCTGCAAGCTGGCGACGGAGTCCAATCAGGCGGCGGGCATGCGATCCGGCCAGCGATAAGGCGCATCCGAGACCGGCAGCGACGGCGTCGGGGCGCGATAGTCATTCGACGGAGCGTAAGCGGTCGTCGTAGGCAACGTGCCGGGCAGGCGCAGATTGATTAGATAGCGCTCGAGCAACTCCCGTGTGACGGGCCGAATGGTCGCGCCGAGCACATCGAGGCGATCCCTCGTGCCGCTCGAAAGGACCGGCGGGCGCCCGGCCGCCGCATCGTGCCCGGAAAGGACCGACAGCACGGCGGCGAGGCCCGCGTCATACCGTTCGAGGAGCCGCTGTTGCGCCAGAGACATCCATAGATCTACCGGGATGAGGTCGAGCGGCAGGCCGAGGCGGGCGAAGACCGCGGCCACGTCACGTAAGGTCAGGGCCTCGGCGCTCATCAGGTGATAAATGCCGCCCAGTGACCCCTCGTCACTCGAAAGACGGAGGATCGCCCGCGCGACATCGTCCGCGGGCGTCATGTGCAGGGTCATGTCGAGATCGGGCATCGCCTCGAGCGACGCGCAGATTCGCGCGAGCCGCCAAATCAGGTCGGTCTCGTTGCAAAGCGCGTGGGTATAGTCCCCAGTGACCGCGCCGAGCCGATAGATGGACACCGGAAGCCCGCGCTTCTGCGCCTGGCGGGCGAGCGTGTCGCCAACCCATTTGCTTTGGCTGTAGCCACCGACCAAACCGCGCCAGGAGCGAAGTTCCGATTGCTCCGAGACCGGCTCGAGGCCGCTAGGATCGATGACACCCAGGGTTGAGATGTAATGGAAACTCTTCGCCCGACCACGCGTGGTCCAATCGAGGAGGTCGCTCACACTGCCGACATTGGCGGCCTTCAAAGCCCCGTAAAGATGTAGGAATTCCACCTGCGCGCCGCAATGATAGATGGCGTCGCATTCCTCGCGCACGAAGCGAATCCCGCTCTCGTTGAGACCGAGCGCCGGCTGCGACAAATCGCCGGCCAGCACTTCGATCCGGTCATCCCGCCAACAGTCGGAAAGGTGACGCTCGCTGAGTGTGCGCTGCACCCGGCTGCGTCCCGCGCGCGCATCCACGGCGCGCACGTGGCAGACGATTCGTGCGTCCGTTTCACGCAGCAGGATGTCTAGAAGGTGACCTCCGACGAAGCCTGTCGCGCCTGTGAGGAAGATGCAGCGTGGATCGGCCGCTGGACGCTCGGAGGCCGGCGAGATATGCGGTGCAAGGACCGCGTCGCGGGACAAATCTGCCGTGTCGCCGGTCCTATCCTCCTCTTCATCATCGAGACGTGCGGCAAGGTCCTTCACGACCGGCGTCATGTAGACGCCGGTAATGGGGAAATCCGATTTTACTGCTTCGCGAATTCGGCGACCCAGGCCGATGGCGAGAAGCGAATGCCCACCGAGATCGAAGAAATTATCGTCGATGCCGATCCGCGGCAGACCGAGCGTCTCCGCGAACAAAGCGCAGAGCATTGCCTCGCGCGGTGTGCGTGGCGCCCTCCACGCTGTTCCCGGTAGGGCATCGGCCGCTGGCAGCGCCTTGCGGTCGAGCTTGCCGTTGGGGGTCAGCGGCAAGCAGTCCAGCGCCACGAACGCCGACGGCGCCATATAGTCGGGCAGCAACCGCTGAATATGGCGGCGCAGGTCGGCCGGCTCGGGCCCCTCGCCATCGGTGGGCGCCACCACATAAGCGATGAGACGCTTCTCGCCGGGCTGATCCTCCCGGACGATCACCGCCGCCTGCGCGACGTCCGGGTGCTGCACGAGGCACGCTTCGATCTCGCCGAGTTCGATGCGGATGCCGCGAATCTTCACCTGTTGGTCGGAGCGGCCCAGGAAATCTAATGCGCCATCGGCCCGCCACCGGACGAGGTCGCCGGTGCGATAGAGCCGGCTGCCCGGCGTCCCGTAAGGACTGGCGACGAAACGCTCGGCGGTGAGGTCCGGGCGATTGAGGTAGCCTCGAGCCAGGCCGAGCCCGCCGACATAGAGTTCGCCGGCGACACCGATCGGCGCCGGTTGTAGGCCATCGTCGAGCACATAGACGCGCGTGTTGTGCACCGGCGCGCCTATTGGAGGAATCCCCGCGCCAACCAGAGGCTGGCTCAACGTCGTGACGATCGTGCTCTCAGTCGGACCATAGGCGTTGACCATGCGCCGACCCGGCGACCAACGCGCCACCAGGTCCGGTGGGCATGAATCGCCGCCGACGACGAGGCAGCGCAGCCACGGCGCGCCGTCTCGTGGCAGGCTGGCCAACGCGGCCGGCGCCAGCATGGCGTGAGTGACTTCATACCGGGTCAGCGCGTCGGCAAGGATCTCGCCGACGAGCTTGCCGGCCGGTGGCGCGACCAGCGCGGCGCCCGCTGGCAGCGCCATGAGCAGCTCCATGATCGACGCATCGAAGCTCGCCGACGCGAATTGGAGGATCCGGGCGTCCGGCGCAATGTCGAAGCGCTCGATCTGCGCCTGGACCAAGCTCGGAATGCCTTGGTGCGTGACGACGACGCCTTTTGGCCGTCCGGTGGATCCGGAGGTGTAGATGACATAGGCGGGGTCGAGGGGGGAGAGCGGCCTTGACCGGTCGCTCTGCTCGGGATTGCAGTCGCGGCAGTTCCCGAGCGCCACCGCGGTCTCTTCCACATCAAGCAGCAACTTCGGCGTGGCGTCGTCGAGAGCGGCGAGCGCCGAGGTGGTGAGCAGCAGTGCCGGCTTGGCATCCGCCAGCATGAATGCGATGCGCTCGGCGGGATAATCCGGATCGATTGGCAGATAGGCGGCGCCAGACTTGAGGATAGCCAAGAGCGCCGTGACCATCGCGGCCGAGCGCGGCACGGCGACGCCGACGATCCGGTCGGGGCCGGCGCCGCGGGCGATGAGCAGATGGGCGAGCCGGTTGGCGCGTGCGTTCAATTCGCAATAGCTGAGCGACGCGTTCTCGGCGATGAGCGCGGCAGCGTGCGGCCGGCGCGCTGCCTGGGCCTCGATCAGCGCCGGCAGCGTGGCATTCGGCGCCGGATGCGCCGTGTCGTTCCAATCCACCAGCAGACGCTGCCGCTCGTCCTCACCGAGCAAGTCGAGAGCTCCGATCGGACGGTCGGACGCAGCCGCTGCGGCCTCGAGCAGCCGCACGAACCTCGCGGCGATCGCTTCGACTGTTTGCCGCTCAAACAGGTCGGCCCGATATTCGATACCGCCCGCGATGCCGCCGGGCATGCCATCGGCGTTGTGGCGTTCGCCGAGGATTACGGCGAGGTCGAATTTGGCGATCTGCAAATCGACCGGTTCCGGCGCGACGACCAGGTCCGGCATCTCCAGGGTGGCGCCTCCCGTATTCTGGAAGGCGAGCATTACCTGGAACAGCGGGTGCCGGGCACGCGAGCGCGCCGGATTCAAGATCTCGACAAGCCGCTCGAACGGCACATCCTGGTTGGCATAGGCCGCAAGGCACATATCGCGGACGCGCTCGACCAGGACGACGAAGGACGGATCGCCGGACGTGTCGGTGCGCAGCACCAGCGTGTTGACGAAGAAGCCGATGAGATCGCCCAGCGCAGAATCGGTGCGGCCCGCGATCGGGCTGCCGATCGGAATGTCGACGCCCGCGCCATGGCGCGTGAGCAGCGCTGCGAGACCAGCCTGGATTACCATAAAGAGGCTCGCCTGGCTGCCGCGGGCGATGGCGAGGAGACGCTCGTGCAATTCGGGCGCAATACGCAGCGGCACGGTCCCGCCGCGATAAGTTGGGATCGCCGGGCGCATATGATCGGTCGGCAGCGCCAGTTCCTCCGGCAGATCGCGGAGCGCCGCGGTCCAGAAGGCGACCTGCCGGGCTACGACACTATCGGGATCTTCGGCGCTCCCGAGCAGATCACGCTGCCACAATGTGTAGTCGGCATATTGCACGGGGAGTGGCGCCCAGCCCGGCGCCGCGCCTGCGCGCCGCGCTGCATAGGCGGCGGCAAGGTCGCGGGCCAGCGGCGCCAACGACCCCCCGTCTCCAGCGATGTGGTGGATCAGCAGCAGAAGAACATGCTCCGTCTCGCCCAAGATGAAGAGCGTGGCTTTGAACGGAATGGCATTGGTGAGGTCGAAGCCATGCTGCGCCTCGGCGGCAAGCGCCTCTGGCAGGGCGTCCTCCGCGACCGTCTGGATCGCCAGCGCCGGCCGCGCCAGTTCGGCGTCGAGCACGAGTTGATGAGGCGCCCCCTCCGGGAAAATCGTGCGCAGGCTTTCGTGACGCTCGACAATGTCTGCGAGAGAGGCCTCGAGCGCGGCGCGGTCGAGACAGCCCGACAGGCGCAATCCCAGCGTGATATTATAAGTGGCGGCGCCGGGACCTTCGAGTTGGTGCAGGAACCATAGCCGCTGTTGCGCGAACGAGAGCGGGATCTCCTGCGGCCGCGGCATCGGATTCAGTGCCGGCCTCACCTCCTGCGCCTGGTCCAGCCGCTGGGCCAAACCAGCGATGGTCGAGATCTCGAAAATAGTGGCGAGCGGCAGTTCGACCGAAAAAGCGGCGCGGATCTTTGCCACCAATTGCATGACCCGCAGGGAATCGCCGCCCAGTTCGAAGAAATTGTCGTCAATGCCGACGCGCTCGAGCCCGAAGGTCTCGATCCAGATGGCGGCGAGTTGTTTCTCGGTCGGTGAACGCGGCGGCGCATAGGCGGTGCTCGCCTGCCATTCCGGCGCCGGCAACGCCTTGCGGTCGAGCTTGCCGCTCGGTGACAGTGGCAAGGAGGCGACCACCGTGAACACCGACGGAACCATGTAATCCGGCAAGCTCCGCGCCAGATGATCGCGTAACGCCTCGGGTTCATGGATATAGAGCGATCCGGGAACGAGATAGGCGAGCAGGCGTTTTTCGCCGGCCAAATCCTCGCTGGCGACGACCACCGCGCGTTCGATCGTTGGATACCGGACCAGCGCCGCCTCGATCTCGCCGAGTTCGATGCGGAAGCCGTGGAGCTTGACCTGATGATCGCTGCGGCCGAGGAACTCGATAGCGCCGTCCGCACGCCAGCAGCCGAGATCGCCGGTGCGATACATACGGCTGCCCGGCGCCCCGAACGGATTGGCTACAAAGCGCTCGGCGGTGAGGTCGAGCCGGTTGAGATACCCCCGCGCTAGCCCGACCCCGGCGATGTAGATCTCCCCTGTCCCACCGACCGGCGCCGGCTGCAGCCCGCCGTCGAGAATATAAAGTTGAATGTTCCAGATCGGCCGCCCGATCGGCACCGGCCCCTCTCCGTCAGCGGCGCGGCATTCCCACGCGGTGACGTCGACCGCAGCCTCGGTCGGGCCGTAGAGATTGTGCAGCGGCACATCGAGTGCAGCGAAGAATTGCTCTCGGAGGTCTGTCGGCAGCGCCTCGCCGCTGCAGATCACGCGGCGGAGCCCGCCGCATCCGGCGGCTCGCGGATCCTGCAGGAATGCTTGCAGCATCGAGGGCACAAAGTGGATCGTGGTGATCCGCTGCTCGCGGATGAGTGACGCGAGATATGCCGGGTCCTTGTGCCCTGCCGGCTTGGCTATGACGAGCGCCGCGCCATTGATCAGCGGCCAGAACAATTCCCACACCGACACGTCGAACCCGATGGGAGTTTTCTGCAGCACCCGATCCTCGCCATCGAGCCCATATGCCCCCTGCATCCAGCCTAGGCGGTTGACGATGGCGGCATGAGTGACGACGACGCCTTTTGGCCGTCCGGTGGATCCGGAGGTGTAGATGACATAAGCGGGGTCGAGGGGGGAGAGCGGCCGGGCCCGGTCGTTCTGCTCGGGATTGCAGTCGCGGCAGTTCCCGAGCGCCGCCACGGTCTCTTCCGCATCAATCAGCAACTTCGGCGTGGCGTCGTCGAAATGAGCGGCGAGCGCCGCGGTGGTGAGCAGCAGCGTCGGCTTGGCGTCCGCCAGCATGAATGCGATGCGCTCGGCGGGATAATCCGGATCGATCGGCAGATAGGCCGCGCCAGACTTGAGGATAGCCAAGAGCGCCGTGACCATCGCGGCCGAGCGCGGCACGGCGACGCCGACGATCCGGTCGGGGCCGGCGCCCCGAGCGATGAGCAGATGGGCGAGCCGGTTGGCGCGCACGTTCAATTCGCAATAGCTGAGCGACGCATTCTCGGCGATGAGCGCGGCAGCGTGCGGCCGGCGCGCTGCCTGGGCCTCGATCAGCGCCGGCAGCGTGGCATTCGGCGCCGGATGCGCCGTGTCGTTCAATTCCACCAGCAGACGCCGCCGCTCGTCCTCACCGAGAAGATCGAGAGCTCCGACCGTCAGCTCGGGATCGCGGGTCATGGCGCCAATGAGGCGCAGGAAGCGCTGCATGTGTTCGACCAGATCGCTGGTCGAATAGAGGGCGGGATTGGCGTCGAAATCGATGCGCAGCCCTCTTTCATCGCCGCGGTCGTAGACGAAGATGGCGAAGTCGTCGGTGGTGCCATTCGACAAATTGTGCAATGTGACCGGATGGCCGGCGAAGCGCAGATCATAATCGAACGGCTCGATATTGATGACCATCGAGAAGAGATGCTGGTTGCTTGCCAGCAGATTGAGGTCACGGCGCAAATCCTCATAACGATAGCATTGACGCCGCAGCAGTAGGCGTACTTGCGCACCGACCTGAGCGAGGAGCTCCTTTATGCTGAGCGCCGGACCGAGCATCAGGCGCAGCGGCACGGCATTGGCCGTCATGCCAGGAACACTGCGCTGGCGCTCGCTCATCCGCGCCGTGACCGGCATGCCGATCACCAGATCCTCGACGCCGGTCATGCGATAGAGATAGGCGCCCGTCGCCGCGATTATCATTTGCGGCAAGCTCGCGCCCATTTTCCGCGCCACAGCGCGCATCGCCGTCACGGCTTCGGCGTCGAGTTGCGCGGTCTGGCGATGCAGGCCGCCGAGATTGGGACTGCGCCGTTTTGCCAAGCTAAGCGGCTCCGGCCGGTCGGCAAAACGCTCCATCCAATATTGGCGATCGCGGGAGAACCGCGCCGATCCCCGATAGGCCTCTTCCTCCTCCAAAAGAAGCGACAGCGGTCCAAAGGGACAGGCATCGGGCTGTCGCCCCTCGGCGAGTGCGCTGTAGACGCTGGCGACCCGCCGGGCAAAGAGGCCGCCGGTGAAGCCGTCCATAATGATGTGGTGGGAACGATGATACCAAAAGAAATGATCGGGCGCTGCCTTGAAGAGCGCGGAGATCCATAGCGGGCTCGACACCAGATCGACCGGCTGGCTCAATTCCGCCATCATCCAACGTTCCGCCGCGGCGCGCGGATCGGGCTCGCCGCTGACGTCAATGAGCGGGAGTTCGCCGTCGAAGGAGGGGCGGATGATCTGGTGCGGCTCCTCATCTTTCCGGTCGATCAAACGCACGCGAACCGTGTCCGCCTCGTCGGCCGTCTGGCGCAGCGCGGCGATGAACAGCGCGGGATCAATCGCCCCATGGATCTCGATCGATTCCGCCAGATTGAAGTTGGAGTCCGGCGAGCCGAACCTCTGCGCGAACCAGAGGCCTCGTTGCGCCGCGGAAAGAGGCAGAGTGGCGTCGGCATCTTGGAGCGTATCCATGGGTCACCTGCTCTCGCTTATTATGGCTGATTACGCCGTGGCGATGTCGGCCAGGTTCCTGATTAGGGAGTCCGGCCGCATATCGGTCCAATTTTCGCGCACAAATTCGAGGCATGCTGCGCGGCCGGTCGCCGGCAGAATTACCGACCAGCCGTTTGGAACGTCGATGAAGGAAGGCCACAGTGAATGCTCGCCCTCCGCGTTGATGAGAACGAAAAAGCTGCCATCCTCGTTGTCGAATGGATTGCTCACGCTGTGCTTCCTTTCGCAGGGGCCGAAGACTGGCTGAGGGGTTTGCTGGCCACGGTCACATGGCGACGTATGTCGGGCGCGTCTCGGGACGCCTAGGCGTCCCCGGGCGTAAAAGCGTCGAGCTGACGGGGCACGCCGACAGAGCAGAGTGCTCGTCATGCGCCATGCGGCGTTTCAGCTCGTGCAGCACCCGCTCAGAAACCTCGAGCCGCCCGGCGAGAGTGAGTGTGCTGCCGATCCTTCGCACCGCGCACAGCCTTGACATTGGCCAGCCGGCACGTCGCAGCACGCGCTCCATCCGGACATCGATGACGCAGAGGATCGCATCGATGTTGCAGGTTAGACTGAAGTCGAGCACCCCAATGAGCAGCTCGTAGGTGGCGATGGACAGACCGTCCTCGTGCTTGGCCGAGGAGCAGGCGACGGCGAACCGGCTTGCTTCCCAAATGTTTGCGCTTGCCGGCGCCGCGGCGCCGTTCAACAAACTCGGAAACGTGTTGCGCAACATGTAGGGCCCGAGGGTGGGCAGCAGCCGGACGCTGCCTTCGACGCGCCCTGCTGTCTCCGACAACACATAGACAGCGCGGAGCGCATCGTACTCGTCGACCTCGAGATCGCCGCTGACGGTCACCGACCAGCCGAGCCGGTCATTGAACGCCTCTTTTCGTAGCCGGTGCATTTGGCAAAGGCGCTCGACATGCCGGCCAGCGTTTTCCTTGGTGATGATCATGATCAAGTGAAACGACCCGCCCTTCGCCCGACGAAGCAGGACGATACTCTCGGCGCCATAGGCGGTTTAAGCTGGATACCCTTACAGGGGGCTTGTCTAAAATTGCGACGATCGCCGCGGCGCAAAGCTCGCGATGAGTTCGAGCGGAAGTGAGATGGCGGCACGCGCTGCGCTTCTTTGCGGGCGTTCGCTTCCTGCGTGTTATGCTGACCGAGACGCCGAGGCTCGTCGCCTTCTGACGCGTCGCGCTTTCATTCCGTTTGAGAGCTTTGGCGATCTTTGAGGCAGGCTCCTTGCGCGCCATGCCCTTGAGGACACGGACATCGTCTTTCCACCACGGTCGCCGTGCCGACAACTTCTTCGCCCGTGCTGCTGCTTTCGCCATGCTTGCGCCTCTTAGAGATGCGTGATGCACATCGGGCGGCGGCGAGAAATATCGGCAATGTGCGCACCGGTGCAAATCGCAGCGCCGCGACGCGTCCATGTTGTGCGTGATCAGCGAACGCCCCGCACTTCCTTGGATCACGGTCTCACGGGTTCGCCGCGAACCTCGCAGCCTCACCGCCTCACTGCTGGATTGGGATCGGCGCTCGGACCCCTCGCCGAACCGCAATTATGAGCGCGCGGCAACCGTTCGGCCTACACGCTTCTGCTCGCACGACGTGTGGTCGTCTATCCCCAGCGGCGGTGGGCCCACATCCACTGCTCAGGATATTCGCGCACCCACCTTTCGAAAAGGCCGTGGATCCGGCGCGTCGCCTCAGTGACATCGGCGTCACGATCAGCGGTATCGGACACGTGGAGGGCTTCGGCTTCGATCCGGAAATGAACTCCTTGCGTCCGGACGACGCGGGCGGCAACCAGAAGGGCATTGTTGGCTCTGGCGAGCAAAGCAGGAAAGGTGGCCGAAGGCGCCATGTGCTCGAAGAATGGCACGAGGAGGCCGCCGGGCTCTCTGAGGTCGGCAAGCAAGGCGACGGCTCCGCCCTCGCGCACGATGCGCATCAGCTTTCGCGCGGCGCCGGCTCCCTTCGTGAAGAGGCCACGCGGATAGCGGTCGCGTCGCATCAGCGCAACATAGCGGTCGACCGCGGGATTCTTCATGCCTTGGTAGACACCGGCGACCTCGATGCCGCCCGTGATCGTCGGTATGACAACGAGTTCCCAGTTGCCCGTATGCAGCGAGACGAAGACGACGCCCTTACCGCTCGCTTTCATTTTCCTGATCAGCGGGCCGCAGCAATCTTCGAGCCTTCCGGCCTCGACGATGCGCTCGACCATCAGGCTCTCCGCGAAGGTCCGCCCAAGATGCGTCCACATGGAGCGGGCCAAGACGTCGATCTCATCGGCGCTCTTTGCCGGGTAGGCCGCAGCGAGGTGCCGCACAGCAATCTCGTGACGCCGCAGGCGCGGCGCTACGAATCCCCACGCCGCCCCCATAAGCCAGGAGCCGAAGTCGAGCGGCAAAATATTCAGCAGCCCGACAAGAGCGCGCAGCAAGAGATACTCCGCTGCATATCTGGCTTTTCGCCGGCGCCGCTTCGATGTCGGTTCGCCGACGACGTTCACGTTTGTTCCTGGAGAAGCGTTGCAGCGCTGCACTATGCTGCGCTGTGCCTGTGCGAAAAGGATAGAGGCGGTCTGCTAGCGCCTGTCAATCCGGCATGTTTTCAACAATCCGGCATGTTTTCAAACTGAGAGACTGCACAGGAACGCCGCGCGTGGCAAGCTGGTCGAACGCGCCGCCGTGGTGCGCGCAGCGACTGACGTCACATTAGGCCCCGCCCGTGACGGTTAGCAAGACGCGAGCAGAGGAAGGGCAGGGCGATCGCGTCGGATCGCGGCGCTGCCGTTATTGACGCAGATCGCGCATGCGCGGCGCCTTGATCGCGGACTCGAATTCGCGCGCCAGCGCGCCCGGTTCGAGCGTCTCGACGATCGGCGCGATTTCGAACACCCGTTTGACCTCGCGCTGCACCAGCGCGACGGTCGCGGCGATGTCTGCGCCTCGTTTGACTTCGATGGAGACGCGCAGCGCATCGAGATCGCCGAGCGTGACGGCTTCGCATTTGAAATCGTTGACCGCCGCCAGAGCGAACACGAAATCCTCGAACTCGCCGTGATTGATGTTGACGCCGCGCACCTTGAAGAAGCCGCTGGTGCGATGCGCGTGGCGCAGGACCGGAAACACGGAGAACGGCCCGTCGCCCCGCGCGTCGTCGCGCAATGTCACCATGTCGCCCGACATCCAGCGCAGGAACGGCGTGATGGCATTGGTGAACAGCGGCGTCACTACCAGCGCGCCGACCTCGCCGGGCGGAACCGGAGCGTGCGTCTGCGGGTCGAGAACTTCCACGTAGAACAGGTCGGTCCAGACCCGAAAGCCGTCGGCCTCGCCGTCCTCGCAGGCCATCATGCCGGCCTCGGTCATGCCGAAGGAGTCGCGCACCTTCGCGCCCCACATGCGCCCGAGCTTCTCGCGCTTGGCGGGAGACAGCGGTTCGGCCGAGCAGATGACCAGGCTCACCGAGCCGTTGCGCAGGTCGACGCCGTTCTGATCGGCCAGATTGGCGAGGTGCAGCGCATAGCTCGACATGCCGATGAAGACGTCGGGGCGCAGCTTGTCGACGAGTTCGATCTGCAACGCCGAAGGGGTCGTCGTCCCGGCGCCGGCCATCAGGGCGCCGAGGCCGGCCGCCTCGGCGGCGCGCGCCATCATCTGACCCACGGGATGAATGCCGAGCGGGAAGGCGCAATGCACCCTCTGGTTCGGCGCGCCGCCCGCGCACGCATAGACGCGGGTGAAGCCGCGCATCGCCGCCTGGATGTCGACGCGGCTGCGCGGATAGAACAGCGGTCGCCCGGTGCTGCCCCCCGAGCGCCAGAACTGCGCGACATGATCGCCGGGGCCAGGGGGCAGGCAGAAATCGTGATAGAACTCCGCGTCCGACATGTCGCGCAGCATGTCCTTGTCGAGTAGCGGGATCTTGGCCCATTCGGCGGGATCGTCGAGCCGGTCGAGGTTGATATGATCCAGCTTGCCGCGGAAGAACGGCGCGCGCATCGCTTGCTGTACCGCGTGCCTCTTGCGCGCGGCGTGAATGGCCGCGATCTCGGCCCTGCTGCGCGGCAGCGTCTCGCCTGGCCCGCCCCTCATGCTCCCGGCGCCTTGGCGAGCGCGCCGATCCAGCGCCGCTGGTCGTGATAATCGTCGGGCTGCCGATCTTCATTCTCGGCGGCGATCATCTCGGCGAGGCGCGCTCGCTTGGCCTCGTTGTCCTCCGGCATCGTCTCCAGCGCCTCGGCCAGCATGGCCGGATAATCCTCGCCGACGGGGCAGACGTCGGCGCAGCGCCGGCAGCCGGTGATGGCCCCGGAGCCGCGCAGAATGCTCTGCCAGAGGTTGAACATGGTCTCCGTGCGCAGCAAATCCTTCTTGCTCTGCGCATCCGGGGCCCGCATCACCGTCTCGATGTGCTCGGTGAGCTTGGCGAATCCGTAGGGCGAACGACGCGTGTCGCAGGCTTCCCAGTCGCGGCTCCAGTGGCCGACCGCATCGGCCGGACACACCGACAGGCAGCGCCCGCACGAGGGGCCGTGACACAGGCTCTCATTGCGCGGCTGGTCCGGCTCGACGTCGAGCGAGGCCATGACCGCGGTCAGGATCACGCGCGGGCCGAATTCGGGCGTGAGCAATTGCAGGTTCAGGCCGAGCGTGCCGAGCCCCGCCTCCACGGCCGCGTGCGGCAGCGAGATCAGCGTCGACATATGCGCCTTGGGGTCGTCGTCGTAGCGCCAGGGATCGACGTGCGTGGGCGGCACGATAATCGCGGGATAGCCGAGTTCCTCCAGCCAGTAGACGAGCTCGAGCGAGGTTTCCTCCAGGGCGGAGAGCGCCAACTCGTCGTTGTAGAACTTCGTTCGGTCCCCCCAGGGAATGATGCGGGCGACGCCGTTGTTGAGATGTTTGGCGAGTACGATCACGCGCTTGTAGTCGAGAGCGGTGATGTCGATCGGCCGACGCGGATCGGCCGGATCGGGCGGATTCTGGTTCATGACCTCGCCATCGGCGATGCCGACAAGATCGGCGCCCAGCGCCTTCGCCTTGTCCTTGATCTCGGCCGCGCTTACGGGCTGGCGAAAAATTCCGACCATGGACGTTCCTATTCCGTCGGCGTCGCCGGGGCGGCCGCCTCGGCGCGCTCCTTCTGGAGCTTCTTGAATTCCTGCATTTGCCGCGCGACGATGCCCTTGTAGCCGTCGGGCCCGACCCAGCGCACGTTCCAGTCGTTGAGACCCGCGATCGGATCGCCGCGCCGGCGCGCCTCCTGGCGCGACTTGGCGAGCGTGACTTTCTCGGGCGTCTTTTCCGGGATGATCTTCTGCGGCTCGGCCAAGTGCGCGTGATAGTCGTCGCCGACTGGGCACACGGCCAGGCAACGCGGGCAATCGCCGAAGGAGCCGACGACGCGCAGCAGGCCCTGCCAGAAGCCGAAATGGTCGCGCGATCGCGCCATCGCCAGCAGGGCCTCGGTCGAGGCGCCCTGTTCCTGGGCGTCGAACACGCGATCGAGGAACTTCATGATGGTCGAAAAGCCGAACTCCTGCGCGTGCTCGGCGCAGGCCCGCTTGTCGATGCCGAAATGCAGCACCGCATCGCCCGGGCACGAGTGCAGGCAGCGGCTGCACGATTCGCCGATGCAGACCTGCTCGGTCATCGGCGCGTCGGGCGTCAGTTCGAGCTCGGTCAGGATGCCCGTGAGATAGATGCGCGGCCCGTATTCGGGCGTGAGGATGTTCACTTCGAGGCCCAGCGTTCCGAGCCCGGATTCGACGCCGAGATGGCGCGTCGACAGCCGGCCGTAACTCGCGCGCTTGTAGCTCCATTCGGTTTCCTGCGCCGGCACCACGAAGGTCGGATGGCCGGCGGCCTCGAGCTCCTCGGCGATCCCGTAGGCGACCTTGTCCATTTTGCGCAGCACCAGCATGTCCATGTACTGGACCGGCGCGTTGGCGCGGCAGCGGAACGCGCCTACGGGAATGTGCTGCACGATCGTGATGACGCTCTTCACGCGCGCCGAGATGCGCTCCGGCGTCTGCGGCCAGCGTGGATCTGGCGGGAACGCGTTGAGCGTCTGCGCGCTCGCGATGCCCACCAGATCGGCGCCGAGCGCTTTGGCGCGCGCCTTCACCGCGTCGGCGGCGATCGGGGCGCCCTTTTGGAACGGCGACGGTGTGCGCCGGCGGGCGCCGGACCAACGGGGCTGTCGCCTGGCGGGGTCGGTCCGGTCCGCTGCGCTCGTCGTCGTGGTGAAGGTCATCAAGGGGCCAGCCATGCCAGTACTTTACAGAGTAAAATACTGGCTATATTGCTGATGTCAATGAGCGCACGTCGGCAACCCCAATCCCGCAAGCGGGCGAAATCGCCGGCCAAGGTGGCCGAGCATCTGGCCGCGACGCCGCGCGAATTCGCGGTCACGCAATTCGAGCAGGGGCTGATCTGCGCCGCCGCGGCGTTCTACCGCTTCTATGGCGCGCTGCTCGGCCGGGAGGGTCGCGACCACAACATCTCCGGGCCGGACAACGTCATCCTGCAGCAGATCATGGCGGCCAGCCGGCCGCTCGCGGTCGCCGACATCGCGCGCTTCGGCAATCGCGACGACATCGCCAATATCCAGTACAGCCTCAAGAAGCTGCTGCGCGCCGGGTTGATCGAAAAAGCCGGCAAGACGTCGGCGCGCGAGACGAGCTATGCCGTCACCGCCCTGGCGCGCGACTGGACCCAGAACTTTCTCGCCCTGCGGCGGCGGCTGTTCACCGATCCGAGCGGCCAGATCCTCAATTTCGGCGATCAACTGGAGACTTGCGCCCTGCTGCTCAATACGGTCGCGGGGTTCTACGATCACGGAACGCGCGTGATCTCAGGGGCCGAGCAGACGATGGGCGCTGTCGGGCCGCCCCGCGCGAACGGCGGATAGGGGTCGACATGCGCGAGGTTGGCGCCTACAGCGTCGCGACCGTCTTCAGCACGCCGTCGAGCGTGGTTCCCGCTTCGTCCGCAAGTGCCGCGCGCTTCAGGCGATCGAGCCAGACGGCGCCGTCGGGGCGCGCCGCCAAATCAGGCAAGGCCGCCATGACGCGGTCGAATTTCGACATGCCGCGCGCATGAGTGTCCGAATAGCCCTTGACGAGACGCCGACACGCCAGCGCCTCGACGCCAAGTTCGTAGTTCGCCTCCAGCGCCTGCGCGGCGATCTTGAGCCAAGCCTCGCGATGCGCCGTCTCGCGCGCGTGGCGCAGCGATCGGCGACGGCGCGGCCCGAGATGGGCGACGAACGCCAGCATCAGATAGCCTGCGATGGTGTCGGTGCGGATCCGGCGACCGCGGTTGACGATCCGGTCGAGCGTCTTGAAGACGCCCGGCCGCGCCTCGATCCATTCGCCCCACGCCCTCGGGAGAGAGCCGCACAACTCGTCGGCGCGGGGATGAAAATATTCCGTTGTCGTCACGATCGTCTCGGGCGCCGCCCCGACTTCGCGGCGCACGCGGGCGCGGCGCGAGGCGCGGATCTTGAGGTCCGCGACCCTCGACACGTCGTCGTAGGCCATCGCCGTCGCGACATATTTGGCCGCCGCGACCGTGAAGGCGTAGGCCTCGGCGGCGCCGCCATGCGAACGATCGAGATCGCAGAGCATGCCGACGCGATCGAGATATTCGAGCGCGTAAGCGGAATCGAGGTAGTCGACGAGCTTGCGCGCGCCGGCCGCCAGCATCGCCTGCGTCTCACCCGGAAAGCCCTTGATACGCGCCCCGATGCGGTCGAGCTCGATCTGACCCGAGGTCTCCGGCCAAGCGGCGAAACGCTTTTCGGGATAGCGGCGGATCTCCTCGATCGGCTTGGCCTTGGCCTGATCGAAAGCCGCCGCGAAGGCGCGCAGGCTCGTCTCGACGCCCGTGCCGCCAGCCCGGACCGCCGCCTCGAAGGCCGCGCGGGGGAACGGCAGATTTCCGGTCGCCGCGAGCGCGCCGAACATCGCGGCGGATATGATGCTGCCCTTCGCCTTCGCCATCGCCTCCATGTCGAAGGCGACGAGGCGCTTGGCGGCGAATTCGGTCGCCAGCGACACGACGGCGGGATCGCCGACGCCATCCCCCGGCGACTGCTTTTCGACCACCGCGAGCGCCCGATGCGTCGAGGCGATCAAGGTCGTGCGTTCGGGCGTCACAAGGCCGCGCAGAACGGAACGGCCCGCCTCCATCAGTTCGGACGCCATCACGACATCGACGTCGCCGGGCGTCGGCATCAGCGCGAACAGCGGCTGCGCGCCATCCCGCAGCGGCGCCATCTCGATGTAATAGATCGTCGCGCCGGTGCGCTGCGCGACGCCGGGCACCGACGTCGACTGCGCCGCCCAACCCTCGGCTTCGGCCAAGGCGACGATCCAGTCGGCGAGCACCCCGCCGCCCTGTCCACCCATCGCGAGAATCGCCAGGCTGATGCGCGGCGACGCCGCGCCGACCGACCGGCCAGGCCCCGCGTCGCTCATGCCGCGTCTCGGAGGAATTGAGGCCGTCCGGCGGTGCGCCGACGCTCGAGCCAGTCGATCACCGCGAAGCGGAACCGCTGAAGCCAGCGATCGAGGCGCGTCGGATTGTGGACGATCTCGGCGCGGTAGAACGAGGGACACAGCGCTGCAGCCTCGGCCACCTCGCCGCAATTGCCGCAGCCGACGCAATTCTCGTCGATCGCCGCGATCGGATCGTCGCGCAGCGGGTCATCGGTCTGTTTCACCGACAGCGAGGGACAGCCGGACAGGCGAATGCAGGCGTGATCGCCGGTGCAGATGTCTTCGTCGACGCCGAACTTCTCGCGCACCACCCGCTCGCCCGACTTGATCGCCTTGTTGAGCAGCGGCTTCACGCGGCGTTGCTTGTTGAGCATGCATTCGGACGAGGCGACGATGATCTTCGGACCCGCCTCCTTCGTCGTCAACGCCTCTCGCAGGGCGTCACGCATCGCGGCGACGTCGTAGGTGCGGTCGATCTGGCGAACCCATTTGGCGCCGACGCCGCGAACCGCGGCGACGATGCTGTTGTTGGTCTTGCGGCGCGGATTGCGCGCCCGCGACGAGGGAATGTCCTGCCCGCCGGTCGCCGCCGAATAGAAGTTGTCGACGATCAGCGTGACGCCGTCATGCTTGTTGAAGACGGCATTGCCGACCGAGGAGGCGAGGCCGTTGTGCCAGAAACCGCCGTCGCCGAGCACCGAGATCGAGCGCTTGGAGGAGGGCACGTTAAAGGCCGAAGCCGACGCGGGCCCGAGGCCATAGCCCATCGTCGTGGCGCCGATGTTGAAGGGCGGCAGAATCGAGAAGAGGTGACAGCCGATATCCGCCGAGACGTGATGCTGGCCAAGTTCCTGCTCGACCAGCTTCATCGCCGCGAAGATCGGTCTTTCCGGGCAACCGATGCAAAAGCCCGGTGGCCGCGGCGGCACGACCTCGGCGAGCGCCTTGACGCGCGGGTCGGCGAGCACCGCCGATGGGTCCGGCCGCGGCGGCTCATTGCCCAGCAATTCGCGCGCGTAAGTGACGAGGAACTCGCGAATGCCTTTGCTCAACACCGGCGCGGTGTATTCGCCGCCCATCGGCAACACGTCCTTGCCGGAAATCCGCGTCTGGATGTCGCGACGCCGCAGGATCGTATTGAGGTCGCGCTCGATATATTCGGGCGCGCCTTCTTCGACGATCAACACCGCCCGCTTGTCGCGGCAGAAGTCGATCAGCTCTTCCTCGATGAGCGGATAGGCGACGTTCAGCACGTAGAGCGGCACGCCCGCCTCGCCGTAGGCATCGGCGAGGCCGAGATATTGCAGCGCGCGCATTGTCGTATTGTACATGCCGCCGAGCATAATGACGCCGACGTCGCCCTTGGCCGGGCCGAAGCGCTCGTTGAGCTGCCGCGATTTTATGAATTCGATCGCCGCCGGCATGCGGCGTTCCAGCTTCTCCTTCTCGTGCAGGAACGACGCTGGCGGCAGCACGATGCGATTGACGTCGCGCACCGGGTTCTCCAGCGCCTCGCGCAAGGTGAAACTCGGCTTCCGGTTGTCCTTGCAAGTGAAATGGCCGTGCACGTGACAGGTGCGGATGCGCACTTCGAGCATCACTGGCGTATTCGACGCCTCTGAAAGCTCGAAACCCTCTTCGACCATGCGCACCAGCGTCGGCAGATTGGGGCGCGGATCGAGCAGCCAGATCTGCGACTTCAGCGCATAGGCGTGGCTTCGCTCCTGCATGATCGAGGAGCCTTCGCCGTAATCCTCGCCGATGATGATCATCGCGCCGCCGGTCACGCCGCCCGAGGCGAGATTGGACAGCGCGTCCGCCGCGACATTGGTGCCGGCCGTCGACTTCCAGGTGACGGCGCCGCGCAAGGGATACATCACCGAGGCCGACAACGTCGCCGCCGCCGTCGCCTCCGAAGCGGAGGTTTCAAAATGTACGCCGAGTTCGTCAAGCACGTCCTTGGCGTCGGCGAGCACATCCATCAGATGCGATATCGGCGATCCCTGGTAGCCGCCGACATAAGAAACGCCGGACTGCAGCAGCGCCTTGGTGATGGCCAGAATGCCTTCGCCGCGAAAGACGTCTCCGGCGCCGAGCTTGAGGTCCTCGACCTCGCGAGCGAATGACCGTTCCGCCATTTCGGCTCTCCACGATGCGTCGACGGATCGACGCGCTCAATTCATGTGCACTAGCATATTTTTTCTGCGAGGCGCTTGTCAACCACGCAATCAAGCTCAGAGGGACCCTCGCGCGATGCCAGAAAATTAAGCGATTGCGCGGAGCTGCGGACCCTTGACAGGCTATGTCGACATGGAATTATATATGAATGCGCATGTATCACAAACGCTTTGGCGATACGCGTCGGAACGATCGTCGCCGTAAGCGACGAGGCTTGCGGTTCGACAACGGCGACGGAGGCCGCGTTCGGGGGATTGTTCCGCGATCGTCGTTCTGCGCCGATGCTTCCGGACACGCGGCGTAACTCGTGAAAACGGGAAACTGGGAGGTCTGCATGGTTCATCTCAATCGACGCCAAGCGCTCGCTCTAGGCGCGGGTGGTTTTCTCTCCGAGTTGATCCTCGGCGGCGCGGGCGCGTCGGCGCAGACAACCGACAAGCTGACGATCGCCTTCAACGTCAATCTGCCCTCTTTCGATCCGACTGTCGGCCCGTCCGCGGTCAACCCGAGCATTCAGGCGATCTACCGCGCGATCTACGACCAGTACGTCGGCCAGAACGCCGATCTCTCCTTCGCGCCCGGCCTGTTGACCAAATGGGGTTGGAACGACGACAAGACCAAGGCATGGATGGATGTGCGCGAGGGCGTCGTCTGGCATGACGGTTCGCCCCTGACGCCGGCCGACGTCGTGTGGTCGCTCGAGCGCGCCGGCGATCCGAAGACGGGCAATCCAATTCAGTTCGTCTGGGGCGGCCTCGGCAATTACACGATCGAAGGCAACCGCATCACGGCGGACGTCAAGCAATTCGACCCGGTCGTCTTCAAATGGATGGCGTTCCTCACCGGCTACATTCTGCCCAAGGCCTATTATGAGAAGGTCGGCGCGGACGGCTTCGAGAAGAAGCCGATTGGCGCGGGCCCGTATATGGTCGACGAATATGAGGGCAACGCCTTCCTGCGCCTCAAGCGCAACGAGAAGTACTGGGGCCCGAAACCCGCCTTCGACACCGTGATCTTCAAATTCGTGCCCGACGGCACCAGCCGCGTGGCGGAGATCGAAAGCGGCTCGGCCGATGTGACGCTCGAGATTCCCTACGAGGAATATGACCGCCTGAGGGTCAAGCCAGGCCTTGCCGGCGTCTGCGCGCCGGTCTCCGACATCGGCATGATCTTCATCACCAATGTCGAGAAGGAGATGCTGGACGAAAACGTCCGCCTCGCCGCCATCCTTTCGATCGACAAGGGGCTGATCGCCAAACGCCTGCTGCGTGGTTACGCCACGCCGATCGCCACCCTCGAGGCTCCCGACTACGCCGCCTTCGATCCCTCGATCAAGGACGACTACGACCCCGAGAAGGCGAAGAAGCTTCTGGCGGCCAGCGGCTATTCGCCCGAGAAGCCAGTCAAATTCAAGATCCAGACGACGCGCGGCTTCAAGCCGAAGGATTACGAAATGATCCAGGCGATCGTCGGCATGTGGCGCAAGGTCGGCATCGACGCCGAGATCGAAGTCTACGAGATCGCCAAGCACTACGAACTGCGCGCCGCCCACAAGCTGGCGCCGATGGCGTTCTACAACTGGGGCAATGCGATCGGCGATCCCACCACCTCGACCGGCTTCGCCATGTTCACGCCCTCGCCGCACTCGGCCTGGAAGTCGAAGGACCTCGACGCGATGATCGGGCCGCTGTGGGGCGAAAAGGACGAGGCCAAGCGCATCGCCGGCTGGAAGGCCGTCGACAAATATATCCACGACAAGGGCTATGTGATCCCACTTGTGCAATATTCGCAGCCGATCGTCTTCAAATCGTCCTTGAAGGTGACTGCGAACGGCACCGGGGCGCTGGAGCCGAGGATGGTCGCCAAGGCCTGAACGGCAAAGGAGCGCGAGAGATGTTGGAAGGCTCGCGCTCGGCAGCCGGTTTCGATCCGCCGACATGACCTCGGGGGCCTTCAGCCGCCTCGGGATGGCGGCGATCACGCTGATCGGCGTCGCCGTCATCGTCTTCGCCCTCCTCAGAATCGTGCCCGGCGACCCGATCGCGATGATGATTTCGCCGGGCGCATCGCCAGCCGACATCGCCGCGCTTCGAGCCCACTACGGGCTCGACGCGTCGATGCCGGTCCAATTCGCTCTGTGGGCGCGCGATCTCCTGCATGGCGACTTCGGCACGTCGATCTCCCTGCACAGGAGCGTGCTCGAGCTCCTCGCCGAACGCCTGCCGGCGACCCTCGAACTCGCCGCCGTGTCGCTCGTCTTCGCCGTTCTGCTCGGCGGGGCGGTCGCTGTGTTCGCCACGCTGGTGAACGGCACGCCGATCGGTCCGCTGGTCGACGCGGTCAACGGCCTTTTTCTCGCCGTGCCGGACTTCATCTGGGCCTTCGCCCTGGTGCTGTTGTTCGGCGTCTTCATCCCGGCGCTGCCGCTGTCGGGGCGGATCGATCCAGGCCTCGACGAGCGCTTTGCGACGCCGTTCTATCTCCTGGAGAGCCTCGCCACGCTGAGGTTTTCCGCTTCGCTCGACGTTCTCAGGCACATGGCGATGCCGACGCTGGCGCTGGGACTGCCGCTGGCGGCGATGATCACGCGGGTCCTGAAGGAATCGCTGCGCGAGGCGCTGGTGCAGGATTACGTGCTCCTGGCGCGCCTCAAGGGGATGTCGCGGCTCAGGCTGGTGCTGCAGGAGGCGCTGCGCAACGCGATCGCGCCGACGCTCGCCCTGACCGGCGTCCAGTTCACGTTCCTGATCGGCGGCACGGTCATCGTCGAGCGGATTTTCAGCTATCCGGGCATTGGCAATCTGGCGGTCGACGCGGTCGTCAACCGCGATCTGCCGCTGATCCAGGGCCTCACGCTGGTCTTCGGCGCCCTGTTCATCGTCGTCAACATGATCGTCGACCTGCTGGTCGTCCTCGCCAATCCGAGGCTGCGTCATGGCTGAGGGCGCGCTCGCCCGCTCGGGGCTGAAGGCGAGCCGACGGACGGACGCGCTGCGCGCCTGCCTCGCCGACCCCAAGGTGATCGTCGGCGGCGGGTTCATTCTGTTGCTCATCGTGCTCGCGCTCGGCGCACCCTGGATCGCGCCCAAGGACCCGCTCGACCAGGACATCATCCTCGGCGCGACGCCGCCGTTCTGCTTGCCGGGCGCGGAGCCCGGCCACTGGCTCGGCACCGACGATCTCGGCCGCGACGCGCTCTCGCGGGTGATCTACGGCACGCGAGTCGCCCTGACCGTCGCCTTCGTCGCCGCCAGCCTCGCGGCGGCGCTGGGCGCGACGCTGGGCCTGCTGGCGGGCTGGTATCGCGGCGCCGTCGATGCGACGATCTCGCGCCTCGTCGAGATCTGGATGGCCTTCCCGCCGGTGCTGCTGTCGATCCTGCTGGTCGCGGTGGTCGGGGCGGGCGTCGGCTCGGTGATCGCGGCAATCGCGATTATCGACTGGACCCGGTTCTGTCGCGTCGTGCGGGCGGAAACGCTGACGCAGGCGAGCCATGACTATGTCACCGCGGCGCGCGCCATTGGTTTCCCGCAGATGCGCATCCTCGTCGGCGAGATCTTTCCCAACGTCCTGCCGGTGCTGATCGCGTTGGTCAGCCTCGAAATGGGGATCGCCGTGATTATCGAGGCGATTCTGTCGTTCATCGGCCTTTCCGTCTCGTCGGATACCCCGACCTGGGGCGGCATGATCGCGCAAGGACGCCAACTCCTGCATGAGGGCTGGTGGATTCTCGCCGCGCCTTTGACCATGCTGTTCCTGACCGTGCTCGCCTTCAACCTGCTCGGCGAAGGCCTGCGCCGCGCGCTCGATCCGGTGATGCGGCGATGAACGCGCCGGTCCTCGCCATCTCGGGCCTGTCAGCGGCGTCCGACCGCGACGGGACGCCGATTCTGCGCGACGTCTCGCTCAGTGTGGAGCGCGGCGAGACGCGCGGCATCGTGGGCGAAAGCGGAGCCGGCAAGTCGACCATCGGCAAAGCGGTGCTCGGCGTCCTGCCGCGCACGGTCCGCATCACCGGGGGCGAGGTGCGCTTCGAGGGACAGAACCTCCTCGCCATGCCCGCCCGGCAGCGCCGGCGCCTGATCGGCGAGCGCATCGCTTTGATTCCGCAGGACCCGATGACCGCGCTGAATCCCGGCCGGCGCATTGAGGGACAATTGACCGACGGGCTGCGGCTCTGGCGAGGGCTGGATGCGCGCGCCGCTCGAGAGGTCGCGCTGAAGCTCCTCGTCGACGTCCATATCCGCGAACCCGAGCGCGTGCTGCGCAGCTTTCCCCACGAGCTCTCGGGCGGCATGCGGCAGCGGGTGCTCATCGCCGCGGCGTTCGCGCTCGAACCGACGCTGATTGTCGCCGATGAGCCGACGACGGCGCTCGACGTGACCGTACAAAAGCAGATCCTGCGGCTCATCCGCAGCCTGCAGAGCGCGCATGGCACCGCGGTGATCTTCGTCACCCACGATCTTGGCGTCGTCGCGCAGATCTGCGACCACGTCACCCTGCTGTTCGGCGGCCGCGTCGTCGAGGCGGGAAGCACGGCCGAGCTTCTGGAGGCGCCCAAGCACGCTTATACGCGCGCGCTGCTTGACGCCTGCCCGCGATACGATCGCCCGGATGCCGGTCTCAAGCCGATCCCCCAGGAGTTGATCGCGCGCCTGCGCGCCGAAGTCGCTACGCGAGACCTCGCCGCGCCTGAAGTCGCCCGGCCATGACCGAGGATCTGCTCGTCGCCGACAAGGTTGAAGTGGAGTTCGGCGGCGCGCGACGGCTGTTCGGGGCCGCGCGGGCGCCCGTCAAGGTGCTGCATGGCGTCACCGTCCGCGTCGGTCGCGGCGAGACCGTCGGCATCGTCGGCGAGAGCGGGTCCGGCAAGACGACGCTCGGCCGCGCCTTGCTTCGCCTGGTCGGCGTCACCTCAGGCCGCATCGCGTTCGAGGGCCGCGACATCACGCGCCTGTCCGAAACCGAGATGCGTCCGCTGCGGCGGCGCATGCAACTCATCTTCCAGGACCCGATGGCGTCGCTGAACCCGCGCCATACGATCCGCCGCATCGTGACGGAGCCGATGCTGTTTCACCGAATCGCCAAAGACGGCGTCGAGGCGGAGCGGCGCGTGCGCGCGCTCTTCGAGCGCTTCAGCCTTCCCCTCGCCTGCCTCGAGCGTTATCCCCACGAGCTTTCCGGCGGTCAGCGGCAGCGCGTCGGCATCGCGCGGGTCGCCTTGCTGGAGCCCGATTTCGTGCTCGCCGACGAGATCGTCTCCGGCCTCGACGTCTCGACGCAAGCCCAGGCGCTCAATCTGCTGAAGCGCCTGACGCGCGATCTCGGCTTGGCGATGGCCTTCATCAGCCACGACCTCTCCGTGATCCGCGCCGTCTGCGACCGTGTCTATGTGCTGCGCTCGGGCGTGGTGGTCGAGGAAGGCGCCTGCGACGCGGTGTTCGCCGCGCCCAGGCACGAATATACGCGCGCGCTGATGGACGCGATTCCCCTTCCGCGCATCGATCCAGGCTGGCTTCAGCGGACCACGGCGGCTGATAGCGCGGCCTGAGGACGAGGATCTCCAAATCGTCGGAGCGCCCGACATGTCAAAGAACGGCGCTCACCCCGCCATCATGCGCGCCAGCATGAAGCCGGAGCCGGCGCCAGTGCCCGCTCCCGGCCAGGTCGAGGCGCCGCAGAGATAGAGGTTGCGCACCGGCGTGCGATAGCGCGACCACCCCGCGACCGGCCGAAGGAAGAAATTCTGATCGAGATGATGGCTCCCCGACAGACTGTCGCCGCCGATCAGGTTGGGGTTTTCGCGCTCGAGATCGAGCGGGGAGAACACCGAGCGGGCAAGCACGCGCGGCTTCAGCCCTGGCGCATAGGTCTCGAGAATGTCGAGCACACGATCGGCGTAGGCCTCCTTCGCCTCGTCCCAGTTCGTCGCGGCGATGCGCCCCGACGCGTCGCCGCGTATCTCGGCGGGCAGCACGCGCACCTGCACCCACAGCACATGCTTGCCGGCCGGCGCACGCGAGCGGTCGATCGCCGTCGGCTGGCCGACCACGAGCGCGGGTTCGGCAGGCAGCAGACCGGCGGCGGCCTCGGCGTAGACGCGCGACATCATTTCGAGATCCGGCGCGACATGGACATAGGCGAAGCTGCGCAGCGCGGCGCCGGCGCGCCACTCGGGCAGGTCGTCGAGCGCGAGATGCACCATCATCGTGCCCGGCCCGGCGCGGAACTTCTCGACCTCGCGCTCGAATTTCGAGAGCGTCGCCTGCGGCTTGACGAGATCGCCGAACACGATCTTGGGATGCGCGTTGGCGATGACGGCGCCGGCCTCCAGCCGCCGACCGCCGGCGAGGGTCACGCCGGTGGCCGCGCCGTCGTTCGTGTCGATGCGCGCTACGCGTTCGCCGAGCAACACTTCGCCGCCTTTGGCGATGAGCGCGCCGACCATCGCCTTCACGATCGTATCGGCGCCGCCTTGGCCGATCACCATGCCGAAGCTCTGGTTGACCATGCATTCGAGATAAGGAAACAGCGCGCCGCCGGCGACGTCCGGCGCGAAGTCGAGATGCAGGCCCCAGGCGGCCATCATGGTCTTGACCTTGGGGTGCTCGAAGCGCGCGTCGAGAAAATCGCGCGGCGTGGCGACGAGCAGCTTCAGCGTCTCCATCAGCCAGCCGGTTCCCCGCTCGCGCCACGCTTTCCAGACGACCTTGACCGCGCCCCACGACGGCATCGGCGAGCCGAGCAAAGCGAACAGATGCGGCGCATCGGCGCCGAAACGGTCAAGCAGGTCCTGCCACGCTTTGGCGTCGGCCGGCGAAAGCGCGGCGAGGCCCGCGAGCGTCTTTTCCAGCGTACGGCTGACGCCGAGATAGGTCCCGTCGCGAAACACGGTCGCGAAGCAATCCTCGACCGGCGCGAAGGCCAGCCCGTGCGCGAGGAGAGCGTCCTTGTGCGCCTGGAAGAAAGGCGATCCGGCGAACATCGAAAGGTTCATCGCGCAGAGATCGTGCCGGTAACCCGGCAAGGTCAGTTCGCGCGTCTTGACCGCGCCGCCGGGCTCATCACGCGCTTCGACGACCGCGACCTTCCAACCCCGATCGGCCAGCCGCAGCGCAGCCGCCAACCCGTTGTGCCCAGCGCCGATCACAACCGCGTCGTACTTCATCGTCGACCGCCCATATTCCATGCATTTTCAAGCAATCGGCGCGAACGGACGAGGCGACGATCTCCTCGGCCTGCCCCGGCCACGCCTGAAACCGCGTGAACTTGCCTCATTCCGTGGCCCTTCACAATATGCAAAACCGTGCTTGGCGCCGCAGGAGCGATCCTGGCGGCGGATTGATTGTTGCAGATTCATATTTCTATGCCTAAGCTTGCGCTCTGGCGCCACGGGCGAGCGACCGCCCGTCGGAAGGGGCGCGATATGGAGGACGTACATGAGTACAAGCAAGACGCTCACCGATTTGGCCTCGGCGCTGCTTTCCGGGTCTGTACGGGTCGTGGATCTCTCGGCCCCCCTCGGACCGGACACTCCGGTCATCTTTCTTCCGCCTGAGATCGCCAAGAACACGCCGCCGGTGAAGGTCCATAAGATCTCGAAATACGATTCCGACGGTCCCTACTGGGCGTGGAATTGGCTGGAGCTCGGCGAACATACCGGCACCCATTTCGACGCGCCGCGCCACTGGATCACCGGCAAGGATTACGCCGACGGCGCGACAGATACGATCCCGGTCAAGAATTTCGTCGCGCCGGTCAATGTCATCGATCGCTCGAAGGAAACCGCCGCAAATCCCGATTACCTCCTGACGGTCGAAAGCATTCAGGCCTGGGAGAAGGAACACGGAGAGATCGAGGCGGGCACATGGGTCCTGCTGCGCACCGATTGGTACAAGCGCGGCGACCGCACCGACACCTTCCTCAACGCCGACGACAAGGGACCGCATTCGCCGGGCCCGACCTCCGATGCGATCACCTATCTCATCTCCAAGGGCGTGATCGGTTGGGGCTCCGAGACGGTCGGCACCGACGCGGGCTCCGCTGGCGGCATGAACCCGGCCTTCCCCGCCCATACGCTGATGCATCAGGCCAACCGTTACGGCCTCGCCAGCCTCTGCCACCTCGACGAACTGCCGCCCAAAGGCGCGGTGCTGATCGCCGCGCCGCTGAAGTTCATCGACGGCACGGGCTCGCCGGTCCGCGCGCTCGCGCTCGCGCCCCGTTGAGACCACGCTGGGGGCTGGAACGGCGATGGCGAGCGCGGACTATGTAATCGTCGGCGGCGGCGTTAACGGCTTGGTCGCCGCCGCGATGCTGGGCAAGAAGGGCCGCAAGGTCCTCCTGCTCGAGCGCAACGCGCGCGTCGGCGGCTGCCTGCGCACCGAGGAAATCACTGCGCCGGGCTTCGTCCATGACGTGATGGCGACGACCCTGGTGCTGTTCCTGACCTCGCCGGCCTACGGCGCGATCGGCCGCGATCTCGAAGCGCGCGGCTTTACCGTCGCCCACAGCGATCTGCCGACCGGCGTTCTGAGGCCGGACGGATCGCATGTCCTGTTCTCGCGCGACCGCGCACGCAACGTGGCGACTTTCGAGGCGCTCGCGAAGGGCGACGGCGCGGCCTTCGCCAGCGAAATGGAAGCGATGGGCGCGGACGCGCCGTTCCTGTTCTCGCTGCTCGGCGGCCAGCTCTGGTCGGGCCGGATGGCGGTGACGATCGCGCGCGAGGCCTGGAAGCGCGGCCCGCGCGCGCTCGCTGCCTGGTTCGGCGAGGCGCTGCGGCCCTCGCGCCACTATCTCGAAGCGACTTACGCTTCCGATGCGATCCATGCGCTGTGGGCGCCATGGGGTCTGCATTGCGGCCTCAATCCCGAAAGCGCCTATTCCGCCGAGATGATCAAGGTGATCGCCTTCGCGGTGGAGCTCGCGGGGTGCCCGATCGCCGTCGGCGGCGCGAGGACATTGGTCTCGGCGTTCGAGCGCCTCATCGCCGATCAAGGCGGCCAGATCCGCTGCGACGCCGACGTCGAGCGTGTCGAGACGGGAAGCGATGGCCGCGCGCAAGCCGTGCGTCTGGCCTCTGGCGATCGCATCGAGGCGACGCGGGGCGTGATTTGCTCGATGACCCCGACACAGCTCTATGGACGGCTGTTGCGAGACCACCCCGAGGCGGCGCGCGTGAAAACGTCCCTCGCGAAGTATCGCTATGGCAAAGGCGACATGCAGATTCATTATGCGCTCGACGCGCCGCCGAAATGGAAATCCGGCGCCGACCTTGGCAAGGTCGCGCTGCTCCATGTGACCCCGGGGCTCGACGGGGTGTCTCGCGCCGCCAACGAATGCGAGCGCGGCCTGCTGCCGGCCGAGCCGACGATCTGCGTCGGCCAGCCGACGGCGCTCGACCCTTCGCGCGCGCCGGAGGGCAAGGCGATCCTCTGGCTGCAATTGCCGGAGGCGCCGCGCCTCCTCAAAGGCGACGCCAAAAGCGAGATCGTGACGCCCGCCGACGGGGCCTGGACAGAGGCGGTGCGCGAGGCCTATGCAGACCGGGTGGAAGCCCTGGTCGCGCGGCACATCGATGATTTCGGCGGCCACGTCATCGCCCGCAAAGCCTATTCGCCGGCCGATCTGGAGGCGATGAACGTCAATCTCGTCGGAGGCGATCCTTATGGCGGCTATTGCGGCGTCGACCAGTTCTTTCTCTGGCGACCCTTCGCCGGGTCGACCAACCACACGACGCCGGTTCCCGGGCTCTACCAGATCGGCGCCTCGACGCATCCCGGTCCCGGACTCGGCGGCGGCTCCGGGTTCATTCTCGCCAATGCTCTGAAATGACGGATCTCAGTCCTTCCCGCAACGCTTCGTTCGAAGATCCGCTTTGGGCCCGTTCCGGCCCGTCGGGGCCGCGGCCTTCCCTCGGCCAGATCGGGCTGCAGCAATTCGCGCCCTATCTCATCAACAGCGTTTCGCTGAGCTGGACGACGCATCTCGCCGCCGCGCTGAAAGCGCACGACCTGACGACAACCAAGATGCGCGCGCTCGCGATCCTCAGCATCTCTTCGCCCGTCACCATCAATGAACTGTCGCTCTATGCGCTGACGGAACAGTCGACGATGAGCCGGACGCTCGACGCGCTCGAGGAGCAGGGCTTTATCGTCCGCAAACCGCGCCCCGAAGACTTGCGGGTGCGCGACGTCGACATCACCCAAGTCGGCCGTGACGCTTTCGCGCGGGTCTGGCCGACGATGTACGACCTGCTGCTCAAGATGTTCGACGGCATCGACAACGAGGAATACAAGGCCTTTACGGCAACGCTGCAAAAGATGGTCCTCAACATCCGCAAGCACGGGATCTAGGACGGCGCCGAGATCCGACGCCACGCGATCTGAATGCAGGACAATTATTCGGAGAAAATCGTAGGCTTGCGAGACATGAGTCGGACGCTTTTCTGGGTTCCAACGCGGCTAGCCGAGGCCTAGCCGGCAGCTCGGTCTAGAGGATGAGGGACCAATGCCACATTCAGACGCCACAATGACCTTCGCCGGGACCGTGAGCGAGCTTGATGTCGGAGGCAATGGCCCGAATTCCGCGCAGCTCGAATTCTCCGTTACGCCGCTGAAGGGGGCAAGGGAACCGGAAACCTTCGTGGTCCCGTTCGGAACCGAGCCGCAAGTGTTCACCGCGATGGCGACGCTGCTGACGGCGGCCTACATGGCGAAGATGATCGTCACCGTCACCTATCTGCCTGGAGCGGACGCGACGCCTGTCGCGGTCAACGTGAAACTCGGCGGGCCTTCCGCCGACGCATCGCCGGATCGCATCGGCTTCACCTGAAACGAAACTGTCCGGCAAAGCTGCGCGTGGCAAGCAAGAACGAGGCTTGAGCATCCGCTGTTGTGGCGTTCACGACCACCACTACGGTCCAGCGCGACCCATTGAACGCATGCGAGGGGTCGGAAATATCTGATCTCGCGTCCGCGATTCTGCTTGTCAAAACAGAAATAAGCTTCAACGTGTCCGGCTTGCCTTGATCGAATTCAGGCGGCAGCAGCCAAAACCTCACTAACTTCCTCCGGTGTCACCGAAGCCGACAGCGGGACGCCGCCGACAAGCTTGGATGTAGCTCAGGCCCCGCTCCCGGCTATAACGTCAACGCCTCGGCGATATCGAGGCCTCTGGAGATGACACATGGCGACCAAATACACCGCCGATGAGCTCCAGCATCATCTGAGCTACGAAATCGACATGCTCAACGGATCGTACGCGCTGATCGCGAGGAGTGACCAGCTTCTCTTGGCGGCGGGCGCTCCTATAAGCGTGAGGGCTGTGGCGTTGAACGCGCTGAAGGAGGATTTCTGCCTCCATGCGCGGTTGCTCGTGGAATTCTCCCTGAAGCGCCGGGACAATTCGGCCGAGGACTTTGCGAATGGCTATCCTCAGCCTTCCGAGCCGGGCAATGATCTCGTACGGAAGCTAAACAACCAAATCGCTCACTTCATGGATGGGCGAACGCTTGTCGAGGCCGACAAAATCGGTGACAGCGACCGAACCACACTTCTCCGCTGGATCGCTACGGAGTTGGAGCGATGGCGACCTCTGCGCGACAGCGATTACGCGACCATCGCTATCCCAAGCGTCGACCTGACGCTTATCCCGCCGACGGGAACCACGATCACGGCCGGCGGTGGATCGAGCCCGACCAATGTGTTCCAGTCCGTCGGCGGTCCCACAGGGGGTTTGCGCACACCAACATCGTCGGCGCCAGCGCCCCCTAGTGCAAGCCAGCCGGGAATTCGGAACCTTGTCACCACTGTCGGCCTTGGGGTGGGCGCATTCATCGTCCTTGTCGTCGTCGTCAGGTTTCTTGAGAGGGCGTTCGGTTATTAGCTCCCGGGATGCCGCTTGATCGGCGCCGGAGTTGATCGAGGCGCTTGGCCTGAACGGCTGTGTGTTCACGCTCGACGTCGAACACACTCAAAAAAATCGTCGGTCTGTGTGGCTAGACCCGACCAGTTGCAATAGAATCGTTCTCCTGGCTTCACTCTTTCCAATCGCTCGGGTGCAGGAGGATTTCTGGCGATTGCAGAATTTGCTGGATAAACGTCTTCGCCGCCGGCGCGCCTTCATTGGCCCGGAACCCCGCGGCTAAATCCGAGAGGATAGGCTCTCCCGCGATGGGGCGGAAAACGACATTCGGGACATGGACGATCTCGCGAAAGGCACTTGGTATGACGGCGATACCCGCCTTGAGAGAGACCTGCGTCAGCACGGCGGGCAAGCTTCCCGGCGCTGATATGATGCGAGGCGCGAATCTTCCTCGCCGAGCAACCTCGTAGGTGCCAGCATACTGTTCCGGCGTGATGAATGCATCGTCAGCGAGACGGTTCGGCCGAATCGGACCGCTGCCTTGCGCCTCCGGATGATCGGAAGGGAAAGCAAGGCAGAAGTAGTCTCGTAAAAGGACGTGAACCCTTAGCGCACGCGGAAGCGTCATCGGCAAACGGATGAAACCGATGTCCACATGTCCGTCGCAGATAAGCGCGGGCAGTTGATCAATCGGGAACTCGCGAGCGTTGACGTCGACCCCTGGCCAGGCCTTCCGGAACCGATTCGCCTGTTCTTGGAGCACGCCCACATAGGCGGCGGAGCCCACATAGCCGATCTCGACGCGACCGATCTCGCCTCGCCCCGCCCGACGCCCGACGCTCTCCGCCCTGGCATAGGATTCGAGGACATTGCGGGCTTCGTCCAAAAATATCTCGCCCGCCACAGTGAGGGCCACCGACCGCTTCGTTCGGACGAATAGGCGTGCCGAGAGGGTCCGCTCGATCTCCTGGATCTGCACCGTGAGTGTCGGCGGCGTGATGTTCAGCCTTTCTGCTGCCCTTGCGAAGTGCAGCTCCTCAGCGAGCGTCACGAAATACCGGAAATGCCGCAGCTCCATCTGAGCCCCACGGGCGAAAATTAGCGACAGCCTAATAATAATCGCAAACACGAGCAATGCGCGAAATAGGACCTGCGAGCTAAGTGTACGTCATGATTGCGAAGGCCGGCATTGCCCCGCTGTCGCAATGACCATCACTGGAGGTAAAGATGAGAATGTCAGCTCTTAGATGCATAGCGATCGCCGTTACCTTGACCGCTCCGATCTCGGCGAATGCCACCGACTACATGACCACATTTGCCCATCAACGCACTCTCCGGACCGAACATTCCGCGCCGAGAGCAGAAGTCGAGCCGCCGGCGCAAGTCAACTCCTCGTGGTACACGACGTCGCATGGCCGGTTCCCGCGGACCGCAATCTTCACCCGCGATCCCGGACAATGCAATCGTCTTTTGTGCTTCGGCGTCTGAACAGTGGCCGAAGATCGGCGCCCGCTATCGAATCATATCGCAGACCAATCAACGCCGGAGGGATTCTGCAGCGGTTAGCCGGAGCAAAAGTGCAGCACGGACGCAAGCAAGAAGGCCCCCGATATCGGGGGCCTTCTTGCTTGTGGCAGTTCACTCCTGAGCGGCGCCGTCCGATGGCGGTTCGGACTTGGCCCTGGCAACCCGCTCCGTGGGCGCGCGCGACAATCGGCCCCCCAATGCCGGCCGTCACCTCACTCGCGGCCGCCGCTCCAACCAGTACGAAATCCCGAACACGCAGAGTCCGAATACAGACAGCAGCGCCCCGACATAGCCGGTCGCGGGATAGCCGAAGCCATGGGCGATGACTCGGCCGCCGATCCAGGCGCCGAGAGCGTTGGCGATGTTGAAGGCGGAATGCATCGAGGCTGCCGCCATCGTCTGCCCTTCGCGCGCGACATCCATCAGCCGGGATTGCACCGCAGGCGCGGCGGCGAAACCGGAGCCGAGCAGAAACGTCGTCAGGCAGAGCGCGACGGGCGAATACGCCGTGAGACCGAATCCGGCCATGACAACGATATTGAAGGTCAACATGCCGCCGATCGAGCCCATCAGCGATTTGTCCGCGAGTCGCGAGCCGATCAGATTGCCGGCGTTCATGCCGAGGCCGAACAGCATTAGGATAACCGGCACCATGGCGATCGGCATATGCGCGTATTCCGTCGCCGTGGCCGCGATATAGGAAAAGATCGAGAACATGCCGCCGAAGCCTGTGGCCGCCATCAGAAGCGTCAGCAACACCTGCGGACGGGTGAAGGCGATCAGTTCGCGGATCACGCCGCCGTCCTTGGCCGGGCGGTCCTTCGGCAGATGGAGCCAGATCAGCGCCACGGTGAGCGCGCCGATCAGGCCGTCGACGAAGAACATCAGCCGCCAGCTCAGCATCTCGCCGAAAAACGCCATCGCCGGCGTGCCCAGCAGGGTCGCGACCGTGAGGCCGAGCATCACATAACCGACCATCTGGGTGCGCCGTTGCAGGGGCGCCAGAGAGGCGGCCACCAGCGCCGCAACGCCGAAATAGGCGCCATGCGGAAGGCCGGTCAGAAATCGGACCACGATCAGGCTCGCGAGGTTCGGCGCGGCTGAACTGGCGAGATTGCCGATCGCGAACAGCGTCATGAGGATGAGCAGGAGATTGCGTCGCGACAGCCGGGTCGCGGCGACGGCGATAAGCGGCGCGCCGACGACAACGCCGGCTGCATAGGCCGTGATGACGTAGCCCGCATCCGGTACTGTGGCGGTGAAACCGCCCGCCACTTCGGGCAGCAGCCCCATGATGGCGAACTCGCCGACGCCGATCCCGAAGGCGCCGCAGGCCAGAGCCAGAATGATCAGCGTCACCTCGATCGCGGTGGGTGAGGTCTCGCTGGGGCGAGCGCAAACGTCCTGAACAGTCAAACGACAGTTCCTCCGGAATTTCTCGGAAAATTTTGGAAGATCGGCTTCGCGCGAGGCCGGTGCACGCGCCCCGAATTCCACACGCCGAATCGCTCCGTAGCAGGCGAGGCGCCCTACCGCAATTCACCAAGATTTTATGCAAGGCGCCTTCGACGAGGCCATTGTCCGCCTCGTCGGCGCCATCCTCCTCGAACAGAACGACGAATGGGCCGTCCAGCGCGCCCGCTACATGACACTGGAAACTATGGCCGCCTTGAGCGATGATCCCATCGTCGAATTGCCCGCCGTGGCCATCTGACCGATCTGGCTCATGCCGGATATCGTCGTGGTCAGCCCGTCAGCTACACCACGACTCTGCCGCAGAGACGCTCTGCCGTATTGGCCGAGCGGCGCGCCCTCGCGGCTTAATTGTCGCTTGAGGGCGGGCGTGTTGGCCACGTGCAGACGACCTGCCCGGTCTGCTTCACCGAGAACACGAAAAGTCTAGAAAATGTTCGACGGAGAATGGGCGGCTCAGACGGAAGGGGGCACTCCGCGATACGAGCAGAACGAATCCGTCGCGCCCGTTAGCAAGCTGGGCCCCTGCGACGACGATCGTCAACTGCCCACTGCTCTCGGTCTCGCCACTTAGCCCCTCAGCGGCAAGACGAAACGGATTCACGCCAGCGAGAGTTTCTTGAGCAACTTGACGCCCCCAAAATTTGCCGCCGTATATGGGTTCCCTGATGAGGACCCATGTGTTTTCGGACAGTTCCCGGGCGACGGCCTGAAGCGCTTGTCTCGCTCCCCGAGAGATGCAGCCAATGTGGATGTGAAGCTGGTCTTGAGTTCCGCGAAAAGCGGGAGTTTACGGCGACCGCGATAGCGTCATGCGCCAGCGGTTTGTGAACTGCATCGGACAGAAACGAGCGGGCGCTCCAAGCGTCTTCAAAGTAATTGGGAGCGTCCACGGCCGCGAGCGACGGATCCTCAACTCCGACGATCTTTCTTGTCGGCGACAATATGATGTCTGGCGCGCCTATTGGCGGACGCAAGATGACGTAACCACGCTCCTCTCCGTCGGACATGTTCACTTCAAGGCACGGGAAGGCGGCGCCCGTCAAAACGTGGTTGGCGACGCAGGTCCACACGACTTGCCAAAGGGCGCCGCGGCCTCCTTCCGCAATGGCTGTTTGTGTTGCAAGCGCGTAAGCGACGCAATATATGGCGACGATTTTTGACACGCTTTACTTCCCTTCAAAGTGGGGGACCCAGCGTTCGCGCCGCTAATAATATATTGGTGGCGGCCGGTGGCCAATGACCTGCCACTGACGTTTCATCCAGCGGGCTGGCGAGGCCGTACTTGACGGTCGAATACGCAACGGCGCCTAAGGTCCCGATGGGGGCCATCACCATCTTGAAACTGTTTCGAACAAGGCCGCCATCCTGCCGGGAATGCAGCGACAAGTGCGATATTCGGACATCATCGACGGCTCGCGTAGGGCAGTTGAGGGTATCGGTGGTGCGCGGGACTCGGACGCGGTCGGACCTTCTTGCGCGGGTGTCGACGAATAGCTAGAGTCTGCGCAGAAAGATTCATTGGGCGAAGGCCGAGACCATCGGGCGGGCTTCGCGCCGGCAATCGTTACGACGTCGACGCAACAACGAGGGAATACATGGTCCCTCCGGCCCCGCAAACGCGGTCCCCGCGCTACGACGAGACCTTCCCGACTTTGACGTCGAGGGAGATCGAGCGGCTGCGCAGGTTCGGATCTCTGCGCAGATTTGCCAACGGCGACAGACTATTTGAGACCGGCAAGCCCGGCTCCGGCATGTTCGTCGTGTTGTCCGGCAACGTGGCGATCACCCAGCGCGACGGGCTCCGCCACGTGACGCCGGTCGCCGAGCAAGGCCCTGGCCAGTTCCTTGCGGAGGTCGGACAACTCTCCAACCGCCCGTCGCTGGTTGATGGGACGGCGGAGGGCGAGGTCGAGACATTGCTGATTCCGCCCGAGGGAGTTCGATCCCTGCTGGTGGCGGAAGTGGATTTGGGCGAGCGGATCATGCGTGCCCTCATTTTGCGTCGCGTGAGTTTGATTCAGCAAGGCGCAGGCGGGCCCGTCTTGATCGGTGCCGCGGCGTCGATTGACGTCATCCGGCTGCAGGGCTTTCTCACTCGCAACAGCTATCCCTATCACTTGCTCGATCCCGCCACTGACCGTGAGGCGAGTGATCTGATCGGCCATTGCGCAACCTTTGCGAAGACACTGCCTCTGGTGGTTTGTCCCGACGGCGTGGTGCTCCGCAATCCCTCAGAGGCCGCTCTCGCTCGGCAATTGGGTATGATCGGCAGTTCGCGCCCGGACGTTGTCTATGATGTCGCGGTGGTGGGCGCCGGTCCTGGCGGCCTGGCCACGGCCGTCTATGCGGCCTCGGAAGGTCTCTCCGTGGTCGTTCTGGACGCTCGCGCCTTTGGCGGCCAAGCCGGGGCGAGCGCGCGCATCGAGAATTATTTCGGATTTCCGACCGGGATTTCAGGCCTCGCCCTGACCGCCCGGGCGTTCGTCCAGGCGCAGAAATTCGGCGCCGAAATGATGATACCCGTCGCCGTCAAGGCGCTCGATTGTTCGCGCGCGAACGGGGCGCTGACGCTGGAGGTCGAGGACGGCGGACGGATCCAGGCTCGAACGGTGGTGGTCGCGAGCGGCGCCAGATATCGCCATCCAGCGATCGCCGGGATAACGCGTTTCGAGGGTCGAGGCGTTTGGTACTGGGCGTCGCCAATTGAGGCTCGGCTCTGCGCGGGCGAAGAAATCGTCCTGGTGGGAGGCGGCAACTCCGCTGGTCAGGCCGCTGTCTTTCTGTCCGCCTTCGCCTCGAAAGTCCGCATGATGGTGCGCGGCCCTGGCCTTGCCGAAAGTATGTCGCGCTATTTGATCGACCGTATTGCCGCGGCGCCAAACATCGAGTTGATGACGCAGACGGAGATTGTCGCACTGAGCGGGGAGCCGAACGCTGATCTCGCAGGGGTCCGTTGGCGGGATCATCGCGCCGACCGGGAGACGGAGGCTCCGATTCGCAACGTCTTTCTTTTCGTCGGCGCCGATCCCGCCACGGAATGGCTGCGGGGGTGCGGGGTCGACGTGGACAAGGCCGGCTTTGTTCTCACCGGCGCGCATCTCGGATACGGCGAGAACGGCTCATCCTCGCCGCTCGCGTCCTCCATGCGCGGCGTCTTCGCTGTGGGCGACGTCCGATCGGGATCGGTCAAGCGCGTGGGGGGCGCAATCGGCGAGGGCGCTCAGGTGGTTCAGGCCATCCACGGCTTTCTCGCGCGTTCTCCAAGTCCGACCCTCTAACGAGGCGAGGTGTCATGTCAAAGGCCTGCACGCATTCGCATAGCATTCGCAATGTGACCCCGAGCGCGTTGGGCTGCGAAGAATGTCTGAAAAACGGCGACGCCTGGTTCCACCTTCGAATCTGTCGCACGTGCGGACACGTCGGTTGCTGCGATCAGTCGCCCGGCCGGCACGCCACCAAGCACTATCATGCGACCCGACATCCGATCATCGAAGGCTACGATCCGCCGGAAGGATGGGGCTGGTGCTATGTTGATGAGCTGATGCTGGATCTTTCCGATCGCTCGACTCCTCACAACGGTCCAATCCCGCGCTATTACTGAGGCTGTCCTGCCCCCGCAAGCTCACTCGACGGCATTGTCATGTCTGGACGGCGCCAGCGCTATTCTGTGGCGATCACTACGGCGTGGCCGTCGCGCAGCCCCAGAATTTGCAGCGACGTGTGTGCGTGATTATGGTCGTCAGGCGCATAGCTTCCGCCGAGCAATGACGGCATGGTGGTGGTCTTCAGCGCTCGCTGGATCGCCGCGAACTTGCGGTGCGCGCCCCCCGTGACGTTGCCTGCGATCTTCACGTTGCAGGGTTCGTCGGTGAGCTGCAGGCGGCCCGGACCGTCGCCTTCCATCAAGCGGCCGAGCAGGCGAAGCAGGCGCTGCTCGTCGTCCGAGAGATGATCCACGCGCCCGCAAGGGAAGGCGCGCAGAGGACCTAATGGCCGGCCGCTTGATGATCGATATCTCCCGCCGCGACCTGATCCATGAGTGAAAGGAGCGCGGGTGGCGCGCTCATCGGGGCGCCGGACTTGTCGCCGTCGACGAAGAACAACAGACCGCTGGAGTCGCCGCTACCTGGCGTAAACACCGCCTTGTCGCCATCCGGCAGGCCGGGGGGAGCCTCCAGATTCATTGCGTAGACGCCGCGGAGGAACTGCCACTGATCGGACGTGAGCTCGATCACTTTGCTGTCTTGACCCGTGGTCGCAGCGCGCGCTGTCGCGAGATCGACGGAGCGGTTGGCGAATTCGGCGCCGACCGCGATCTGTGGCGCAGGCGGGGGAGCGTCGACGACGAGCAAGAAATGTCTGCTCGACGAGACGACCTCTGGCGGCCCGAGCTTGAAGCTTTGCAGTACCGCGCGAGGGCCCCGACAATGATGGACGACGCACATAAGAGTCTCCCACAGAAACCTGAAACGACCGTATGAAATTCAAACGCCTGTTGGAGGCAGAATTATGTCCTGTCCCTAGGATCGACATCAACAATTGCGAAAGACTTTTCACACCGATCGGAGTCCGGCCTCGAGGCTGCGGCCTGTGGCGAGCAATCGGGAACAGCTAAAACTAGAGCCCGGTTTATTTCCAAAGTCTCATGCCCGGTCGACGCAGTCATGCGCCGGGCCGCCGTAACAAGCAGGCGCGTTTGCGGATTGCGCTCGCGCTTTCCAAAAAAGCCGGGCGTTGCGACCTTATGGGTTTACGAGCTGAGGTCGGGATCGCGGGCGTTGAGCCCAGCCACCGCCATGCGACCGATGTCGGCCGCCAAATGCTCGACGAAACTGCGATCTATTTTCAAATTCAGCGGCGGTTTGGACAACGCGTCGAGATGACGAATGAAGGGGGCAACCTGCTGAGTGAGCCAGATCGTCGCAACGGTGAGTTCTGCTCGGGAAGCGGCGGCCGGCAGGAATCGGCGGACAATCCTCTCGGCAAGGTCCATAACCGGCAGCTTCTCGCTGGCGATGAAATCGCGATAGACCGGCGTCGGCGTCAACGTCTCCCAAGCGAAAATGCGCAGATAGCGGCTAATCTGGCCGTGTTTGAGGAGTGGCGTCACCTGTTGGCGGATAAAGAGATGGACCGCTTCGTCGCGGGGGACCCGTTCAATTGTGTCTTCGTCGAGCAACGAGGCATCGCCGAGAGCCGAGACTGCCAGCTTCAGAACTTCACGATAAAGCGCGCCCTTGCCGCCAAAATGATAGTTGATTGCCGCCTGGTTGGTCTCTGCGCGGCGCGTGATCTCGCGCACCGAGGCGCTCTCAAAGCCCCTTTCGGCGAACACGTTCGTGGCGTGATCTAGCAACGCCTGGCGGGTGAATTCAGCTGGTTTCACAATCACAATTTCTTTGCAATGGCGCTTAGCGCATTACCGACGGCGACGATGTTCTCCGCCCGCGGCTTCTCTCGCGCTTGCGCGGCATCCACCGCTGGTCCGACTGTTTCGAGCGTGGCGCCCGGCGCCGGTTGAACCCTCGCGGCAATATGCGCCATTCGGAACCCCGGCGCGCTAACCCCTGGCGCAACTCCCCCTGACAGAGAGGGAATGGAGGTTAGGGTCGTGGGGCCGCTCGGCGCGGTTATGCCCGCCGCAGCCGCAGGAGCAGTCGGCTTCAGACTGGCGACGTGGGACAGGGCGACACGCATCATGAACTCCTTGATCTTCGCGTTCGTTTGGTCTGCCGCGGGGCCATTCTCGAAGCCTAACTGCCCACCATTGCTTTGCGAAGAGGACGCTACGGGCTTCGTTAAAGTGGGAGGGACCGTTAGCGCGACGACAATCGGGAGGCTCACAGCCAATGCCTCAATCGCCAATTTGCGCGTCAAGGAATGGAGCCCGTAGCGAACCATTAGAGAGATCGACGCACTCATAAGGGTCTCCCGCAGAAACCTGAAACGACCGTATGAAATTCAAACGCCCGTTTGAGGCGGAATTGTGTCCTGGCGCAAGATCGAGGAAAATCGCGGCGAAAGCGGCGACGTAGGGCTTCCGATGCTTGTTGGTGTTGGAATATGGCATTGGTGAATCGGGCGGTGGCTGTGGGACCGCTCGCCAAGCGAGTTTCTGAATCAGGCCACCCGCGCCGGCTCGGTCGCGCAAACCAGGCGGATCATCTAGAACTGCGGGATTAGCAGAATGCCGAACCGGAACGGCCCGTGCTCTTCGGCGCTTTTGTCAGCGGTCACGTTGACCGGCGCGGGCGGAGTCCAATTCTGCATCAGTGGATGTCCATAATACGCAGAAACTCCACAGCAATCTTCATAAGGTGGCTAAGCAAAGGAAATGGCGAGGGCGCGAGCGCTGGCCGACACCGTTGGCCAGTTCCCGGTGGAGCGCCCGGCGCGGAAGAACGAGGATGGCGAGCGAAGCGGCGCCGCTCGTCGTCCGACCCAGAGTCGAGCGCCGCGGTGATAGGGAAACGACAATGAAGGCATTGCTTGCGTCGACCGCCCTGGCGATCGGCCTTTTCGCATGCGCCGGCGCGGCGTCAGCCGCGGGCTGCGGCGACGTCACCATCGCCAGCATGAACTGGCAGTCCGCCCAAGTTCTGTCGAGCATCGACAAGATCATCCTGACCAAAGGCTACGGCTGCAACGCCACTATCGTGGTCGGCGACACTGTGCCCACCATCACCTCGATGACCGAGAAGGGCGAGCCCGACATCGCGCCGGAAGGGTGGATCGACCTGCTGCCTGACGTGGTCAACCGCGGCGTGAAGGAAGGCAAACTCGTCATCGCGGCGACGGCGCTCAGCGACGGCGGAGTCGGGGGGTGGTGGATTCCGAAATACATCGCCGACGCCCATCCCGACATCAAGACGATCGCCGACGCGCTGAAGCATCCTGAACTCTTCCCCGCGCCCGAGGATCCCTCGAAAGGCGCCGTCTTCAACGGCCCGCAGGGTTGGGGCGCCACGCGCGTGACCGGCCAGATGTTCAAAGCCTTCGGCGCGCAGAAAGCGGGATTCGTCCTGGTCGACCCCGGATCGTCGGCCGGCCTCGATGGATCTCTGGCCAAGGCCTATGAGCACAAGCAGGGCTGGCTCGGCTATTACTGGTCGCCGACCGCGCTGCTCGGCAAGTACGACATGGTCAAGCTCGACCATGGCGTTCCCTTCGACGAGGCGGAATGGAAACGCTGCTACACCGTCGTTTGCCCCGATCCGAAGCCCGACGCCTGGCCGAAGGATCACGTCGTAACCCTCGTGACCGCCAACTTCGCGGCGCGCGGCGGCGTCACGATGGACTATCTCAAGCGCCGCTCCTGGTCGAACGCCACGGTCGACAAGCTCTTGGCCTGGATGAGCGCCAACCAGGCGACCGGCGACGACGGCGCGAAATACTTCCTCAAGAACGACGACGCCGTCTGGACCAAGTGGGTCCCCGCCGACGTCGCGGCGAAAGTCAAAGCCGGACTTTGAGCGCTCGTCGAAACGAAAGCCGTCGGCGCGCGGCGACGGGCGCGTCGATATTGAAGAGGCGCGCGGCGTCGATTCTACTCGCTTCAGAGAGTTTTGCGACGCATGTGGAAACGAATTAGGATCAACGCACACGCGGCCAAAAAGGCGTCTTTCACGGCGTTCGCAAATTCGCGACGGAGCAGTGGCGGAAATTCTTGGCTGGTTGACCGCGCGCTATCGGCGTGCAATCCGCCTGTCGGTGCGCGGGCTGGCGGCGAACTTCCTGCGGAATGACGTAGTGAACGAACTATAGGAGTCGAACCCGCAGCTCCACGCGACGTCGTGTAACGGCATGGAGGTATGCTGCACCAACCGCCGCGCTCTCTCGAGCCGCATGGCGAGATAGAAGCGCTTCGCCGTCGTCGCCAGTTCGCGTTCGAACAGCCGGTCGAGGTGGCGTCGCGAGAGACCCAGCTCGGCCCCGATAGCCTCGATGGTCCGTGGCGCCCCAACGCTCGCCTCCATCATTTGGCAGGCGCGGGCGACGCTCGGCGACAACGCCTCCCCGAGGACGCCCAGGCTGCCGCTTTGCCGCGCCTCGGGCGGTCGGCTCTGCGCCGCGAGCAACTGATTGCCGACACGGGCGGCAAATTGGCGACCATGCCGTTGCTCCAGAAAGTGCAGAAGCAAGTCCGTCGCCGAGAACCCGCCCGAGCAACTCATCAGCCCGTCCGATGTCGTGTACACCTGATCCACGAAGTCCACGTCGGAGAATATCGCGCGGTAGGTCGGGAGGCTGTTCCAATGCGCCGTCAACTTCTGACCGCGTGCTACGCCGGCTCGGGCGAGCAGGTATGAACCGTTTTCCAGGCTGCCGATTGCCGCCCCGTGCCGGGCCCGGCGCCGCAGCACGCCCAGAGTCGCCTCCTTAGTGAATCGTTCCGGCGTGTAGCTCGCGCAGACTAGCAGACAGTCGTACGCCTGCGCCTCGGTGAGCGGCGTCGCCTTTAGCTCCATGCCATTGCTAGCCGTCACGACTGGGCCCGAGTCGGACAAGAAATCCAGCCCATAAGCGACGCCGGCGAGCAGATAATTGGCCACCCGCATCGGCTCGGTCGCGCAAAGTAGGCTGATCATCGAGAACCGCGGGATCAGCAGAATGCCGAACCGGAATGGTCCGTGCTCTTCGGCGCCTTTGTCTGCGGTCGCTTTGACCACCGCAGGCGGATACGGAGTCCACTTCTGCATCATTGGATGTCCATAATGCGCAGAAGCGCTACAGCAATCTTCATAAGCTGGTCAAGCAAGCGAAAGGGAACCACCAAATGCGCCACGACCTGCAGCAAGGCGACCTGGAAGTTCAGGCAAGGGCGCGAGCGCTGGCCGACACCGTGCTTATGCCGCTGGAGCAGGAGAGCGACGAGCACGGCTCCTTGCCGCAACGACGCTGGGCCATGGTCAAGGACGCGGTTCGCGCCCATGGGTTGAACGCCATCAATCACGGCACGGAGCATGGCGGGCAGGGCCTCTCCCTATTCCAGCAGACGCTAGTGAACGAGCAGCTCGGCCGGCTGACGTGCGGCCTCTACGCGACGGTGTGGCACCCAGCCATCCCGCTCGCCCGCGGCACGCCGGCGCAGATCGAACGTTATTTGCTTCCAACCTGCAAAGGCCAGCTCCGGGACTGCTTCGCCATCACCGAGGAGGCCGCCGGGTCGGACCCGCGCCTAGTGCAGACGGTCGCCCGCGGGCAGGAAGGCGGATGGGTCTTGACAGGGCGCAAGTGGCACGTCACGTCGTTCTCCGGCGCGGACTACGTCATCGTCCATGCCCATGTGGACGGCGACCCGGACAAGCCGACCCTGTTCCTGGTGGACAAGACGTTGCCGGGCGTCCGCCATGTGCGCTCGCCGAAATACATGCATACTTGGCCATTCGATCATGCGGAGCTGCAGTTCGACGGCGTCCGGTTGACGAAGCAGGAGATGCTGGGCGAGGTGGGGCAGGGGTTCGACCTGACGAAGGAGTGGTTCGTCGAGACGCGGCTCACCATTGCCGCTCGCATGGTGGGATCCGCTGCCCGCGCTACCGAAACGGCCGAGCGCTTCGCCAAGGACCGTGTGCAGCACGGCCGCCCGATCATCGATTTCCAGGCGATAGAGTTCATGCTGGCCGATTCCGCCACCGATATTATGGCGGCCCAAGCGCTGCTCTACCGAGTGGCGCGCGAACTGGATGCCGGCGTCGACGGCTCCGTCGCGCATGGCCTGGTTGCGGCGGTTAAGCTGCATTGCACCGAGATGGCCGGCCGCGTCGTGGACCGCGCCGTTCAGATCCTGGGCGGCCGTGGCTATATGCGCGAGAACCCGGTGGAGCGGCTGTACCGCGACGTCCGGGTCGACCGCATTTGGGAAGGCACCTCCGAAATTCAGCGCGCCGTCATCGGCCGCCAGATCCGGAAGCGCGGCCTGTCCCTCTATACCGGCCAGTGATGCAAATGCCCACCTCGCTTGCGAACCAGCAGAGCATGCAGGCGCTGCTCCGCCCGCGGTCGGTGGCGCTTGTCGGCGTCTCGGAGCGCCCGGCGACGGTCGGAAGGGCGATGGCGGAGATGATCCGGGCGGGTGGCTTCGCCGGGCCGGTATATGGCGTGAACCCGCGCTACGACCGCGTGGCTGGTTTGGCCTGCTTTCCGAGCCTCGAGGCGCTGCCCGGCGCCGTCGACCACGTCGTTCTCGGCGTTGGCAACGATCGGCTTGAGACCGCGCTGGACCAGGCAATCGCGCACGGCGCACGCGCGGCGACTATCTTTGCGTCTTGCGCCCCGCCCGGCGACGGCGGCGCCCTGGCGGCGCGGCTGGCCCGGGCCGCCCGGGCGGCTGGCATGGCGTTGTGTGGCGGCAACTGTATGGGCTTCTATAACAACGAGGTCGGACTGCGCATCGCGGGATACCCGCATCTCGGTCCGCTGCGGTCGGGTCCCGTGGGGCTGGTGTCGCAATCGGGTTCGGTGTTCGGCGCGCTGGCGCACAACGATCCTCGGCTCGCCTTCGCCGCGATCATCTCCTCGGGCGCCGAACTCGTCACCACGGCTGCCGACTACCTCGGCTGGATGGTTGTGCAAGACCATATTCGCGTGATTGGCCTGTTCCTCGAGACGGTGCGGGATCCGGCCGGGTTTCAGCGTGCGTTGGAGGCTGCGGCGACGCAAGGCAAGCCAGTGGTGGTGATGAAGGTCGGCCGCACCGCCCGAAGCGCCGCGATGGCGGTCAGCCACACCGGCGCCGTGGCGGGGAACGACGCCGCCTACGCCGCCCTGTTCCGCCGCCATAGCGTGTTGCAGGTGGACGACCTTGACGAGATGGCGGCCACTCTGCTGCTGTTCCAGCAAGGCCGCCCGCCCGCCCGGGGCGGCCTGGTCGCCATCCACGATTCGGGCGGGGAGCGGGAACTCGCCGTGGATTTGGCGGAGCGCCTGGCCGTAACCTACGCAGATATCGCCCCCGGCACCTTGGAGCGCGTGGCCGCGGCGATCGGGCCGGAGCTGGAACCAGCAAACCCGCTGGACGCTTGGTCGAGCGCCGCGGGGTTCGAGCAAACCTTCGGCAATGCCTTCAGCGCACTCCTAGATGACCATGACGCGGCCCTCGGCATGATGTTCTGCGACGTCAGGGATGGCTACTACGTCTCGGAAGGCTACGCGCGCGCGGCGATGGCCGCCTTTCGGGCGACCACGAAGCCCGTGGCGGTGGTGACGAACTACGCCATGTCGGCGCATGACGGCATCGCCAGGAGGCTGACGGCCGACGGCGTGCCGGTGATCGACGGCGCCGCCGAGGGGCTGAAGGCAGCCCGGCACATGATGGCGTGGCGGGACCGTCCGTCCGCCGTGCGGCGAGTCCGTAGCGGGCCCCGGCATGCCACGGCGCTCGATGGCGCCATGTCGGAGCATTCGGCTCTAACCATGCTGGATAGATATGGGATCCAGACGCCGGCGCGGCGGCTTGTCTCTTCATTGGAAGAGCTACGAGTGGCGGCGGCCGTCCTACGCTTTCCCCTGGCGCTCAAGACGGCCGCGCCAGGCGTCGCGCACAAGACGGAAGTCGGGGGCGTGGTGCTGGGAATCCCTACAACCGAATTGTTGGAACGCACCTACATCGATTTCGCGGCGCGCCTGGGGCCGCTGGCGCTGGTGGAGGAAATGGCGCCGAAAGGGGTGGAAATCGCTTTGGGCGCCCTGCACGATCCACAATGGGGGCCATTGGTGCTGATCGCCGCCGGCGGCGTGTTGATCGAGCTGCTGCGCGATCAGGTCACGCTGCTGGCGCCCACCGACCCCGCCGAGGTGGAGCGCGCCCTGCCCAGCCTGCGCCTCTACCGCCTGTTGGCGGGTTTCCGCGGCAGCGCCCCAGTAGACATGCCAGCCTTGATCCGCACCATTGTGGCCTTCGGCTGGCTGGCTGCGGATCTCGTCAGCGAATATCCCGAGATCGACGTCAACCCTGTGATCGTCGGCGCCAGCGGCTGCATCGCTGTCGACGCGCTGATGCTGCCCCGGGCGGGACGTTAGCCATAGCCCTCGTCAATCACCCCGCCTCGTGACGAAATCGTTATCCGATCAAGCGCTTTCGGGCTCGTTGATGACGGCGGGCATTGCGGTTTCCCGTCGATGGCCGAAATGACGGCGATCGCCAGCGCAGACCCCAGGCGGACCAGGACACTCATCCTCGAATGTGCTGAACAAAGTAGTCATGAACTAGACTTTGCCGCTCGGCCTGTTCGCCGGCACGGTAACGATGTCGCGCGACCAACGCGTCGATCACGCCTCTTTCGTCACCGGCAGCCGCTGCGCGAGTTCGTCGACCAGCACCCGCTTGTTTTCCGAATAGTCGATCGGGACGATGACGAGGTGGACGCCGCCGCCGGCGAACGCGCTCTCCAAGACAGGCGTCAGCTCGCCGGCGGCGCTCACGCGCGTCGCCTTCGCGCCGTAAGCCTCGGCGTAGCGCACGAAGTCGGGATTGCTGAAAGTCATGCCGAAGTCGGCGAACTTATCGACCGCCTGTTTCCACCGGATCATGCCGAAGGCGTGGTCCTCGATGATGAGGACGACGAGGTTGAGCTTGAGCCGGACGGCCGTCTCCAGTTCCTGGCTGTTCATCATGAAGCCGCCGTCGCCACAGACGGCCATGACCCGCCGGTTCGGATACAGCAGGGCCGCCATCATCGCGGAGGGAAGGCCGGCGCCCATCGTCGCCAGCGCATTATCGAGCAACAGCGTGTTCGCGACCCGGGTGCGGTAGTTTCGCGCGAACCAAATCTTGTACATGCCGTTGTCGAGGGCGACGACGCCATCCGGCGGCATGACGGCGCGGACATCGTGCACCAGGCGCTGCGGCGTCAGTCGGTCCTCGGTGGCGCGGGCGGCGATCCGGCTCAGGATTCCGTCGCGTAGCGACAGCAGCGCCTGTGCGTGCGGGATCTTGCCTTCGACGCGGTCCGCCAGGAGCCGCAGGGAGGGACCAAGATCGCCGATGACCTCGGCCTGCGGGAAGTAGACCTGCTCGACATGCGCCGGTTGATAGCCGACATGGATGACGTTCGGGCCGTTCCGGCCCATGATGAAAGGCGGCTTCTCGACGGTGTCGTGGCCGATCGCGATGATGAGGTCCGCGCGCTCGATGGCCTCGTGAACATAGTCGCGCTCGGAGAGCGCAGCGGTGCCCATGTAGAGATCGGTGTCGGCGGGCACGGTGCCCTTGCCCATCTGCGTCGTGAAATAGGCAATGCCCGTCCGCACCACGAATTGCGCGAGGTCCGATGTCGAGCGCGGTCGCGAGGCCGCGGCGCCCAGCATCAGCAAAGGACGCTCCGCCTGCAGGATCATCTCGGCCGCCCGCTCGAGCGCCCGCGCACTCGCCACCGGCAGCTCGACGGGATGCGGCGGGACCATCGGCGCCGGCTCGCACGTCTCGTGGGCAATGTCTTCCGGAAGTTCCAGATGGACCGGACCGGGCCGCTCCTCCGCGGCGACGCGGAACGAGTCGCGCACCAGCGTCGGGATCATCGCCGGCGAGACGATCTGGCGCGACAGCTTGGTCAGCGGCCTCATCGACGCCACGACGTCGACGACCTGGAACCGCGCCTGCCGCGATGACAGGATGCCCTTCTGGCCGGTGATCATGATCATCGGCATTGCGCCGAGCAGCGCGTAGGCCGCCCCGGTCGAGAAATTCAGCGCGCCCGGCCCGAGCGTCGCGATGCAGACGCCCGGCTTGCCGGTCAGCCTGCCGTAGGTCGCCGCCATGAAGGCCGCGGCCTGCTCGTGCCGGGTGATGACGAGCTCAATCGACGACGTGCGGATGGATTCGACGACGTCGAGGTTTTCCTCGCCGGGAATCCCGAAGATTCGCTCGACACCCTCGTTCTCGAGAGCGGCGACGAGAAGATCGGAGCCTTTGACGGTCTGCCGCTGGCGCGTGTCCATTCGGGATGCTCCTACGAGGTTGGAGAGAATCGTGCGGTCCGCAGGACTGCGTAGGTCATGCTGGCCGCGTAGAAGAGAGAGCTATAGACCATCCTACTCCGCGATCTTGTATCGGACGGACAGGATGGTCAGCATTACCGCCCCCGGCATGGGGAGCGCCACAACCGAGCTCTTGTTGTCGAACACGATCCCCTGCCGGCCTCGCGTCACCTCCCGGTCACCCCGCGCCGCGCCGCGCGAGAAAGCCGCGAGCGGGATCGTAAGCGATGATCGCGCCAGCCAGGAACACGACGGTGCAGGCAAGCACGACCGCCAGCGAGGTCGCGTCGACCTTGCCGTAGAAGGCGAAGCGGATCAGCTCCGTCGCATGGGTGAACGGATTGATTTCGCAGACATAATAGAGAAACGGACTCAATTCCTTGACGCGCCAGAGCGGATAGAGCGCCGACGAGGCGAAGAACATAGGGAAAATCACGAAATTCATCACGCCGGCAAAATTCTCCAGCTGCTTGATCAACGACGAAATCAGCATGCCGAGCGCGCCTAGCATCAGCCCGCTCAGCGTCAGCGCCGGAATGATCGCGACATAACCGATCGGCGGCGCCTCGATGTCCCAGAAATAGGCGATCACGAGATACGCGTAGACCTGCAGGATCGAGACGAACGTTCCCGCCAGGAGCTTCGACGACAATAGGAACCAGCGCGGAAACGGGCTCACCAGCAATGTGCGCATGCCGCCGGTCTCGCGGTCGTAGACCATGGTCAGTGAGGACTGCATGCCATTGAAAAGCTGAATCATCGCCATCAGGCCCGGCGTGATATAGACGTCGTAGAGAACGTAGGTTTCGTAAGGCGGAATGATGGATACGCCGAGGACCTGCCGAAATCCCGCGGCGAAGATGAACAGCCAGACGAGCGGCCTGACCAGAGCGGAGACGAAGCGCTCGCGCTGATGCACAAAGCGTAGGCCCTCGCGCCAGACGATTCCCTTGAGGCAGATGAAATATTGCGGCAGCGTCAGGGCGCGCCAGACATCGTCGTCACGCGCCCTCATGCGTCGGCTCCCGCTCCGTCGGGACTCGGGTCCTGCGCGAGCTTGGTGAAGACGCCGGCCAGATCCTTTTCGCCTGCTCGCGCGACGATTGCGTCGATCGGCCCGTGCGCCAGCACGCGGCCGCGGTGCAGGATCACGACGTCGTCGCCGGGCGCCGCCTCGTCGATGAGATGCGTCGCCCAGAGGACGCCGATGCGCTGCTCCGCCAGGAGATCGCGGACGTGTCGCAGGATGCCGGCGCGCGCCTTGACGTCGAGACCCACGGTCGGTTCGTCGAGCAGAAGCAGGCGCGGCTTGTGCAAAAGGGCGCGTGCGATCTCGACGCGCCTCATTTGCCCGCCCGAGAGCTTGCGAACGCGTTCATGCAAGCGGTCGTGGAGGTCGACGCGCGCGAGGGCCGCGCGGGCGCGAACGAGCGCCTCGCGGCGGCCGATGCCGTGTAGTGCGGCGTGGTAGACGAGGTTCTGCTCGACCGAAATATCGACATCGAGCGCGCGCGATTGAAACACGACGCCGAGTTGACCGAGCGCCGCGGTCGGCTCGCGCGCGACATCACGGCCGTAGATGGAAATCCGGCCTTCTCGCGTGGCGTAGAGGCGCGTAATCAATGAGAACACGGTGGACTTGCCGGCGCCGTTCAGACCCAGCAAGACCGTGAACGACGCTGGCGCGACCGCGAAACTGACCGCGTCGAGCGCCAGCCGCGCGCCATAGCGATGACTGACGCCGTGGACTTCGAGCGCGGGCGCCATTGGGGGGCGACCGTTCGCAATGGACCCACCGTCCCTGACTTCTCTGCTTGCGGCCATTGCGTTCCCAAGGACCTCGCTGCAGTTTCGCTTGGCGCCTCGCCAAATCAGTCGTTCCGATCCGAAGCCGACCCCAACGGAGCATGTCGTGGCGCGCAACTCAATCACTTGGACGAATTAAGCCAGCGGCCCGTCCTTCGGCCGGGGGCGCGAGGCCGCCGGCGGTCGAAGCGGGCGGCGTTTGGGCGGCTATTGACGGGCGCGGCGCGGTCCTCCAAGAATAGGCTTGCGGCGACTATCAACTGAGGGAGGGCCACATGGCCTGGACGACGCCGGTTGTGGTCGAGGTTTGCCTCGGCATGGAAGTTACAAGCTACGCCTCGGCGCAGAACTGATACGCCTTCGCACGAGAGACGACGTCGGCGTCCCCGTTGGCGCCGACGACGCTCCCTACGGCGTGGCGCCGGCGGGTTCCGCCGCCCCCGCGGCGCCATAGCGATGCGCGATTCGAGGTGAACCGTCTTTGGGGCGCGGCATGTCGAAAAGGTCTGTGGGCGCGGGTTTGCTGCTGTGCTGCATTTCGGCCGTCGCGAACGCGAAAGACACACGGTTTTGGAATCTTACCGCCAATACGATCACCGCGTTCCAGCTCTCCGCGGCCGGTAGGAATGAGTGGGGGCCGGACCAGGCCGCCAATGACAGCGACCACGCCGTCGAGCATGACGAGCGCCTGAAGATCACCGGAATCAAGTCTGGCCTTTACGACGCGAAATTCGCAGACAAGACGGGCCGCACCTGCGTCATCAGAAATATTACGATCCAGGAAGGCGCGATCTTTTCGATTGACGAGAAGACGGCTCAGGCCTGCGGCAGGTAGGGACGCGCGCAGCGTCGCACGCCTCATCGGCGTCGACAGCGCCCCGGGTCATCGCGGATCGGCGTCCGGCGAGCCCAGCCCCGCCATACGACGATAGACGAAGCGCGGCGGGGCGACATGCGACTCCATTTCCGCAAGAGACGCGAAGCGCCCGTGATCCGGCGAAAAATGGCAGGCCGGATCGGCGGCGGCGGCGTCGCGCGTTACTGCGAACGCCTGACAGCGGCAGCCGCCAAAGTCGATTTCGCGCCGGTCGCAGGTGCGGCACGGCTCTTTCATCCAGCCTGTGCCGCGGAATGCTTCGAAGGCGGCGCCGTGGCGCCAGATGTCGGCGAGGGGGCGTTCGCGCACGTTGTCGAACGTGAGGCCAGGCAAGGTCTGAGCGGCATGGCACGGCAACGCGAGCCCGGAGGGCGTGACGACAATGATCGACCGCGCCCAGCCGCCCATGCAGACCTTTGGCAGCGTGGCGTAGTGGTCGTGAATGACGAAATCAAAATTCAGCACTCCCGCGAGGCGCGTTTTGGCTTCATTGACGATCTCGAGGCTTTGCAGAAATTTCTCGCGCGTTGGAATGAGCGCGGCGCGGTTTTTCTCCGCCCAGGCGTAGTATTGGATGTGCGCGACTTCGATCCGTTGCGCGCCGACTTCGAGCGCGAAGTCGATGATCTCCGAGAGGTGGTCGAGATTATGCCGGTGCATCGGCGCATTGACGGTGAGGCCGAGGCCGAGTTCGCGCGTCCAGCGCGCCACGTCGCGCTTCTTGGCGATGCCGCCCTTGAAGCCCGAAATCCGATCGGCGTTTTCCGGCACAATGTCCTGGATCGAAACCTGGACATGATCGAGGCCGACCGCGGCCATCTGTTCCAAGTGTTCGCGCGTCAGCAGAACGCCCGCCGTGATCAGATTGGTGTAAAGCCCCGCTTGCACCGCATGGGCGAGAATGTCGTCGAGATCGCGCCGTGCGGTCGGCTCGCCGCCCGAAAGGTGCAATTGCAACACCCCAGCGGCGGCGGCCTGACGAAACACCTCGCCCCATTCGTCGGCGCTCAATTCCGCATTGGCGCGCTCGAGTTCGAGGGGATTGGAGCAATAGGGACATTGCAAAGGGCAGCGATGGGTCAGTTCGGCGAGAAGACCGGCCGGTCCGCCGGCAAAAGGCCCGTAGGACGTGGCGGCTTTGGAAAGCGGCGGCGGCGCGAATAGATCCGATCCGTCGCGCAGCAGGCGCTTGTCCGCAAGCCCCTGCAGAAGATTGGCGACATCCTTGGCGATCAACGCGATCGGCGCGGAATAGACCGTTGCGAGGTGCGCGACAATCTCGGCGAATGTCCGTTCGCCATCGCAAAGCCGTAGCACCGCCGCGCCGATTGGATCGACTTCGTAAGCGCGCTCCGGCGCGAGAATGACGAGGCGCCGCCTCGCGCGGTCATCGTGCAGGCGTGCGAAGCGCGGGAAGGCGGGCCGCGACGCGTCGCCGATCAGGAAGCGCTGTCCGGCGCAAGAATTATTCATTGGTTTCTCCGGGGCGGAACGCTCCCGGCGGAACGACGCCGGGCGTCACATAGGCGTGGTTCAGCGCGTCGAGCTGCGCCCACAGCACGTTGCATTTGAACTGCACCGCTGCGACGCAAGCGTCCTGTTCAGCGCGGGTGCGGGCGTTGGTCTTGACGAATTCCAGCGCGAATTCGGAGTCGCGCGGCGCCTGGCTGAGTCGCCGTTTGAAATAGGCCATGACCGTGTCGTCGATGAAGTCGTAATTTTCTAGCATCCCGGCGATCCGCTCGCGATGGATCGAGGGGGCGAACAATTCGGACAGCGACGAGGCGGCGGCGGCGGCGAGCGGTTGTTCGACGACGAAGCGCACATAGGCCTCGACCGCGAACTTCGTGCCGGGCAGAGCGCCGCGACGTGAAACGACATAGTCCCGCGAAAGGCCCAGACCGTCGGTGAGGATGAGCCAGCGTTCGATGCCGCCGGCTTCCTCGCCCAGCCCGTCATGGTCGTGAATGCGATGAATCCATTCGCGCCGCAATTCGCGATCGTGCACGCGGCTTATGAAGGCCGCGTCCTTGCGCGGCACCGCTTCCTGATAGCAATAGCGATTGAGCGCCCAGGCCTGCACCTGGCCCTTGTTGAGCTGGCCGCCATGCAGCATCTTATGAAACGGATGCTTGTCGTGATAACGTTCGGCCCCGACGGCGCGGATCGCGGCCTCGAACTCGCCGGGCGTCAATGGCGCGCCAAGGCCATCGGGGGAAGCGATCTTGTTCATAGCTCGACCTCCATGCCGTCTTCGCCGATCTGCCACCCCGCGTCGCTCGCCGCGGTGCGCTCGCGCGAATTCGCGTCGAGCACGGGATTGGAATTGTTGATATGAACGAAGATCTTCCGCTCGACGTCGAGTGCGGCGAAGGCGGCGATCGAGCCCTGCGGCCCGCTCATGCTGATATGACCCATGCGGGAGCCGGTCTTGGCCATCAGGCCTTGCGCGATCATCTCGTCCTCGCGCCACAGCGAGCCGTCGAAGAAGACGAGCGCCGCGCCCCGTAGCCGCTTGGCGAGCGGAACATGGATCCGCGCGCAGCCCGGAACATAAAAGAACGACTTGCCGGTCGCCGTTTCGACGATGCGCAGGCCGAGCGTGTCGCCCGCTTGCGTGCCCAAATCCGCCGCGTTGGCGTCCTCGAGATAGAGCGCGATCTTTCCCGGCGTTGCGAAGGCCTCGACCGCCAGTCCGAGCGTCGCGCCGGCGCCTTCGATTTCAACGGGGACGTCGAAGGGCAATTCGGCGCGCGAGACGACACCGGGCGCGAGAACGCCGAAAATCCGGTTCGCCTCGAGCGTATCCAGCACGCGCCGCGAGGCGTAGATGGAGAAGGGCTGCTGCTCGCGGAGCGTCAATAGCCCGGCGATATGGTCGACGTCGCCGTTCGTCAGGGCGACTGCTTTGATCGGGCTCGCCCTTGCTGCGCCATCGGTCTTTGGCGCCAGTTGCGGGGTGGCCGCAATTTGCTGGCGCAAATCCGGCGAGGCGTTGAGGAGGAGCCAATTGACGCCATCGGCGCTGACGGTGAGCGAAGACTGGGTTCGCGCGGAATATCCGGGCGCGCCGCGGCGAACGGCGCGGCAATTGGCGCAATTGCAGTTCCATTGCGGGAAGCCCCCGCCGGCGCTCGATCCGAGGACTTTTATGAGCAATCTGCGATCTGTCCGCGCGGCTCGAAAGCGGCTCGACCGTCGCGGCCCTCCTTAGAGGCATTATGCGCTCGGCGTCACAAACGAGACAAGAGCGACAGGTGCGCGGACTCCCTGAGGTCAAGGAAGGCCGAAATGATGCCCGCGTTCGCGCGACTATCTCGGCGCAAAGGCGACGCCCCAGGGCAATTCGCCGACCTGGATCGACTTGATGACTTTCTGCTTGGCGACGTCGATCACGGAAACATCGTTCGAAACTCCGTTGGCGACGACGAGATATTTCTCATCCGGAGTGAAATCGCCGTGCCAAACGCGTTGGCCGACGAGCAGGTATTTGAGAACCGCATGCGTCGCCCCATCGACGACGGCGACCCGATTGGCGGGGCCGAGATCGATGAATCCCAACTTGCCGTCCCTAGTGAGATTAATGCCGACGGGCTGGATCATTTCCGCCCGAAGGCCGGGAATCTCGAACCGCACGGTCGTCTTGAGCTTCCGCGTCGCGGGATCGATGATCGACAACTCGCCGCCGATTTCCGAGGTCACCCAGAGTTCCGAGCCGTCCGACTTAAAGGCGGAAAAGCGCGGGCGGGAGCCCAGCAGCAAATTGCCGACGACCTCATGGCTCTTGGTGTCAATGAAATGCGCCATGCTGGTCGTCTCCGACGTGCAGATCAAAGTTTTCGAGTCCGGGCTGACAGCCATTCCCTCGGGCTCGACCCCCACCGAAACCTGTCCCAGGGCCAGCCGCTGGTCCACGTCGATGATCGTCACCATCGCGTCGTTCTCGTTGGCGACGTAAAGCAGTCTGCCCGAGGGATCGAGTGCGAATTGTTCGGGGTCGGGGCCGGAGGGCAACTCGCCGACGTTCTTGAAAGTCTTCGCGTCGAAGATTTGGATCGTGTCGTCGTCGCCCAGGGCCACGAAGACGGATTTTCCGTCGCGCGACACCGCGATGCCGCGCGGGCGCTGCCCGGTCGGGATCGTCGCCACGGTCTCCATCTTGTCGGTGTCGACGACGGAAATGGAATTGCCTCTTTCGTTCGAGACGAAGGCGAGAAAGGCGAAGGCCGGAGTCGCCCCGAGCGGAAGGGCCGCGAGCCAAAGGCCGAGGAGCGCGATCCTTGGAAAAGCGGACATGAGGACTTCTCCTGAAAATGCGGGGGCGGCTCACGCTAGTCGAGTTTGCATTTGCTCTCCGGCCGGTCGACGCCCAGGGTATCCAATTCGGACGATTGATGCAGGAATCCCTCCTGCGGCGACACGGAAACGGTGTTGCGCCCGTCGAAGAGAAGGATGGGCTGGCGCAACTGCAGATTCCAGTCGCGCAGCGAAAGCTTCTGGCCCTTGAACGCCGCGAGCGAGAACTCCGGACTCTTGATGTAGGCGAAAAGCTTGGCCGGGTCGGCCGTGTTCGATCGCGCGGCCGCTTCTCCGACCACTCGCGCGGCGCTCCAGGCCTGCATGTCGAGCGGCGTCATGAAGCGGTGGAACATTCGGCCGAAGCGGCTCTGCAACTGAATGGCCCCCCACTGATCGAACGCCGCATCCCATGTCGTAGGGACCAGCCCCGCCGATCCCGCGACCGGGCGCGCGTCCCAGGTGCGATAGGGCAGATAGCCGGCGAAGACCTCGCTTTCGTCGGCCGCGACGAGCACGTCGTAGTCGGGAGCGCTCTGCGTCAGCACAGGCATCTGGCGCTGGATTTCGACGATGCCGCTGTCGGTGCGGCGCGCCCCGCCCGTATCCTTGAACTCGCGCTCTTCGACAATCTTGGCGCCAAAGCGCGTCGCCGCGCGGCGCAGGGCGTTGGCGAACAACTTATCCTTGTCGTGCGAGCCGACAATGAGCAGCCATTTGCGCCACTTCTTCCACACGAGATATTGCGCCAGCCCGTCGGCCAGCATCGAGCGGCTTGGCGCGATATGCACGACGTTGCTGCGGCAGTCCTCCTCTCGCAGTCGATCGTCGGTCGCGCCGGCGTTGAGGATGAGAAGGCCGCGCGACTTGGCCGCGTCGGCGGCCTTCAGCACGCCGTCGGCGTCGATGTCGGTGACGACGAAGGCGGCGCCGGCGTCGGCGAGCGCGTTGACCGCCGCGGCGACGTCGTCGCCGGCTCGCAGCGGTTTGTCGATGAGCGTGTAGCGCTGTCCGATGAAGCGGCCGGTCGTGTTGTTGTCGTCGATCGCCAATTGCGCGCCCGCCACGCCGTCATTCTCGGCGGGAACGTCCATCAACGAGAGGCGCGCTTTCGAGCCGTTGGCGTGGAGGTAGCCGACCCTGATCTCCGTCAAATCCGTGGTGAAGCTGGTCGATACGCCCGCCATCGCGACCGTAGAGGCCCATAACAGCGCAAAAGCAAGAGCGCGCCGGAATATCGGCGCCCTCGCGCGGTCCTGTTCGACGGCGGACAATACGCCCGCCGCTTCGACCGTCTTGGCGCTGTCGCCTTGGTTCGCTCGCGACATCAGCTAACGCTCCCTCAAGATCCGATAAGCCGCTGGTCCGCAGGCGGCCATGTGGAATTCGCTCCCCGAGCTCGCATGTCTATTGGACTCTATAGCTCAGCGGCGCCGCGAAGCTTTGCGGGGCTCCGGCGGGGGGCGGGGGAAACGGGGCTGCCCGGCGGACGGTCGCCAAAGCGTCGGCATCGAGGATGGGATCGCCGGCCGATCGGGAGACCGAGGCGCCGACGACCTGCCCCGACGCGTTTATCGAAAAACTGACGACCGCGACGCCGTGCGGCGCCCGCTCGCGCGCCGCCTCGGGATAGTGCGTCTGCGCGGCGATACGGTGGAACACGGCGCCTTGATACGCCCTCGCTTCGGCGCTCGGCGCCGCGGTTCGCAACGCCAGCGTTGTCGGTTTGGTCGGCTTCGGCGCCGCGGCTCGCGACGCGAGGGGTGTCGACTTGGCCGGTTTCGGCGCCGCGGGGACAGGGGCCGGGCGCGCCTGGGTTGGGCGCGCCTTCGCGGGCGGCGGCGTCGACACCTGCGGCGGGGCGATGGTCGCGGTCGGCGACGACCGCGGCGGCGGGGGAGGGGACGGCGCGGCTTCGTCGAGCCGCGTCGGCTCCTTCGGCGGCAAAGCCGCCGTAGGCGTTTCCTCGCGCGGCCGGGGAGGCGCCACGGGGGCCGGTGTCGGTTCGACGAGGGGCGGCGGCGCCTGGGCGATCGACGGGGGCTCGGTCGGCGCCGTCGGCGACCCAACGGGCGGCTCGGAAGCAGAAGAGGACCTGTTCTCAGCCGGCGGCGAAGCCGGTTCGGCGACGGACGGCGCGGCCGGCGAGGGTGGTGGGATGGCGCTCTGAAGCGCGGGCGCTTCGACGACGATCTCCACCGCGATGGGTTCCGGCGGCGTCTCGGGGAGGGGCGTCGGCCAAACGAGCAAGGCCGTCAGCGCGACCGCGTGCAGGGCGAATGAAACGGCGGCGCCTGAACGCCATCCCGCCGCCGATGGCGGCTGTTCCGCTTTTGGCGGCGTGTGCAGCTCTCCGGGGCGGATCGTCGCGATGTCGAAGCCGCCGGGCAGAGGGGCTGCGCGAGCGGCGGCGCCCATGTCGCCGGGCGCGTGAGACCAGAGATCCTCTCGCGGCAGAGAACCGTGGCGGGCGCGGCGGCCCGTATCGGGCGCCCCGGTCAAAAGGTCGCCCTCAGGCCCGCATAGACCGAGCGCGGTTGCGCCGGGCTCAGCGAGCGCGGGTCGGAGAACGGGGCGCCCCCGGCGCCGAAATTCGGGATCTGCGAAGTGTCGAAGAAGGTCCCATAAGTGTAGTAATGATTGTTGAGCACGTTCTCGACGCGGGCATAGACCTGCACGTTCGCGGTGACCTGATACGAGGCGTCGACGTTGACAACGGCGTAAGCAGGCAGTTTTTCGAACTGATTGGAGGCATCGCCTGCGTAATATTGCGAGCCGACCGCGACGAGGTCGGCGCCGATCTTGAAATCCTTTGTGACAAAGAAGTCGCCGCCGAGCTTGAGGCGGTGATGAGGGATCATCGGAATCTGATCGCCGGGCAGGACGTGAATCACCCCGTCAATGGCGTATGGCGAGTTTGAACCAAGCGAAACCGCATTCTGAAACGTCGCATCGACATAGGCGTAGTTTGCGTAGAGGCTGAACCTCTCGGCCTTGAAATTGATCGCCGCCTCGACGCCTTCGCGCCGGGTGGCGCCGACGTTCTCGAAATAACCGAAGCCCTGCTGAACCGGATCGGGGATATTGAGAATGTCGTCCTGATCGTCGGTGCGGAAGACGCCCAGTCTCCAACCGAGCGTCCCGACGCCCTCGCCATAATCGTGCGTCCCGCGCAGGCCCGTTTCGAAGGTGTTCGCCACAACCTGCTTCAGCGGCGGATCGGACACCAAAAAGCTCGCGAGGATGCAGGGTTGCGCGGGATTGGCGCAGCCGAGCTCCAAGGGCGTTGGCGCGCGATTGGCCTGCGAAAAGCCCCCGTAGGCGGTGACGTCCGAAGTGATCTTGTAGGTTGCCCCGATCATCGGATTGAATCGCGTGTAGGTATAGTCGCCGTTAAGCGCGCCGCCGAGTTGATCCTGCAACTGGATGTGGGCGACGTTCAGGCGACCGCCGCCGGAAATCGAGAAATCCTTCGTCAGGTCGAACGTGTCGAGGGCGTAGAGACCGGTATAGGCGTTGGTCGCGCGCAGCGACACGGGTCCGTCGGAAACCGGATTGCCGGAGGGACCCAGAAAGATTCCGGACCCCGCAACGAGGTAATTGGGCTGCACGACGCCGAGCTCGGCGCTGGCGCCGAAATTGGTTACGCCGTAGTCGAAACTGCCGCCGATGACGAAATGATTGTCGTGGCCGAATAACTGGTCTGTGTTGGTCGCCTGCAACGTCGTCCCCACGCTCGTCGTCTGCGTCCAGGTCCGGTCGATCTCTCCGAGCGTCGCGTTCGCGGCGAACGGGTTGGCGAGCGGCTGATCGTTGAGGCCGTTGGCGGGGGTGACCGCGTCGTTGAAGCAAAGGAACGCCGGATCGACGCAATGTTGCGCGTTGGTGGAATTGCCGTCGGTCGTGGTCTGGTAGAACGAGCGAAAATGCGCCGAACCCTGCAGCGTCCAAGTCGGCGTGGCGTTGATGTTGGCGGTGGCGTTGACGTAGCCGACCTGGTTGCGGGAGTTTTGCGGGGCCGTATAGACACTGCTCCAGCTCTGCTCGAGCAATTGCGCTGGGGCGGCCGCGGTGGCGCCGAAGAGATTGTCGGCGCCACCCACGTTGAGATGCACTTCGGCGCTGTCGCCCCTGTAGCCGAGATCGCCGTAGAAGCGGCGGATCTGCGACCCGGAGAAGTCGCGATAGCCGTTGTCCTGGGCGCCGTCGATCGCGATATAGGCGGCATAGGCGCCGACCTGCTTGCCCCATTGCAGCGAGGATTGCAGCCGACCATAGGAGCCGCCCATGACGTCGATCGAGGTTCCCTGAAAGTTAAAACCGTCTTTCATGCGGACGTTGAGCGCGCCGCCGAGAGCATTGAGCCCAAAGGCGGGATTGTTGCTGATGACGTCGATCGATCGCACGGCCTGCGTCGGGATCAAATCCCAATTGACGGAATCGCCGAAGGCTTCGTTGATGCGGACGCCGTTCTGATAGACGGCGAGGCCTTGTGGCGTGCCTGAAACGGGCGAGGCGTCGAAGCCGCGAAAATAGACGTCGGGCTGAAACGGATTGCCTGCGACATCCTGGACGTCGACGCCCGGCGTGTGCTCGTCAAGCGACTTCACGACGCTAGGTGACTTTGTCTGTTCGATTTGTTGCGCGTCGATCGTGGTGACGGCGGCGGGAACCTTGTCGACGTCGACGCCGGCGCCGAAAAGCGGGGTCGTCGCAAAGACGTCGATCGTCGGAAGCACGACGGTCGTTTCAGGGGCGGCCGGAGCAGGCGTGGCGAGTTGGGCCATGGCTTGTGAAAGCGCGTAAGCGACGCTCCCACCCACCACGAACGCAAAACGCCCGCCTCGCATTTCAACACCCTCGACGGTTCAAGCGCCCTTTCGATCGCACTTCACGCGCTGTTTCTCATCCTGCCGCCGCACCATCGCGTCGCGGGGTCGGCGCCGCGATCGGAGGATCATGAGCCGACGAAGCGCTGAGGGCAAGCAAAGGGAAGAGCGAGCGGCGCTCTTACGAGGGGAGCGGCGGCCTCACGGCCCGGCGACGATGGCTTTGATCTCGGGCGAGGCGGCGAGATCGGCTGCGTTGTTGCCGGTCTTGTCGCGCAGCGCGCGATCCGCGCCCGCTTCGATCAGCGTTTGCGCGATCGCCTTATGGCTGAGGCTCGCCGCGATCATGAGCGCGCTGCGGCCGCGATCGTCGAGAAGATCGACCTTGGCGCCGCGCGACAGCAGAAGCTTTACCGTGCGCAGCCCCGCCTCCGCAGCAGTATTGTCGGGATGGCCGGCCGCCCACATCAGCGCCGTGAGATCGGCGCGATAGCGCGCATTGGGATCGACGCCGGCATCCAGCAGCATCTCGACGATCTCGGTCGCTCCGCGCGCCGCGGCGTAGACGATGACGCTTTTGCCCGTTTCGTCGATCGTGTCCGGCCGCGCCTTGTGGGCCAGCAACTTCGTCGCCAGTTCGACATCGCCCGAGAAAGCGGCTGCGCTTAGCGCCGTCTCGCCGTGAGCGTTGGCTGGGCCGACGTCGGCGCCGGCGTCGACGAGCCACTTCGCGACCTCGCTGCGATAGGCCAGCGCGGCTTGGATCAGCGGCGTCGAGCCGGCGACATTGGCGCGATCGAGTTCAGCGGACTCGCTGGGCGAAGCGGAGGCCAGAAGCGCCTTGACGACACTGAGCCGGCCCATCCGCGCTGCGATCGCCAAAGCGGTGTTGCCCATACGATCCCGGGCGAGACGCGAGGCGCCAGCCTTGAACAGCGCGTCGAGCCCGCCGACGCAGCCCTTTCCCGCCGCCTCGAAAAGGAGATTGTTGACCTGCAGGGAATTGGGACCGCTCGCCAGAACGCGAGCCGCGTTGGCGCGAAACTCGTTGCAGGCGAGCGTGCTGGGCTCGGTCCCGCCCTCCTGCGCGGCCGCAGAGGCGACGAAGCCCATGAACAACACCAACGAGACCCATCGTTTCACGCGCTTTCCTCCCCGAATTTCGTCAAGACCCGCCATATCCCAGGGCGAGACTGACCGAGCGCGGCGTCAATTCAGCGAACGCGATGACCGCCACTCTCGTCGCGTCCGCAGATCACGGCGCGCGGAAAGCGGCGCCGGACCCGGCCGCCTGCGCGGGCGCCCAATTTACATCCCCGCGAGCACGCGGGCCATCTGCTTGATGTCGTCCTCGCTGTAGGTGTTCAGCAGATCCTTCATCCACGGACTGTTGGCGCGCGCGCCGCTGCGAAAATCGAGCATCGTCTTGACGAGATAGTCGAGGCTTTGTCCAGCTAGGCGTGGCTGCGTGCCGGCGCCGACATAGCCGGCTTGATGGCATCCGACGCATCCCGCTGAACGAGCCATCGAAGCGAAATGCTTGGCGTCGTCAACGCTGGCGCGAGGTTCCTGCAGGTTGGGCCAAGGCTTGCCGGCGAAATAGGCAGCGAGCGCCAGCATGTCTTCGCGTGACATGTCTTCGACGATCGGCCCCATCAGTTCGCTCTTGCGCGAGCCCTTCTTCATGTCGCGCAGTTCGATGTAGATGTAGCCCTCGTTCTGGCCGAAGATATTCGGGATCGATTTATCGAGCGACACGCCGTTCTCGCCATGACACGCCGTGCAGACGGCCGCTTTTTCCACGATCGTATCGGCCGCGGCGGGGGCAAGGGAGATGGCGAACAGCGCGCCGGCGAGGCTCCGCCGCGAAATCTCAGCATGCATCGGGAAGATCTCGACAGGGCTGCGCGCGGCGTGGCGCCCAACCGACAGAAAAACGAGGCCGGCGATGGCCGACCCCGAGGATTTCGATTGGCCTCTCGTCCGGATCAGTTGAGCGTGAACGCGATGATCGAATTGCCGCGCTTGGAGTTGATCTGGGTGTTGCCGCCCGCGCCGACGACGACATATTGCTTGCCGTCGACCACGTAGGTCGAGGGAGGCGCGTCGACGCCGGCGCCGGCGTTGAAGCTCCACAGGATCGCGCCGTTGCGGGCGTCGTAGGCATTGAACTTGCCGTTGGCTTCGCCTGCGAACACGAGTCCGCCCGCGGTCGCCAGGGCGCCGCCGATCATCGGCAGCGAGCTCTTCGCGCTCCAGCGAATCTTGCCGGTGTTGTAGTCGACGGCGACGAGCCTGCCCCATTGCTCCTCGGCCGGGATGACCTTGAAGGCGCCGCCGAGCCAAAGCTTGCCGTCGGGGTAGGGCGTCGAGTTGACGAAATAGTTCATCGGCTGATTCAGATTGAGCGCATAGGCGACGCCGAGGTTGGGGTCGGTGGCGATCGGCGACCACTCGACGCCGCCGTTGGCGCCCGGCAGCATGCGCGCGCCGTCTTTCGTCGGCAATGTCCACATGTTTTCCTGCGGAATCATCGGCTCGGAGAAGCGAATCAGGCTGCAGTCCTTGGCGTCATGGACGTAGATGTGCCCCGTCTTGCCGGCGTGAAGGACGCCGTCGATCTGCTTACCGTCCTTGCCGACGACCTTGGTCAGCACCGGCGGCGAAACCGCGTCAAGATCCCAGACGTCATGCGCGATATATTGAAAGTGGCAGACGTATTTGCCGGTGTCGAGGTCAAGCGAGACGAGCGAATCCGTGTAGAGGTTGTCGCCCGGCCGGATCGCGCCGTCGAGGTCCGGCGAGGGATTGCCGACGACGAAATAGATTCGATTGGTCGCCAGATCGACCGCAGGGTTCTGCCAGACGCCGCCGCCCAAGATCTTATAAGGGTCGCCGTGCTTGGCGTAGGCTTCCTTTTCCGCGGCGATGTCGCGGTGCATGTCGCGACCCGTCGCGTCCGCGGTCGCCCAGACGCCCTTCGAGTCCTCCGGAACCGTGTCGAAGCTCCATTTCAGATCGCCGGTGGCGGCGTCGAAGGCCTTGACGAAACCGCGGATGCCGTATTCGCCGCCGTTGGTGCCCAGCAGGATCATGCCTTTGACGACAGTCGGCGCCATCGTCTCGGAATAGCCCTTCTCGGGGTCCGCAACTTCCTTCGCCCATTTCAACGCGCCGGTCTTCGCGTCGAGCGCCACGAGTTGGGCGTCGAGCGTCGCCAAATAGACGTTGTCGCCGTAGACCGCGACGCCGCGATTGTTCGGGCCGCAGCAATAGGTCGTGACCGGACCCATCTTATGCTTGTATTCCCAGATCTGCTCGCCGGTCTTGGCGTTCAGCGCGTAGACATGATCGAACGCAGTCGTGACATACATCACGCCATTGACGACGATCGGCGAGGTCTCGAGCGTGTCGAGAATGTCAGTCTGGAATATCCAGGCGGTGTGCAGGCCATGGACATTGCGCGCGTTGATCTGGCGCGCGGGATGGAAGCGGGTCTGCGCGTAATTCCCGTTCGTCTGCAAGAAATTGGAGCCATCGCCGGCGGCGCGGTTGAGCAAGTCTTGCGTGACATTCGTCGCGGCCGCCGCAGCGCCGGCCGCGGCGGCGGCGCCTTCGATTTCTTTCGTCGCGCTGACGGCGATTGACGCCGAGACCAAACTTATCGCGCCGACAAGCGCGAACATCCTTCCGCGTACTACTCGCATGGCGCTGCCTCCGAAGTATCGAGCCATTAGTGCGGCCGTCTATTTCTTCGACTACTATTGCTCAGGATTTCGACAGGGGCAAGCTGGCGGGGCGCTTCAGGTAAAGTGGGACTGGTCTGCGCGGTGTCATCGGTTTTCCTAAATCGTTGATTTTCCTCGATCCTGGGATTTGTCGCCCTAAGCAATCGACAAGTAAAAGCCGCGAACGTGACAACACCCTTTGCGGCGCATATGACAAGCGCATATGAGGAAAGCACCGGATGGGCGCCAGATTCATTGCTTCACGACGAGCGTCGATCTTGGCTGGGGCGTCGATGATTTGCCTTTTCGCGTCGTTGTGCGGCGCCGAACCTGCCCGGGCCCAGCGACTTCGCATCGGCGCTCAAAAGAGCGGCACGTTCGCCTGGGAACTGGCGATCATCAAGGCGCGCGGGCTCGATAAAGACGTAGGACTGGACCTCGATGTCGTCGACCTCGCCAATACCGACGCGGGCAAGATCGCGATCGCGGGCGGCTCGGTCGACCTCGTTCTGTCCGATTGGCTCTGGGTTTCGCGCGAGCGCGGCTTAGGACGCAGGCTGACGTTCTATCCCTATTCCAGCGCGGTCGGCGCCGTGATGGCTAACGGAGGCGGCGCGCTCCTCTCGCTGGCCGACCTCAAAGGCAAGACCCTCGGCGTTGCGGGTGGCCCGCTCGACAAGAGCTGGCTCTTGCTCCAGGCCTTTGCGACGCGCTTCGGCCTAGACATCGGGCGCGACGCGCATATCGTCTACGGCGCGCCGCCCCTCCTGGCGGAAAAGGCCGCGCAGGGCGAACTCGATGCGACGTTGCAGTTCTGGAATTATTGCGCCGACCTTGAACTGCGGGGATTCCGCCGCATCGTCGATATGCGGGATGTCGAGAGGGGGCTCGGCGCGTCCGGCCCCGTCGCCATGGTAGGTTACGTCTTCGACGAGGACTTCGCGGCAAAAAACGCAGCGGCGCTGGCGAGATTCTTCGCTATCGCCCGGCAGGCGAAAGAGATTCTAGCCGCGGACGCAGGAGAATGGCCGAAGATCATGGCGCTGATTGGACAAAAAGACCCGAGCGCCGTCGCACTCTATCGCAAACGCTACAGCGACGGCGTGCCGCGCCGCGCAATCTCTGACGAAGAGGCCGACGCGCGCGTGTTATTCAAGAGGCTTGCCGAGACAGGAGGCGCGACCCTTGTCGGGCCCTCGGCCACGCTCGATCCTGGGACCTATTACAAACCTGAGAACGGGAACTAGGCGAGCGTGCTTCGCGGATTGTCCCTTGGCGTTTTCGCCGCGAGTTGGGAAATCGGGTCGCTGCTTGCTGGCCCGCGCTACTTGCCCACGCCCCTCGACGTTCTGCGCAAGGTCATCGCTGAAGCGCAATCAGGCGCCTTGTTTTTTCATCTCGGCGTGACGCTAGGGCGAGTTGTGGCCGCCTTTGCGCTCGCGATGGCGATCGGCGCGGTTCTTGGCTTCGCAATGGGACGCAACCGCGTCGCCGATCGACTTGGCGATCCCTGGCTGGTCTTGCTGCTCAACCTGCCCGCGCTGGTCATCATTGTGCTCGCCTATATCTGGGTCGGCCTCAACGAAGTCGCGGCGATTGGCGCAGTCGCGCTCAACAAGATCCCCAACGCCATCGTGACGATCCGCGAAGGCGCAAGAGCGCTCGATCCGCAACTCGATGAGATGGCCGATGTGTTCCGCTTTCCGTTTGGTCGGCGTCTTCGCCATGTGCTGGCGCCCCAACTCGCGCCTTATTTCGCCGCCGCTGCGCGCTCCGGCCTGTCTCTGGTATGGAAGATCGTTCTCATTGTCGAATTGCTGGGGCGCTCCAACGGGGTCGGCTTTCAGATCAATGTTGCCTTCCAGCTTTTTGATATGACCTTGCTGCTCGCTTATGCGCTCCCTTTCGTCGGCCTCATGCTGGCGATCGAAACCTTCGTGGTGCAACCCTTTGAACGCTATGTCTCCCGCTGGCGCCCGCGCGCGGCTTGAGGTCTCCATTCGATCCAAGGCCTATCTGGGCGCGGCCGGCCAGTCGCGCGGAGCGCTACAAGACGTCGCCTTCGCCGTGGAGAACGGGCGCGTCGGAGCGATCGTCGGGCCGTCCGGTTGCGGCAAGACGACCTTGCTGCGGATCGTCGCCGGCCTCGATCGCAATTTCGAGGGCGTGGTGGCGCTGCCACAGTCAGGACGCCTGGCTGTCGTATTTCAAGAACCGCGCCTGTTGCCATGGCGTAGCGTCGAGGACAACGTTCGGCTCGCCGCGTCCGAAATCGGCGCGTCGGAACTCACCAGGCTGTTCGCGGCGCTCGGCCTCGCCGATCATCGTCAGCATTATCCCGGCGAATTGTCGCTTGGTCTTGCACGCCGCGTCGCGCTTGCACGCGCCTTGGCGACCCAGCCCGATTTGCTGCTGCTCGACGAACCCTTCGCCTCGCTAGACGCGGCAACTGCCGCCGGCCTGGTCGACCAGCTTGGCGATCTTGTCGAAACGCGCTTGGTGACGACGCTGCTCGTGACGCATGACATTAACGCTGCGATTCGCCTTGCCGATGTGATCTTTGTGCTGTCGGCCGCTCCGGGCCGGCTACTCGCACAAATCCTGATCGCCCATCCGCGGCGCCGTTTGACCCCGGCGGCGATAGCAGAGATTGCCGCGCGGATCGAAGCATTGGGGTAGGCGACGGCGCGGGCGACGAAAGGAGCCGGCTCGTATCTTCGCGGTCGCCGCCTGATCGAGACGGACGGCCGTGGAATCCGCGACCGCGGGAAATTGCACGATTTTCCGTCCGCCAATGCGCAAATGCGGTGAGAATTCCGCCAAAGGCGCGGCGTCAGATAAACCTACGAATCTCGTCGCAACATCCGTCCTGGCGCGCCCGCAAGACGCTACGGCGCGGCCGCACGCCCCAACGTCGTCACAATGGTTTGCTAACGCATAGAAACTTGGCACGTGAAAGGCGAACACGACAAACCGCCGCACAGTTCTCCTATGCTTTGGTATGTCCGACACCCTCACTACGGATGATTGAGCCTCAAACTCAATCGATTAGTTTCGTTGGTGAAAACCCGTCAGGGATCCGGACCGAGGACTGAACTCAGCCGCGACATCCCTACGTCCCTACGTCGGGAATTACGCATCGTCCTGCCGGCAATCTGCAGCTTTAAGAGGGCGAAGAGGCTACCGGCGCCGGCCCCCCGGTGGCAATATCGTCAATGCCAAACGGGTCAGTTTGGAGGATGCACCGAAGAAGCATTCGCGCTCGACCAGCATGGCTGACTGTCCGCAATCAGGAGTTCGACTGTCATGATGACAATGGAAAAGGCGCAAAGGATCATTGAAGCCGGGATCGCGAAGGCGAAAGAAATCGGCCAGCCGATGAATATCGCGGTCGTCGACGCCGGCGCCAACCTCACGGCTTTCGGGCGCATGGATGGGGCGTGGCTTGGCAGCATCGACATCGCCATCAACAAGGCCTTCACCGCAAAAGCCTTCAATATCTCGACGCTGGACCTGGGCCGCAACAGCCAGCCGGGGAACCAATTCTTCGGCATCCACGTATCGAACCACGGCCGGGTGATGATTTTCGCGGGGGGCATCCCGATCAAGAAGGACGGCCAGTTCGTCGGCGCTGTAGGCGTTAGCGGCGGCAGCGGCGAGCAGGACCAGACGGTGGCCGAGGCGGCTGTCGCTGCTTGGTCATAGCGTCCCTGGCTGGGGAAGCCTCTCGGCGCGAACGGCAATCCGGACGTAATTGGAGTTTCGCCATGTTGACGCTCCCAATATCGCAATCTTTTCGTCGACGCCGAGTGGAGGATCTCCGGCCATCCAGATGGCTACGGCTGCTCCTGACAGGCGCGCCGCTGTTGCTTTGCCCGGCGCTGGCCGCGGCGCAGACGCCAACGGCGCCAGCCTCGGCGGCGCCCGCCGACGACGGCCAATGGACGATGCCGGCGAAGAACTACGCCGCGACGCGATATTCCGCACTCGATGAGATCAACGGCGCGAATGTCGGCAACCTCCAGGTCGCCTTTGCCTTCTCGACCGGCGTCGACCACGGGCAAGAGGCGGCGCCGATCGTGGCGAACAACACGATGTTCATTGTGACGCCATATCCGAACATTGTCTTTGCGCTCGATCTCACCAAGCCCGGCGCGCCCATCAAATGGTCCTATCACCCGCGCCCGGCCCCGGCGTCGCAGGGGGTGGCCTGCTGCGACGTCGTCAACCGCGGCGCAACCTACTCGGATGGCAAGGTGTTCTTCAACACGCTCGACGACAATACGGTCGCGCTGGACGCAGAGACTGGCAAGGAGCTGTGGAAGACCAAGCTGGGAGACATCAACACTGGCGAAACGATGACCATGGCGCCGCTGGTCGTGAAGGGAAAGGTGCTCGTCGGCGACTCTGGCGGTGAACTCGGCGTGCGCGGCTGGTTGGCGGCGCTTGATGCCGCCACGGGCAAGATCCTCTGGCGCGCCTACGCCACAGGGCCGGACAAGGATGTGCTGATCGGCCCCGGATTCCACTCCTTCTACCCCTCCGATAACGGCACGGACCTCGGCGTCACGACCTGGCCGACCGATGCCTGGAAGATCGGCGGAGGAACGATGTGGGGATGGATCGCTTACGATCCCGATCTGAACTTGATCTATTACGGCACCGGCAATCCTGGCCCGTGGAACCAGGAACAGCGTCCGGGCGACAACAAATGGACCACGACGCTGTTCGCGCGCGATCCCGATACCGGCGAAGCCAAATGGGCGCTGCAGTATAATCCGCACGACGAGCACGACTACGACGGGATCAACGAACAAATTCTGATCGACATCGTGGTGGACGGCAAGCCGCGCAAGGTGCTGCTGCATCCTGACCGCAACGGGCATCTCTACATGGTGGACCGCGAGAGCGGCGAGATCGTCTCGGCCAAGCCATACGGCTACGTCAATTCCGTTCTCCGCATCGATCCCAAAACCGGGCGGCCCGTCATGAACCCGGACAAGCTGACGAAGCTCGGCGTCGTCGTACACGACATCTGCCCGACGGCGTCCGGCCTCAAGGACTGGAATCCGTCGGCCTTTTCGCCGTTGACCGGCCTTATGTACATACCCCACGAGAATCTGTGCATGGATTGGAAGAGCAGATCCGTCAGCTACATCGCCGGCACGCCGTTCGTCGGCGCGGAGGTCGTCACCAAGGCTGGTCCCGGCGGCAATCGCGGCGAGTTCACCGCATGGGATCCGGTGGAGGGGAAGGCGGTCTGGACCATCAAGGAAGACCTGCCGCTGTGGAGCGGCACGATGGCCACCGCCGGCGGACTCGTTTTCTACGGAACCATGGATGGCTGGTTCAAAGCCATCGACGCCAAGACAGGCGAGCTCAAATGGCGGTTCAAGACCGGCTCCGGGATCATCGGCCAGCCTGTGGCCTATCGTGGGCCGGACGGGCACGAATATGTCGCCATCCTCTCGGGGGTAGGCGGCTGGGCCGGCGCCATCGTCGCAGGCGACCTTGACCCGCGCGATCCGACCGGCGCGCTCGGCTTCCTCGGCGTCATGGCGGATCTCAAGACGAAGACCGCACCCGGAGGGACCCTCTATGTCTTCACCTTGCCGAGATCCTGAGCGAAGCGCGGCCGAGGCGCGGTTCCTGCCGATCGCCGTCGTCACGTTGCTTATACTCTCGACCAATGACGCGAGGGCGCAACAAAGCGCCGTCCCGGAAGCGGACAGCGGACCCAAGTCGGTTGCGGTTTCCGGCCTTTTCCCGGATGGCGGCGCTCCGCCCCCGCAGGACCCGGTCGCAGCGCGGTTCGAGGGAAACAAGGTCGCCATCGCGGACGGCAAGCAGCTGTTCGGCCAAATGAACTGTACGGGCTGTCATTTCGACGGCGGCGGCGGCATGGGTCCGGCGCTGCTGTCCGGCAACTGGCGCTACGGCGGACGGATGGACCAGATCTACGAGTCTATCGCGCAGGGCCGTCCGAACGGCATGCCGTCCTGGCAGGGTGTCTTGCAACCTCAGCAAATCTGGGAGCTTGCGGCATACGCGAAGTCGCTTTCGGCGCAAGCGCCGGGTGCGAGCGTCAAGCCATGAAGTGGCGCCGGCGCTTTTGTCTCGTCGTGTCGGCGGCGTCTATGGTGATCGGCGCCGCTGCCGCGAATGCCGCCGCGCTTCGTGTCTGCGCCGATCCCAACAATCTCCCGTTTTCGGACCAGGCCGGACAGGGTTTCGAGAATAAGATCATAGCGCTGATCGCGCAGGATCTCGGCTTCACCGTCGACTATACGTGGTGGGCGCAGCGGCGTGGTTATGTCAGGCACACGCTGAAGGCCGGCGCGTGCGACGTCTGGTCTGGCGTCGCGAGCGGCGCGGAGATGATGACCAGCACCCGGCCGTATTACCGCTCGAGCTATGTTTTCGTCACACGGGCCGACCGAGGTCTGCACATCGCCTCGTTTGACGATCCGCAGCTTCGCAAGCTCATAATCGGCGTGCAGATGGTGGGCTCCGACGCGATGAACACGCCGCCCGCGCACGCCCTTGCGCACCGCGGCGTCGTGCAGAACGTACGCGGCTACATGCTGTATGGCGATTACCGCCAGCCGCACCCGCCATCAGCGATCATCGATGCGGTCGAAGACGGCGATGTCGATGTGGCGGTCGTTTGGGGCCCGATGGCTGGTTACTTCGCCGCACAGGCCGCCAAACCGTTGACGATCGAGCCGGTCCAGCCCTGGCGCGACGCCTCGGGATTGCCAATGGCGTTCGATATTTCGATGGGGGTTCGTCGTGGCGACAATGCTCTGCTGCAGCGCCTCGATGATTCCCTTGAAAGAAACCACGCCGCCATCTCGGCGATCCTGACCGAGTATCACGTGCCGGTCCTACCGGAGGCCTTTGCATCACACTGAAAGGCTCGCAATTCTTCCAACCACAATGCAAGAGAGGTTTGTCGTGAGCAAAAATCGTGGCGTCGTCTACACCAAGCCGGGTGAAGTCCAAGTTCGGGACATCGCCGATCCCAAGTTCGAGGACCCGCGGGGCCGCAAGATCGACCATGGCGTGATCTTGAAGGTCGTTTCGACCAATATCTGCGGATCCGATCAACACATGGTGCGCGGCCGCACCACCGCGCCGGCGGGCATGGTGCTCGGGCACGAGATCACGGGCGAGGTGATCGAGAAGGGTTCGGACGTCGAGATGATCGCGTTGGGCGATCTCGTCTCGGTGCCGTTCAACGTCGCCTGCGGGCGATGCCGCTGCTGCCGCGAGACGAATACCGGCGTGTGCCTGACGGTCAATCCCGGCCGCGCCGGCGGCGCTTATGGCTATGTCGACATGGGCGGCTGGATCGGCGGGCAGGCCCGCTACGTCATGGTCCCCTACGCCGACTTCAACCTGCTCAAATTCCCGGACAAGAACCAGGCCCTGTCGAAGATCATGGACCTGACCATGCTGACGGACATTTTGCCGACCGGCTTCCACGGCGCCTTGACCGCGGGGGTCAAGCCGGGCTCGACGGTCTACGTCGCCGGCGCCGGCCCCGTGGGCCTCGCGGCGGCCGCCTCCGCCCAGCTCCTGGGCGCGTCGGTGATCATGATCGGCGACTTGAACGAGGCGCGGCTAAGCCACGCCAGGAAGGTCGGCTTCGTCCCGATCGATCTCGGCAAGCACGATCGCCTCGGCGAGTTGGTCGCCGCGGTCGTCGGCGAGCCCACGGTCGATGCGGTCATCGATGCGGTCGGTTTCGAAGCCAAGGGCCATGGCGGCGGCGATGAGCCGGCCATCGTGCTGAACCAGGCGATGGAGATCATCCGGCCGGCGGGCGCCATCGGCATACCGGGACTGTATGTCACCGAAGATCCCGGCGCGCACGACAAGGCCGCCAAAACCGGCAACCTCAGTCTTCGCCTGGGCCTTGGCTGGTCCAAGTCGAACTCCTTCCACACCGGCCAGACGCCCGTCCTGCGCTACAATCGCCAGCTCATGATGGCGCTGCTCAACGACCGCCTGCCGATCGCCAAGATCGTCAACGCCAAAGCCATCAGCCTGGAGGATGCGCCGAAGGGATACGCCGACTTCGACAAGGGCGTCGCCGCCAAATTCGTGCTCGACCCGCACGGCATGCTGGCGAAGGCGGCCTGACTGTCCTTGATCAGCAGGTCGACAGTCATGATGGAAGTGAAAAAGGCCTCAGAGCATCATTGAAGTGATGCTCGAGAGAAGGCGGAGAGATTATCGCATGAGGCACACAATGATTGCCGGCCTGCTGCTTGCGGGGTCCACCAGCGCCTCGCTTGCCGCCGATCCCGCTGCCGGCGAGAAGCTTTTCAAAACGCAGTGCAGCATCTGCCACTCCGTGGCGCCGGGCCAAAACCGTGTCGGCCCGACGCTGTTCGGCGTGGTCGGCCGTCGATCCGGCAGCGTTCCAGGTTTCAACTACACCGCGGACCATAAGAAGCTAGACGTCACCTGGGACGCCGCCACCCTCGACAAATACCTCGCCAATCCTCGCGCGATGGTGCCGGACACCTCAATGATCTACGCGGGCCTGAAGAACGACGCCGAGCGCGCCGACCTGATCGCGTATCTCGAAACCCTGCACTGAACTACGTTGTCGAACCGAGAACGCGAAGCGGCTGCGCCCCGGCAGATTCAATAGCTCCAGGCGTCCGGCAGTTTGTGGCGACTGACGAGGCGCGGATTTGCACCCGCGCGGTCGGGATCGGGCGTGACGGGTCTGCGGCCCTGATAGGCATAGCGGACACGTCGGACGGCGCCAGCCCATTCCTCCGGCGACGAGCCGTCGGAGGCCTCGAAGGAATCGAATCCCGAGCGGCAAAGGAGCTCGGCTTGTTCCCGCAGCACATTTCCGCTGGCCCGGAGCTCGCCGCGGTAGCCCAGGCGTTCGCGGAGCAAGACCGCCGCCGTGTACGGACGGCCATCGCGAAAGCTCGGGAAGGTCAGGACCACGAGCCCCAACCGCGACACCCAGGGACGCAGGGTTTCCACGTCGTCGCCCGGCTGCAGTTGAATGCCGATCGAAGCTGTCCTTTGGAGCACGGCTGCGCCTTCGCGGGTCAAGCGGTCGAGCGACAGAAGCACCTTGCCGTCGACCGGAATCGGCTCCTCGGCGTCGAGCCGGACATAGGGGTCATCCCCATTGGCAACGAACTCGCCGTCAGCTGTGCGCTTAATGAGCATTGCCGTACACCGCCGCTTTGAAGGGAGTGAGGCCGACCCTGCGATAGGTCTGAAGGAAGCGCTCATGGGGAAGCCGCTCCCGCCGGTAGGCCCGAACGATCGCTTCGACCGCCGCTGGCGCCTGGTCGAACGGGAGCGCGGGGCCAAGGACGTCGCCGATCGCCGCGTCGTCGAGGCCCGGGCTGCCGCCGAGCGTGAGTTGGTAGAATTCCTCGCCTTTCTTGTCGACGCCGAGGATGCCGATATGGCCGACATGATGGTGACCGCAGGCATTGATGCAGCCGCTGATGTTGATCTTGAGCTCCCCGATATCCGCGGCGAGATCGGGATCGGCGAGGCGGCGGCCAATCTCCTGCGCGAGGGGAATGGCGCGCGCGTTGGCCAAGGCGCAATAGTCGAGGCCGGGACAGGCGATGATGTCCGACGCGAGATTGATATTGGCGGTGGCGAGCCCGATCGCTTCGAGCTCCGCGTACACGTCGGGCACGTCGTCCAGCCGGACGTGCGGCAGCACGAGGTTCTGCTCGTGGGTGACGCGGATCTCGGAAAAGCTGAAGCGGTCGGCGAGGCCGGCGAGCCGATCCATCTGCTCGGACGAGCAGTCTCCCGGCGCCTCGCCCGGCGCCTTGAGGGAAACGTTGACGACCGCGTAGCCGGGCTCGCGGTGCGGCAGGACATTGGTCCGCACGAACGCCGCCAGCCCGCGAGCCCCGGCCTTCGCCTGTTCGAGCCGCTGCGAGACGGCGGGCAAGGCTGCGAACGCCCGCGTGCCGAAGCTCTCGCGGATGCGCGTCACTTCCTCGGCCGGCAGATCGACTCGCTCCTTGTCGATCTCACGCCATTCCTCTTCGACCAGCCGAGCGAACTCGTCAGCGCCAAGGCTCGCCACCAGGATCTTGATGCGCGCCTTGTACAGATTGTCGCGCCGGCCCAGCCGGTTGTACGTGCGCAGGATTGCGGTGAGATAGGACATCAGGTGGTGGGGAGGCAGGTCCCTGCGGATCGTCTGCCCCACATAGGGCGTGCGGCCGAGGCCGCCGCCGACCATCACCTCGAAGGCCAGATCTCCGTTCTCACGCCGATGCAGCCTGAGCCCGATGTCGTGAAAGCGCGACGCCGTGCGATCGGCGCCGGTCGCCGTGACGGCGATCTTGAACTTGCGCGGCAGGAAGGAGAATTCCGGGTGCAGGGTCGACCACTGCCGAATCGCCTCCGACCATACCCGCGGGTCGTCCACCTCATCCGCGGCGGCGCCTGCGAAGGGATCGGCCGTGGTGTTGCGGATGCAGTTGCCGCTGGTCTGGATCGCGTGCAGATCAGCGTCGGCGAGCATGTCGAGGATGTCGGGCGCATCGCGCAGCCGGATCCAGTTGAACTGGATGTTCGTGCGGGTGGTGAAATGGCCATAACCCTTGTCGAAGCGGCGGCCGATCTCGGCCAGCGCGCGCAACTGGTCACCGGAAAGCGTGCCGTAGGGGATGGCCACGCGCAGCATATAACGATGAAGCTGGAGATAAAGGCCGTTCATCAGTCGAAGGGGCTTGAACTCGTCCTCGCTGATCTCGCCGGCGAGGCGCCGCTGCACCTGCTCGCGAAATTCCGCCGCGCGGTCCCGCACAATCGCTTTGTCGATCGCATCGTAGCGATAAATGCCAAAAGCCACCGATCCTTCTCCTATTTGCGCTGGATGAGCCCGAGCCGGCCTTTCGAGCGGGACGTCCCATGGGCGGCCAGCATGGCCGTGACGACAGGGCCTCCCTCTGCCTGCTTGCCAAGCTCGGGATGGACGCCCGGCCCGAGAGCGCGCACCCGCTCCCGATAGCTCGCCGGCGTCGCTAGGCCGTCGGCCCGCTCCACGTCGATGAGATAGGGCTCTACGACGACAGTCGGTTGGCCTCGCGCGAGATCCAGCGCTGAAGCGGCGGCGTCCCGGTCCTCGAAGAGTTCCGCCTCTTCGAACCGCGCCATCCAACGCCCGTGCGACCAGAAGGCGACGTCGCCGTCGGCGAGCAGGTTGGCGGTGAGCGCATGAAGGCTCATGGGGCCGATCTCCTTTGGGCGCGAGGATCGCGCCGCGGCGCTCATAGTCACACGGTCCGTTCCATCAATCCAACGGCATGTTTTGGTCATTCTCATCTCGATATGCGATCGATTGGCCTGGCTTGTCGGAATCATCGCCACACTGCGTTGGACCTTATGGACCTGCACGCTACATGAGCGAGTATCCGCGCGGGTCAAGTCGCGCGTTTCTGCAACACGATGCTTCCATGTTGTCGCTTGCCCAATTGCTGTTTGGCGCCGGAGCCGGGTCACTCGTCGGCTTCTCCCTCGGCTTGGTCGGCGGAGGCGGTTCGATCCTGGCGGTTCCGCTGCTGATCTATGGCGCCGGGCTCCACGACACGCACCTGGCAATTGGCACAAGCGCGTGCGCCGTCGCGCTTAGCGCGTTGGCGAATTTTTTCGGGCATGCCTGGCGCGGCCATGTCCGATGGTCCGCCGCCGCACTCTTCTCTGCGATTGGCGGGATCGGCGCCTGGGCGGGGTCCACCATCGGCAAGTCGACCGGGGAACGCGATCTGCGCATAGTCTTCGCACTTGCCTTGGTGGCGGCGGCGTTTTCCATGCTGCGGCACGGTGGAAAGGCGCCACCCGACGAAACTAGCGCCCGCTTATCCCCCAGATGGCGCCTTACGATTGCCGGCGGGGCGACCGGCGCGGTGGCAGGCTTCTTTGGCATCGGCGGTGGCTTTCTGATCGTGCCGGCGCTCGTCGCGGCCACGGGCATGCCCATGCTTGAGGCGATCGGATCGTCGCTGATGGCCGTCACCGCATTCGGCCTGACCACGGCCATCAACTACGCCAAATCCGGTTGGGTGGATTGGCCTCTGGCCATGGCCTTCGTGGTCGGCGGTATCGTCGGGGGGACACTTGGCTCTTGGTCCGCTCTCTGGCTCGGTCGATATAGGGGCGCGCTCAATCTGGTATTCGCGGCGTTGCTGGCGTCGACGGCGGCGTATCTCATGATCCGCGTCCTGCGCGGCTGACCAAAGTGCGCTATTGCTGGTCGCCAATCGATCGATCGACGAGATTGAATCGAAGCCTTTCGAGGGTAGCGTCAGTGACGTTGGAGCAGTTACGCATCTTTGTGGCGGTTGCCGAACGCGAGCATGTGACGCGCGCCGCCGAGGCGCTTCATGTGACGCAATCTGCCGCCAGCGCGGCGATCGCGGCGCTCGAGGCGCGCCACAACGTTCCCCTTTTCCACCGCGTCGGGCGCCGCATCGAACTCACCGACGCCGGGAGCATGTTCCTGGCGGAGGCCCGTGGGGTGCTCGCGAAGGCCGCCAGCGCTGAACTCGCGCTTGCAGAATACGGCGGCCTGAAGCGCGGCATCCTCCGATTGGTGGCGAGCCAGACGATCGCGGCCTATTGGTTGCCGGAGCGGCTCGTGGCCTTCCATCAACGCTACCCACAGATCGAGCTGTCGGTCGCGATCGCCAATACGGAAGGCGCCGCTAAATCTGTTCACGACGGCGCTGCCGAGTTGGGCTTCATCGAAGGCGCCATCGACGACCCTGCCCTCGCCGTTTGGCCAGTGGACACCGACCGGATGCTGTTGGTGGGCAAGTCCGCTGCGGATGTCGTCGACAATGACTGGATCATGGCCGAGCCCTGGATCATGCGAGAGCGAGGTTCCGGAACGCGTTCGACCTTCGAGGAGGCCCTCCGGGCTCGTTCGCTTGATCCTGAGCAACTCGATATCGTGTTGACCCTGCCCTCCAACGAGGCGGTGTTGGCGGCCGTGCGCGCTGGCGTCGGCTATGCCGTCCTGTCTCATCTCGTCGTCGCGCCGGCCGTCGAAGCGCGGGCGCTGTTCGCCTTGCCGTTCGATCTCCCAGTGAGGCCGTTCTTCGGACTGCGCCAGAAGGAGCGTTATCGCAGCAAGGCCGCCGACGCCCTGCTCGATGTCTTGAAGGGATTCAGACTGCGAAAGCCGGCGGCCCGTTAACGCAAACTGCTGTTGAATCGCCTCGGGCGCCCGGCCACTTCCGCCTGCGCGCCCGGCCGGGAGAAGCTCGCCGACCGGCTGATCCCAATTTCAGATTGAAACGACACATAATATTCGTTGGAGAAGATTGGTCCCGGGCTGCATCTCTACGTCACCCCACCAGGAGGACAAGAGAGATGCCTCAGCAGCTTTGCTGCACGCGACGATCGTCTTCACGGCGTGAGCCGGGAGGCGCGGATGAGTGGCGACGAGCGGCATCCAGGTTCGCGGCGCCCCGCCTGATATCTGAGCGCCAGCCAGCAGCGCTCTCAGTTCTCCCTATTCGCGAGAGTGAAATCATGAATGTATCTATCCGGGCCGTCGAACGTTCGGTCGCGCCACCGTTGCTGAGCAGCGTTCATCACGTTGAGACGGTGCGCTGGGTCCGACACTGGACCGACGGCTATTTCAGCTTCGCGATCACGCGGCCCGCGAGCTTCCGCTTCCGTTCCGGCGAATTCGTCATGATCGGCCTGCCCGTCGACGGCAAAACGGTGATGCGCGCCTATTCGATCGCCAGCCCGGCCTGGGCGGACGAATTGGAATTCTTCTCGATCAAGGCGCCTGGCGGCTTGCTGACCACCCAATTGCAGTTCGTCCAGCCAGGCGACCAGATCCTGCTCGGCAAGAAGCCGACGGGAACGCTGGTGCTCGACGCGCTGCGTCCAGGTCGGAATCTGTTCCTGCTCGGCACGGGCACTGGATTGGCGCCCTGGCTCTCGATCATCCGGGATCCGGCGACCTACGAGCAGTTCGAGCGCGTCTTCGTCGCGCACGGCGTGCGGATGACAAAGGACCTCGCCTATCGTGATCTTCTCGAGCATGGCCTCCAAAATGACGAATTTCTCGGCGATTTCGTCCGCGACGGGCTGACATACTATCCATGCGTCACCCGCGAACCCTTCGTACATCGGGGACGTTTGACCGAGTTGATCGCGGGCGGCCGCCTGTTCCGCGATCTGGCTCTGCCGCGCGCATCCTTCGACGCCGATGCGGACCGCGTGATGCTGTGCGGCTCTATGGGGATGATCCGAGACGTCGCGGCCATGCTCGAAGCCGCGGGCCTGCGGGAAGGCTCCAACGCCGATCCAGCCGATTTCGTGATCGAGCGCGCCTTCGTCGGCTGACGAGGCGGCATTTGCTTTGGCCGGAAACCACCCCCAAGCCGCTGCGTGGCGGCGACACATAGGAGTACGACATGGCATTCTTCACGGCGCCGCTCGACACGGCGATCACGGCTTCCGAAGGCGTCATATCCCGGCAACGCCAGGACTGGTGGGTGGCCGGGCTGGCGCTCATCTCAGTGCGCTTCATTCAGGGTTTCGTCTACTGGGGCGGCGGATCGCGCCGTTTCATCTATGCGCCGGCGAAGCTCGACCCGAGCGCGCCGACTTGGATGGCGAACAAATTCCAGACGGCCATGCCGGGCGCGCTGTTCGGCACGGACCACATCATCAGTTACATGCTGAACCACTTCTGGCTGCTCTACGCCGGCGTCATCCTGTTCAGCGCGGCCGAACTCATCGTGGGCCTCATGCTGATGACCGGATTCCTGACCCGCTTCGCCGCGCTCGTCTCGATGGGCTTTTCCGTGTTGCTGATGGCGATGTTCGGCTGGCAGGGCGCGACCTGCATCGACGAATGGACGATGGCGGCCTCCAATCTCGCCATGGGCGCGACCCTTCTCATGGGCGGCGCCGGCGCCTACTCCGTCGACAGCTATCTCATCCAGCGACATCCCGGGCTCGCCGGGAAAGGCTGGTTCCGCTGGGCGTCGGGGGCCTCGCCGCTCGATTTGTCCCTGTCGCGCTATCGCTCGCTCGGCCTCCTGCTGTTCGCCTTCGTCGCCATCTTCGACATCGGCACGTACAGCTACTATCGCGGATCGGTGATAACCTGGTTCCACGGCGGCCCGGTCAGCCCGACCAAGCACCATCTGAGCCTGGCCCATGCGGTCTTGAATTCCGACGGCGGCGTGCGCTTCCACGTCTATCTCGACGCCGGGACGCCGGAGGCCCCGGTCCACGTGTTGGCGGCCAGCCTGCTGGACGCGCATATGCAGCCCGTCGCCCACTGGGACGCCGCGGCGCTCTCCGAGATACCGAAGGCGGCGTTCGTAAACGACTATCCCTATAACAAGTTCGCCCCCGGACCCTTCGGCATCAGGGCGCCGATGGGCGCGGCCGCCACGATTACCTTGCCGCCTCCCGCTTCGGCGGCGCCGCAGGGCGCAACTTATCTGCGGCTGACGGACGTCGATGGCCAATCCTTCACCGCTCCTCTCGAGCGATAGAGGCGGCCATCAGGCTCGAGAAGTTGTTCGCAATCTCGCCTTCCATCACGGCGCCGAACCACCTCGCCACCTAGGTCGAAGCGGCCACTTCAAGCAGAAATCACGATTGAAACGCCCAGCAAGATGAATTGGTTTTGGCGCGCGCCGCGATCTACCTGAAGTCAGGGACACGATCCCATCAACCCTATGGAGATTTACTATGCGCGTCATTCCCAAATTGCTTGCCGTGATCGCGATCGCGGCCCTTTCGTCAGCGGCCCATGCGGCGGGTGCGCAAGCGGACTTCTGGACCACGCCGACCGTGCACGGCTATGGCAAGATCCATTATCTCCCTGATGCCGCCTATCGCCCCCAGGCGGACCAGACCTATCGGATCGTCTTCTCGATCACTCAGGCCTCGAAATCGCCGGCCTCGGTGAATGCCGCGCTCGATCATGTCGCGCGCACGGTCAATCTCTATGCGGCCGCCGGCGTGCCGCTCGACCACCTGAAGTTCGTCGCGGTCGTCTCGGGCGCCGCGACCCCGCTGGTGCTGAACGATGCGCAGTATCGGACCCACTATGACGTCGCCAATCCGAACCTTGCGCTGATCGCCGAACTGAAAAAGGCCGGGGTGGACGTCGCCGTCTGCGGCCAGGCGGTCGCCGAGCATGAGTTCCAATATGATTGGGTGGACAAGAGCGTCACGCTCTCGCTGTCCGCCCTCACGACGGTCACCACGCTGGAGCATCAGGGCTACAGCGTGTTGCAGCTCTGAGCGGAAGGGAGAACAGGCCCATGCGTACTCCACTTTTCGTCAGGCTCGGGATGCTCATCTCAGCCGCTGTGCTGATTTCTGTGACGCCGACGCTTGCCCAGACGCCGGCAGCCCCGATCCATCGCCAGGATGCGACCTCCGTCTTTCCGCCCTGGCAGGATGGTCGAAACAACGACGCCGAGCCTCGTGGCTTCGAGTTCACCGTTCCGGAAGCCGACGATCTCGCCGACTTTCACGGCGACCCGACCAATCCTGAGTTGTCGCTCTATGTCGGCGGCAATTATTTTTTCGCGATGGCTCCCCTGGTCGCGGCGTTCGAGGCCAAATATCCCGAGTACAAGGGCCATCTTTATTGGGAAACGATACCTCCGGGCCTGCTGATCCGCCAACTCGAGGCTGGCGGCACGGTCACGGTCGGCAACATGACCTGGACGGTGAAGCCGGACGTCTATCTGGCAGGGCTCGCGGCGGTGAACAAGCAGATCGACGCCGGTCTGCTCTCCGGCCCCGCCGTTCCCTATGTCACCAATGTGCTGGCGATCATGACGCCCAAGGGCAACCCGGCGCACGTCACGGACCTGGCGGATCTCGGCCGTTCCGATATCAAGCTGGCCATGCCCAATCCCCAGTTCGAGGGCATCGCCCGGCAGATCAAGGCGTCGCTCGCGAAAGCGGGCGGCGAAGCGCTCGTGACGACTGTCTATCAGACGAAAGTGAGCGACGGCACGACTGAGCTGACGCACATCCATCACCGGCAGACGCCGCTCTGGCTCATGCAGGGCAAGGCGCAAGCCGGCGTGACCTGGCAGTCGGAGGTCATGTTCCAGGAGCAGGCCGGACACCCGATTGAGGGGGTGGAGATTCCCGCCGCCCAGAATACGACAGCCGTCTACGCGGCTGCAGTGGTGAAAGCCGCTCCCCATCCGGAAGCCGCGAGACGCTGGCTGGACTTCATCCACTCGCCCGAAGCGCTCAAAATCTTCGAGCGCTATGGTTTCAAGGCCTACACAGACGCTGCGAAGTAGCGTGCGCTTCGACGGGCAAGTCGAAGAGTTGTCGGCGGTACGCGGGATCGCCGCGGACTGAAAGCCTAACCCTTGAGGCGGAGATGTCGCGCTGATACAGTATCCGTGGATACAAGCCGCGTGGTGATGCTTTCACGTCCCAACGAGGTTGTGGCGGGAGTCATTCGATTTCCGCCTCGGGATGGATCCGCATCGGCGGATTCGACGCCTCCTCGTTCGTCACCACGCTCAGATCGGGGCCTGGCGCTCTGAACATCGGAGGCGCGGGGCCATGGACGACCGGCCCGCTGAACTGGAGAGGCCCCCCGCCACCGAACCCGGCGACGCCGCGACGACTGCGCCTCATCATCCGTTTGCGCCGGCGCGACCCTCCCGATGGGTTGGCGTCGCCTTCAGACTGTTCGTCCTGGTCCTGATCGGAGGCCTCATAGCATTCGTCGCCAACGAATGGGACTGGTGGGTCGGGTCGGCCGTCCTGCAAACCACTGATGACGCCTACCTGCACGCCGATCTGACTCCGCTCGCGGCCAAGGTTCCGGGGTATGTCCGCGAAATCCCCGTGCGAGACTTCCAGAAGGTCAAAGCCGGCGACCTGCTGGTTCAAATCGACGACGACGATTACCGCGCCGAACTGGAGCAGGCCGAGGCGAATGTCGCCGACGCCCAGGCGGCGATCCAGACCATCGACCAGCAGAGGCTCTTGCAGGCGGCAGTGATCAAGGAGGCGGAGGCGACGATCGAGGGGACCGAGGCGGATGTGACGCGCTACGGTCTGGAGGCGGTTCGTCAGCAGACGCTGCTTGCTGGTGGCCTCGCCGGGACGCGCCAGCTCGTCGAGCAGGCGGACGACAATGAGAAGCGCGCCAAAGCCACGCTCGCGCACGATCGGGCGGAGCTCGAGCAACAGCGCCAGCAGCTCAAGGTGCTCGATAGCCAGGACATCCAGGCCCGCGCGACTCTCGGCGCGCGAGAGGCGGCGCGGGATCTCGCGAAGATCAACCTCGGTTACACCCGCATCGTCGCCCCGGTCGGCGGCATGGTCGGCGAGCGAATGGTCCAGCGCGGCCAGTACCTCAGCGTCGGGACGCAGGTGATCTGGCTGGCGCCGCTTCCCGAGATCTGGGTCGTCGCCAACTACAAGGAAACGCAGATGACCCATGTTCGGATCGGCCAGACGGCGCGCGTCACGGTTGACGCCTTCCCGGGCGTGGTTTTGCACGGCCGGGTCGACAGCTGGTCGCCGGCTTCAGGCGCGCAATTCGCCTTGTTGCCGCCCGACAACGCCACCGGGAACTTCACCAAGGTCGTGCAGCGCATCCCGGTCAAGATCACGCTGGAACCCGATCCGCGGCTCGGCGACCTCTTGCGGCCGGGCATGTCGGCGATCGCAACCATCGACACAAGCTCCGTCCCGCCCGGCGCCGTCGCCGACTCCGGGAAGGGGGCGCCGTGAGCGCCTCGCCGATCAGCGCCGAGGCGACTGCCCCAAACATCACCCTTCGCGCGGTCGGCGATACCCTCTGCTCCCCGGCCGATCGGGCGGCGCAACATCGCCCGGTCATCGCGACCCGCCCCTTCATCGGCATCCTCGCCGTGCTCCTCGGTGCGGTCATCTCGACGCTCGACAGCCGCATCACGAACTTCGGCCTCGCCGACGTCCGCGGCGCGGTTCATGCCGGATTCGACGAGGGCGCGTGGATCCCCACCGCCTTTACGGTCGGCCAAATGCTGGTCGGGCCGGTCTCGGTCTGGCTCGGCATGGTGTTTGGCCCGCGCCGGGTGCTGCTAATCTCCAGCGCCGTCTTCGCAGTCTCGAACTTCCTCCTGCCGTTCTCGCCCGACCTGAGGTTCGTCCTGGCGTTCCAGATGGTCAGCGGCCTCGCCTCGGGCACGTTCATCCCGCTCACTATCGGCTTCGTGGCTCAGAACCTGCCGCCGCGGCTGGTGGTCTACGGCGTCGCAGCGTATGTGTTGAACCTGGAACTGTCGCTCAATATCGCTGCCTCGATCGAGGGTTGGTTCAGCGACAACTGGTCGTGGCGGTGGATCTTCTGGGACACGGCCTTGCTGGCGCCGCTGATGTGGGTCTGCGTCCGTTTCGGCATGCCGCGCCAGCCGATCAACCGCGCGCTGCTCAAGACCGCCGACTGGTCAGGGATTGTCTATGCGGGCGTGGGATTCAGCCTGCTCTACGCCGCGCTGGACCAGGGCAACCGGCTGGACTGGCTGAATTCCGGATTGATCACTGGGCTGGTCATCGGCGGGGGGCTCCTGCTCGCCGCCTTCGCCGTGCAGGAGCTCACCCATCACCGGCCCTGGGTCGATCTGCGCTTCGCGGCGAGCGGCAACTTCCCTCTCTTGTTTCTGTGCATCGCCTTCTTCCGCTTCTCCATTCTGTCCACGTCGTACATCATCCCGCAATACCTGACGACGGTCCAAGGTTACCGGGCGATGGAAGTCGGCGGGGTGCTGGTGTGGATTGCGCTGCCGCAATTCGTGCTGGCGCCGCTCACGGCCAGGTTGCTTCGCTTCATCGACGCCCGCTTCCTGACCGCCGTGGGTTTCACCCTCATCGGCGTCGCCTGCTTCATGGCGACTCAGCTCACCGACCAGTGGATCGGCGACGACTTTTTGCCCTCGCAGATCGTCCAGGCGTTCGGGCAGTCGATCGGGCTGACGTCATTGGTTTGGCTCGCCTTGCAGCACCTGGATCCGAGTCAGGTCCTCACCTTTGGCGCCGTGCTGCAGACCGGGCGCCTGTTCGGGGCGGAAATCGGCACGGGCTTCGTCCAAACCATCATAAGAGTGCGCGAGCAGGTGCACTCGAATCTCATCGGGCTCCACGTCGCGACGGGCTCGCTCATCACCGGCGACCGGCTGCAGGGCTACGCCCGGGCGGTGGCCGGGCGCTCGGTCGGCGCACCCGATGCCGATGCGCGTGCGACCGCGCTCCTCGCCCATTCGGTTCAAAACCAGGCCAATGTGCTGGCCTACATCGACGGCTTCATGATCATCGGCTTCGCCGTCATCGGCATGTTGCTCCTCATGCTGCTTCTGCGCACGCCGGCAGGCGGGCCTGAGGCGGCCGAAGGACCAGCGGGCCGCGCTTTAGCAAGTCGATCGAGTTGACGACGTTCCCCCTCGGGATTCTTCAGCGAGAAGTCGGGGGCCAGATCGCCGGCCTTCTTGGCGCGCTGCGCCTCCCCTTGCTCAGGGAATGCGCATCCCCTTCTTGACGGCCCAACTCATATATTAGCCCTGTCGTTGATCCACCCGATGAAGGCTCCGGTCTCCCGGGCGCTTTCTCCAAGTTCGATGAGGGCGCTCGGAGGAGACAAGAAACGTGGTGCGCGGCGCCTCCGTGAGAAGATGGCGAATCTGGTCCTCAAGCATCTGATCGGCGTTGGTTACCCGTTCGCGCTGATGCATAAGCTCAAGCCATGATTCAATCATGAATGTCTCGACGAATCGTCCGCTGTCGCTAACGTCTTCGTAAACACCCCACGCATATGCGCCGTCGCGTCTTCGCGCGTGTCCAAGTTCGTCAATAGCGCCCAAGAATTCTGCGCGGTTTTTGGCATCGACGCAGTAGTCCGCAATTGCCAGGACTGGTCCCTGGTTATTCTCGACTTTCCGCGCGACCGCGGGGGCGCGCCAGTGCAAGGCAGGCGAGAGATCAATCCCGACGCCCGTTTGAAGCTTCCATCGCCAAGTCATGGGAATGCCCAGGACGACGCCGGCTGCCGCTACGAAATATGCGATCGGCAGCCCCTCCATGGCGGAGAGTTTTCCCCAGACCGCGCTGCCGACAGTCGTCGCTCCGAAGATAAAGGTCAGGAATATCGCGAGACCTCGACCGCGCGCCCAATCCGGCAATGCGACCTGGGCCGAGACATAGAGCTTCGTCAGGACAACAGTCCATGACGCGCCGGCAAGGAGGCATCCGCAGACGGCTGTGACTGGCGCGCGCGCGAGGCCAAATAGGACGAGTGCGAACGCCGTACCGATAGTCGCCGATGCAACGAGACGGTCAGGTCCGAGCTCGTCTTTGAGCCATCTTAGCGCCAGCGATCCCCCGACGGCGCCAATTCCGATTGCGCCCAGAAGAATACCGTACAGTTGCGGCCCCTGGACCATCTGGTGGCGCGCTACGAGAGGGAGAAGAGCCAAATAGGCGCTGGCAAAAGGAAAGAATGCAAGGACGCGGATCAATGTCGAGCGCAAATATTGATTGTTTTCCGCATGGCGAAGACCTGTGCGAATAGCGCTGATCAGACGCTCTGCAGGCAAGCTCTCCGCACTTTTTCGCGGTGTTCGCCACCACAACAAGGCCGCGACAATGCCGAAATTGCTCGCCGCAAAGATCCAGAAGGGCGTGGCGATTCCAAACGCGGCGATGACAATGCCGCCGAGGGCCGGCCCCAAGGCGCGCCCGAGATTGAAGCCGACGCTATTGGCGGCAGTTGCGCTGTCGAGATCCTGCTTGGCTACGAGAAGCGGGATCGTCGACCCCCAGGCGGGCGACGTGAGCGCTCCGCCAACGCCCAGCAAGAAGGTCGTCGCTAACAAGAGTGATGGCGTGGCGAGATCCAGGGAAACCAGGCCCGCGAAAATCGCCGAGACCGCCGAAATGGCGACTTCCACCATTAATAGTAGCCGCCGCGAACTCGATGACGTCAGCCAAAGCGCCGGCTGGCAACGTAAACAGAAACAACGGGAGGGTGACTGCCACTTGAACCAACGATACAGTGACCGGATTGGCGTCAAGGCTCGTTATCAACCAACCGGACGCCGTATCGAACATGGCGGTGCCGACATTCGACACCACGCTCGCGGTCCATATGACCGTGAACGCTAAGTAGCCGAAGGCGCCCCATCGCGACGGAGCGGGTTGCGTTGGGGCGGCGGAGGAACTCATGTTGGCGCTCAAGCAAGCCTCCAGGGCATGGCGCGTTCGGCACTCGCATCCGGGCTCGCGTCAAAGCGACTTGTCAAATTCTTTCCCGCCGATTCTTTCCGCCGAGACTTTATTTGGCTCCAGAGCTTCGGCGTCGGCGCCGGCGACAAACCCTTGATCGGCCCCCGTCGTTCCGGGGGGACGACCCCATCCGAGGCGCCGTTGCGACGGTGACGCGCGCATGAAGCAGCCTTCTCGCGGCAGCGAGATCATGATTTTGCCCCTGCAGAAGGTCTATATCGCAGCAATCGGCCATCGCAGGCCAAAGGCTCGATGAGGAGGTTGTCTTGGTGGAGGACAGCTATCACAAGGACCGCATCGCCAATCGCCGGCTGCATCCCGAGACGCTGATGATGGGCTACGGCTACGCGCCGGGCCTTTCGGAAGGCGCGCTCAAACCGCCCATCTTCCTCACCTCGACGTTCGTTTTCGAGAATGCCCAGCAGGGCAAGGATTTCTTCGACCTCACCTCCGGTCGCCGTCAGCCGCGACCGGGGGAGAAATCGGGCCTGGTCTATTCGCGCTTCAACAACCCCAACCTCGAAATCCTAGAGGATCGGCTGGCGATCTGGGATCAAGCAGAGCGTTCCGCCGTCTTCGCCAGCGGCATGGCGGCGATTTCTACGACGCTCTTCGCCTTTCTCCGGCCGGGCGATTCCGTCCTGCACAGCCGGCCCCTCTATGGCGGCACTGAAACGCTGCTCAAGAACCAGATGGGCGCCTTCGGCATCACGGCCTTCGGCTTTCCCGACGGCATCGATATCGCCGATATGCGCAAGACGGCGGAAGCGGCGCGCACTAAGGGCAGGGTGGGGCTTATCCTGGTCGAAACTCCGGCCAATCCGACCAATGGGCTTGTCGACCTCGCCGCCTGCGCGGCGATCGCCGACGAGATCGAGAAGATGCAGGGATATCGACCGCCGGTCGTGGTCGACAACACGATGCTCGGTCCGATGTTCCAGACGCCGCTGAAATGCGGCGCCGATATCACGCTGTGTTCGCTGACCAAATACGTCGGCGGTCACAGCGATCTCGTCGGCGGCAGCATCAGCGGGGAGTTGAGCCTCGTCAAACAGGTGTTGATTTGGCGTAGCTTCATCGGCACGCAGCTCGATCCGAATTCCTGCTGGATGTTGATGCGTTCACTCGAAACGCTCGAAATCCGCATGACGCGCTCGAACGATAACGCCCGCCTTGTCGCTGAGTATCTGGCGGGTCATCCCAAGATCGCCAGGGTGCACTATCTCGGCTTCCTCCCGGACGGGGATCCGCGCAAGACCGTGTTCGACCGGCAATGTACGGCGCCGGGCTCGACCTTCGCCTTCGACGTCAAAGGTGGCGAGAAGCAAGCCTTCGCGCTGCTCGACAATCTCCAGATCATGAAGCTGGCCGTCAGCTTGGGCGGCACTGAAACCCTGATCTCGCACCCGGCGTCGATGACGCATTCGGGCGTCGCGCGCGAATTGCGCGAGGAGATCGGGCTGACGGATGCGTTGATACGCGTGTCGATTGGCATCGAGAATGTAGAGGACTTGATCTCGGATCTCGCGCAAGGCCTCGAACACGTGTGACGCGTTTCGCTTGTGTCACTCGCTCGCCGGCCTCGTCGCCATCGCGCAGGTCAATGAGGTCGGCGCGCTTTCGCCGCGGTCGGCGTCGGACTCAATCTTGATCGTGCCGCTGCTCGCGGCGCTCTGGCGCCGAGGCGCGGGAGGCGCAGATTGCGCCCACCGCCTCGAGATTGACATGACGCCTGCCGCCATCAAAGCACGACCACCGGAGTTCCCTTTTCGACCCGCTGGAACAGGTCGATCACATCGGCGTTGAGCATGCGGATGCATCCGGACGAAACAGCTTTGCCGATGCTTTTGGGGTCGTTGGTGCCATGGATGCGGAACAACGTGTCCTTCTTGTCCTGAAAGAGGTAAAGGGCGCGCGCGCCGAGCGGGTTCTCCAAACCGCCGTCGGCGTGCTCCGGCAGGTCGGGCTGGCGAGCCAACATCTCCGGCGGCGGCGTCCAGCCCGGCCAGAACGCCTTGCGGCCGATCTGGGCGACGCCCTTCCACGCAAAACCCTGGCGGCCGACGGCGATGCGATATTCAATCGCGCTTCCGTCGCCGAGCGATAAAAAGAGCTTGCGCGCCTTCGTGTCTACGGTGACCGTCCCCGCGGCTTCTCCCGTGGAATCTTTGACGATCCTGCGGGTCGAGAGCTTCATGTCGACGTCGCGATCGAAACCTCCTGGCGTCGAATAATAGGGATCGGCATCCGGCGGCAAGTAATCCTGCGCCTGTGTGGGGGACGAGGAGTCGCTCGGCCAATACGACTCAGCCGCCAAAGCGCACCGCGCCGACACGGCAGCGCAGGCAAGACCGACAAACAATAGATTTCGCGTGAAAAGCATGGTTCGCCACTCTCTTTGTGGGCGCCAGAGGTTGGCTGGCAATGCGGCGAAAATCGGGCTTCGGCCTTGTCACTTCGGCGGTGGCGGCTTCGGCGTCGACGCGTAAATATCGCCGGGAACGATGGTGAAGACGAGCACCGACGGCTTCTCATCCGGGCCGAAGGGACCAGGCACGGGATTATTCGCTCTTGCCCCTTCATCAGTAGCCGAGCGCGGCGAGCAACGTACGGCAAGTCATGAAGATGAGGATGACCGAGCCCACGGTCCATAACGTGGCGCGCGTGTCGTGCGTCCGGGCTGTGAAATACGCGGCAAAGTGCAGAAGCCGCGACGCCACATATCCATAGAGAAGCCAACGTGCGAGCGGAAGCGACGGATCGGTCAGCACGTAGAGAAAGCCCGCGGCAAGAAAGAACGGCAGGCTCTCCAGGTCGTTCATCTGGATCCGTCGAATTCGCTCGACCCGTTCGTTGGGCTCGATTTGCTTCGGATTGGGCGCGGGGTTGAGGGCCGTCTTCTTGAGATCCTCCGGCGAACGAAAGCCGCCGTTTTCTTGCATCATCCGGACAACGGTCAGCCAGGACATGCTCACGCCTTTGAGGATCATGAGCGTCGCCGCGACGACATAGGTGGCGAACACCGGATTTTGCAGACTTAGCTTGTCCATGGCTAACCCCGGGCGTCAGCGGGAGAGGGGCATTGGCTCGCACGATCACATTCATGCCGGCGCGCCGATCCGTGCGCCAGAGGCATTCACGCGGCGCCGAGGTTGCATTCCCAAACCGCGACCCATTTTATTTACCTACGGTAGAAAATGTCAACCCATGGACAATTTATTTTCCTATGGTAGAAATAAGTAGGCTCTTCCTCCTCGAAAAACTTCATGGCCCGCACAAAGCCCCGTCCCCCCAACACTGCGAACGCTGAGGCCGACGCCCGGCTCGCGCGCCGCGAGCGGCGTCGCGATCGATCGCGCGCGGAGATCCTCGACGCGGCGCGACGCGTATTGTTTAGGGGCGGAGTTGCCGCGACAACTCTCGATGCGGTCGCCAAGGAGGTCGGGGTGTCGAAGACGGCGCTCTACTACTATTTTCCCTCGAAGGACGCGCTTCTGTTCGAACTTGTTTTTGGGGCCTTGGAGACGCAGGCGCTGGCGGTCCACGACGCCGTCGAGAAGACAAATGACGGGGCCGAGGCGCTTGGCGCCATCGTTCGCGAGACGGTGCACGCGTTTGCGCCGCGCCTCGATGATTTCCGCGTCACCTTCCTCCATGGCCAAGTGGCTGGTCCTGGCGCTGTCCACTGGGACGAGCAACAATTTGCGCGAATCCGGCCGCTCAACGATCTTCTTTTCGCCGGCGCGGCGAAGAAACTTAGGGCGGATAAAGGAAAGCGGGCCGGCAGCGCGCAAGTCGAACCTCGTCTGCTGTCGTTTCTAGCCTACCTCGCGGCTATCGGGGTGTTGACGATGAAGGGAATGGTCGAACGCTTGGAGGACCCGCTGGCTTATTCCGATGACCAACTCATCGAAGGGTTCGCGAGAATATTCGCGGCGGCGGCGTAACACCCGCATACTTCAGACCGTCAGTCCCCCCTTGCGTAGTCCTTCTACGCGACGTTCAAAATCCTCTGGGCTCCGGAACGGTTGGACGCGGCGGCGGCGCTCGATAGACAATTCGGGATTTATCCTCAGCGCGTGCTCCCAGGCCCGCTGACAGTCGTCCGGTCGGCCGAGGTGACCGTAGCACGACGCGAGCAGGGCATATGCCGTCTCCGATTGAGGATTTCGCGCGAGCCGTTGCTCGATCGCGGCGACCGCCTGCGCATATTCGCCAAGAGAAAAGTGCGCCTCGGCCAGGAATTGCAGCGCGATGTCGGGGTAGTGCGGATCGAGGCGCATGGAAGCGTCAAGCGTCAAAAGAGCGCCGGCTGGATCGCCAGAGAATATCTGAACATTGGCCATCAGGATCAGGAGCTCGACAGAGTTGGGGGAAAGGGCGAGGCCCCGCCGCGCCTCCGCCCGCGCGCGGTCGAGATCCCGGCTCCACGCGTAGGCTATGCCCAGCGCGAAGTGACCGGTGGGCTCGTCCTCGTCCATCGCCACCACCTGCTGCGCGAGCTCGAGGCCAATCCGCAGCGACTGCTCGGGATCGCTGGTAAAGCCGTTGGCGTAGTCGTTCAGATGGGTGAAGGCGATGAGGGCGTAGGCCGCCGCATATCCCGAATCGATGGAAATGGCGGCTCCTGCAAGGTCGCGCGCTGCAATATTGCCCGCTCTCGAGAGCGCCAACGCTTGCTCGCGGCTACGCAACAAGTATTCGTAGGCCTCGAAGTTGACCGCGCGCGCCCGGGCTAAGCGGCCCCGCTCGCCGCGCGTCAGTTTCAGCTCGAGCGCGGCCACGATCTCTCGCGTGAGCTCGTCCTGAACCGCGAAAGTGTCGGTGAGGTCGCGGTCGAACCGGCCGGCCCAAACATGACCACCGCTCATCGAATTGATCAATTGCGCGGTGACTCGAACCCGGTTGCCCGCCTTGCGCACGCTGCCCTCGAGCACATATCGGACGCCAAGCGCCTTGGCGACCTCGGGCACCGAAACGGCCGCCCGCTTATAGACGAACGACGAGTTGCGAGCGATCACGTGCAACTCGGACAGCCTCGAGAGGTCGGTAATGACGTCCTCGCTGATGCCGTCCGAGAAGTACTCCTGTTCGGCGTCACCGCTCATGTTATCGAACGCAAGCACCGCGATCGACGGCTTGTCGGACAGCAGAGGCCGCGCCGGGGGCTTTTTAAGCGTAGCGGACTCGACTGGCGATCCGGCCTTGGGCGGGGCGCGGACGCCGACTTGCAACGAGAAGACCCGGACCGGCTCGACGATGTTCTTGAGTTGCTTCGGGCCGAGATCGTTCACCGCTAGGTCGAGCCTCGCTCTCACTTGGCGATATGCGTCCTCGGAAAGACAGATCGCCCCAGGATCGGCGATGCCTTCGAGACGTGCGGCAATGTTGACGCCGTCGCCCATCAAGTCGCCATCGCTCTCCTCGACCACGTCTCCCAGATGAATGCCCACCCTAAACTCGATGCGGCGTTCGGGCGGCAGTCCGGCGTTTCGCTCGATCATGCCGCTCTGCACTTCGATCGCGCAACGGACGGCCTCAACGACGCTGCGGAACTCGACGAGCAATCCGTCGCCAGTGCGCTTCACGACGCGCCCATGATGCGCGACGATGGCTGGATCGACCAGATCGCTCCTCAGCCCCCGCAGCCGCGACAGCGTTCGATCCTCGTCGGCGCCGGCGAGCCTGCTGTAGCCAACGACATCGGCAACCAGGATCGCCGCTATTTTCCGGGTCTCGCTCATGGCGCGTCCCTCGACCAGCGAGTTCGGTTTAGCACAAAGCGAGGGAGCGAACCGCGCCATTTTGATCACACGTGAGCGGGTCGAGGATTATCAGATCGGCCGCATGGGAGCCCGGTTTCCGGGCCGAGACTTGGACGAAGCGATCGCCTGCCATGAGCGCGCAGATGTGGTCTGATCGCCACCGGCCCCGCCTCGCTGCGCCAAAGGTCATCGCGTTGCGATTGCTCCGACAATGTCCGCCGAAGCACGCCGGATCTTCCCGCCTACTTCGAGCTCAGGACGCAGCCCGCGAAATCCCGCGAAATGTCATCGAGGTCCATGCGACCCGTGCGATACCATTCCCCGGCCCAGTTCAATGCGCCGAGCAGCAGAAGGCGGACGGAGTCCGGCGATATGCTCGGTTCGATAAGGCCGGCCTCGTAGAGTTCCGCCACCAGATCGCGCCACAGGTCTTCATAGCGTCTTCGCTCCGCGCGGCATTCGCGCCGCACCGCGTCGGGAAGAAAGGCAAAGGTGCGAATGCTTGCCGAAGTGTAATTGCTGTGCTCCAGCGAGGCGAGCAGGTGCGCCTTGATCGCCGTCTCCAGTCGCTGGCGCGGCGTCGCATCGGCCGACAGCGCTGCAAGAGCCGCCACGACGGCGTCATGCACAACACGGACCCCCTCGTTGACGACCTCACCGACGATCGCGTCCTTTGAGGGAAAGTGATGATAGATACTGCCGGCTTTGATGCCGACGGCCGACGCGATCGCACGCGTCGTCGTCGCCTCGTAGCCTTTGTGTCTGAGAAGGAGCGCCGTCGCGTTCAGAATCTGCCGGCGCGCGCCGAGCAACTCCGACGGAGATTCCGGGCTCTGGCGCTTGGAAGAGGCTGCGGTGGCGCGCTCATCCTTCATGGGCTCACGTCGTTGCGCTGGCTGCGGTGGAGATCAGGCCCCACGACGCCCCCGTGGGGCGCGAGCGACGCATGAGCAAGCGGGCGGAGCCGGTCTGCACGATCGTCTCATGCTGATTGACGAGCGTGATCGACAGTTCGACAAGGCCATGGTCGGGATTCTTCACGGCGCGCGCGTCGACGACGTCGATCACGGCGTGGATTGTGTCGCCGGCGCGCATCGGCGCCCGAAAGTCCCAATTCACTCCGAGAAGCGCGACGACGGTGCCGTCGACCAAGTCGAGGCGGGACGCGAGACCGAACGCCATGCCGATGCCCATTGGGCCGTGCGCGATGCGGCCGCCGAAATCCGTCGCGCCAGCGAATTCCTCGTCGGTGTGAACCGGGTTGTAATCGCCGGTGAGCCCGGCGAAGGCGCCGATATCGGCCTCCGTGATCGTCCTTCCGGGCGTCACGAATCGCTGGCCGATCTCGAATTCTGCGAAGACGCGGCCCATTACGATTGTTCCCGGGGTTCGAAGACCGGCGCCCGCTTCTCGACGCGGCTCAGGTCTTCGAGCAACTCGAGCGACAGCGTGTTCATCTCGCTTTCGCGGGTCAAGCGAATCCGTGCGACGCGAGCCGCTGGCCAGCTCAGCGTCAGGGTGCGATAGCTCACGATTTCACCTCCTCTCGCAGATCCTTTCTGCGAATCTTGCCGGTGATGGTCAAGGGCAGGCTCTTGCGGAACTCGATCTGCCGGGGATATTCGTGCGCGGAGAGACGCGCCTTGACGAATGTCTGTACGTCGGCGCGGACATCGTCGTCGACCGCCACGCCCTCGCGCGGAACGATGAACGCTTTGACGATCTCGCCGCGCACAGGGTCCGGCACGCCGACGACCGCGACGAGCGCGACCGCGGGATGGGCCATCAGGCACTCCTCGATCTCGGTGGGGCCGATGCGGTAGCCACCGGAGATGATCACGTCGTCATTGCGGCCGTGGAACCAGAAATAGCCGTCCTCATCGCGGACGCCCGTATCGCCGGTGAGCAGCCAGCCGTTCAGGAACTTCTCCTGCGTGGCCTCCGGCTTGTTCCAGTAGCGCAGGAAGAAGACCGGATCCGGCGCCTTTACCGCGATGGCGCCGGTCGTCCCCGGGGGCGCGATGTTTCCGTCGTCGTCGACGATGTCGACCACGTGGCCCGGCATCGCTCGTCCCATGGAACCGTGCTTTAAGGCCATGATCGACGCGCAGTTGCCGACCGTCAGGTTCGCTTCGGTTTGGCCGTAGAACTCGTTCATCGTCAGGCCGAAAGCTTCGCGTCCCCAATCGAGCATCTCTTCGCCGAGCCGTTCTCCGCCGCTGGCGATGCTGCGCATCGAATAGCCAAAGCGGCTGCTCGGACGCGGGACTTGTCGCATCATCTTGAGCGCCGTCGGGGGCATGAAGGAATTTCGCACACGATGGCGCGCGAGAAGGGAGAAGGCTTCCTCCGGATCAAATTTCGCGAGCCGCTTGGCGACCACCGGGACGCCGTGGAACAGTGAGGGCAGCAGCGCGTCCATGAGCCCGCCGGCCCACGCCCAATCCGCCGGCGTCCACATGCGGTCGCCGGGTTGGGGGAAGAACTCGTGCGGCAGTTCGACGCCGGGCAGGTGACCCAACAGCACTCTGTGCGCATAGAGCACGCCCTTCGGATTTCCTGTCGTCCCCGAGGTGTAGACGATGATGGCGGGATCTTCGGCGTTGGTTTGGACCATCGCGTGGTCTGCCGAGGCCTGCTCGAGGAGCGTCGTCCAGTCCAGCACGGCGCCATTGCGCCGCTCGTCGATCGAGATCAGAAGGGGCGGCGCGTTCAGCTTGTCCGTAACGCCGAGCACCTTCTCGACGCCGGCTGCATTGGAGACGACGGCCTTCGCGCCGCTGTCGTTGAGCCGATATTCGATTGCCTCAGGCCCGAACAGAGTGAACAGGGGGAGTGCGATCGCGCCCAGCCGATAGGCCGCCAAGTGGGCGATAACCGTCTCCGGGCATTGCGGCAGCAGGATGCCGATCCTGTCCCCCGTGGCGATTCCATGCGCCAAGAGCGCATTGGCGAGCCGGCGTGACCGGTCCTGAAGATGCTCGAACGTCATTTCCGACGCTCCGGCGCCGGTCTCGGAAATGATGGCCGTCTTGCCCGAGCCGACGTGCCGGTCGCATGCCGCCTCGGCGATGTTGAACCGCTCTGGAATGCGCCAGCGGAAGCTCGCGTAAATCTCCTCGTAGGTCCGCTGTGGCGATGTCATGCGATTTTCCTTGTCTCTCTCCCTAACGCTTGTTAGGTTAGCGCATGGACGACGCGACCGCAAGCCGTCGCCCGAGAAAACCAGAAGCGGCGCGAGAGGAAAATTATGAGGAAAACTTTTGTCATTGGGGCGCTTTGCGCCGCCTATCTATCGCTCGGCGCAGTCGCGGCGCAGGCCTCCGGCGGCGCAGGAAGCGGCCCGTCCGCTGAATGAGGGTCACTGCCCTTTGGTGAAGTGATGCAGCAGCCGGGTTGGACGCAGGAAACGGGGGCATGATGCCAGTTTTGGAGAGCAAGGTGCGGAGCGGTCCGGAATTCGACCGGAATCGCTACGCTTATGCGGGCCTCGTCGAGACGCTGCGCGAGCGGCACCGTCAGATCCTCAGGGGCGGCGGCGAGAAGCTGCAGCGGCGACATCGCGAACGGGGCAAAATTCCCGTTCGCGAGCGCATCGATCATCTTCTCGACCCGCTATCCCCGTTTCTCGAACTGTCTCCGCTCGCGGCATGGGACCTGTACGGCAACGAGGCGCCCTGCGCCGGCGTGGTCACCGGGATCGGCATGGTCGCGGGCGTTCCGTGCGCGATCATCGCCAACGACGCCACCGTGAAGGGCGGCTCGTTCTTCCACGAAACCGTCAAGAAGCATCTGCGCGCCCAGGAAATCGCCTTCGAGAATCGCCTGCCGTGCGTCTACCTCGTCGACTGCGGCGGCGCCTATCTGCCGGAGCAGGACCGCGTCTTTCCCGACCGCGACCATTTCGGCGGCACGTTCTACCAGCAGTGCAGGATGTCCGCCGCGGGGCTCCCTCAGATCTCCGCCGTGTTCGGCGGCTGCACCGCCGGCGGCGCCTATATCCCGGCGCTGTCCGACGAGGTCGTGATGGTGCGCGGCGCCGGGCGCATCCATCTCGGCGGCCCGCCGATCGTGAAGGCGGCTATCAACGAGATCGTCGACGGCGAGACGTTAGGCGGCGCGGAGATGCATTCGACAGTGTCGGGCGTCTCGGATTATCTCGCGGGAACCGAGCTGGAGGCGATCGGCAAGGTGCGAGATATCGTGGCGACCCTGGACTGGCGCGAACAGCGGCGGACGACGACGCGCGCGCCGCGCGAGCCCATCCATGATCCCAAGGAGCTCAGCGGCGTCGTCGGCGCCGACCTCAAGCAACCCTACGACGTGCGCGAGGTGATCGCCCGCGTCGTCGACGGCAGCGAGTTCCAGGAGTTCAAGCCGGCCTACGGCTCGACGCTCGTCTGCGGCTTCGCCTGGATCCACGGCGAGCCGGTCGGCATCCTCGCCAACAACGGCGTTCTGTTCTCTGAGTCCGCCGTCAAGGGCGCGCACTTCATCGAATTGTGCGACCAGCGCCGCACCCCGATCCTGTTCCTGCAGAACATCACCGGCTTCATGGTCGGCACGGACGCGGAGCGCGGCGGCATCGCCAAGCATTCCGCCAAGCTCGTCTACGCCGTCTCCAATGCGCGCGTGCCGCGTTACACCGTGATCATCGGCGGCTCTTACGGGGCCGGCAACTACGGCATGTGCGGGCGCGGGTTTCAGCCTCGCTTTCTCTTCGCCTGGCCAAACGCCCGCATCGCCACGATGAGCGCCGACATCGCGTCGACCGTCGTCACCGACCTGCGCCGCGCCAGTGTGACGCGCGAAGCCGCGAACGAGGCGGAGATCGCCCGGATCGATCGCGAGACCCGCGCCCAGTTCGAGGAGCAGAGCACGCCGTACTATGCGACCGCGCGACTCTGGGATGACGGGATCATCGAGCCTTGGCAGACCCGCGACGTAATCGGCTTGTGCCTCGCTTTGGCGTCGCGCGAGATCGACCTGCCCGAGCACCGGCCCGTCTACAGGATGTAATGCGATGATCGGATCTCTGCTCGTCGCCAATCGCGGCGAAATCGCCGTGCGCATCATGCGCACCTGCCGTCGGCTCGGCATCCGCACGGTCGCGGTCTACTCCGACGCCGATCGCGACGCGCTTCACGTGGCGTTCGCCGACGAGGCCGTGCGGATCGGCCCTGCGCCGGCGCGGGAAAGCTATCTGCGGCCGGACGCCATCATGGACGCGGCCGCTCGCACGGGCGCCCAAGCGATCCATCCTGGCTATGGCTTTCTCTCGGAGAAGCCCGACCTGCCGCGTCTCTGCCTAGAAGCGGGCCGAGTCTTCGTGGGTCCGTCGGCCGAGTGCATCGCGGCCATGGGCCCGAAGATCGGCTCCAAGCTGATCGCCGCTCGCGCCGGCGTGGCGAGCGTGCCCGGCTATCTCGGCGACGACCAGTCGACGACGCGTCTGACGGAGGAGGCGAAGCGCATCGGCTTTCCCCTGATGGTCAAGGCCTCGGCGGGCGGCGGCGGCAAGGGGATGCGACGGGTTTTCGCGCCATCCGAACTCGCCGCCGCGCTCGATCTGGCGCGCCGGGAAGCGGAGGCGGCCTTCGGCGAACCGTCATTGCTGATTGAAAAGCTCGTGCTGCGGCCGAGACATCTGGAAGTGCAAGTCGCGGGCGACAAGCATGGCGACGTCGTCCACCTGTTCGAACGGGATTGCTCGGTCCAGCGCAACAATCAAAAAGTCATCGAGGAGGCGCCGGCGCCGAACCTCGACCGCAAGGTCCGCGCCAAACTGCTCGATCGCGCCGTCGCTCTGGCGCGCGCCATCAAATACGATAATCTTGGCACGGTCGAATTCATCCTCGAGGAGGGGCAGAGCGACCCCTGGTTTTTGGAGATGAACACGCGCCTTCAGGTCGAGCATCCCGTCACGGAAGCGATTACCGGGTTCGACCTCGTCGACTGGCAGATTCGGATCGCGTCCGGCGAACGCCTCCCGGTCCTGCAAGACGGCATACGCGAAAGCGGCCATGCCATCGAAGCGCGGATCACCGCGGAACGGGCCGACCAGGGCTTTCGCCCGGATGCCGGCCGCATCGTCGGATACCGCGAACCTTCGACGATCCGCGTCGACAGCGGGGTCGCAGCCGGTTCGGAAGTGACGTTGTTCTACGATTCCTTGCTCGCAAAGGCGATCGGCGCGGGCGAGACGCGCGAGATCGCGCGGGCCAAGCTTGCCGCCGGTCTTCGCGAGTTTGCGATATTCGGTCCCGCGACAACCATTCCGTTTCTCGTCGACGCGCTCGAGAGCCCGATCTTCGCCGACGGACGAGCGACCACGCGCTTCATTGAAGACGCGTTCCCGGACGGTTGGGCGCCGACCCGCCCGTATGTTCGGCTTGCACGGGCCGCTGCGGCGTTGCTGTTCCTGGTCGATCCGTTGTCCGGCCCTGGGGCTGACTCCGCATGGACGAGGCTGTCTGGCTTTCGCATTCTCGGCCCCGCCGGGGGCGTGTCGGCGACGCGGCTTGCCGGGAACGAGAACGGCGAGACGTTTCACTTGACCGTCCAGGCTCCAGCCGAGGGCGCGCGCCGCGTGTACGATGAAGAGGGCGAAGTCCCCATCAAGGTCCGGTCCGACGGGCAGGCGGTCGAAGTCGAAACGGACGGCCACGTTCTGCGTGGCATATTCGAGCGCGCCGAAGGCCGGGTGCGTCTGACGCTCGGCGGCGTTGTCTATGATGTGGGCATCGAGGCGGAGGTCGCCATCGTCGCCGGGGCGACCGGGGGCGGCGTCGGGTCCGGCGCGGTTCTCGCCTCAATGCCCGGCGTGGTCGCGGAAGTGAATGTGGCCGTGGGGGACCTTGTCGAGGTCGGCCAGGTGGTGGTCGTCCTGGAATCGATGAAGCTGTTCACCTCGCTGCAGGCTGAAGTCGCGGGCGCCGTCGCCGAGGTTTATTGCGTTCCCGGCGAGACGGTGCCGGCGGGCAAGCGCCTCGTGTTGATCGAACCGGAGGCCGCCGCATGATGCGCCCATCGGCCTCCGCCCGGCGAATCCTCATTACGGGCGGGACATCAGGGACGGGGTTTGCGACCGCTGCCCGGCTTGCCCGCGATCCCGGCGCGCGCATTGTCCTCAACGGCCGCGACGCGACGCGCGGCAAGGCGGCTTGCGAGAGCTTGCGCCAGCTTGCGCCGGACGCGGCGGTCGCCTTCATCGCGGCGGACGTCTCCGACAAGGGCGGAGTCTCGGGGTTGGTGGCGCGCGCCTGTGAATTTTTGGACGGCCCAATCGACGTCCTCGTGAACGCCGCCGGCGGCGACTTTGTCCCGATGCTTTTTCACGAGACCTCGCTCGATGAAATCGAAGCGATCGTGCGTCATTGGCTGCTGTCGACGATGTTTTGCTGCTCCGTCGCCCTGCCGCGAATGGACGATGGCGCGGCGATTGTGAACGTGGCCTCCGACGCGGCGAAGGTCCCGACCCCGGGCGAGGCGGTGGTCGGCGCCGCCATGGCTGGCATCGCGATGTTCTCGCGCACCTTGGCGATGGAGGCCAAGCGCCGGCGCATCCGGGTCAACGTCGTCACGCCTTCGCTCGTTCGTGACACCAGGACTTTCTCGCGGGTAACCGCGGGGGGCTTTTCGGCGAAGCTGTTCGAAAAGGCGACCCGGGCGGCTCATCTCGGTATCCCCGAGCCTGACGACGTCGCCGCGGCGATCGCGTTTCTCGTCAGCCCGGAGGCATCGCGCATGACGGGGCAGGTCCTAAGCGTGAACGGCGGAATCTCCGCGGGCTAGGCCCACGATTTCGACCGCTGCCGCTGCCGAATGAACGTGAGTAGGGAAAGGAAGCGTCTATGCCCGGTCTGTACTTCGAGGAGTTTTATGTCGGCCAGGAATTTCATCATGCGTTCAGCCGAACTGTCACCGAGATGGACAATACGATGTTCAGCCTCCTCACCATGAACCCGCAGCCGCTCCACCTCGACGCGCATTTCTCGGAAAAGACCGAATTCGGTCAGCGGCTCTTCAACAGTCTCTACACGCTCGGCATCATGATCGGCATGAGCGTCTACGACACGACGTTCGGCACGACAATCGCCAACCTCGGCATGACCGATGTGAAATTTCCGAAGCCGGTCTTCCACGGCGACACGCTGAAGGCGCATACGAAGATCCTCTCCACGCGCCTAAGCCGTTCGCGTCCGACCCAGGGCATCGTCGAGTTCGAGCACACCGCGACCAATCAGCACGGCGAAGTGGTGGCGATGTGCCGACGCACCGGGCTCATGCACTGCAGGCCGAAAGCATGATTCCCAACCGCCTCGCATCGACGTCGAACCTAACTTCGTCGTGGGGGCTGGGACCATTCAAGCCGAGAGGCGACATGGCGATGCCCCACGAACTATGAGCGGGGAGGCTCATGCGCGCGTACGTTCTCGACCATTACGGCGGCCCTGAAGGTTCGCGGCTGATGGATGTCCCCGCGCCTCCGCCGGGGCCTGGAGATATCCTCGTTGAAGTACGCGCTGCGGGTCTGAACCCGGTGGATTTCAAGTTCCGAAAAGGGAAGCTTCGCCCAATCCTACGGCCGAAGCTTCCGTTTGTGCTCGGCAACGAACTCGCCGGTGAAGTTATCGCCGTTGGCGATGACGTCAAACGGTTCCGCGTGGGTGACCGTGTGTTTGCCCGGGTCGCCAAGGATCGCGCTGGCGCATTCGCCGAGCAGGCATGCGTCGGCGAGGATCATGCTGCGCATATGCCCCCTTATCTGGATTTCACGGCTGCCGCCGCCGTCCCACTGGCGGGGCTGACGGCTCTGCAGGCGTTGAGGGACGAACTCGACGTCAAACCAGGACAGAAAGTGTTCATTTCAGGCGGAGCAGGAGGTGTCGGCGTCTTCGCGATTCAGATCGCCAAATGGCTCGGCGCACATGTGACGACAACAGCTTCGAAGCGAGGGGAAGCGTTGGTGCGCTCCCTCGGCTGCGATGAGGTGATCGATTACACGGCTCACGACATATCCAAGGCGGGAGGCGGATTCGATGCTGGATTCGACCTGATCGGCGGCGAAACTCTGGAGCGTATGTTCGAAATCATGAAGCCGGGAACGACGATCGTTTCGATAGCAGCTCTTCCGGAGCCGCAAACCGCGATCAAGGACCTCGCTGGCGGCCAGACGCTTGCGGCCATCTTCTGGATTATCAGCTACGGCGTTAGAAGCCGCGCTCGACGCGCAGGGATTCGCTATCGATATCTCTTCATGCACCCCAATGGCGGAGACCTCGCCCAGCTCGCCCAACTCATCGAACAGGGAAAATTGAAAGTCGTTGTCGATAGAACGTATCCGTTTGCGAATATTTCCGAGGCCCTGGCCTACGTCGAAACTGGGCGCGCTAAAGGGAAAGTCGTTGTCACGATGAGTTGATGGCTGCCTCGCCTAAAGCGCTTTGCATTTAGGTTGAACAGGCCCCGCCGTCTTCGCGAGCGAAGCCTGGCGATCCAGACTAAGCCGCCGCCGCAATCCCAAAGTGGGTCTTTAGCTGGCCCGCTCAAAGCGGGGAAAGCCATCCTCCTTGTTCGGCATTCCCGAGGCATCCTTGAGGGGGGTCCCGATCTCGATGTCGATCTCCAGCAATGACACCGACTCACGCCGATGCATCTTCACGTCGACCTTGCCCGGATCGACATCAACGTGCTTGGAGACGGCTTCCAGAACCGCCTTGTGCAGGAGCGCGATGAGATCGGAACTGCAGCCGCCGTTCCGCTCGTGCGCCAGAAGAATTTGCAAGCGCTCGCGCGCGACTGGCGCCGACCCACGGCGCCCGAACATTGCAAACAGGTTCATGCGGCCCTCCGGCCAAGCAGCTTGTGCAAGAATCCCCTCTTCGCCGAAGGAACGATCATGGGCACTTCCACGCCGCACAATCGATTGGCGGCGTCCGCGTAAGCACGCGCCGGCGCGCTCTCGGCGTTGTGAAGGATGATTGGCGAACCGACATTCGACGCCCGCAACACCTCCTCGCTCTCCGGCACAATGCCAAGCAGCGGGATCGAAAGGATCTCGAGCACGTCCTCGATGCTCAACATCTCGCCACGTGCGGCGCGCCCAGGGTCGTATCGCGTGATCAGGAGGTGCTTCTCCATCTGTCCGCCGTTTTCGGCGCATTTTGTTTTTGAATCGAGCAGGCCGATGATTCGGTCCGAATCGCGCACCGACGAGACTTCGGGATTGGCGACGACGACGGCGAGATCGGCAAAGCGCATCGCGAGCGTGGCTCCACGTTCGATTCCGGCCGGGCTGTCGCAAATGATCCAATCGAACCACTTGCGCATCTCGTCGATGACTCCAGCGACTCCCTCTTCGGTCAATGCGTCCTTATCCCGCGTCTGCGAGGCAGGAAGCAGAAAAAGATTGGGGAGGCGCTTATCGCGAACCAGCGCTTGAGACAGCTTGGCGTCGCCTTGCGCCACATTGATCAAGTCGTAGACCACCCGGCGCTCGGCGCCCATGATCAGATCGAGATTGCGCAGGCCGACATCGAAGTCGACAACCGCAACCTTGTGCTTCAACTGAGCGAGGGCGGCGCCGAGAGCCGCGGTCGATGTGGTCTTGCCGACACCGCCCTTGCCCGAGGTGACCACCATTACTTTGCCCATGTCGTCATTCCTCTTAGTCAAGTTGTGCAATCTTGACTGTTTCATTCTCGAGCCAGGCCTGAACGGCCTGGCTGCGCACGTTCGCCTCGATCTCATCAGCCGTTATGTAGACGCCGCCAACCGCGAGAAGCTCCGCCTCGAGACGACGGCAGAAGATGCGCGAGCGCGTTTCCCCGTAAGCGCCAGCCAGGACCCTGCCGCGCAAGGTCCCGTAAATGTGGACGGAGCCGCCGGCGATCACTTCGGCGCCTGACGCCACCGAACCGATCACCGTCACGTCACCCTCGGGATGGGAAATGGACTGGCCTGAGCGAACCGGCGCGTTGACGATGAGGGGAGCGGCGGTCGCGGATTGCCCGGCCTCGCTAGCCGACGCTCGCCGTGGCCTGCGTTTTCCGGGGCCGCCGAGGGCGCGTGCGATCTCTTCGAAGGCGTCCTGTTGCTCGGGTGAAAGCTGTCCTGGGCCTGCGCCGTCCGTCTCCGTTTTGGCGTTCTCCGACATCGCCTCGTCGGCTCGCGGAAGCGCCCGTCCGGCAGTGAGAATCGGCGGCAGATCAGTTGAGGCCCAGCTACGCTCGACGCCAGTGAGCCCCATCACGCTTATGCCGCGCCCGGTCAGGTCCCTTATGAGCCCGACAACGCCCGAACGGGGAAGACCGAGTTCCGAGACGTCGACGACGATCGATTTGCCGCGAAAGAAAGTAGGAGTGCGCGCAAGGTGGGCGTCCAGCCGCTCGATCCATTCGGAGAGCGGGGACTCCGGCTCGAGCGCCAGAGCGGGGAACGACCGGCCGCGAAAGCGAATATGGGAGGAGGTTTCCGTCACGTCAGCCTTGCTCGATTACAAGGCTTCACATAGCGCTCTTATGGTTAACAGGGCGTTAACCATAGGAGCGCTCCGTCTCGTGTTCACGTACCTTTACGGAGTGGAGACAAAATCATTTTGCGCTCGCACTGACGCGGTGCGGCCCGCGATCGAAGGCGCGAATAGCGTAAACGTGATCGCGAGCGATCGGCAATTGCAGACCGGCGCCGAGATCGCCTTGGCGGGCGCTGCGGCGTCTCTCGGCGATTCGCGGCAAGCGTCGGCGGAATCGAGGCCAATGCGCGGGAATTTTGGCCATCGAGTAGGCGCGCCGCGACGCTCAGCGCCCGTGCGCGACGCGCCACCGCAGCGCGCGCGCCTCGACAAGCGACAGCAGCGCATTGGCGACGAGGCCGATCACGCCCAGCAGGATGACTCCGGCGAAGAGATCGGCGGAGCGATACGCGCGCGCGGCCAGCAGCACCCATTGGCCAAGGCCGTCGAGCCCGGCGATCATCTCGCAGACCACCGCCAGAATGAGCGCGACGGTGAGGCCGAGCCTCAAGCCGGCGAGAATGTCGGGCGCCGCGGAGGGCAGGGAGATCTTGACCGCGGTCTCCCATCCGTTGAGGCCGAGGACCCGCGCGACTTCCTTGAGACGCGGCTCGGCGGCGGCGAAGCCGTGCATCGTCGCGAGCAGCATCGACCAGACCGCGCCGAAGCCGATAACGCCGAGCGCCATCGCGCTCGAGAGACCGAAGATCGCGATCGCCACCGGAATGATCGCGGAGGCGGGCAGGGGCCGCAGGAATTCGAGCGTCGGCGCGACATAGGCGCGCACCCCCGCATGCGAGCCGATCAGGGCGCCGAGCGCGATGCCGACCACAGAGGCAAGGAGCCAGCCGGCGATCATGTGCTCGATTGTGCCGGCGAGCTTGGCCGAGAGGTCCGCGTGCGTCAGGCCAAGCCATAGCGCTGTAAAGGCGCGCTCGGGCGAGGGCAGGAAGACGGGGGAGACGAGCTTGAACGCCGCGATCTCGCGCCAGCCGAGGAGAGCCGCGATAACGAAGGCGAGACTCGCCAGGCGCCAGGCGAAGGGCCTCATGGCTCGCCCCCGGTCCGCGCAGCCTGGCCGAACAGGCGGTTCTGCGCGAAGACCAGAACGGCGTTGAGGCCGAAGCCGACGACGCCGATCCAGAGGAGATAGGCGAGCATCACGTCCGGCCGCAGCGCCTGGCCGGCGGTCATGATGCCGTTGCCGAGGCCCATCGGATTGACGGCGATCTCGACGGTCACGGCGACGACGAGCGATAGGCCGACGGCGAGACGGAAGGCGACGAAGATCCGCGGCAGCGCGGCCGGCGCGACAATCTTGAAGACTCGCGCGAAAGGCCCGAGCCTGAGCACGCGTGCGACTTCGATGAGACGCGGCTCGACGCCGGCCACGGCGGCGCGCGAGAGCACCAGCAGCGGCCACAGGCAGGCGAAGGAGACGATGGCGATCTCCAGCCGGTAGCCGAAGCCGAGCCCGACCAGCGCGATGGGGATCACCGCCACCGAGGGAACCGGCCGCATCAGTTCGACGCCGAGTTCGGTCAGCCGATCAAGCGCGCTGACGCTGCCGAACAGGATCCCGAGCGAAAGACCGATCGCGGCGCCGATGGTGAGTCCGCCGAAGGCGCTGGCGAGCGTGTCGCGCGTCGCGAGAAGCAGCGACCCGTCGGCGAGGGCGGCAAAGAGCGCCGCGACGACGGCGGACGGCGGCGCCACGGTGTCGCTCGGCCCGGCGGCCCGCGCGCCGATCTCCGCGAGAATGAGCAGGGCCGCCGGCAATGCGAGCGCGCGCCAGGCTTTCATTGCGCGCTCCCGGCCTCGGCGGAGCGGATGATGTCGTAGAGCTGGCGCCGCAATCGCAGAAACTCGGCGCTCTCGCGGGTCGCGATCTGGTCGCGCGGACGGGGCAGCGTCACCGCGAGCTCGAGGCCGATGCGGCCGGGATGGGGCGAGAGGCCGATCACGCGGTCGCCGAGATAGATCGCCTCCTCGAGGTCGTGCGTGACGAAGAAGATCGTCGCGCCGCTCGCTTGCGCGATCGCCAGCATTTCGTCCTGCAGGCCCTGGCGCGTCATCGCGTCGAGCGCGCCGAACGGCTCGTCCATCAACAGCGCGGCGGGCTCCTGGGCAAGGCAGCGGGCGAGCTGCAGGCGCTGCTGCATGCCGCCGGACATCTGCGCCGGGAACTTGTCGCCGTGGTTCGGCAGGCCGACCTTCCCGAGCAGCGCGGCGATGCGCTTCGCTCGTTCGCGGCGTGGCGCGCCCGCCGCCTCGAGGGCGAGCGAGACGTTGCCGGCGGCGGTGCGCCAGGGCAGGAGCGCCTTGGCGTAGTCCTGGAAGACGACCGCGACGTCCCTCCTCGGCCCCCTCATCGGCGCGTCGTCGAAAATGACGACGCCGCCGGTCGGCTCGATCAGTCCGGCTGCGACGCGCAGTGCGGTCGTCTTGCCGCTTCCCGACGGCCCGACGACGCAGACGATCTCGCCTCGCCGCACCTCGAGCGAGAGTTTGCCCAGAACGAGATGATCGCCGAAAGCGAGATCGACGTCGCGGAAGGCGATCAGCGGCGCGCAGCGGCCGGTCACAGCGAACCTCCCGAGGAGGCGCCGCCGTAGACATGGGTCAGCGTCGAGGCGATGTGCGAGGCGAGACCGGCGCAGGCGTCTTCGCCGGCGCGGGCGATGGCGAGATCGGCGATCGCCTGATGCTCGCGCAGGAATTCTTCGGGGTCGGCAAGCTTCGCCATCATCAGGCGGCGATAGCGATAGGCCTGATCGTAGAGATCGGAATGCGCCGCGAGCATGCGCGGCGAGCCGCACGCGGCGATCATCGCGGTATGGAAGCCCTTGTGAAGCGCGTCGAACTCCGGGCGACCCTCGCCGAACTCGCGGCCGGCGTCGCGCACGTAGTGCTTGAGTCGATGCAAAGCCGCGACGATGCCGCCTTCCCATTCGCCGCGCCCCGCCGCCATGCTGAGGCGCAGCGCCTCGCATTCGATCACGGTGCGGATGTGGACGATGTCGGCGAGATCCTCGCGCGAGATTTCCTTGACGCGAAAGCCGCGTTGACCGATCGCGTCGACGAGGCCGCGCGCGACGAGGCGCGACAGTCCCTCGCGCAGCGGCGTCGCGCCGATGCCGTAATGGGCGGCGCGCTCGGCGATGCCGAGCCGCGCCCCCGGCGCCAGCGCGCCGGAGACGATGTCGGCTTCGACGAGCGCCGCGGCGCGCTCGCTCAAGGTGTCGGCGGAGACCATCGTCGCGGCCGTCTCGCTGTACATCACGGAAAGACCAGTTTGCTCGCGTCGATTTGCGTCTGCAACATGTCTTGCTGCTTCATCACGTCGATCCACCAGGCGAAGTCGCTCGCCTTGAGCTTCGGCTCGGAGAGGCCGGGGCGATTGAGCCGCACGATCTCGAGCGGCAGGTGGGTGAATTTGGCGATCGCGACGCTCGCCTTCTCGCGATTGGAATTGACGATCGCCGCCGCTTCCTCGATCGAGGCGCGGAACGCCTTGACGACGTCGGGGTTCTGCTCGGCGAAGCTGCGCGTCGTCACGTAGGAAATGATCGGTTCGGTGCGGCCGAGCTCGGAGGCGTAGCGCACGGCGACGGAGCCCGTTCCGGCCGTCTGCATGCGCGAGATGAACGGCTCGGCGGTCAGCACCGCGTCGACCGCGCCGGACTTCAGCGCGTCGCTCATGGTCGGAAAGGTCACCTCGACGAAATTGACGCTCTTGGGATCGACGCCCTTTTCGATCAGCCATTTGCGAAACAGTACGTCAAGGAAGGCGCCGATGCCGGGGGCGCCGACCTTCTTGCCGACGAAATCCTTGGCGTCCTTGATGGTGACGCCGTTGCGCGCGACCGCCGCGATCATCCCATTGGCGACCGGGTCCATCACCGAGGCCCCATCGATCGCGACGAGATCGAGCCCGCCGTCGACCGCCTGCAGAAAGACGGTCTCGGTTGGGCCGCCGACTTGAATCGAGTTGGAGACGATCGCCGGGGGGATGTTGGTGTTGATGCCGATCAGCGTCATGTCGACGTCGAGGCCGTGCTTGGCGAAGATGCCGTCGTCGTGCGCGACCATCGCGGAAGCGCAGTCGGTCGTCGCGGTGCAGGCAATGTGCAGTTTGACCCCGTCCGCCGAAGCGCCGCTCGCGGCGCAGAGGCTGAGGCCCGCGCCGAGAAGGGCTGCCGGCCAGCGGCGCCATTGGTCCGCGAAATCGATGCGTCGTGTCATTGCTCGTCCTCCCGACCGTGCGGAGCGCGTTCGCGCCCCTCTTGATTGTCGATAAAATGTATGATCGTATATATTATGCCGATTGGCAAGAGGGAGAACGACGATGAAGCTGGCGACGTATCGACAGGGGGGAAGCGTCCGCATCGGCGTGTCGCATGCGGGCGATGCGAAGGTGTTCGACCTCGCGGCAGCGGCGGCCCGCGAAGGAGTCTCGCCCGCGCCTTTCGCTTCGATGCTTGCGCTGATCGACGCCGACGAGGCCGGCCTCGATCTGGCGCAGAGCCTTTTCGTCAAGCGCGGCGGCGAGGACGATCTCTCGACAACGACGGCCTGCGTCGACCTGCTTGCGCCTTTGCCCGAGCCGCGCCAGATGCGCGACGCCATGTCTTTTCCGACTCATATTCGCCAGTCCGGGCGCGGCATGGCGGCGCTGGCGGCGCGCGCCGAGGGCGGAGAAGAGGCCTTTCGCGCCGCGATGCAGGCGCCGCTTGGCGAGTTGGCCGAGGTTTACCGGCGGGTGCCGATTTTTTACATCACCAACCGATTGACGGTGACGGGGCCCGGCGCGACGGTGAAGTGGCCGCGCTACAGCGAAGTGATGGACTACGAGGCCGAGTTCGGTATCGTCACGCGGCGCACGCGCGCCAATATCCCCGCCAGCGAAGCCGGGCAGCATATTTTCGGCTACACGATCTTCAACGACTTCTCCGCGCGCGACCGGCAGCGCCTCGAGGCGCAGGGCCGCCTCGGGCCGGCCAAGGGCAAGAGCTTCGACGGCAGCAATGTTCTCGGCCCCTACATCGTGACGCCCGACGAGATCGGCGACCCGCAGGGGCTCGGCGTCGCCGTGCGCGTCAACGGCGAGACCCGTTCCCGCGCCGATACGAGCGGGATGCTGTTTTCATTCGAGGAGATTCTCGCTTATGCATCGCAGGACGAGACGATTCATGCCGGCGAGTTCTTCGGCTCGGGCACCGTCGGCAGTTGCTGCGGCCTCGAGATCGGGCGCTTCCTCGAAAGCGGCGACGTGATCGAACTCGACGTGGAGAAAATCGGCGTGCTGCGCAACACGGTGGTCCGCCAGTCCTAGGCGGGCTCCGAACGCCGAAACCACAAGCAAGGAGGAACCCCATGGCCCGTCGCCTGATCGACATTTCCGTGCCGCTGCAGAACGACGTCCCCGCCGATCCGCCGGGCGCCGAACCGTCGATCCAATACATCGATCATCAGCAGAGCCTGCCGAGAATTCTGCCCTTCTTTCCCGGCCTCAAGGCGGAAGATCTGCCCGACGGCCAGGGCTGGGCGGTCGAACAAGTGAACCTCAGCACGCACAACGGGACGCATCTCGACGCGCCGTGGCACTTCCACCCCACCATGAACAACGGCGAGCGTTCCTGGACGATCGACGAAGTGCCGCTCGAATGGTGCTTCCAGCGCGGCGTGAAGCTGGACTTCCGCCACCTTCCCGACGGCTATGTCGCAACCCCCGGCGACGTCGAGGCGGAGCTGAAGCGCATCGACCATGAACTGGAGCCGCTCGACATCGTGGTGGTCAACACCAGCGCCGGCGCGAAGTATGGACGTCCCGATTATGTCGCCTCGGGCTGCGGCATGGGCGCGGCGGCGACCCTCTACCTCCTGGAGCGCGGCGTGCGCCTCACCGGCATCGACGGCTGGAGCTGGGACGCCCCCTTTGTCCATACCGCCAATCGCTTCGCCGAGACGCACGACGCCTCGCTCATCTGGGAAGGCCACAAGGCGGGGCGACACATCGGCTATTGCCACATCGAGAAGCTGCATAACCTCGAAGCGCTCCCCTCGACTGGCTTCGCAATTTCGTGCTTTCCAGTAAAAATCGAGCGCGCCTCCGCGGGATGGACCCGCGCGGTGGCGATACTCGACGATTGAGGCGTCGGCGACCTTTGCCTATGGCGCGTAAATTTTCGCCCTCGCTCCGACAATTTCTTTCTATATTTCGGAAATCGCGATATGGTGTCTCTACGCCGCCGTTTCGGCTCCGGCGCGGGCGGCGGGTTACGATCGACGGAGGCGAGCGGACCAGTCGGCAAGGCGCCGCGACATTCTCGATCTCGTCGCCTCCGGCTACGCCCGCGAGGCGATCGCCGTGAGGCTGACGCTCGCGGTCAAAACGGTGCGGCGCGAAGCCAGGCGGGCGATCGTAAAGCGGCCGAATTGGTGCTGACGGTCATCGCGCAACTCGACAATTCGAGCGGCGCCGCCGCCCGCGGAAACGGGACCGAAAATGGCGCCCAGGCAATTGAAAAGACGGAGAGGCGGACAGGGACAAGCGTTCGAGAGCTACGAATGTGTTGAAGCCGTCGAAAGCCCTCTCCCTAGTCTGGATCGCCGCGCTTCGCTCGCGAAGACTGCGGGTCCGGTTCGACCTAATTTCAAAGCGCGCTAATCGACCGGCCCATCCTAACCTCCTCCCCGCGAACGGGGAGAAGGGACACCCCGCGCCGCTGCATCGAGGCAAAAGCAGAAGCGCCCCCGATGAACGGCGGAGGCCTGGAGCAAATGAACCGCGCTACTTCGCCGCTTCCTTGAGCGACGCGCCGGCGGGGCGCTCCGAGTAGGTCGGCTCCCAACCGCCGCCAAGCGCCTTGTACAGCTGCACGAGGTCGACAGAGACGTTGACCGTGCTCTGCACATATTGCTGCTGGGCTTGCAAGACAGTGCGCGCGGTGTCGAGCACGGTCGTGAAGTCGGCGACGCCGTCGCTGTAACGCGCGCGGGCGAGCGTCAGCGCTTCCTGGGAATGCGTGATCTGCTCGGCGAGATGCCGGCGCCTCTGCTGCTCGGTGCGGTAGGCGACGAGCGCATTGACGACGTCGTGCCAAGCCTGCAGCACTGTCTTGCGATAGGCGATCGCCGCCTCCTGCTGCTGGGCTTTGCTGAGTGCGAGCATCGACTTGAGCCGGCCGCCCTCGAAGATTGGCACCGTCAAGCTCGGGCCGGCCATATATTGCACCGAACTTCCGCGCCAGAGCTTGTCGAGGGTCAGCGAATCGAGTTCGAGCGTGCCGTTCAACTGGACTGTGGGATAGAAAGCCGCGACGGCGACGCCGATGTCGGCGGTCTGCGCGTGCAACTGCGCTTCGGCGCGGCGAATGTCGGGCCGCCGGCGCGCAAGCTCGGCGGGAATGCCGACCGGCACCCGAGCCGGTGTCGGCGGGACTGCTTTGGCGCGCACGAGTTCGGCGCGCAAGCCATTGGGCGGCAGGTCGAGCAACAGGCTCAGCGCGTTGATCTGCTCGGACTCCTGCTGCTCGAAGCCAGGAATGAGCGCGCGCACGGCCTCGACCTGCGCGGCCGCGTTCTCCACGTCGAGCCCGGTGGTGAGCCCTTTCTCCTGGCGCGTGCGCGTCAGATCCAGCAGGTCCTGCTCGACCTTCAGATTCTCGTTGGCGTTGTTGAGGAGGGCCTGCGCGCCGCGCAGCTGGATGTAGTCGCGCGCGACCTCGGCGAGGACGGAGACGAGCGTATCGCGGCGCTGGTCTTCAGTCGCTTCGATGTCAGCGTCCGCGGCCTCGACCTGACGGCGCACGCGGCCCCAGAGATCGAGCTCCCAGGATGCGTCGAAACCGGGGGTATACTCGTTGAGCGGGGGGATCGGTGTCTGCGGAGTGCCGGGAGGAGCCAATTGAGTGAGGAGGCTCGCGAGGCCGTTCTGGCTGTATTGCTCGCGCTGGTATTTCGCGTCGCCCTGGACGGTCGGGAACTCGGCGGAGGCGACGGAGCCGCGCTGGAAGCGGCTCTCCGCGATCCGCAGGGTCGCCGTCCGGAGGTCGAGATTGGTAAGCGCGACGCGCTGCTCGAGGCTCGTCAGCTTCGGATCGGAAAATGCCTTCCACCACATCGGATCGATCGGCTTCGGTGTCTCTGTGCTGGCCGTAGCTTCCTTCGACGACGTCACCGAGGCCGCGCTGGCGAAGGGCACGCTCGGCAACCCCGAGGCGGGGGGCGCGAAGTCGGGGCCGACATTGCACGCGGCAACGCAGAGCGCCCCTGCTGAAACCGCCGCAATCCGCATCTTCGCCATGACCAACGATCCTAATGTGCGGCGCCGGGCTCGCCGCCGCCCGTCTTAGCCGTCAGCAGAAAGCAGAACGGCACGACCGTGAAGGCGACAACCGCCAGGAAGAAAAACACATCGGAGTAGGCGAGAATAGACACCTGGGTTCTGAACTGTTGATAAACCTCGCCGACAGCGAGCGAATGTGCGCCCTCCGCGTGGCCCATTGCGATCAGAGTGCGCTGGTACGCCGCCACCAGCGCGTCGTAGGGTTGGTGAAAGGGCGAGAACCACTTCGAGAGATAGGACTGTTGGACCTGCGAGCGCTGTTCGACGAGCGCCGTCGAAAGCGAGACGCCGATCGAGCCGAATACGTTGCGGAACATCGCGAACAGCGCCGCCCCGTCGCCGCGCAGGTTGCGGGGCAGCGTGAGGTAGGTCAGGGTGCTGATCGGCACGAAGAGGAAGGCGAGCGCGCCCGACTGGCAGCTGCGCATCAGCACGAGCGTATGAAAGTCGATGTTCGGCGCAAGGCCGCTCGAGAACACGAGCGCGCAGCCCATGACGAAGAAGCCGAACGCGACGATGAGGCGCGTCTGCACGAAACCCATCAGCCGCCCGACGATCGGAATGAGGAGGATGACGACCACCCCGCCAGGCGAGAGGATGAGGCCGGCCCAGGTCGCGGTGTAACCGAGAACCTCCTGGGCGAGCTGTGGAATGATCACCGCGCTGCCGTACAGGATCGCGGCCATCGCGCCGATCATCACGCAGCCGCCGGAGAAGTTCTTGTCCTTGAAGACGTCGAGATGGACGATCGGCCGCCGGGCGACGAGCAACCACAGGATTGCGCCGAGAATGCCGAGAAACCCCATTAGCCCCATAAAAACGATGAAGGGGGAGCCGAACCAGTCGTCGTCCTCCCCGCGATCCATCATCACCTGAAGGCAGCCGAGGCCGATCGCGATGAGCGAGAGCCCGACGTAATCGACGCCACGCGCCCGTTTGTTCTTCTCCCACGGCGGATCCTCGACCAGGATCGAATTGAGGAACACCGCGAAAATGCCGACCGGCACGTTGATGAAGAAGATCCAACGCCAGCTCGCATTGTCGGTGATGAAGCCGCCGAGCGTCGGGCCGAGGATCGGCGCGACGACCGTCGCGATCGCCGCCACGCCGAAAGCGGCGCCGCGTCGCGCCGGCGGAAAGGAATCGAGAATGATCGACTGCTGGTTGGGCTGCAGACCGCCACCGAAGAAGCCCTGCAGCACGCGGAACACAATGAGCTGCCCGAGGCTCGACGCGATCCCGCACAGGAACGAGCACACCGTGAACATGCCGAGGCAGATGAGAAAGTAGCGCTTGCGTCCGAACGTATCGCCTAGCCAGCCCGATATGGTCAGCACGATGCCGTTGGCGACGAGGTAGGAGGTGAGCGTCCAGGTCGCCTCGTCGCTGCTCGCCGACATCGAGCCCGCAATGTGCGGAAGCGCGACGTTGACGATCGTCGTGTCGAGAATCTCCATGAAAGCGGCGAGCGTCACCGACACGGCGATGAGCCAGGGATTGAAGCGCGGCTTCCATTCCGAGCCGGACACTTCCCCGCTCACTGCACGGTGACCGTGGGCTCGACCGAAATGCCGAGGGGCATGGCGAGGTTCGGGTCGAGGCCGCGGTCGATAACGATCTTGACGGGCACGCGCTGAACGATCTTGACGAAATTGCCGGTGGCGTTCTCCGGCGGGAAGGCGGTGAACTTGGAGCCGGAGCCGCGCTGGATGCTGTCGACGTGGCCGCGCAGATCGAGCTCGGGGTAAGCGTCGACGGTAATCCTTGCCGGCTGTCCAGGACGCATGAGATCGAGCTGGTTCTCCTTGAAGTTGGCGGTGATCCAGACCTCCGGCGAAACGATCGAGAAGATCTGCTGGCCGGGCGCCACGTAGTTGCCGACCTCGACGTTTCGCTTGGTGATCCAGCCGTCCTGCGGCGCCGTTACGACCGACCAGGCGAGATTGAGGTTGGCCTGGTCGAGGCGGGCCTTGGCCTCATCCACAGCGCCCTTCAACTGGCCGGCGAGTTGGTCGGACTGGCCGATGCGCTGCGGCACCGGCGCATTCTCCTGGACCTGCGCCTCGGCTAGCATCACTTGCGCGTCCGCCTGGGCGAACGCAGCCGTGGCGGCGTCGATTTCCTGCTGGGTCGTGGCGAGTTTGGGCAGGCTTCTTTGGCGATCATAGTCGGCCTTGGTCTTTTGCTGATTGGCCTTGGCGCTGGCGAGTTGCGCTTGCGCCTGCTGCAGCATCGCCGGAAAGTTTTTGCGGGCGATCTCGACGCCGAGAAGCTGGCCCTGATATTGCGCTTCGGCGCTTTCGAGCGCGCCCTGCGCTTGGTCGCGCGCGATCTGATATTGCCTGGGATCGATGTGGATGAGCGGCTGCCCCTTATGGACGAACTGATTGTCGGTCACGTCGAGCGACACCACGACGCCTGAGACTTGTGGCGCAATATCGATCGCGCGTCCGTCCGTGTAGGCGTCGTCGGTGCTCTCGAGCCCGCGCGTCGAGATCCAGTAATAGGCGCCGCCCGCGACGAGGGCGACGACGACCAGGATGCCGATCAGCCAAACGATGGGCCGGCGCTTGCGTCGCTTCGCTTCCTCTTGCGCGTCGCCGTTGTCGGGTTCGGGAGTCTTCTTGGGTTCCGGCGGCGCCTTTGTCCGCGCCTCCTCGGCCGACGGCGTCTCGGCCTCGCCCTTTTCGGCGGTTTTGGTCGTCGAACTTTCCGCCATGAGGTACGCTCGCCTGCCTTTCGAATGCGTCGCGACGCGCGGACAACCGCGGCCGCCGTCGACCGGTTCAACCGGGCTTTCCCAAAGAAGAGCCAATTGAGGCCGAAGTTGGGATGGCCCGCAGCCGCGTCCCTCTTACGCTTCCAGCGTTGCAATCCGTTGTGGGGAACTCCCCGCTGGTCAGCGCGTTAGCCTTGAATTTCAAGCCCGTTCCGCTGGACGGAGCGTCGACGATCGCAATCGCGTCCCGCCGTTCGTCGCCGAGGCGACGGGTTCGACTGGCGGCAATGCGTTCCCCTTGAGAAGCAAATTTGCGTGAAATGAAGATTCCCGACGACCGATCGCGTCGCTTGGGTCCCCTCGTCCAAGGCCTGCGCGACAGGGTCACTGAGAGACATTTGCTCGCGGTGATCTGATCATCGACGTGATCTTCTCCCCATCCGCCGGTGTCGCCGGATTGTAGACCACCATGATGAGATCCGGCCGACCATCGACAGCGAACGCTGAATACTCGAAGGCGATCGGGCCGAGAAGCGGATGCCGGATGTGCTTGACGCCCTCGCCATGGCTGAGAACGTCATTGTCGCGCCACATCGCCTTGAACTCGGGGCTGAGCCGGCAGAGCTCGTCGACGAGAGGCTCCACCTCCGCCGCCGCCCCAGCGCGCGCAGCGTCCACTCGGAACGCGCCAACCACGTACCGCGCCACGCTTTCCCAATTGTACTGGGCAGCGCGGACTCCAGGATCAAGGAAGATGAAGCGCAGGATATTGCGCTGCTCCGGCGGCAGCGAACCATAGTCGGTCAGCAGTACGGTCGCCGCCTGGTTCCAGGCGACGACGTCCCATATCGCGGTCCTGATGAGAGCGGGGCTCGGCTCCAGCGCATCGAGCACTCGTTGCAGCCGTGGCGTGACGCCTTCGTCTTTCCGATAGTGCACCTCGGGTGGCCGGCCGAGGCCGAGCAGGAAGATGTGCTCACGTTCGACGTCCGTCAGCATCAAGGCTCGCGCAATCCGGTCGAGGACGTCGGCCGAGGGCGCGCCGCCACGTCCCTGTTCGAGCCACGTGTACCAGGTCGGGCTGATGTTGGCGCGCTGCGCCACTTCCTCGCGGCGAAGCCCCAGCGTGCGGCGGCGCTCCGCCGGAAAGCCGAACGCTGCCGGATCGAGCTTCGCGCGGCGGTCCTTCAGATAGATCCCGAGGAGATTCCCGTTGGTGATGTGCTCGCCCATCCTATTAGCCATTATAACATGATAATGTCACTACTTTACCAGAATAGCTTGCTGGCGCAGATTTGTCCCCAATGAAATGAAACTTGGAGATTTTGCCATGCGCGTGTTTGTCACTGGGGCGACCGGCTGGGTCGGCTCGGCCGTCGTCAAGGACCTCATCGCCGCCGGCCATCATGTGCTCGGCCTGACCCGCTCGGACAAGGGGGCGGAGGCGCTCACCGCAGCGGGCGCCGACGTCCATCGCGGCTCGCTCGCGGATATCGAGAGCCTCAGGAGCGGCGCCGCCGAATCGGACGGCGTGATCCATACGGCCTTCAATCACGACTTCTCGAAATTCGCGGAGAACTGCGCGGAGGATCGGCGCGCCATCGAGACGATCGGCGCGGCGCTCGAAGGCTCCGACCGCCCGCTGCTCGTGACCTCGGGTGTGGCGCTCCTCGCGCCCGGCCGCATGGCGACCGAGGAAGATGTGCCGCCTTTCAACTCTGCCTCCTACCCCCGCAAATCGGAGGCGGCGACGGCGGCGTTGGTGGAACGCGGCGTACGGGCGTCGACCGTCCGGCTCGCCCCGTCGGTCCATGGCCATGGCGATCACGGCTTCGTTCCGCGGCTCGTCCAGTTCGCGCGCGAGAAGGGAGTGTCCGCCTATATCGGCGATGGGCTCAACCGCTGGCCGGCAGTGCACCGGCTAGACGCCGCCCGCGTCTATCGGCTCGCGCTGGAGCGCGGCGCTTCCGGTGGCCCGTTCCACGCGACTGCCGAAGGCGGCGTGCCGTTCAAGGCGATCGCAGAGGTGATCGGCCGCCGCCTGAACATTCCCGTCGTCTCGAAGTCGCCCGAAGAGGCGGCCGAGCATTTCGGCTGGTTCGCCATGTTCGCAGGCATAGACGCCCCGACATCGAGCGAGCGCACCCGCGCGGAGCTCGGTTGGGAGCCGGTAGGCCCGGGGCTTATCGCCGACCTAGATCACCCAGCCTATTTTGCGTCGTAGCGCTGGGTCCGCATGACATTGCGGAAGCTGGCGTGATTTCCGAAGGAGAAGGACTGACCGACGCGGCGATGTCGCTCGCCGGGAAGCGCGTAATCGTGATCGGGGGCGCTTCGGGCATCGGCTTTGCGGTCGCCGCACTCTCGCGAGAGTTGGGCGCGGAGGTGGTGATCGCGTCGAGCAATTCGGCGAATGCCGAGGCGGCGCCGAGCGCTTGAGCGGAACGGCGGGCGGCGCCGTCGATCTGCAGGACGAGGCCAGCGTGTCTGGCTTCTTCGAGACGCTCGGCGGCTTCGATCATCTTGTGATCACGGCACGCGATTGGGGCGGCACGATGTTTGCCGCCACGCGCGAGCACGATCTCGCCGCGGGGCGCGACGGCCCTGCCGCGCCCCGACGGCCTTGGTCAAAGCGTTCGACCTTTTCGCGCTGGCTACTTGAAAAGCGGAGGGGCGCTCCGTATAATAACGGCAGCGACTGAGAGAGCCGAGCTAGCACATCATTCGATTACCCGTCCGCTGATTTGAAGAGGCGGGTGAACCTGCGCGGGGCCGCGTGCGGCGAGGCAACTGTGCGCCTTGACCTCTGCCGCCCAAGCCGCGCCGCGGCTTAAGCCAGTTTTGACGGGACCCCTGACCGGAGCGACGCATGACCCTATCGATCTCCCTTACTGTGAACGGAGTGGCGCGCAAAGTCGAATTGGATGACGCCCGCGTCACGCTGCTTGATCTCATTCGCGAACGCCTCGATCTGACCGGGACCAAGAAGGGCTGCGACCGCGGACAATGCGGCGCCTGCACCGTCCTCGTCGACGGGAGACGGATCAATTCGTGCCTCGCTTTGGCCGTTAGTTACGACGGCGCGGATGTCCTCACGATCGAAGGCGTGGCGAAGGGCGACGTTCTCCATCCCGTGCAGGCGGCCTTCATAGAACACGACAGCTTTCAGTGTGGGTTCTGCACGCCTGGACAAATCATGAGTGCGATCGGGCTGATCCAGGAAGGTCAGGCCGGCGACGACGCCGAGCGGATACGCGAAGGCATGAGCGGAAATCTCTGCCGGTGTAGCGCCTACACCGGGATCACCGACGCGATTTTGGACGTGCAAAGGGAACTGATCGAACGCGATCGGAGGAACGTGGCGTGAATACTTTCGAATACGTCAGACCCAAGACGATTGCCGCGGCGATCGCGGCCGCTTCAGCGCCCGGCTCCGCTTATCTCGCCGCCGGCACCAACCTGCTCGATTTGATGAAAGGCGGCATCGCGCGCCCGACCCGTCTCGTCGACGTCAATGGCATTGATGGGCTCGATCGGATCGAGCCTCTCCCGGGCGGCGGCGTTCGTATCGGAGCCCTCGTGCGCAACGCCGATCTCGCGCACGATGCGAACTTCGCGCAACGCTTTCCCGCGGTCGCGGAAGCGCTTTTGTCCGGCGCATCGGCGCAGCTTCGCAACGCGGCGACGGTCGGGGGCAATCTGCTTCAGCGTACGCGGTGCCCATACTTCTACGACGTCGCGAGCGCCTGCAACAAACGCGCGGCGGGCTCGGGTTGCGACGCGCGCGGCGGCGATAACAGGCTGCATGCCGTGTTGGGCTGGAGCGAGAGTTGCATCGCAACGAACCCGTCCGATTTCTGCGTCCCGCTGGTTGCGCTCGACGCGATCGTCGAAATTGAAGGCAAAATGCGGCCGGCGCGAAGTTCCCGTCGAGAGCTTTCACCGTCTGCCTGGCGACACGCCCGAGCGCGACAGCGTGCTGGAACCCAGCGAGTTGATCATCGCCGTCCGTCTGCCGGCGGAGGCGGCCCGTTTCTCGACTCACGCCCGCTACCTCAAGGTTCGGGAGCGCACGTCATACGCCTTTGCGGTCGGGTCCGCCGCCGCCGCCCTTCGCATCGAAGGGGTGAAGATCGTGGAGGCGCGGATCGCACTCGGCGGCGTCGCAATGAAGCCTTGGCGGGCCGGTGCGGCCGAGCAAATGCTTGCCGGCGAGCGCGCCGACGAATCCGCCTTTCGTCGCGCGGCCGAGGCGGCGCTGATCGAGGCGAAACCGTCCGGCGACAACGCCTTCAAGATCGAGCTCGCGCGACGGATCGTGACGCGGGCTCTGACGCTGGCCGCGGCCGGAACCCCCGAGCGCATCGCGGCGCTTCCTGCCTCTCCTTTCGCTATCGTTCCCGGAGTCCTCCATGTCTGAGATCGCGATTGCTCATGCTCCGGCGCATCTCCGGCATGGCTCGAATATCGGTCAGCCGCTGACGCGCCGCGACGGCATCCTGAAAGTGACGGGAGCCGCCCGCTATGCCGCCGACAACCACCCGCCCGGGATGCTCTATGCCGTCCTGGCGGCGAGCAGCATCGCGCGCGGCCGCGTGACGTTTCTCGACGTGGCGGCGGCAAAGGCGCACCGCGGCGTCGTCGAGGTCATGACGCCTGCCAACAAGCCGCCGTTGGCGCTGGATCCGGACGCGAAGACGAACCCCTTCATGTTCCGGCTCGATCTGTTGCAAAACGATCGCGTGCGCTACGCGAACCAGCCGATCGCCGTGGTGATCGCCGAGACCCTGGAAGCCGCGACCGAAGGCGCCGCGCTCCTGTCCCCAAGTTATGACACTCAGCCGGCTCGCGTTGGGCTCGACGATGCCGAAAGCTTCGTTCCGCCGGGCGTCGGCATTGGAAACCCGGCCGAGGCGCGCCGGGGCGATGTCGACGCCGGTCTCGCAGCCGCGTCTCGACGCGTCGAGGCGACCTACGAGACAGCGGCACAGTACCACAACGCAATGGAGCCGCACGCGATCGTCGCCTCCTGGGAGGGCGAGAGCGTGTCCATCGATACGCCGAGCCAAGGGCTCGTCATGGCGCAAGGGCGCATCGCGGGCCTGTTCGGAATCCCAATGGAAAACATCCATATTCGCAGCCCCTTCCTCGGCGGCGGGTTCGGCTCGAAAGGCCTGATCTCCGGACCTCAAATCCTCGGCGTCATGGCGGCCAAACTGGTCGGCAGGCCCGTCAAGCTCGTGCTTCGCCGTGAGCAGATGTACGGTCCCGTGGGCCATCGACCGCCGACCCGGCAGACATTGCGCGTGGGCGCCGACAGCCGCGGCGCGCTAACGGCCATCGACCATCACACGAAGACATCGTCCAGCACATTCGACGATTTCTTCGAGCCGGCCTCCGACAGTTCGCACACGCTCTATGCGAGCCCCGCCATCGCCACCTCGCATGAAGCGGTCAGGCTTGATACAGGCACGCCGCTATTCATGCGCGCTCCGGGAGAGGCGACGGGGTCCATCGCGCTCGAGAGCGCGATCGACGAGATGGCGCAGGCCTGCGGGATGGACCCCATGGCCTTCCGCCTGAAAAACTACGCCGATGTGGAGCCGATTTCCGGCAAGCCGTTCTCCTCGAAGGCGCTGCGGGAATGCTACGCTCAAGGCGCCGAGCGCTTTGGGTGGACTCGGCGTCCGCTCGCGCCCCGTCAAATGCGCGACGAGGCCGGACTGCTCGTCGGTTGGGGCATGGGCACCGCGACCTTCCCGGCGCTGATGTTCCAGGCTCAGGCTCGTACAATCCTCGGGAGCGACGGCCGCGGCGTCATGGAAATCGGGGCCCACGAGATGGGTCAGGGCGCTGCTACCGCTCTCGCCCAGATCGCTGCCGATGGCCTTGGGCTCGATCTCGATAAAGTCGAGTTCCGCTACGGCTCGTCTGATTTGCCCGATGGTGGGATCGCCGGCGGCTCGGCGCACACCGCGACGGCCGGCATGGCGATCCATAGCGCTGGCGCGAACGTGATCGCCAAGCTCGCGGATCTCGCGACCGGCGACCAGCGCTCGCCGCTTTATGGCGCCGGGAACGCCGGCGTCGTCGCACGGCACGGCCGGCTGTTCCGCCGCGACGATGAAAGCCGAAGCGAGAGCTACGAAGAAATCCTTGCCCGGGCGGGCGTCGCGACGATCGAGGCGCGCGGCGGGAGCGCGGCCGATCCGGCCGCACAATCCAGCTACGCCATGCATTCGCACGGGGCGGTCTTCGCCGAGGTCAAGGTCGATCCCGAGCTTGGGCAGATCCGTGCGACCCGCTTGGTCGGCGCTTTCGCGGCAGGCCGGGTCATCAATCCGCGTCTCGTGCGGAGCCGATACTACGGCGGAATGATCTGGGGCGTATCATTCGCCTTGCACGAGCGAGCGATCATGGACCCGCGCTCGGGCCAACTCATGAACCCGAATCTCGGCGAATACCACGTGCCGGTGAACGCGGACGTCCCCTCGCTGGAAGCCATCCTCGTCGAGGAGAATGATCCGCACGTCAACGCGCTCGGCATCAAGGGCGTTGGTGAGATCGGAGTGACGGGGACCGCTGGTGCGGTCGCCAATGCCGTCTGGCACGCAACCGGGATTCGGATGCGCCAGTTCCCGATCGCTCTCAACCATCTGATCTAGTTCACGGCTTGGCGACCGACGTCGCGGTAGGGTGGCTACGCAAGTCGGTCGCCCCGCCGCGGCGATGGGCGCGTGGGCGAAGCCGTCGCGGCCGCTGCGCGTAACACAGCCTTCGGTTCTCCCGGCGGCCGCGGTCGGGCCGACAGTTTCCGCGATTGAGTGAGACGGACCAACTCGACGGGCGCGCCCCGCCACCGATTATCATCGGATGCCGGCGCAAAACGAGGCCCAAAAAGCGGCGACCTTGAGGGAACCGACCCACCCCCGGGGCCTTAAATCGTGGGGGGGTTGAGCTAATTTGCGATGCCTGAGGTCTCTCCACATAGACCGAATGGTCCGCAGGGCGCCTCATTTGGCATGCGGACAATGCGCAAAGAGATAGACCCGACAGAAAGACGCGCGCCCTTGAACATGGCGCCAAGACGTCGAAAAGCGCCGTCGGCAAGTGCGTCAAGCCAAACTAAGTCGCCGCCAACGTTTCACGCCTCGTCATGATATCGAGGTCCCGCAAATGCCGCGATCCATGCGCCGCGCCTTCCCACCGGTTCTGAGCTTCGTTGCAGGTTATGTCGACGGCTGCACGTATCTCGCGCTCTTCGAACTCTTCGTCGCACAGGTGACCGGCAGCTTCGTCTTGGCGGGCGCGCAGCTGGTCACGCACGATCCTGATGTCGTGGTCAAAGTGGTGGGAATTCCAGTGTACTTTCTCGCCGGCTTCGTCACCACTGTGATGATCAAGGGCGCGGAACGACGGGGGCGGTACGCTTTGCCGGCGGCGCTCACTCTCGAAGCGGCGCTCCTGATGTGCCTGATGCTTTCAGGGCCGTCGGCAACCCAGCGCCGGGGCCCAATACGCCAGCCGTCCTGTTTGCGAGTATGTCAGGGCTTTCGGCAATGGGCGTGCAGAGCGCACTGGTCCGACTGCTGGTCCAGGGCTCTCCCTCAACCAATGTGATGACGTCGAACACCACTCAGTTGGCGATCGACGCGTCCACATTGGTGCTGGCGTGCTGGCCGCTGCGCAATGCGCCGCCGGACACGAACGCCGCGGCCGATCATCTGGAAGTCAAGAGGAGACTTAACGAGCTCTGGCCAATCATGTTTTGCTTCTTCCTCGGAACGCTCGCGGGTGCAGTTGCTTACATTCAGCTCGGTCTTTGGTGCATGGTGCTCGTCATCGCGATCATCGGCGCCCTGACGGTCTGGGCGTCAGCGTCCCACAAAATCGGGACGAACCTTGGCATCCGGGGATGTCGATTGAAGAAAGGGTAGACGTCTCGGCGCTCAGGAGAGCCCTCTCATGACGGAACTTTCGGCATACGCGCTCGTGAAGTTGCGTGAAGTCGAGTTCACGCTGTATCGAGGACTTCGGCGATAGCCTAGCCCCGATCCTCCTGGTCGCTCCGGCCAGCGAATACCCCTCGCCGGGTTCACTCCAGCACCTCGAACATCAATACGCGCTGCGGGCCGATCTTGACGCCAACTGGTCGGCGCGGCCGGTCGAGCTTATTCGTCGCGAAGCTCAGCTCATGCTGGTGCGCGAGGACCCCGGTGGCGAGTTGCTCGAGCGGTTGCTCGACCGGCCGCTGGAAATTGGGTCGTTCCTGAACATCGCGGTTCCGCTCGCGGCCGCGATTCGGCCAAATGCACGCTCGGGGGCTGATCCATAAGGACCTCAAGCCGGCCAACATCCTCGTTGACACCGCAAGCGGCGGCGTGTGGCTGACCGGCTTCGGTATCGCCTCGCGTCTACCTCGAGAGCGCCAGGCCCCTGCGCCGCCGGAGGTGATCGCCGGAACGCTTGCCTACATGGCTCCGGAGCAGACGGGCCGGATGAACCGACTATCGATTCCCGAAGCGATCTCTACGCCTTGGGCGTCATCCTCTATCAAATGCTGACGGGCGTCCTGCCCTTCACCGCCTCCGATCCGATGGAATGGATCCACTGCCACATCGCGCGACAGCCGGTCTCGCCCAGCAAACGAATGATTGCGATGCCGACCCAGCTGTCGGCGATCGTGATGAAGCTCCTCGCGAAGACCGCCGAGGATCGCTATCAAACCGCCGCCGGCGTCGAGGCCGATCTGCGACAGTGTCTCTCGGCATGGGAGGCGCATCGCCGCGTAGACCCGTTTCCGCTCGCTGCGCGCGACGTGTCGGACCGGTTGGTGATCCCGGAAAGGCTGTATGGACGCGAGGTCGAGATCGATACCCTCCTTGCGGCCTTCGATCGGGTGGTGACGCAAGACACAACCGAATTCGTGCTCGTGTCGGGCTATTCCGGCGTCGGCAAGTCGTCGATCGTCCACGAGCTGCACAAGGTGGTCCCGCCGCGTGGCCTCTTTGCGGCTGGCAAGTTCGACCAGTACAAGCGAGACATTCCGTATGCGACACCGGCGCAGGCCTTCCAGAGTCTCGTGCGTCAATTGCTCAGCATGGATGATGCTGAGCTGAGTCGCTGGCGAAATGCCTTGCTGGAGGCGCTTGGCCCGAACGGTCAGCTCATGGTCAACCTGATCCCCGAGCTTGCTCTCGTCATCGGGGAGCAGCCGCCGGTTCCCGACCTTCCGCCGCAAGACCGGCAGAAACGCTTCCAGATGGTGTTTCGGCGACTCCTCGGTGTGTTCGCTCGGCCCGAACACCCGCTCGTCCTGTTCCTCGACGACCTTCAATGGATGGATGCGGCGACTCTTGAATTGATCGAGCACCTGGTTACCGAGCCGGAGGTGCAGCATCTAATGCTGGTCGGCGCCTATCGGGACAACGAAGTCGATCCGTCGCATCCGCTGATGCGGACTCTGGAAACGATCCGCAAGGTCGGAGGAAGGGTGCAGGAAATCGTGCTTGCTCCCCTCGGGCCTGACGATATCGGGCAGCTGATCGCCGATTCGCTTCACTGCGAGCGGGACATTGCCCGACCGCTCGCGCAGCTGGTGCATGAGAAGACCGGCGGCAATCCATTCTTTGCGGTTCAGTTCTTCATGGCTTTGGCCGACGAGGCGCTGCTCGTATTTGACCATGGGGCAGCGGCCTGGACCTGGGATCTGCCGCCATCCACGCCAAAGGCTTCACCGACAACGTGGCCGATCTGATGGCCGCGAAGCTGAGCCAACTGCCCGATGTGACGCGGGAAGCGTTGGGACAACTCGCTTGTCTGGGCAATGTCGCTCAGATCGCCACCATGACCTTGGTGCACGGCGAATCCGAGCAGAAGGTCCACGAGGGATTGTGGGAAGCGGTTCGGAGCGGTCTCGTCTTCCGCTTGGGTGACGCCTATGAGTTCCTTCACGACCGGGTCCAGGAGGCGGCCTATGCGCTCATCCCCGAGAGTGAACGGGCTGCCACGCATCTCCGGATTGGCCGGGCGCTTGCGTCGCGCGTCGCTCCCGAAGAACTCGAAGAAGTCATCTTCGACGTCGTAAATCATCTCAACCGCGGCGCGGAGATGATCACGACGCAGGAGGAGCGCGAACAGGTCGCCGAGCTCAACCTCATGGCGGGCAAGCGTGCCAAAAACGCGAGTGCCTATGCTTCAGCGCTGAAGTACCTCACCGCCGGAGCTGGGTTGGTGGCGGAGGACTGCTGGGAACGGCGCTATGACCTCGCCTTCGCACTGGAGCTGCATCGCGCCGAATGTGAGTTTCTGATTGGCGATCTTGCGGCGGCGGAAGAGCGGCTGTCGAGGCTTTCACGCCGCACCGAGAAGTCTCGCGGACGAAGCCGCGATTGCGTGTCTGCGCATGGATCTCTACACGCTGCTAATTCACAACGACAGTGCGGTCGCCGTCTGTCTCGAGTACCTCCGGCGCGTCGGGATCGAGTGGTCGCCGCATCCGAGCGACGAGGAAGTACGGCAGGAATACGAGAGGATATGGCGACAGCTCGGAAGCCGCTCGATCGAGGAGCTCATCGACTTGCCCCTCATGAACGACCCTGCCACGCGCGCAACAATGGACGTCCTCACCAAGCTCATGCCGCCTGCCTTTATGACCGATGAAAACCTCGCCTGTCTGATGTCCGCACGCATGGTCAACCTCAGCCTGGAGCATGGCAACAGCAATGCATCCTGCTGCGGCTATGTCTGGTTTGGCATGATCCTCGGGCCGTACTTCGGCGACTACCCATCCGCGTTCCGCTTCAGCCAGCTCAGCGTCGATCTGGTTAACAAACGCGGGCTGGACGCCTTCATGGCTCGCGTTTATATGAACTTTGGGAATGGCAATGCCTGGACGCAAGACGTTCGATCCAACCGTGCATTTGTGCAGCGTGCCTTCGACGAGGCAAACAGAGTTGGCGACCTCATCTATGCCGGCCATTGCTGCAACAATCTGGTCACGATTTCCCTCGCTTCCGGCGACGCCTTGAGTGAAGTGGAGCGGGAGGCGGCGAATGGGCTCGAATTTGCCCGGAAGCTGCAGTTCGGGATCGTTGTCGACATGATCACCGGCCAATTGCGTCTAATCCGGCTGCTGCTCGGTCTGACCAGCGAATTCAACTCATTCAACGACGCGGCGTTCGATGAGGCCGAGTTCGAGCAGCGCCTTGAGGCGAATCCAAATCTCGCGCTTCCCGCCGCCTTCTATTGGATCCGCAAGCTGCAGGCGCACGTATGGGCGAACGACCATTCGTCCGCCCTCGAAGCAGCCGCCAAGGCGCAAAAGCATCTCTTCACGTCGCGGCCGTTCCTCGAGTACGCAGAGTATCATTTCTATGCCGGGTTGGCGCACGCCGCATCCTGCAACGTTGCGCCGGCGCCGGAGAGCGCTCAACACCGGGAAGCCCTTGCGGAGCACTATCGACATCTGGAAATCTGGGCGCGCCATTGCCCGGAGAATTTCGAAGACCGCAGGTTGCTGCTCGCGGCGGAGATTGCGCGCCTCGAAGGCTGCCCGCTTGACGCCGAGCGCCTCTATGAAGATGCGATCCGGCTGGCGCAGGAGAACGGATTCGTCCAGAACGAGGCACTTGCGAACGAACTTGCGGCGCGGTTCTACGCAGCGCGGGGCTTTGCAACGATCGCCGACGCCTATCTCAGGAAAGCCCGGGATTGCTGTGTCCGCTGGGGCGCCGAGGGCAAGGTGCGGCAGCTTGAGCAGTCCCACCCGCTCCTCCGCGAGGAGACGGCGCCCGACCGTCGCACGACAACGATGGAGGCCGCGCAGGAGCAGTTGGACCTCGCCACTGTCGTCAAGATCTACCAAGCGTTGTCGGGCGAGATTGTCCTCGAGAAATTGATCGAAACGCTCATGGTGATCGCCGTCGAACACGCGGGCGCTGAACGAGGCCTCCTGGTTCTTCCGCAAGGCGATGTACAGCAGATCGAGGCGGAAGCTACAACTGGCCACGACGCGGTCATCGTCCGTCTGCTCGGAACGCCTGCGACGCCGTCGGAGCTTCCCGCCTCGGTCCTCCAGTACGTCATCCGGACCGAAGAGAGCGTGATCCTGGATGACGCTTCAATTCAAAACCCGTTTTCGGCGGATGAGTACATCCGTCAGAAGCGAGCCCGGTCAGTCCTTTGCTTGCCCTTGGTGAAGCAGGCCAGACTTATCGGCGTCATTTATCTCGAGAACAACCTGGCATCGCACGTGTTCACGCCCGCTCGGATATCGGTGCTGAATCTATTGTCGTCGCAGGCCGCGATCTCACTGGAGAATGCCCGCCTTTATGGCGAGCTGACCACGAGCGAGGAGCGTTGGCGCAACCTGTTTGAAAACGTGCCCGTCGGCGTCAATCTGGTCGGTTCGCAGCGACGCTACGTCGCGGCGAACCCGGCCTTTCTAAGAATGACCGGCTATTCTGAGGAAGAACTCTATCGCCTGACGCCCGTCGAGATCACCCATGAGGACGACCGGGCCGCCTCCGAGGCAATCATCGCGGCGCAGGAGGCCGGTCAACCCTACGTTCGGCACCGCGAAAAGCGCTACCTGCGTAAGGATGGCAGCGTGATGTGGGCGGAGGTCGACGCCTTTCTGGCGCCGGTTGCGGGGAGCGCGCCCCTTCTTGCGGGCGTCGCGGTCGACATCACGGAGCGCAAACGCGCTGAGGACGATCTGCGGCGCAGCGAAGCGGCGCTTGCCGAAGCGCAGCAAATCAGTCACACGGGCAGTTGGCGCTGGAAGGTCGGCTCCGGCGAGGTCTCCTGGTCCGCAGAGCACTTCCGCATCTTTGGCTTCGATCCGGTGACAACGCGGCCGTCCTATCCGACATTCCTAGAGCGGATTCACCCCGAAGACCGGGCCTCGTTCGAGCAAACCCTCGACCGGGCTGTGCGCGAAAGAATCCGGTTCCAATACGAGTATAGGGTCGTTCTACCCGACGGGTCGGTAAGGCACTTACAAAGCGTGGGCGTGCCCGACATCAGTGAGTCAGGTGACGTCGAATTCGTCGGCACGGTCATGGATATGACCGAGCGCAGGCGCACCGACGAAGCGCTCCGAAGCGCCCAGGCGGAACTCGCCCACGTCGCGCGGCTGACGACCTTGGGCGAGTTGACCGCCTCGATCGCCCACGAGATCAACCAGCCGCTCGCCGGCATCGCGTCGAATGGCGCGGCCGGTATGAGCTGGCTGAACCGCGAGAAGCCTGATCTCAACCAAGTGCGGGACGCGCTCTCGCGCATCGTGCGGGACAGCGCGCGCGCGAGCGACGTGATTCGAGGGTCTGCGGGCGCTCGCCAAGAAGTCCGGACCGCAATTGACCAGGCTCGACATCAACGACGTCATAAGAGAAGTGCTGGCGCTCACCGGCTGGCGAGTTGCGGCGCCACGGCGTTGTGCTTCACACCGACTTGGCCGCTGGCGATCGACCGGTCCTGGGCGACCGAGTTCAGTTGCAGCAGGTGTTGCTGAACTTGATCATGAATGGCGTCGAAGCGATGAGCGGGGTTACGGAACGCACGAGGGAGCTGATGGTGTCCTCGGCTCTCGCCGAGCCCGGCAGCGTGCTGGTTTCGGTCGAAGACACCGGCGCGGGGCTGGACCCGGCCGTCGCGCAACGCATCTTCGAACCCTTCTTCACGACAAAATCCGAAGGCCTCGGCATGGGACTTTCGATCTGCCGATCGATCGTCGAAGGCCATCGCGGCCGCCTGTGGGCGTCGCCGCGCGCGCCGCATGGCGCCGCCATCCGCTTCACACTCCGCACCGAGCCGCTGCAGTAGCAGCGTGGTAAAGCAGCCTCGCGGATTGGCGCTCGAATTCATTACCTTGTGACGACGGGCTCGGGCGGCGCGGCGGCTGGAATTGCGTTCGGCGCAATCGCTTCGCGTCTTTGATACGACGGCGTGACACTCCCGAGATCACGTCAGTCTACTTCTTTTGGCTTGGACCGGGAGGCGGTCGCTCGAGACCGGTGACGCTATCGGATTGGTAACACCTAAGTATGCGTTTCCATCGCTTACTATGCTGTGATACCCCCCCAAGCACGACGGGAATGACCCCAAGGGTAATAGAACGGCGGACCTTAATCGCACTAGTCTTCCGGCGGGAATGAAGCCGGCATTCGAAGCCGGCATTCACTGTGGAGACGGGGTTATGCTCGATCTTGTGACGGATCAGCGCCTTATCGATCTGGCCCTCGACGCCGACAGGGGCGAGCTATGATGGCCTTCGCCGCAACAACCATCGCCGCGATCCTTGCTGGATCGATCCTTTACGCCATGTTTTCGAGGGCGCCATGAGCGGCGTGATTCTCAGCGCCGCAGTGCTCGCGTTCGGCGCATGGCTGTTCTACGAAATCGCGATTCGCATGTGACGGTGACGTGTGTTCCAGGCTGAGGTCAGATGGCGTTGAACGTTGAAGCTGTCATCGACGGCGGCATGTTTTGAGAGCAATTTCTGCGCAGAGCCGACGCTCTTCAAGCGTTGCAGACGGCCATCGAGAAGCCGAGAGCCTAAACGAATTTCACGCCGACGGCGCTGCCATTATTCCAAACCCTGTCGCAGGTGCGGATGATCATTTTTTTATCGTTGCGCCAAACTCCTTCGATCACAGGCACCCTTTCTTCGTTTTGAAACAACAGGTCGAAAGCTTTCGGAACGATTTGACCGGCCGGGATGGCGAGCATCGCGCCGACGTCCGAAAGATTTCGGATCGAGCATTTGACAAGGTTTTCGCCTCCGTCGAGCACAATGTGGGCTGTCTTGTGCGTCCGAAAACGCGGGTTGCTGCGTTGAATGGCCACCTCGCTGTCCCCCCTGCAAATCCAATCACGCCGGCCGCGCCGATTTTCATCGCCAGTGTGGGTGTCTTCGCGGGCGCCATGTTGAGCGAGATCAATCAACCAAGGTACTGGCGCGCGTACGCGAATTGTGAGAGCGGCGCCGGCGCGCCCCCCGGGCGTTGCAGAAACCCGAAGAAAGCGGCTAGCGCGTCGGCGCGGCTATCCCTAGTCGCGCTCCAAGCGAGGGCGAACGGGTCAGAAGATCCTGCGCACCCATCCCTCGTCGTCCGCGGCGTCGCCGCGCTGAATGCCCACCAGCTTGGCCTTGAGGCCGTCGGTGATGGAGCCGCCGCCGCCGTTGCCGATGGTGAAGCCGCCGTCCCTCGCCTTGATTTCGCCGATCGGCGAAACGACCGCCGCAGTGCCGCAAGCAAAGGCCTCGCGGAGCTTGCCGCTGGCCGCGTCCTTGCGCCACTGGTCGATGCTGTAGCGTTCCTCGCGCACCTCGCGACCTTCCCGGCGGGCGAGTCTGATCAGCGAATTGCGCGTGATGCCGGGCAAGATCGTGCCGCCGAGCGGCGGCGTGAGCAGCGATCCATCGTCGAACACGAAGAAGACGTTCATGCCGCCGAGTTCCTCAACCCAGCGGCGCTCGGCGGCATCGAGAAAGACAACCTGATCGCAGTCGTGTTTCATCGCCTCGGCCTGCGCGATGAGACTTCGCGGCGTAGTTGCCGCCGCATTTCGCCGCGCCGGTGCCACCGGTCGCGGCGCGCGTGTAGTCGTCGGACAGCCAGACGCTGACCGCCTTCTTGTCGCCTTTGAAATAGGCCCCAACGGGCGAGGCGATGACGACGAAGAAATATTCGGCTGACGGCCTGACGCCCAGGAACGCCTCGCTCGCGAACATGAAGGGACGGAGATACAGGCTGCCCTCGCCGCCCGCAATCCACGCCGCGTCGATCTTCACCAGTTCATCGAGCGCCTGAAGGAAGATAGCCTCTGGCAGAACCGGCATCGCCAAGCGTTCGGCCGAGGCCTGGAACCGACGCGCATTTTGCTCCGGTCGGAACAGCGCGACGCCGTCGCGCGTGCGATAGGCCTTCAGCCCCTCGAAGATTTCCTGCGCGTAATGCAGGACGGCGGTGGCGGGATCAAGCGTGAAGTGCTCGCGGGCTCGCACCTGCGGCTCGTGCCAGCCGCGGCCCTCCGTCCAGCGGATCGTCACCATATGATCGGTAAACACCCGTCCGAAACCAGGATTCTTCCAGCAATTCCGCCCGCGCCTCAGCGGCGACCGGGGTCGCATGCGGGTGGCGAGAAAACGACAGTTTCTGTTCAGCAGTCATCAAAACGGCGCCTCAATCGTGAATTGGCTCTGACCCTTGATTCACACAAGAAAGCTATAATGCCTATTGGATCAAATGATCAAACGGATGGCGACGCCAAACTGGCCTCTCATCGAGGAGGCCAGCCAGCCTCGCTCGGAGCGCTCGAGCTAGGCGCCGCCGTACTTCTGATGTTTCACGCTCCCGCCTGGGATACAAACTTGGTGTTGAAGTAGCCTTCCATGCCCTCGGCTCCGCCTTCCGAGCCGTAGCCGGAATCCTTGACGCCGCCGAAAGGCGTTTCGGGAAGCGCCAGGCCATTGTGGTTAATCGTGACCATGCCGCTCTCGATCGCGATGGCGATGGCGGTGGCGGTCTTCGTCGAGGACGTGAACGCGTAGGCGGCCAATCCGTAGGGGAGGCGGTTCGCCTCCTGCACGGCCTCATCGAAATCGCCGAAGGAGGTAACGAGCGCGAGCGGGCCGAACGGCTCCTCGTTCATCGCGCGCGAGGCGAGCGATGGACTGGTCAGAACGGTCGGCTCGAAGAAATAGCCCTTACTGCCGATCCGACGCCCCCCCAGTCTCGAGCTTAGCGCCGTGCTGCAGTGCGTCGGCAATCAGGCTGTCCATGGCATGAAGCCGGCGCACATTCGCTAGCGGGCCCATCGACGTCGTGGCGTCGAGCCCGTCGCCGACCTTGATTGCCTTGGCGGCGCCGGTCAGCTTTTCCACGAAGGCGTCGAATGCGCGTTCCTGGACAAGGAAGCGCGTCGGCGCCACGCAAACCTGACCGGCATTGCGGAACTTGGCGGCCGCCAGCACCTTGGTCGCCGCATCGAGATTAGCGTCGTCGAAAACGATCGCCGGGGCATGGCCACCGAGCTCCATCGTAGCGCGTTTCATGTGCAGCCCAGCGAGCGCAGCAAGTTGTTTGCCGACCGGAGTGGAGCCGGTAAAGGAGATCTTCTTGATGATCGGATGGGGAATGAGATACTCGGAAATTTTTGCCGGAACGCCATAGACAAGGCCAATCACGCCGGCCGGAAGGCCGGCATCGGCGAAGGCCCGGATCAGTTCGGCGGGGGAAGCGGGCGTCTCCTCCGGCGCCTTGACAATGATCGAGCAACCGGCGGCGAGCGCGGCGGAAAGTTTGCGAACGACCTGGTTGATCGGGAAGTTCCAAGGCGTGAAGGCGGCGACGGGGCCGACAGGCTCCCGCAGCGAAAGCTGGTAGACGCCTTCCGCGCGGGGCGGGATCACACGGCCGTAGGCGCGGCGCGCTTCCTCGGCGAACCATTCGATCACGTCGGCGGCGGCGAGCGTCTCGCCCTTCGCCTCGGCCAGCGGCTTGCCCTGCTCGATCGTCATCAGGCGGGCGATTTCCGCGGCGCGTTGGCGCACCAGCTCGGCCGCCTTCCGCATCAGCTTCGAACGCTCGAAAGCGGACGTCTTGCGCCAGAGGCGAAAGCCCTTCTCGGCGGCAGCGAGGGCCAGGTCGAGATCGGCTTTCGTCGCGTGGGCGACCTGACCGATCTATTCCCTCGGTCGCCGGATTGACGACCGGATCGTTTCGCCGGAACTGCTGGTGCGCCATTCGCCGTCGATGAACAATGAAACGTCGCGATACATGAGGTTTTCCTTCGCGGGGGGTCGAACGGTTGTACTTAGTCCGCTAGGCGGCGTCGAGAAGAATGCTGTTCTCCGTCCGGAGCACTCTTGCGACGCTCGCCCGCGCAAGCATTCTGTCCTTGAATTCTGTGTAATATGGCTGCGCATCGGCAGGCCGATCCAGCTGCCCCGAAACATTCGAGCACAGACACAGGAGCCGGGCGCCCAGCTCGTGCATCAAGTCGAATTTCCGCGCGGCGCGCTCAAAATTGCGCGCCCGGATCGGATCGGGCATCGCCTCGAAGTCGCGCATCGGCTGCAACGCGACGATCTCCAGGCCGAGGTCTGACGCCATGGTCTGCGCCTCTCGGGGCTTGCCGCTGAAGAAGGTCAGATCGTTCTCGAAGATCTCCACGGCCCGAAAGCCGGCCTTGGCCGCCGCCGTCAGCTTGGCCTCCAGGGTCCCGCCCATGCAGACGGTTGCGATCGACCATCTTAGCATAACGAGAAATCTCCTATATTATGCTGATGATGGATAGCAGAAGTTGCTCGGATTTGGAACAGGCGCTATCGGCAATGTCCTCGAGGAGTATGAGCTTGGAAGTGGAGAGCAGAGACGCTGGCGCGGCGACCTTGACCGAGGCTCTGCACGAGCGCATTCGGCAGGATATCATCCTTGGCGCGCTCCAACCCTCCGCCAAGCTCAAGCTTGAAAAATTGAGCAAATCCTATGGCGCGAGCATCAACACGCTGCGCGAATCGTTGTCGCGCCTCGCGGCCGATGGCCTCGTCGTCGCGGAGGGCCAGAAGGGGTTCACGGTTCTGCCGGTGTCGATGGAAGACCTTCGCGAAATCACGGAAATGCGGCAATTGCTCGAATGCCACGCTCTGCGCCGGTCCTTCGGCAACGCCGACCTCGACTGGGAGGCGCGGCTTGTCGGCGCATATCATAAGCTTTCAAAGGTCGAGGCGCTCGTCGAGGCCGAACCGGACGTCTACGGCGACGCGTGGGAGCGGTACAACCAAGAGTTCCACGAGGCGTTGATAGCCAATTGCCGTTCGCGCTGGCTGAAGGTTTTTCACAAAGCGATGTACGACCACAGCAAGCGTTACCGAATGCTCTCACTGAAGACCAAGCCCTTCCCGCGATCGCAATCAGCGAAGGAGCATGCTCAGATCCTCGAGGCCGCGCTGGCGCGCGATGTCGATCGCGCCGAACAGGTGCTGGCGGCGCACATCCTGAAGGGCGCGGAAATCACGGCCCTCGATTCGACGCTCGTCGCCGAGTCGAAGTTGCGTCGCAAGCCCGCGCAAAAATGAATGGATATTTGCGGATATATCGGATATTGACATATAAATATCACTTTCATAGGAAATCTGGACTTGCAGCGTCCGCTCGATCTCAGCAGGGGCTCTTCCTATGATCCGCGTCCCTCAGAGAAGTGTCCTGCTTGGCCTGATCGGCGCGCCGATCGCCCATTCGGCCTCGCCGGCAATGCATGAGGCCGCGGCTTCGGCACTTGGGCTCCGGTGCTTCTACCATCTCATCGAAGTCGCGGGCGCCGATCGCGCCAAGCTGCGCCGGCTCCTCGATGGCGTCCGCGAACTCGGGTTCGCTGGCGTCAACGTGACTTATCCATACAAGGAGGCGGCGCTCCCGCTGCTGGACGAACTGGCTCCCTCGGCGACGCAGGTCGGCGCGGTGAATACGGTTGCAGTGAGGGAAGGGCGCCTCGTCGGCTTCAACACCGACTGCAGCGGCTTCGCCAAAGGAATGCAGCAGACGATTGGCGATATCGAGGGGCAGCGGGTGGCGTTGATCGGCGCCGGCGGGGTCGGCAAGGCCATCGGCGTCGCCTTGATGCGGATGGGCGCGGGGCGGGTCACGATCTTCGACAGCCACGCCGCCAAAGCGGAGGCTCTCGCCGCGGCGCTTGGCGCCGGCGCGAAGGCCTGCGTCAGCCCTGAAGCGGCGCTCGAGGGCGCGCAGGGTCTCATCAACGCGACCGCCGTCGGTATGTCGCCAAGTCGCCAATCGCCGGTTTCCCTCACGCTCCTGCGGCGCGATCTCTGGGTCGCCGATGCGGTCTATCAGCCCTTGTGGACGCCGCTGCTCAGCGCCGCGCGCGACCTCGGCGCCAAGGTGATGACCGGCCGCGAACTCGCCATCGCCCAGGCGATGGACGCCTTCGAGATTTTCACCGGACTGGAGGCCTCGCCGCCAGTCGTCTCCGAGGCGTTTGATCGCATCATTGCGCTGCGCCGGGACAAATTATAGGGATTGCGCGTTCCGCCGCGACAATGGCGGGCGCCAAAATTGGGGAGGACGCGATGAACCGCAAGCTGACGACGATGGCCGCTGCGCTGCTGGCCAGCACTTTTGCAGGAATCACCTGCGCACGAGTAGCTTGCGCGGAGACAATCAACCTCGCCGATGTCGCGGAACTGTCGGGCTCGGGCGCGACGGTCGGGACCAACTGGAAGAATGGCATCGATCTCGCGGTGGAAGAGATCAACGCCAAGGGCGGCATTCTCGGCGCCAAGATCGTCGTCACCCACGCCGATTCGCAATCCAACGCCGGCACCGCCAAGGCGTTGGTCGAGAAGGCGCTCGACAGCGAACCCTATGCGCTGCTTGGCCCTGGCTATTCGGGCTCCGTCAAGGTCACCGAGCCGCTCGCCGCCGAGGCCGGCATCGCCGAGATCATGGGCGGCGAGGCGGCCGAATTGACCAAGACCGGCAACAAATTCGTCTTCCGCACTTCGTTCGGCCAGCAGAGCAGCATGCCGAAGATCGCCAAGTACATCGCCGAGACGATGAAGGCGAAGACCGTCGCCGATAGTCTATGTCAACAACGACTTCGGCAAGGGCGGCCGCGACACGATCATGAAGGAATTCGCCGCGCGCGGCGTCAAAGTCGTCGCTCGACGATTCGACCGAAGCGGGGCAGGCGGATTTTGCCGCCGACGCGCTCAAGGTGAAGAACGCTAATCCTGATGTCGTGTTCATCTATCTCAACGAGGAGGAAAGCGCGCGCATTCTGAAAGAACTGCGCAAGGCCGATGTCAAGGCCCCGCTGGTTGGCGAGACGACGCTGATCGGGCAGAAAGTGATCGAGCTGGCGGGCGGCGCGGCCAACGGCGCGATCGCGCATGTCGGACTGACCACGGACGCGCCCATTCCTTCCATCAAGGCGTTCCGCCAGAAATTCGTCGCCAAGTACAACTACGTTCCCGATCACAACGGCATCAAGGGCTATCTCGCCGTCTATATGATCAAGGCGGCGACGGAGAAGATGGGCAAGATCGATTCGAAAGATTTGGCCGCGACGCTTCACGGTCTGACGATCACAGCCGGACAAGGAGCCTGGCATCCTGATGGACGTGACGATCGACGAGAACGGCGATCTCGATCGCGAAAGCTTCCTTGGCGAGGTCGTCGACGGCAAGCAGGTCATCAAGGAAGTGCTGCCCAAGCTGCACTGACCTCGGGCGGGACGGAGCGCGGCGTCATGGCTAATTTCGTCGCGCTAGTGATTGCCGGGCTGGCGACCGGCGCGCTCTATGCGCTCGTCGCGATCGGCTTCACGCTGCTATGGCAGACCTCGCAGACGATCAATTTCGCGCAGGGCGAATTCGTCATGCTGCCGGCGTTTTTCATTCTCGCGACGATGCGGGCGGGACTGCCGTTCTGGGCGGCGATCATCGTCGGCGTTCTGCTGTCGATGGCGATCCTTGGTTTCGCGTTCAAGCGGCTGCTGGTCGATCCGATGCTGCGGCATGGCGTCCTTCCGCTCGCCATCGCGACAATGGCGCTGTCGACGTTCATGAAGGAATCGGTCAAGACCTTCTACTCTGCGGAAGCGTCGCCCTTCCCCTCGATCGCCTCCGACGCCGATCTGCAGATATTCGGCATTTCGGTCTCCTGGCAGAACATCGTCGTCCTCGTGGTCGCGATCGCGGTGGTTGTCGCGTTGCAGTTTCTTCTGCAGGGAACGCGTACGGGACGCCAGATGCAGGCGGCGGCGCAAAATCCGACAGTCGCGCGCATTCTCGGCGTGCCGGTCGAGCGCATGATCCTCTATGCGTTTCTGATCAATGGCGCCTTGGTCGCTTTGGCGTCCGTTTCTGATCTCGCCGATCTATCTCGCGAAATTCTCCAACGGCGATACGCTCGGTCTCGCGGCGTTCATCGCGGCGATCGTCGGCGGCTTCAACCAGATCCGCGGCGCGATCGCCGGCGGCCTTGTCGCTCGGCATCGTCGACAATCTTTCCGCAGCTTACATTTCCACGGAATATCGCGGCGCGATCCCGTTGTTCCTGCTGATCATCGTCATTCTCTTTCGCCCCAACGGCCTGCTCGGTCGAGCCGAGGAGCGCACGGTATGAGCAGCGTCGCTCGTACGCGTCTGCGCTATCTCGGGGTCGTCGTGGTCATGGCGTTCCTTATTCTGGCGCCGCTCCAGTTGCATCGTTATGGCCTCTACATCCTGAGCCAATGGGCGGTTATGACGATCGCGGCAATCGGGCTCAATCTGACGCTCGGATATGCCGGCCAGGTCTCGCTCGCGCAGGGAGCGTTCGTCGGCATTGGCGCTTATTGCACGGCGATCCTCACGACGCAGGGCTGGCCGCTGATCGCGGCGATCGTCCTGGCGCTTGCGCTTTGCTTCGCGATCGGCTGGGTGCTCGGCTATCCCGCCCTGCGCGTGCAGCACCACTACCTCGCCTTCGTAACGTTGGCATTTTCAACACTCGTGTTTCTCGTGCTGCGCAACGAAGCTTGGCTCACCGGCGGCGCCGAGGGCATCGATAATGTCCCGCGCCCCAGTATCCTCGGGCTGTCGACGACACCGCACCTGCGCTATTATTATTTCTGCCTGTTCATGCTCGGCCTCGTGACGCTGGCGACGCTGGGGCTGGTTCGCTCGCCATGGGGCCGCGCGTTCATCGCGCTACGAGAAAACCCGCTTCGAGCGCTCTCGCTCGGCGTCGACACACGGCGATACATCCTCATGGCCTTCGCCATCGGCTCGGCGCTTGGCGGCCTCGCCGGCGTACTCTACGCGCCGCTTGTCGGCTTGGTCGAGCCGCCCGCCTTCACGCTCTCGCTTTCGCTCAACCTGCTGATGATGGTGATCGTCGGCGGCTCAGGGTATTTCCTCGGCCCATTCCTCGGCGCGCTCATCGCGGTGCTGCTGCCGGAATGGCTGCGCGTGGTCGATAACTACTACCTCATTCTCTACTCGCTGCTGGTGATGGGGTTGCTGATCTATTCGCCCACCGGCCTGATCGGCATCGTCGATCGCTTCCTCGTCAATCGCCGCACGCGCGCGGCCTCCGCCGCCAGGGCCGCGATTTCCGCCACGATCGAGGCGCCGTGAGATGGCGACGGTCCTCGAAGTTTCGAATATCAGGAAGCGATTCGGCGGCATTTCGGCCGTCGACGGCGTTTCGTTTGAGGTGCGAGAGGGCGAAATCCTCGGTATCATCGGCCCGAACGGCTGCGGCAAGTCGACGTTGTTCAATTGTATCCTCGGGCAACTGCAGCCGACCGAAGGCGACGTGAAACTCGATGGGCGCGTCACGACCGGCATGCGTCCATGCGATCTGAACCGGCTCGGCGTCAGCCGCACCTTCCAGCTTCTGCAGATCTTCCCGAAGCTATCGGTGCGTGAGAACTTGATCCTCGCCGCGCAGGAGCACAAGGGCACGATGCTCTCGCGGCTGTTCGGTCGGCGCGACGCGGGACTCGGCGCCGCGCGCCGACCAGATGATCGCGTTCTTCAATCTGGGACACCTCGCCGACGAACGCGCGGGGGGCCTGTCCTATGGCCAGCAGAAGCTGCTGGACGCCGCGATGGCGTTCATGGCTGGTCCGCGCCTCGTGCTGCTCGACGAGCCGGCCGGCGGCATCAACCTTACGATGCTCGCCAATCTGAAAGATCGTCTGAAGGCGTTCAACGCGGAACGCGGCGCGACCTTTGTCGTGATCGAGCACAACATGGATTTCGTCATGTCGCTATGCACCCGGGTCATCGTGCTTGCCGAAGGCAAGATCCTGGCCGAAGGGCCTCCAGCCGACGTGCGCGCCAACCCCGCCGTCATCGAGGCTTATCTTGGACACTGATCCGATCGTCGAATTGGAGAATGTCGTCGCCGGATATGGCGAGATGACCATTCTCAACGGCACAAGCTTCAAGATCGCGCGCGGCGCAATCACCACCGTCATCGGCCCGAACGGCGCCGGCAAATCGACCGTATTCAAGACGATCTTCGGCCTGCTGCGGCCGCGCTCCGGCAGCGTGCGCGTCGACGGCCGCGAGGCGACGAAATGGTCGCAGCGGCAACTGCTCGCCGCCGGCGTTTGCTACATTCCTCAGGGTCGCAACATCTTCCCCGAGCTCTCGGTGCGCCATAACATCGAACTTGGCGCCGTCGCCGCCGGCCCTCAGTTGAAGGACATGCCGGCGCGGCTGGATGCGGCGCTGGACCGGTTTCCAGCGCTTCGCCGCAAGGCGGACCGACAGGCCTCCACGCTATCAGGCGGGGAGCAGAAGCAGTTGGAGATCGTGCGCGGGCTTCTGCTCGACCCCAAGCTCATCCTGATCGACGAACCCTCCATCGGTCTGTCGCCCATAATGGTGCAGGAGACCTTCGCGCTCCTCACTCAATGGCGCGACAAGGGCGCGTCGATCCTCATGATCGAGCAGAACGCGCGTTCGGCGCTCCAGATGTCGGATTTTGGCCTCGTGCTCGAATTGGGCCAGACGCGCATGCACGACACCGCCCAGGCTATCCTGAATGATCCGCGTGTGGCGCAATTGTTCCTCGGCGGCGCGATCGCCAGCGAACGCGCCGCCTCGTAGCCGGCTGGGCGACGCTTTCTCACTCGTCGCGCGGCGGCATCTATGGCGACTCAAGCCCGCACCAGTCGGCGAGGAAGAGTGTCATCGCCTTGGTGACATTGCGCAGCGAAGCGAGATTGACCCGCTCGTCGAAGCCGTGGATGAGCTCCGCCCGCGGCCCATACACGAGGGCCGGCATGCCTCCGTATAGGCCGAAAAAGCGCGCATCCGTCGTCGCGGTCGACGCGACTTCGTTCAAAGGGCTGTCGAAGATCGCCTGATGAGCCTGAGAGAGCGCCGCGACCGGCTCCTCGGCGTCCTTCAGAATGTAACCCTCAGCCTCAAACCCATTGTAGACCACCGCCGGCGGATTGTTCCTGAGAAAAGCGTTACGAGACGAGGCGTCGCGGACTTTCTGCTCGATTTCGCGCTTGGCGGCTTCGATTTCCTGGCCGGGGAATATCGCGACGCGAACGTCGATGACGCACCAGCTAGGGACGCTCGACGCCCAGTCGCCGCCTTCAATCTTCCCGATATTCAGGTTGATCGGATGACCCACATGTTCGTAGGGCGGATATTGGTTCTTGCGGGCGTTCCATTCATGTTCGAGCTCGTGCAACGCGTCGATGACCCCGTAGGCGGCCTCGATGGCGTTGGCGCCCGAACGCGCTTCCGCCACATGCACGGGCACGCCATGCACCCGCACCTGGAACCAAATCACGCCGATCTGGGCTCGGATGAGCGTCTCGTCCAGCGGCTCCGGAATGAGGACGGCGTCTGCGCGGTAGCCGCGGGCAAGGCAGGCTAGGGCGCCATTCCCGGTGCATTCCTCTTCCACAACGCTTTGGACGAAAACGTCTGCGGCCGGACGATAGCCGCACCTTTCCACGGCGTCGAGCGCAGCGAGGCAGGCCGCTAGGCCCGCCTTCATGTCGCCGGAGCCGCGGCCGTAGAGCCAGCCGTCTGCCACGCGCGGTTCGAAGGGCGGCGTGGTCCACATGTCGAGCGGCCCTGCCGGCACGACGTCGATGTGGCCGTTCAGAATCAGCGACCGCCCTTTTGGGGAGCTCGAGCGCTTGGAGCCGACCACGTTGAAGGCATTCTCATAGCTGACATGCACCGGAGAAAAGCCGGGAAGATGCCGAATCTCGTCGAGATCAATCTGGAAACGATCGACGGCAAGGCCGCGTCGCCGCATCTCGCCGGCCATAAAATCTTGGGCCGTGTGCTCTTTCCCCCGTGTGGAGGGAAATCGCACCAATTCACGGGTGAACGCGACTTGCTCGTCAAAACCTTCGTCAACCGCGGCGATCAGCGCCGCCACTACCTCATTCGCCAGCATTTCCACTCCCGTCGATGTGCGTCAGGTATCGAATAAGCGTCGTCGCAACCGTGGTTGCGCTGTCACAAAGGCCCCCGAGACCGGACGTGTGCGCGATCGCGCGTCCCGTCATGTCGCCGCGATCAGGAGGCTGCGGCTGTAAGGATGCTCGGGCACGCCGTAGAAGCGGCTGGATGGCGCGACCTCGACGAGTTCCCCATGGCGCATAACCGCTATTCTCTGACTGAGATAGCGCGTCGCGGCGAGGTCATGGGAGATGAACAGCGCGCCGAATCCGTGCTGCGCTTGCAGATCGCGAATGAGGTTCAGCACCTGCGCCTGTACGGAAACGTCGAGGGCGCTCACCGCTTCGTCGAACACAATGAATCGCGGTCGGGTGACCAGCGCCCGCGCGATCGCCACTCTTTGGCGCTGCCCGCCTGAGAGTTGTCCGGGATAGCGTTGCGCGAGATCGGCGTAGAGGCCGACGCTTTCCAGAATCCGCCCGATGCGCTCGCGCCGTTCGGGCGCCGAGACGCCAAGCACCAACAGCGGCTCTTCGACCGAGCGACCGCATCGGAGGCGGGGATTGAGGGCCCATTCCGGATGCTGCAGCACCACCGAGAGCTGCCCGCGTCGCTGACGCAGCGAACCGAAAGGGGCGCCCTGGAAGAGCATCTCCCCGGAACTCGGCGGCAGCAGGCCGAGGCAAACCCTGCCGAGGGTCGTCTTTCCAGAGCCTGACTCCCCAACGAGTCCCAATGTCTCGCCTGGGGCGATTTCAAGACTGACATTTCTTACCGCATCGAAGCGGTGGTGCCCGCGGAATCCTCCCCCGCTGAAGGTCACGACGATATTCTTGAGCTGCACGACCGGTTCAATCACGGAGAGGCGCCTCCTTGCCGCGCGCCGTCACGCGCCATCCCGCGCTCGGCCAAATGGCAAACGACGCTGCGACCGTCGACCAATTGTTCCTCGGGCCTGACTTCGGCGCAGATACCCTCGCGCAAAGCACAGCGCGGTTCGTAGGCGCATCCGCCGCAGCGCCCGGTCAGAACTGGTGGGATCCCCGCTATCGGCTGCAGCCGCCCGCCGGGGATTTCGTTGCCGGCGGCCGCCGCCATGAGCGCGCGCGTATAGGGATGCGCGGGCTTCGCCAAGACGCGAGCCGTCGGGCCGTTTTCGACGATGCGACCGCCATACATAACCGCGATCCGATCCGCATGGCGGGCGACCATTCGCAAATCATGCGAAAGGATCATCAGACTGGCTCCGGTCTCGCCGCGAAGCCTGCCCAGGGTCGCCATGACCCGGTCGCGGATCGAGGCGTCCAGCGAGGCGGTGGGTTCGTCGGCGATCAGGAGTTTAGGCGCCCGTGCGATCGCCATCGCGATGACGGCGCGCTGCGCCATGCCGCCTGAAAGTTGATGCGGAAAGCTTTCCATGACGCGCGCGGGGTCCTGCAATTCCGCCCGACCCAAAAGCGCCGCAATGGCTGCGGTCGATGGGTGACCTCCCATGGCAAGCGCGACCTGGCGCCCGACCCGCATCGTCGGATCGAGAGCTGTCATGGGATTTTGAAAGACGAAGCCGAGCCGGCCGCGCCGTAGCGCCCGCAATTCATCGGCGCCGACGTCGAAAACAGAAATCCCATCGACGATCAAACGTCCGCTCTCGCGATGGGCTTCGACAGGAAGCAATTTTCCCGCCGCCATGCCGAGCGTCGTCTTGCCGGAGCCGCTTTCCCCGACAATCGCGAGGGTCTCGCCAGGAGACATTTCAAGCCGCGCGCCGTCGATCGCGCGTACGCGGCCGCGCGGCGTGTCATACGCGATGACGAGATCCTCGACTTCGACAAGCCCGCTCATGCCAGGGGGCGGCCTTTCAAGGGTTCCCGCGCATCGCGCACCGCATCGCCAACGAGATTGACCGACATGATGGCCGCCGAAAGCACAGCGCCGGATGACAGAACCAGCCACGGCGCAATCGTCAGATAGGCGCTGCTCTGTCTCAGCAGGGAGCCGAGCGAAGCGTTGGGCGGCTGCACGCCCAGCCCGAGGAAACTCAATGTGCTCTCAAAGATCATGCCGATCGAGATGGCGTAGGTCAGTTGAACGATGACCGCCCCCATGATGTTCGGCAGGATATGGACAATCATCACCCGCCACGATGAGGCGCCTGCGACCTTCGCGGCGGTGACAAAGCCGCGTCCAGCAATGCCGAGCGTGACCGATCGCACCACGCGGATAAACAAGGGCAGCGTCGCGATCGAAATGACGATGATCGCAGAAAACTCTCCTGGGCCAACCACCGCGGCGATCAATAGTCCTACGAGAAGCGCGGGGAACGCGAAGAGAATATCGGCCAGTCGCGCGACGACTTGATCGGGCGCCCCGCGAAAATAGCCGGACGCCATGCCCAGGATGGCGCCGGCCGTCGCCGTGATCGCGACGGCAAGGGCGGAGAGGAGGAACGTGGCGCGAATGCCTTGCACGACGCGCGGCAGGAAGGAGCGGCCAAGTTCGTCCGTGCCGAAAGGAAAGCGCAGGGAAGGCGGAGAAAGCCTCGGGCCCGCGGCAATCTTCGTGGGATCTCCAAGCGGCAGATACGGCCCAAGCAGGCCCAAGAGAATGAGGAGAGCAAGCACGACGATGCCGAAAAAAGCGATCCTGTCCTGTCGCCAAAGCGCAGCGGCGCGCCGGGACGCTGCCCTCCATACGGTCACGAAGCGCTCCCTGCACCGATGCGCGGATCGATGACGGCGTAGGCAAAGTCCGCGAGCATGTTGATCGTGATGAAGACCGCGGCCGCCAAGAGAACGCCGGCCTGGACGATCGCGTAGTCCCGATTCTCTAGGCCGTTGTACGCGTAGAGGCCGATGCCCGGCACGGAGAAGAGAACTTCCACCACCACGGCGCCGCCCAGCAGGAACCCGAAATAGGTCGTCACGACCGTCACGACCGGCACGGCCGCGTTTCGCAGGACATGCAGCCGCACTATGTCTCGGGGGCGTTCTCCACGAGCAACTGCAGCGGTAATGAAGCCTTCGGTCATCACACGCAATACGGCGTCCCGCGTAGTCCGCAATATGAGCGCCATACCGAACACGGAAAGCGTGACTGCGGGAAGCAGCATTGTTTGCATGTTTCTGATTGGATCATTGAACAACGGGGCATATCCGCCGACGCGGAACCAGAGCGACCACATGGAAAAGACGAAGATCAGCACGCTTCCCAGAACGAAATCGGGGATGCTGCCGCCGAGCGCTCCGATGAGGCGGCCGATCCGCCCGCTGAAACGTCCGGGAGCAGCCGTTCCGGCGGCGACGCCGAGCGGCAAGCCGACGATGAGCGCCATTGCGAGGGCGCTCAAGGCCAGTTCCAGCGTCACAGGAGCGCGTCGCAGAAACTCATCGATCACTGGCTGACGCGTCACCATCGAAACGCCGAAATCCCCGTGAGCCAGCGCAGCGAGCCAATGCGCGTACTGCCCCAGCAATGGTTGATCGAGGCCGTAACGCTGGCCGATCGCGGCGCGGGCCGCGGGCGTTACGAAAGGTCCGAGCAGAATATCGGCGTAGCCGCCGGGTATGAACCGGAGCGCCAGAAAGACCATCACGGAAACACCGAGAATCGTGATCAGCGATACGAAAAGTCTTTGAAGCAAATACGCGATGAGCCGCATCGGGAGCCTGACGATTGACGCGAACACGGAGCTTGGGCAGCCGCCAAGACGGCCTGCCCAAGCTGCCGCGAGGGCTCAGTTTAGCGGTTTGAATTCCGCGATGTATTCGAACGTGTTTGACGAGCCCGAATGCGCGGGAATCTTCACCGACACCTTGTCGGCGCGATAGGCGACGTAGTCCGTCTTGCTCACCAAGGCGAGCAGATTGGCGCCATCGTCGATCATGCTACAGATTTCGTTGAGCTTCTTGCTCCGCTCGGGACCATCCTGCATGGTTTTGACCTGATCTAGCGCCGCGCTGAGTTCAGGCACATTCTCCTGGAACGTTTGGTTCCACACGGCGAATTTCGGATTCCACCAGGCAATCACCATGCTCGGATCGGTATAGCCGGCGAGCCATGAAAGGGCGAAATCGAAATCGCCGGCCGTGAACACCTTCTGCAGGTAATCCGCCATGGACGGTTGCTGAACTTCAACCTGGAAACCGGCGTCCGCTAGGCTTTGTTGGATCACTTGAGCGATTCTGCCAAGCACCGGATTGGCCGATGTCGCCATCAGCACGACTTTGGGATGTTCCTGTCCCGCCTCCTTGAGCAAGGCTTTGGCTTTATCAAGCCGCTGGTCCCTTGGCGTGACGTAGGTGGACAGATCGCGGCACGCTTTGTCGCCGAACGCCGCCGGCACGGGATAATCGACCGTGGTGGTGCCCGCGAATACGAGGTCCTTGATTGCATCCCGATCAAGCGCAAGATTCATCGCCTGCCTCACCCGCTTGTCGTGAAACGGCGATTTCTTGCTGAGCGCATTCACGTCGATGCGGTAATAATTGGTCGTCTGCTGCGACAAAACCTTGATGTTGGCGTCCTTGGACAGGATCTGGGCCGCATCGGGGTTCTCGAAAGTCGTAAAATCGATCCGACCATCGCGCAATGCTGCCATTCGCGCGGATTCGTCGAGAATGATCGGCGCCTCGAGGCGATCCGCAATAGGGAAGCCGGCGCGCCAATAGTAAGGGTTTCTGACCAGCGTCCAGCTTTCGTCCTGCTTGTGCTCGGAGACCATGAACGGTCCCGAACCAAGCAGCGTCTTGTTGGGATCGAAGCTACCATCCTTCAACTCTTTGATCGGGAGTATGGCGGCGGTGATATGGGCCAATGCGGCCAGGAACGCAGGGTGAGGCGATCCGAGCTCCACCTTGACGGTGTGATCGTCCACCGCCTCCATCCGCACGATATTGCCGAGTTGGGCTGACCAATAGGAAGCCGTCTTTGGATTCTTGATGCGCTCGAGGCTGCCGATGACATCCGCGGCGACGACGGGACGGCCATTCGAAAACTTCGCGTTCGGACGCAGCTTGAGAAGGTAGCTGGTGGGCGAGGGCTGCTCCCAGCTTTCGGCCAATCCCGGCTGGAGCTTCAAATTTTCGTCGGTGGTCAGCAGGGTCTCATAGACCATCTGATACAATTCCCACGATGCGACGGTGCCGGCCACATGGGGGTCGATGCCGGTGATCTCGGCCGGCTTTCCCCACACGATGGTTTTGTCGGCCGCCCATGACGAGGTCGAACAGCCGCCGGCCATCGCAAGACACGCCGCCGACGCGAGCGCGATAAAGCGCAATTTCGATCTGAAACTCACCGAATCCTCCTCCTCGTCCCTCGCCTTGTCCCTGGCCGATCCCGCCGACGCCCGGAACAGACGCGATTGACGAGGTTGATATCAATATCCCATAGAGTCAAGTTATGTTATCCTGCGAACAATTCTCTCCTGAGGAAATGGCATGGCGGACTTTTCGGACTATCGCGGATATGACGGTATGGGTCTGGCGGCCCTGGTGCGAGCGCGAGCAGTCTCTCCGGCCGAGTTGCTCGAAGCGGCCGTGGAAGCGGCCGAAAGCGCCAATCCGCAAATAAACTTCCTATCACAGAAGCTTTACGACTTCGCGCGGGTGGCTTTGCGCCAGGCGATTCCAGACGGCCCGTTCGCGGGCGTGCCCTTTCTCCTGAAGGACGCTTCGGTCGGCCTCGCGGGTACGACGACGACGCAAGGCTCCCGCCTGTTCGCGGAGGCGCGCTATGAGGCCGACACCACGCTCGTGGAGCGTCACAAGCGCGCTGGGTTCATCATCTTCGGCAAGACCACCACCCCTGAGATGGCGCTGGCGCCCTCGACCGAAAGCAGCTTCAGCGGCGTCACCCGCAACCCTTGGGACCTGTCGCGCACGCCTGGCGGATCGTCCGGCGGCGCCGCGGCGGCTGTGGCGGCCGGAGTCGTTCCGCTCGCCCACGCGAGCGATGGCGGCGGCTCAATTCGGATTCCCGCGTCCTGTTGTGGCCTTTTCGGCCTCAAGCCGACCCGGGCGCGGACGCCGGCGGGTCCATTGGCAGGGGAAGGATGGGGAAGCCTTTCCGTCCACCATGTCGTTTCGCGCTCGGTCCGCGACAGCGCCGCGATGCTCGACGCGACGGCGGGCGCCGCGCCGGGTGACCCCTATTGTGCGCCCAAACCCGAGCGCTCTTTCCTCTCCGAGATTGGCGCGCCAGCGGGACGCCTCAGGATCGCCTTTCAGCGCACGCCGCTGTCGCAGGCGGCCGTCGAAGAGCCCTGCGCGCGGGCGGCCGAGGAGGCGGCGCGGCTTCTCGAGACGCTCGGTCATGCGGTCGAAGAGGCGACCCCGCCGGGAAATTGGGAAGAGCTCAGTTACGCGCTGTGGGTCCTAGTCGCGAGCAATGTATCGCGTTCGGTCAAAAGGCGCGCTCAGGAGCTTGGCCGGCCGCTTGGTCGCGATGACGTGGACGTCGTGACCTGGAGCGCGGTCGAGTTCGCCGAAACCTTGAAAGTCGAGGCCTACCCCGAAGCCCTTTCATCCATTCATAGGCAAGGACGGCGAATGGCGGATTTTCACCGCTCTTTCGACCTTGTGATGAGTCCGACCCTCGCGAAGGTTCCGCTTCCGCTCGGCGTTCTGCACACGAACAATCCGGATCTCCAATCGTATCGGCAGGCGCTGGCTGCTTTCACGCCGTTCACGCAATTGTTCAACATGACGGGACAACCCAGCATGACGGTTCCGCTGCATTGGACAGAGCAGAACCTGCCGGTCGGCGTGATGTTCAGCGCCGCATTCGGCGATGAGGCGACGCTTTTCCGACTCGCGTCACAGATCGAAGCTGCAAGACCATGGTTTCATCGCATTCCCGGCGGCTGACAATGACCAAAGGATTGGCGGCTGAACTTCATGAAAGCTTTCCGAATCTCACCAAGGCGGAGAAGGCGGTCGCCAGTTATGTTCTCACGCACATGAAGGGCTTGCCCTTCGAGACAGCGGCTTCGATTGCAGAAAACGTCGGCGTCAGCCCGATGACCGTCAGCAGATTCTTGCGCGCGCTCGGCTTCAATGGGCTTGGCGAACTGAAAGATCGGATGAGAACTGAACTCAATGCCGCGCCGCTCCTTATTTCCGACAGGGTGAAACGCATTCGTAAGGAAGCGTCGCGTGACTCGAAGCAGTGGGACAATTTCGAACTGGAAATGCAGTCGACGTTCAACGTCTACGAACTGCGGGATACGGCGGTCTGGAAACAGGCTGTCGACGTATTGGCTGGAAGTTCCGATGTTTTTGTCGCAGGCTATCAGACAATCAGCGGCATAGCTTCTGACTTTGCCGCGCGCCTCGATTATGTCAGGCCAAATACGCATTTTCTAGATGGGAGAAACGGGACGTTTAGCGAATTGCTGGCGGGCCGAAAACGGGCTCCTTGCTTAACTCTGTTCGAGATGCGCCGCTATACCAATCTAAGCCATGAGGTGTCGCGCGCCGCTATCGATGCGGGAATTCCTCTAATCATGATTTGCGATAATCATTGCTACTGGGCACGTGATTATACGCAGTGTGTCCTGCCGGTCAGCACGGAGTCCCATTTGTTTTGGGATTCGCAAGCACCCTTCTTGAGCCTCACCAACCTTCTTCTCGACGATGTCATCGCCCGCCTCGGAGACAAGGTCGCCGAGCGAATTCAGATCATGCGCGAACTGCAAGACCGTTTTGGGGCCTTCCGAGACTAGGTATGCGACCCGAGCAACGAGGATCTCGTCGCGCTCGAAGCTGAGGCGAAAACCGCGACCCCCTTTGCGCCGCGTGGGCACAAGGTTCATGTCGCGCCTCGAGCTGCCGGATGGCGTCCGGCGCGAGGAAGTCACCGCCGTTTGAGATTTCAAGAGCCGCCACCGCGCTTTTGTCGGCAACGTGATAAGGCGCTTCTCATCACCGAGTTGCGAGCAGGACGGGATTCTGCAACACTGAAAAGGCTTAAGCTCCTACTCGCGGGAAGGTCCTGTACATGAAGATGAATTCGACGCTTGTGGCAGCGCTGTCACTGGCGATGGTTGTGACATCGTCCTCCCCAGGCATCACCGCCGGGTCGTCCAGCTACCCGGGCGATCTGACAAAGGGCAAGCGTCTGACGATCTACGTCGAAGGGTTAGCCGACCCGAGTTCCGGATTTTTCCGCGTGCTGAACAACGGCGCCCAACAGGCCGGCAAGGACCTCGGGGTCGACGTGAAGTACGTCTACCCAGCCAGCGTCGACCTCGCATCGTATACAGAGAAGATTGAGGAGACAATCGCGGCCAAGCCGGACGGCATCCTGATTCTCGGCATTGGCGATCTCGATGCGGTGGCGAAGGAGGCGAAGGACAAGGGCATCGCGGTGGCCTTCAACCCGGCGCCAAGCGTCAAGGACCAGCCCCTGCGCGATCCCAACGACGTTTATGTCTCGCGCGTCGGCGCCGACGAGTACGCCGCCGGCCAGATGGCGGCGAACCGGTTCATCGAGAAGGGTGCGAAGTCGATGATCTGCGTGCAGGAGGATGTCGGCGACGGCACCCAGACGCAACGCTGCGCGGGCATGGAGCAGGTCGCAAAGGCCAAGCACGTGAAGTACGATCACGTCGCCGGCGACGCCGATCCGGGCAAGACCGCGTCGATCGCCGAGGCCTACCTGCGCTCGCACGCGGATGTGGACGCCGTGGTCGCCACCGGGCAGACCGCCACCACCGGCATTGTCGCGGCCAAGAAGGCTGTCGGACGTCCGCTTCAGACCGCCGGCTTCGACGTCAGTCCCGAACTGGTCGCGATGATCCAGAGTGGCGATCTCGACTTTACGATGGACCAGCAGGGATGGTGGCGTGGCTACATCTCGGTGCTCGAGATGGTCCATTACGTTCGGTACGGCCTGATCCAGGCGAACTACTTCCTCACCGGTCCGCAGATCGTCGACAAGACCAACGCGGACGCCGTCGCCGGACTGGCGGCCGCCGGAGTTCGATAGCGTTGAAGAACGATACCGGGTCGGCTGGGTCCGGCGCCTCGAGCGGCGCCTCCCTCGGGGCGCTTGGCATCCTTCGCCGCCCGCTGCAACGCCCTGAACTGGCCGCTCTCGGCGGTCTGGTCGCCGCGTTCGCGGTGTTCTCGAGCCTGCGACCGGACCTGTTCCTGACGCAGGACAACGGCATCAACGTCGCCAGCCTGGCCGCACAGTACGGCATCGTCGCCGTAGGCGTCACCGTGCTGATGATCGCCGGCCACTTCGACCTGTCGGTCGGCACCATCGTCGGCCTGACCGGGTGGGCGATGTACTACTTCGGCAACGTCCTCGGCCTGCCGCCAATCGCGACCATCGTTTGCACCCTCGCCTTCGGCGCCCTACTCGGCGCCATCAACGGCATCATCCAGGTGCGCAGCGGGCTGCCCTCCTTCATCATCACGTTGGCGACGTCGCTGGTCTATCGCGGCATCCTGACGATGAATACGAGCGGCTTCCCGGTCGTCGTCAAGTTTCCCGCCGTCTACGCGCAGGCGATCGCCGGCAAGCACCTGTTCGGCTACCGCATGTCGCTGCTGTGGTTCCTCCTGGTCGCGGCGCTGGCCACGCTCTTCCTGCTGCGCACGCGCATGGGCAACTGGACCTTCGCGATCGGGCAGAACCCCACCGCGGCGAGAAACCTCGGCGTTCCCGTCGCCCGCACCACGGTGACGCTGTTCGCTCTATCGGGTCTCACGTCCGGGGTCGCCGGAGTCGTGGTGGCCGTACAATACTTCTCGATCGACGCGAACCGCGGCGTCGGCTGGGAACTGATCGCCATCGCAATGGCTGTCATCGGCGGCACGTTGCTGACCGGCGGCTACGGCAGCGTGCTCGGCACGGTGCTCGGCGCGTTCATGTACGCGATGGTCAACGACGGCCTGTTGCTGGTCGGCCTGCAGGGCTACTGGGTCAACATCTTCCTCGGCGTCGTGGTGCTCGTCGCGGTTGCGATCAACCGTATGGTCATCGACCGGTTCGTTATGCGTCCCGATCGGCGCACGCTCGAACAGCCGATCGTCGTCGGCGACGAGACCGGGCCGCCCGGCGGAGCCGATTCGACCGACTCCGCCAAGACAAACCGACCCGACCGAACGGGCGCCGGCGTGACCGCGCCGGTCGTCGCGCTGCGCGGCGTCACGATGGCCTTCCAATCGGTTACGGCGCTGCGCGACATCTCGATCGAGGCCCACGCCGGCAAGGTGCTCGCGCTGCTCGGCGACAACGGCGCTGGCAAGAGCACTCTGATCAAGGTGCTCTCGGGCGTCTACCAGCCAACCTCCGGTTCGGTCGAGGTCGACGGGCGCCCCGTCACGCTGCGAAGCGCCCACAGCGCGCGCGCAGCCGGCATTTCCACGGTCTTTCAGGACCTCGCCGTCTGCGACCTCATGTCGATCGCCCGCAACATGGTGCTCGGCAACGAACCGCGCAGGCGCTTCGGACCGCTGCGCATCTACGACGCGAAGGCGGCCGACCGCATCACCAATGAGGCCCTGGGCACGCTCGGCGTCCGTTTGCGGCGGCGGCTCGGTGACCCGGCGGCGACATTGTCCGGTGGCCAGAAGCAGGCCGTCGCGATCGCTCGGGCCATCGTCTACGGCTCGCGCTGCCTGATCCTCGACGAGCCGACCGCCGCCCTCGCCGTGCGCCAGACGCAACAGGTGCTCGATCAGGTCCGCCGCGCGCGGGATGCCGGCCAGGCGGTCATTTTGATCATGCACAATCTGCAGCAGGCGCTGTCCGTGGCCGATGATATCGTCGTGCTCGCTCGTGGGCGCGTGATAGGGCAGTTCTCGAGCGCCGACGCCGACCTCGAGCGAGTCACCAAGCTCGTCGCGCAGGGATGATCCGCGCGATCGGACGCCGATGGCCGCTAGGCTCTGGCGATCATTCCCATCGAGGAAAGGGCAAGTGTCGTGTCAAATAGCAACAACCAGATCGCGCCGATCATCGGCCGCAGTCCGCAGGCGAACGCGGCCGCTGCGAAGGGGCGCTTCGACCTCAGCGGCCGCGTCGTCGTCGTCACCGGCGCGTCAAAGGGAATCGGGCGCCAACTCGCCGTGCTGCTCGCCGAGACCGGAGCGATCGTCGTTCCAACGGCGCGCACTGACGCTGACCTCGCCGACATCGCCGCCGAGGCGAACTCGCGCGGCCTGACCGTGCATCCCCAGCGTCTGGATGTGCGCGACGTCGCCTCGGTCAATGATGCCGTATCGGCCGTCGTCGCCGCGCACGGCAGCGTCGACGTGCTCGTCAACAACGCCGGCCTGGGCTTTGCGCGCGCTGCCTTCGATGTCACCGAAGCCGACTGGGACATGATGATGGCGGTGAACCTGCGCGGCGTGTTCTTCATGAGCCAGGCGGTCGCCCGCACAATGGTGTTGGCCGGCCGGGGCGGCCGCATCGTCAACATCAGCTCGCAGGGCGGCCTTGTGGGCCTGCCCGACGCCGCCGTCTATTGCACCAGCAAAGGCGGCGTCAACATGATGACCAAGACGCTCGCGCTCGAATGGGCAAGGCACGCGATCACAGTCAACGCCATCGCGCCGACCTTCATCTATACGCCAGGGACGGCGCCGATCCTGGACGAGCCTGTGATGCGGGCCTCCGTGCTGGGCAAGATCCCGCTCGGCCAGTTCGCGCTCACCGACGATGTGGCCAGCGCGATCATCTATCTCGCCTCGGATGCCGGCCGCATGGTGACCGGGACGGTTCTCGTGGTCGACGGAGGGTGGACTTCGCAATGACCGCAACCATGCAGCTAACGGCCGAGGGCTGCGCCGCGACTTTCGACCCGGCCGACGGCGGGCGGCTCAGCTCGTTCCGAGTCGGCGACCACGAGCTTCTCGTGGCGCACGGCAAGGACGTTTTCCACTCGGGCAGCTTCGTGGTGGCGCCGTGGGTTGGCAGGCTGCGCGACGCGCGCCTGAACTACCGCGGCGCCCAGTACCCGTTCACTGCCAATAGCGGGCCGCATGCCGTGCACGGATTGGTCACCGAACGGCCGTGGCAGGTCACCGGCGACGGTGAACTGAGCATCGAACTGGGCGACCCCTGGCCATGGCCCTGCCGGGTGATCCAGCGCACCGAGCTCAACGCCCGGCGCGCGACGTTCCGCATCGAGGTGCAGGCGCGCGCGGACATGCCGGCGGCGGTCGGTTGGCATCCGTGGTTTGTCCGGCGCCTCGCCGGGACGCCGGCGTCCGCCGAACTTGAACTCGACGTCGAGCCGGGACTGATGTGGGCTAACGACGCCGCCGGCCTGCCCAACGGCAGCCTTACCGCGCCGGCGCCGCAGCCGTGGGATTACTGCTTCCGCGACCTACGCGCAGACCCGGTCGTGCGCTGGCCGGGCGAGCTCGAACTCACCGTCAGCTCCGACTGCGAGGACTGGGTCCTCTACGACATGGAGGACGAGGGGATGTGCGTCGAGCCGTGGACGGCGCCGCCGAATTCCCTAAACCTGCCGAACCCGCGGATCGTCACGCCCGATGCGCCGCTCGTGGCGACGATGACCTGGACCTGGCGGTAGCCCGCCAACCGCGCCGAGCCCAACCGCAGACAAATCGATGAAGAGGTCGTGCTGGTGGCGGATGACTGGTCCCGCCATCAGCTCGGTCATATGATCGCTCCAAATATCCGAGCGCGGCGCGCGCTATTACAACGCGACCATCCCGCCATCGACGCTGACGTCGGCTCCCGTCATGAAGGATGAACCTTCCGAACACAGGAAGATGATCACCGCGCCAACTTCCTCCGGAGAGGCGAAGCGCCCGATCGGCGTGAGGGGGAGGAACGCCGCGCGTTGCTCCTCGGTGACGTCCCTTTGAATGCCGGTCATGGTGGTGCCGGGCGACACCGAATTGATCTGGATGTTGAGCGGCGCATATTGCACGCCCGCTTGGCGGGTGAGGGCCAGCACCGCGCCTTTGGAGGCGCAATACGCGGCGGCGTTCTTCAGGCCGATATGCGCCGCCGTGGACGCGACGTTGCAGATCTTGCCGCGCTTGTTCTCGATCATGCTCGGCAGCACCGCTTTCATGCCGAGCCAGACGCCCTTGGCGTTGATATCCATGATGCGATCCCAGACATCCTCGGAAACGTCGACGGCTGTGTCGCCGGCAACGGCGACGCCAGCGTTGTTGACGAGCGCGTCGATGGCGCCGAAGCGGCTCAACATATCGGCGACCAGCTTGTCCCATGCGGCGACGTCGCGAACATCCATTGTCGTCGCAACGGCGGCGCCGCCGGCCGCGGAAATGTCCGCGGCGACCTGATCGACCCCCTTGACGTCGACCAGCACGACTGTCGCGCCGTAACCGGCAAATCCTTTCGCCGCCGCCCGGCCGATGCCGTCGCCGGCGCCGGTCACAATCACCACTTTGCCTTTAAAATTCATCATGTCGGTTGGCTCCTTTGGGAATGCCTCGCCGGGCGCGGCGCCCTGATGGCCGGGGACTTGGGAAGAACGAGACGCGGCGGCGAACCGGGCCGCGTCGTGCGAGGCTCTGACGCGCGATGCCGCTCATGCCTGCGGCGCCGGCGCATCGCGATAAAGCCTGACGAGACGATCGCGAAAATCAGGCTCGAGTTTCTTCAGTGTGCCGGCGACGGGATCGGCGCCGGCGAGCATCGTATCGGTGGCGTCGCGCGAGAAATCCATGACGAATCGCACGCGATCGAGACGCCGCTTCTCGACGCGGCCGGGGACGGCGTCGAGGCCGTCGCCGGCGTCCAGCGCGCGGCCGACTTCATCCACCACCACGCAAGCGTCTTCCACCGCTTGGGTCGCCCCTTGCCCGAGCGTCGGAACCATCGGATGCGCGGCATCGCCAACGAGCATCACGCCGCGCGCGCCGGAGTAACGAACCGTTCCGTCCTGCAACCGCGCCCAGTGAATCTGGTCGGCATGGCGTTCAATGGAGGCGATGAGATACTCGGCTTGGGAGGACGGCCGGCCGTTGGCGGGCGTGTAGGCCGCGCGCAGAGCCGCGGGTTGCTTCATGGCGTCGGGGACATTGCCGTCGGCTGGAATGGGGAACGATCCCGCGCAATAGATGAAGTCGCCAGGCACGCGAAAAGAAAGCAGCCGGTTGGGCCCGTTGAACCACTGGCCGTAGTCGTCGATCGGACAATCCTCGCCTGCCGGGAACAGCAACCGGTAAAGGCAGACGCCAAGGAAATTCGGCGCCTCGGCGCCGAGAAAACGGTCGCGCACCTGCGAGTAGCGGCCGTCGCCGCCGACAAGCAGATCAATCCCGCCGATGCGCTTCCGACTGCCGTCCGATCTATCGACGTAGCCGACGAACAAGCCGTTCTCGTCGCGCCCGCATTCCCGCATTTCCGCGCCATAGATGATTTTCTCGGCGAGCGGCGCCCGCAGAAGCGCGTAAAGCTCCGCCCAGCGAATGCGAATTCCGGGGTTGTCGGAGACCTCTTTCAAAGCCAGGTCCATCAGAACTTGGCCGTCGGTCAGCGAGATCGACCAACTCTCCCAAGGCAGCCTGTTCGCAATGATCGTTTCGGCGCGCTCGGGCATGATCTGGCGCAACGCCTTGAGGGCGTTCGGCCCGACATTGAGGCCCGTGCCGGCGTCCATATGCTCGTCGGCGCCGACGCGTTCGAAGCAAATGAGATCGATATCGTCGCGGCGGATCAGACCCGAGGTGATCAGGCTTCCCGCGATTCCGGCGCCGCAGACGACGATGCGCGGCCGTGTTTTCCGCTTCATGCAACCGCAACTCTCACAAACTGAGAACAACCGACGGCGTCTGCTGGCGGCCGCGCGCGATCATTTGGCTCGTTCGGCGACGATCGCGATCAAGCCGCCGCCGTCAGGCCCCTGGTGCTCAGCCCCGCCGGAGACGAAGATCGCCGTGTCGTTGATGACGCTCGCGGCAATCGCGCCGACCGCCGCGCGAATATGCCGCTGCTGGTCGATGTCGCCGTCATTGAGCATCGTGTGAGGTTTGCCGCGAATCACGCCGCTTCGCGCGGCTTCGCACTTCACAAAAGCGGCCCGGATCCGCGACGCTTGCTCGCTCGAGACCTGAGGGGCGGAGGGAAAGCCGAGGTCGGAGAGCGCAGCGCAAATCCCTGCTGTGTCGAGCGCATCCATCATTGCGGCGTGCTGGATGCGCAGTGGGCCGGACCATTTCGAACTCATGCCGAGAACGACGACCTCGTTGACCCGCACTTCGACGCCTGCCGAGCAACTAGCGACAGAGGAGAACAACTCGAAATCCCTGCCGATCGCGCTTTCGACGGCGCGGTTCTCCGGCATTTCGCCGAGCGCCTTCGCGACGCCAAACGCCGACGCCGCACGCCCCAAGCCCATCAGCTTGCCCGGGTTGTCGCTCGCCAACTTCTCGCCGGCATTGGCGTCCGCAAGGATATCGGACAGCGCGAAGGCGGGCCCTTTGACTTGGACGAAATGAACGTCGGCGGAGGATTGGATTTTCGCCGAACTCATCGCTCTGATCACCGCATCCGCCGTCAGGTCGATGTGACGCTGGCGTCCAATATCGCTGGGCTTGAGTTCGGGCGTGAAGGCAACGCCGACGGCAAGCGCTTTTTCCCCGTTTTCCGTGGCTGGGCTCTCGGTCACCGTGAAGATGCTGTAGTGAGGAGAAAGCACACCCTCGACGCCGCCGGAAAAGATGAAGGGGATCCGGGCCTTGACTGCGTCCTGCGTCTCGCCCGTAACGCTGCTGATCAAAAGTGCGAGCGACTGGGTCAAAAATCCACGCGTGTAGTCGTTGACGAGGCCGTTGCCGTGCGTCTTGCCGATAACCGCGACGATCTCCCGCGGATCGATCGCGCCCGCCGCGATGGCCTGGCGCAAGCTCGAAACGTCGCCAGGATCGGCGAGAGGAAACCGGGTAACATCCGCTCGCACACTGTGTCTCCGCTGCCTGAGGACCGGTTTCCGGTCAAGGGGAAATTTACTTGTAATAGTAACGGTTTAGAAGTCTGAAGCCAACGTGCGGCGCCTGTCAGGCAATCTTAACGCTCTGGGGCAGCTGAAGCCGCGGGTTTGCGGCACGACGGGCCAGCTGATATTCTGTATGCATAATTCACTTTGAATGTATAACATGGCAACAGCGCGGCGCCAACTGGTTGCCTCCGGAGATAGCTCCGGAAACGAGAGGGCGGCGGCTTCTGCGTGGTCCCCGCGGTCGGGATGGTTGCCGATTGCGGGGAATACTGACATGAGACGTTATGCGGCCGCGTGCAGGATGTGGCGCGGTGGTTGTGCTGCGGGCTGCTCTTGTGCAGTCTCCACTTTTTGCGAAAGAGCAGCGCATAAACGGCACGAAAGGTAGCTGATTTTGAGCTCCGTCTTGATGCGTTCTCCCCCGCTCCACGATAATGTTACCGACGCATTGCGCGACCTGATCGTCTCGGGCGAACTACTGCCGGGAACGAAAGTTCAGGAGCATGCGCTGTGCGTGCGTTTTGGCGTCTCGCGAACGCCCTTGCGCGAAGCGCTGAAGGTGTTGGCGTCTGAAGGGCTGGTGCGGCTCATGCCGCGCCGCGGCGCCTTTGTCGCCGAGATCACGCAGGCTGAAATCGACGAGCTCTTCCCGATCATGGCGGCCCTTGAGGCGCTCGCGGCAGAGATAGCCTGCGGCAGGATTACCGATGACGAAATCGAGACGCTGAAGCAGATGCATCGCCAGTTGTACGCGTTCCATGCGAAAGGCGTCGAGACGGACTATCTGCGTCTAAATCGTCAGATTCATCACACGCTCTTCGAGATCGCCGGCAATGGCTCGCTCACGGCAATCTATGAACAAATGCTGGTCCGTATCCATTCCGTTCGATTTGTGGCGCGCAAGACGGCCGAGCAATGGCAGCGCGCCGTCGACGAGCACGTCGCGATCATGGCCGCGATCGAACAGCGTGACGGGCCACGTGTCGCGCGACTGTTGAAGCGGCATCTCCTCGACACAGCGGTTCCGATTGCGCGCGAGTCCATAGCCGAGAAGGCCGCTCTTCGCCCTCCAGAGCGGCGCCGACGAACAGACAGGCTTCAAGGAGCGTGACGTCTCGCTTGCAGCGACAGCGCGTTCGTGATAGTTGTAATGCATAATTCATAATGCAAAATGTGGAGATGGTAATGTTTGACGACCAAACCGAGACGCCATCTCTCGGGGCTGACGCAGCGGGAAAGTCGTCGCTGCCACTCGCGGGAATGAGAGTCCTCGACGTCAGTCAGGTCATGGCGGGGCCATTTTGCTGCATGATGCTCGGCGATCTCGGCGCGGATGTCATCAAGGTCGAGCCGCCTGAAGGCGGCGACCAGTCCCGCGGCGCCATGGGATTCAAGCTGAAGGGGGCCGACAGTCTCGGCTTTCTCAACATGAACCGCAACAAGCGCAGTATCGCCATCGACTTGAAAACAGAAACCGGTAGGGAAATATTTTATAAATTGGCGAAGACTGCCGATGTTATCGTAGAGAATTATCGACCGGGGGTAATGAAAAAACTCGGCATCGATTATCAAACAATGCGGACCATCAACCCCGGCCTGATTTACGCCAGCATATCGGGCTTCGGCCAGACCGGGCCCTGGGCCGATCGTCCCGGGTTCGATCTCATCGCACAGGCGGCCGCAGGGGTCATGAGCATTACCGGTCATCCCGATGGGCCGCCGGCCAAGTCCGGCGTGCCGGTCGCAGACATCGGATGCTCCCTGTTCGCTCTTTACGCTATTCTCAGCGCCTATATTGGGCGGCAGAAGTCCGGCGAGGGACAATACATCGACGCCTCCCTCTACGAAGCGGGGATCGCTTTCGCCATATGGGACATTTCGGAGTTCTGGGGCACCGGTAAAGTGCCGCAGCGCATCGGCACCGCGAATCGCATGAGCGCCCCATACCAGGCGGTGCGTTCGCAGGACGGCTACTTCGTCCTTGGCGCCAACAATGATCGCTTGTGGCGGCGGCTTTGCGCCGTCATCGAGCGTCCAGACCTCTTGGAATCTCCTCTTTACAAAACCATCGCAGACCGGATGGCGAATCGGCCGGCGCTTATCGCCGAACTGGAGAGGACATTCATTGCGGCGTCGTCCGAGGAATGGGTGGCGCGTCTCCTGGAGGTCGGCATTCCCGCGGGTCCCATCAATAATTACGCGGAGGCACTCGACAATGAGCATGCGCGCGCGCGCGATGTGGTGATGGAGCTCGACCATCCCGTTGAAGGGAAGTTCCGCTCCATTGGCTTCCCCGTCAAACTCGGGGGCACGCCCCAGCAGGTGCGCCGCCATCCGCCCCGTCTCGGCGAGCACACGGCAGAAATTTTGTCCGAACTCGGTATCGCGGACGGCGTAACCCGCGGTTCCTCGGAGTCCGCGTAATGCCCAGCGGGGCCGTCGAATTGACGGTGTCTGGCGGGATCGCATCGGTCCTGTTCGCTAGGCCGGAAGCGCATAACGCGATGACATTCGCCATGTATGATCAGCTTGCGCGGGCATGCGAGCAAATATACGCGGACAAGGCCATTCGAGCGGTCACTTTCCGCGGCGCCGGCAATGCCTTCGTCGCAGGCACCGACATCAAAGTTTTCCGCGACTTCAAAGGCGCGGAAGACGGAATCGAATACGAACGCCGCATCGACGCGACAGTCGACCTCATAGAGCGTATCGCAGTGCCGACATTGGCTGTAGTCACAGGTCCGGCGATGGGTGGCGGCCTCGTCATCGCGGCGGCGTGCGATTTGCGACTCGTAACGCCGCAGGCGCGATTTGGCGTTCCCATTGCGCGAACCGTCGGGAATTGCCTGTCCATGGCGAACACCGCGCGGCTGGTCGCTTCGTTGGGCATCAATCGCGCAAAGCGGATGATATTTCTCGCCGACGTGCTGGCAGCCGACGAGGCTGTCGCGTGCGGTTTCGCCCTTGAAACTGTGGCGCCGGAAAAAATCGATCAGCGAACCGCTGATCTCGCCGGCGCATTGTGTTCAAATGCGCCGATCACGTTGGGCGTCGCAAAGCAGGCCTTTGGACGTCTCGCAGCGGCCGCGCTTCCGAGCGGCGACGATCTTATTCGCCTCGCATATGGCAGCGACGATTTCAAAGAGGGGGTGTCCGCGTTCTTGGAAAAGAGGGCGCCCCGATGGGCAGGTCGATAGAGCGATGTTGAAACCAGCAAGGCCGACCCCAGGCATCCGCATCGAGTCTTCCCGCGGGACGCGCCGGAACAATCGACGAAGCTCATGCGGGATAGCCGCAACCGCAGTCGCCCCCCAGCGGTCCATTTAATCGAAAGCGTCCGCCTCAAAAAAGCGTTCATAATGCAAAATTATAGATAAGGCGACCGCCCCGCTTGCGGGCGTCGCCGAAAAGGGGAGGAGAGGATTCCATGATGAAGAGACGTACGGGATTGTCGGTCGCCGCAGTCGCTTTCGCGCTGACAGGAGCAGTTTGTGGCGCGGCGGCGGATGAGTCGAAGGGTTTTGGCTTTTCGCTGGACAAGGTCACCGCGGGAACGTCGGCGCCAGAGGTGAAGATGAGCCTGGGGATGCGGCCCTTTGCCAACGACCTCATCTTCGTCGCCGGCATCAAGCAGGGCTTCTTCAAGGACGTGGGCCTGACCATCACGCCCGAACCCTATGGCCGCAAGGTCCTGCCCGACCAGGCCATTCCCCTGCTCGTCAACAAGGAGATCGACGCCCAGACGCTCTATCCGCCAGACGTCATCGCGGCGATGGACTCGGTCCAGAGCGTCCGCTTCATCGCCTTCTCCGACCTCTTCCAGGGCTTTGCCGTCCTGGCCAACCCCAAGAGCGGAGCGAAGACCGTCGGCCAATTCATGGCCGAGGGTCTCCCCTTCGCGGAGGCGCTGAAGAAGACGATGGCCCAGCTTAAGGGCAAGCGCTTCGCCACCGCGCCCCAGATCGACAATCGCATCTTCCTCGACATCGTCTTTTCCGGCGGCGGTCTCGATATGAGCAAGGACACCAAGCTCATCGTCACGCCCGATCCCAACGCCCTCGAACTCGCCAGCGGCGACAAGGTCGATTTCGTGTCGCCGGCCGGCGCGCCGTTCACGGCCCAGCTGCGCGGGGCAGGGTGGATCCCCCTCGTCACGCCGCTCGACGTCCTCACCAACATGCCGGCGACGCCGGGTTCGCCGGCGGCGGCCTTGGTGGGGACGCCGGGCGTTGCCGCCGACGCCGAATGGGCCCGCAACAACCGCGAAACGGTGCTGCGCTTCGTCTCCGTGATGTTCCGCATCATCGAGCAGGAACAGAGGCAGCCTGACGCGATGCTGGGTTCGATGCTGGATTATGTGAACGCCTTCGCCGGCACCAAGCTGAATCTGTCGGGTCTGAAACTCACCATCGATGCGCTGAGCCCGCTGTCCAACTTCGAGTTCCAAAAGAATTATTGTGAGAAGACGGACTCGGCGCTCTACTACAAGACGGCTTTCAACGCCCAGGTGAAGTTCAACACCGACAAAGGCATCCTTTCCGGTTCGTCCTACGATCCGGAAAACCTGATCTGGGCCTGCGACGTCTATGAGGCTTTGGCCGCCTTGAAGAAGGGGTCGGACCAGTCTCTCGCCAAACTCGCGGGCAAGAAACTGCCGCCCGACGCGCAGACACTCTTGGACAAGGCCAAGCAATATTATGGCTGGTACGACTACCTCAACTCCTACCGTTTGCTCAAGGCGATCCCGGCCTCCTGAGCGATCAATGACTGCCGCATGGGTCGCCGGCCCGCGACCCATGCGGCTGCATGACGGAGATGGAACATGACAACGAGCAGAGTCGTCCACACCAGTCTGGCGAGCCCGCGGCGGTGAGCGTTGATGCCGCCACGTCCCGCGCCGCAGCGAGGTCTCGCGATGACGAACTATCCTCGGCGCCGCGCGATCTAGGCCCCCCGACTTCCCGGTCGGCGACCCGGCGGCTAGCTGCCATGCGCGGAGCCGGAACGACCGCCGCCGGCATTGGCCTGTTTATTCTCGTGTGGTGGTTGGCCTCGACGCAGCTGCCGGTCAGTCGCCTTGCATCGCCTTGGGTGACCGTCGTGGATATCGCGCGCAACTTCGTGACCTCGCCACGGCTCATGGTTTTTGGTCTGGGCCGCGTCGGTTATGGAACATTGCTTCTCTACACGCTCTTCAACGTGCTGATTGGCCTCTGCACGGGAGGCGCTCTCGGAATTCTAATCGGCATCGCCGCCGCCAAGCTCCGATGGCTCCGGCTGGCCATAGATCCAGTCGTGCTTGTTTTAGGGACCGTGCCGGTGCTCGTGGCGGCGCCGCTTTTTCTGCTGTGGTTCGGGGTGGTGTCCTTCACCCAAACCCTTCTCGTCGCGTTCTATAGCGCGGTGATGATGATACTTTTCAGCGAGAGGGCGGCGGACAATATCGATCCCATCTACGAGCGCGCGGCCCTGACTTTCGGAGCGGGCCTGGGCGCGAGAATCCGTCACGTACTGATCCCTGCGACCATACCGGAGATCTTGGGCGGCCTGAGAATCACGCTCGCAAGCGCCTGGGGCGTTGAGACATTCGCCGAAATCCTTGGAGCCCCGAGCGGCATCGGGCAAGCGATCAAGGCCCTAACCAACGTAAACAACGTGCCAGGCATGATGGCCTGCGTTGCGCTCGTGGCGGTCGCCGCCATTGCGACCGACATTTTGCTGTTGCTGGTCGTGCGGGCAATGACCCGATGGGCCTGAAAGGAGACAATTGATGACTTCGACCGAATTCGCTGTCTCCATTCGTGATGTCGGCATAGGCTTCACTCGCGCGGACGGTGCGAAAGTGACCGCCCTCGATCGTGTGTCCCTCGACATTGGCAAGGGTGAATTCGTTTGTATCCTTGGCCGTTCGGGCCACGGCAAGACCACTCTTCTCAATGTTGTCGCGGGCCTGTTGCCGGCCGATCGAGGAGAGATCACCGTAGTCGGAAAACGTGTGACCGGACCCGGCATAGACCGCGGCGTCATCTTCCAACGCGATGCGGTGTTTCCTTGGATGAGGGTCGAGGACAACGTCGCGTTTGGCTTACGTGTACGCGGCATATCCAAGGCGGAAAGGCTCAAGATAGCCCGTGAACAACTCGGCCTCGTGAGCCTTTCGCATGTCGCGCGAGCGTGGCCGCGAGAACTTTCCGGCGGTATGCGCACGCGCGTCGCGATTGCGGCGGTCTTTGCCAACGATCCACCAATTCTTCTGGCGGACGAGCCGTTCGGCGCGCTCGACTACGTCACGCGCCGGCAGTTGCAGAACGTCTTGCTCGGCATGTGGAGGCGGACCGGGAAGACGGTGCTATTTGTCACCCACGACGTCGACGAGGCGCTGATGCTCGGCACCCGTATTATCGTCGTCGCCAACGGCGCGATATCAGAGGATTGTCGGGTCGATCTCCCAGTCCCGCGCAGCGACGACGACCTTGCGACTCCACGCGCACTTGAACTCAAGCATCTCCTTCTACGCCACATCGGCCTGGAGTAGTCGCAGTGAGCCATTCTTCGATCGTCTCCCGCTGGGCGGGGCTTGCCGTGGCTCTGACCCTCATCGCGGGATGGGAGATCCTATCGATTTTCGTCAGCGCGACCGGCAGTTATGGTGAACCCCTCGTGCCAGGGTGGGGCTACCTGTTCAACGTATCGCTCCTGCGGATGTCGGACTATTGGGCCGGCGGATGGGGCGTGCCAGCGCCGTCTGAAGGAGGGCCCGCAACTTACACCGCCGCTTTCCTGGCCCTCGGCCAGGCATCCCTGATTACGCTCGAACGAATGATTGCAGGCGTGGCTCTGGGCGCCATCGGAGGGGTTCTGCTCGGCCTCGTCGTGTCGGCTTCAGACCTGGCGCGGCGGCTTATCTCTCCGAGCGTGCACATTCTGCGCATGACCCCATTTTTGGCGATGATTCCTCTGTTTAATCTGTGGTTCGGCGCCACAACCTTCGGCATCATTCTTTTCGTCGCCTACGGAGTTGGGGTGATCCTTTTTATTGGCACGGTAAACGCCGTGAAAAATGTGCCTCAGGTCTATAGGGATCGGGCCGCGACGGTTGGCGCAAGCAGGTTGGCGACATTTCGCTGGGTGATCATGCCAGCGATATTCCCCGGAATCCGGGCGTCTTTCCTGCTGAGTTTCGGCTTGGCGTGGAGTCTCGTTGTGGCGGGAGAGCTTCTGGGCGCTCAATCGGGGTTGGGGGTTATCGTTACCTACGCTCTGCAATTCGCCTACACCGGTCGGGTACTCATTGTGGCGATATTGTTCGTCGTCTACGCAGGCGTGAGTTTCGCGCTGTTCGATGCGATTTCGCGGAGGATCATCGACTGGCACCCGCAGGCCGCCAAGGTGACCCGCAAGTGATACTGGGCGCTTGGGTCGAGCCCCCGCGTTTACGAATTGCGGCGTTCGCACCACTCGCGAGCCGACGACTCTGTCGAAGTTGAGGTCAGCCACGACCTCATTCGGCGTTCGCGCCTCGGAGCGATGGGCCGCGCGCCGGATTTCATTGGGCCGATATTCCGCCGGCGGCTTCTGCCGTGCTCAAGGGCGTGGTGGTAGTTTCATTTGCGTGCATAATGCAAAATTATGAATATGATGAAGGGGCGCCCCGCTTGCGGGCGTCGCCGAAAAGGGGAGGAGAGGATTCCATGATGAAGAGACGTACGGGATTGTCGGTCGCCGCGGTCGCTTTCGCGCTGACAGGAGCAGTTTGTGGCGCGGCGGCGGATGAGTCGAAGGGTTTTGGCTTTTCGCTGGACAAGGTCACCGCGGGAACGTCGGCGCCAGAGGTGAAGATGAGCCTGGGGATGCGGCCCGTGGCCAATGACCTCATCTTCGTCGCCGGCATCAAGCAGGGCTTCTTCAAGGACGTGGGCCTGACCATCACGCCCGAACCCTATGGCCGCAAGGTCCTGCCCGACCAGGCCATTCCCCTGCTCGTCAACAAGGAGATCGACGCCCAGACGCTCTATCCGCCAGACGTCATCGCGGCGATGGACTCGGTCCAGAGCGTCCGCTTCATCGCCTTCTCCGACCTCTTCCAGGGCTTTGCCGTCCTGGCCAACCCCAAGAGCGGAGCGAAGACCGTCGGCCAATTCATGGCCGAGGGTCTCCCCTTCGCGGAGGCGCTGAAGAAGACGATGGCCCAGCTTAAGGGCAAGCGCTTCGCCACCGCGCCCCAGATCGACAATCGCATCTTCCTCGACATCGTCTTTTCCGGCGGCGGTCTCGATATGAGCAAGGACACCAAGCTCATCGTCACGCCCGATCCCAACGCCCTCGAACTCGCCAGCGGCGACAAGGTCGATTTCGTGTCGCCGGATGGCGCGCCGTTCACGGCCCAGCTGCGCGGGGCAGGGTGGATCCCCCTCGTCACGCCGCTCGACGTCCTCACCAACATGCCGGCGACGCCGGGTTCGCCGGCGGCGGCCTTGGTGGGGACGCCGGGCGTTGCCGCCGACGCCGAATGGGCCCGCAACAACCGCGAAACGGTGCTGCGCTTCGTCTCCGTGATGTTCCGCATCATCGAGCAGGAACAGAGGCAGCCTGACGCGATGCTGGGTTCGATGCTGGATTATGTGAACGCCTTCGCCGGCACCAAGCTGAATCTGTCGGGTCTGAAACTCACCATCGATGCGCTGAGCCCGCTGTCCAACTTCGAGTTCCAAAAGAATTATTGTGAGAAGACGGACTCGGCGCTCTACTACAAGACGGCTTTCAACGCCCAGGTGAAGTTCAACACCGACAAAGGCATCCTTTCCGGTTCGTCCTACGATCCGGAAAACCTGATCTGGGCCTGCGACGTCTATGAGGCTTTGGCCGCCTTGAAGAAGGGGTCGGACCAGTCTCTCGCCAAACTCGCGGGCAAGAAACTGCCGCCCGACGCGCAGACGCTCCTGGACAAGGCCAAGCAATATTATGGCTGGTACGACTACCTCGATTCCTACCGTTTGCTCAAGGCGATCCCGGCCTCCTGAGCGATCAATGACTGCCGCATGGGTCGCCGGCGCGCGACCCATGCGGCTGCATGACGGAGATGGAACAGGCAGGCGCCCGTGGGGGCCACGCAAATGGGATTGCAGATTAACCCACGCTCATGGGGATCTAGACGCCGAGTGGCGATCGTGAACTTGCCGCAAGAACGAACGATCCGCGTGAACTTGGCTTCCCACTTCATCTGCAGGCGAGCTTGATCTCGACCGCATCAGGGGCTGAGCGGGACGATTTATACCAGTCCTCGCTGATGCCGACTCACGAGGGGGATTCCCGAATCGGCTAAAGTTTGATTGAACTAAACCGCTGCCGCGGTAGGCGGAGCGCGGGTCTGGCGTGAGGAGGCCCCTGCCTGAGAAGATTTGGTGTCGAGCCAAGCTTTCAGACAGGAGAACCCCAGATGACCCGGATGAGCCCTCTGCGTCAGCGGATGATTGAAGATCTGACGATCCGCAATTTGTCACCGGAGACGCAGCGATCCTACTTGCATCATGTAGCGAAGTTCAGCCGATTTTTTGGCCGATCCCCCGATCAACTGGGATACGAAGAGGTGCGTGCGTATCAGGCGCATTTGGTGGGCCGAAGGGTTTCCTGGGGCGCGTTGAACCAGACGGTGTGCGCCTTGCGTTTCTTCTACGGCGTGACGTTGGGCCGATCCGATCTGCCTGAGCGGATCGCCTACCCCCGGACGCCGCGCAAGTTGCCGGTGGTGCTGAGCGCCGATGAGGTGATCGGTTTTCTGCAGGCCGTGAAGGGGACGAGGAACCGGGTCGCGCTGATGACCACCTATGCGGCGGGTTTGCGCGCTGCTGAGGCGGCGCGTCTGAAGGTGACGGACATCGATAGCTCCCGGATGGTCGTTCGTGTCGAGCAGGGTAAGGGCGGCAAGGACCGCTATGTGATGCTATCGCCGCAACTGCTCGAGATTTTGCGAGCCTATTGGCGGTTGACCAAGCCGGGGCGGTGGCTGTTTCCCCGACGCGATGGCGGCGGTCCGCTCCATCCGCAGACGTTGGGGATCGCCTGTCGAACAGCCTGCGAGTTCCTGGGCCTTGAGAAGCGGGTGACGGTGCATACCCTTCGCCACAGCTTCGCCACCCACCTGCTGGAAGCTGGCACGGACATACGCATCATTCAGGTGCTGCTGGGGCATCGCAGCCTGACGACGACGACGCTCTACGCCCAGGTCTCAACGGCGGTGATCGGCCGGACCGCCAGTCCTTTTGACCAGCTCCACATGGAGGTCGCGCCGCCCGACTGAGCCGCGCGCCATGCGCCCGGATCTGGAAGTGGCGGATGTATTCGTCCGTCACGGGGCGGATTATCGCCGTGATCATGTCGGCCATATCGGGCGTGTCGAGCGCCGGGTCATGGCGGCGGTGGAGGCGTGTCGGACCGCGGCCCTGGGCGGTCACTCCGAACAGTGCGCCGACTGCGGCCTCGTGCGGCAAGCCTACAACTCCTGCCGTAATCGCCATTGCCCCAAGTGCCAGGGCCTGGCCCGCGCTCTGTGGCTGGCCGAGCGTCAGGCCGAGTTGCTGCCGGCGCCATACTTCCACGTCGTCTTCACCGTGCCAGCCCAGGTCGCCGAGATCGCTTTCCAGAACAAGGCGGCGGTCTATGCGATCTTGTTCAAGGCTGCGTCCGAAGCCTTGAGGATGGCCGCAGCCGATCCCAAACACCTGGGCGCCGAGATCGGCGTGGTCGCCGTGCTTCACACTTGGGGCCAGAATCTCCGCCATCATCCGCATGTCCATTGTGTCGTGCCGGGCGGGGGCCTGTCTCTGGATGGCCAGCGCTGGGTAGCCTGCCGGCCGGGCTTCTTCCTGCCCGTGCGGATTCTGTCGCGCCTGTTCAGGCGGCTGTTGCTTGAGCATCTGCAGAGCGCCTTTGAGGCCGGCCAACTCTGCTTCTTCAACGATCTCGCCGACCTGGCCGACGCCGGCGTCTTCTCCGCTCACTTGGCCAAGCTAAAGCAGATCGAATGGGTCGTCTTCGCCAAGCCTCCGTTCGGCGGCCCCGAACAGGTCCTCGCCTATCTTGGCCGCTACACCCATCGCGTCGCCATCGCCAACAGCCGCCTCGTAAGCCTTGATCAGGGAAGGGTTAGCTTCCGCTGGAAGGACTATCGCCACCACGACAAGTCCAAACTCATGACCTTAAGCGCCGACGAGTTCATCCGGCGCTTCCTGCTGCATACTCTTCCAGACGGATTCCATCGCATCCGCCACTACGGTCTCTTCGCTAACGGCCACCGTGTCGCCAAGCTCGCCCAGTGCCGCCTTTTGCTGGCGGCGCCCACGCCGCCGACGCCGGACCCGTCCGGCGACTATCGCCAGCGTTATCGCTGCCTCACAGGGCACGCCCTGAACATCTGCCCCGGCTGCGGCGGCGCCATGACCTCGCTCGGCCCCTTGCCGCGCAAGGCCCCGATCTGGCCTGATACCTCATGACCCGCCGCGCATCGTTATGCCCGCACCATCCGTCCCGGCGTCTGCCACGCTCGCCGCCAGGCCTTTGCGCGCCACTGGCTAAAGTCGCAGGCTGGTCATCGCCAGCAGCGCCACGCCGCAGCGTCGATGGCCCAATGGCGCGGTCTCCCACGCCTCAGGTGGTCCCGCAACGCCGCGGCGGCCGACCCCCACGAGCCCGCCTCCAGCGCCTCGGACACACCGTCGAGCCCTAAATCCCCATAGCCCCGCCCGCCATCCCGCGGTTCAGTTCAATCAGGCTTCAATGTAGTCGCGACCAATGCGAGCCCGCGCGATCGCGCCCGCGACTACACAGAACCCTCCAAATTCGGCATGGCGAACACGAGGAGGTTCGCCATGGCGGCAGCGATTGGGCTTCGAGACGACTTTGACGCGTGCGCTCTGCGGGCGATAGCGAAGCGTTCGAAGGATGGGCCGCAAGCGCGCCGGCTTTTGGCTCTGGCGGCGATTTACGATGGCGCGACGCGAAGCGAGGCGGCTAAGATCGGCGGGGTCGGGCTCCAGGTCGTGCGCGACTGGGTTTTGCGCTTCAACGCACTTGGTCATGACGGGCTCATCGACCGCAAGGCGCCCGGACAGCCTTCTCGGCTCGGTGACGAGCACCGCGCCGCGCTCGCGCGCATGATCGAGGAGGGTCCGACGCCGGCGATCCACGGCGTCGTGCGTTGGCGGATCGTCGACCTTTGCCAGTGGTTGTTCGAGGAATTTCGCGTCATCGTCTCTGAGCAGACCCTGAGCCGCGAGTTGCGCAAGATGGACTATCGCAAACTCTCGGCCCGTCCGCGCCATCACGCGCAAGCCGAGGGAGCCATCGACGAATATAAAAAAACTTCCCCGCGCGCCTGGACGAGATCGCGCGCGAGAAAGGCGTCGACCCGGCCGCGATAGAGGTCTGGTTCGCCGACGAGGCGCGCATCGGGCAGAAAAACAAGATCACGCGCCGCTGGGCCAAACGCGGGACTCGGCCTTCAGCTCCGCACGATCAACGCACTGCCTCCACCTACATTTTCGGCGCGATCTGCCCCAAGGACGGCAAGGGCGCGGCGCTCATTCTGCCCGTCTGCAACACCGAGGCGATGGACCTGCATCTTCAGGAAATCGCGGGCAGCGTCGCGCCGGGCAAACACGCCGTCGTTCTCCTCGATCAGGCGGGATGGCATATGTCCAGCAAACTCGCAGTGCCCGCGAACATCACGCTCGTTCCCTTGCCGCCAAAATGTCCCGAACTGAACCCAACCGAAAATGTCTGGCAGTTTCTGCGCGACAACTGGCTATCGAACCGAATTTTCAAATCCTACGACGACATCGTCGACCACTGCTGTGACGCCTGGAACAAACTCGTCGACCAGCCGTGGCGTATCATGTCCATCGGACTGCGCGATTGGGCCTATGGGTTCTAGTCAGTGGGGGTTGGTATTAGACCCTCCCGGCGCTCTCCAATTGGCGTATTTCACTCACGGGGGCATCTTCTTCCGCCACCCCATATGAGGTGAAGCCGTCGCGCCACGCTCTCCGATGGACGGTGCCGACCTCGTATGGGTTCAACATCGCAGGCAATCCGAGCGCAGCCGCAACCAAGCCTTCATCGTAAGCGCTGTGTTCGTTCATTCTCAAGCCTCCGTCGTCATGGAAGCGTAACATTGGCTTTCTACGTAGGCGACTGCAGGCGACGGATTGTCAACAGCTTCGAGTCTAAAAGCCGAGACACTTCCGGCCTGCTTACTGACGCGACGCTCGTCGCGGCTCTGCCTCGCGAGGGCGTTTCGCTTTGCCAGCCCGATCGACGGAACGAGCCTGACCAGCGGATGAAATCAATCGCCGTGGGCGGATTTTTCCGTTTGAATTTCATCGCTAGTCCCGGACGCGACCTGAGGGCTGGCCTTCGTGAGGGGCCAAGGCAACGGTTCGCCATGGGGCGCGGCGTCGCTAGAGACCAAACCCTGAAAAACAGCGGCCATTCCACGCTTCAATTCAGATGCCGTCTGAGCCCTTCCAGCGTCGAAGGCCTGTTGAAGCGAGAGCGCGACCGCCTTCTGGGCGCCCGCAACAATCTCATCGAGAGTGTGCAAGCTGGCTCCCGCTGATCGCTCTGAGATCGACAACAACGAAACTGTGGGCGCTTCGTTGAAGGAGTCCGGGTCTCGCGCGATCAAAATCTGGCGCGCCGCCTGCCAATGCTTGTCCTGCTGATCGGACGGGCGTCCAGACTCTTCCCATAAACGATACGCAATTTCACGGATGCGCTGCTCCCTGTTCTTCAATTTCCGATCCCTTCGTTAGGCGAATGTCGTAGCGGGAACAGGCGCCATCACAACCCAAGTCGTTATACTCTGTCGCGAGCCATTTCCCGGCAAGGCATTTTTGGGTTCGACGGAGCCGCTTCGGCGTCGGCCTGCAAAATCCATTGGCCCGTCAATGACCCTTCGAGACTCGCGCTCCGCGCACGCCTTAGACGTTTGTGCTAGCCTCGCGTCTTCGCGCGAAGCGGCGCTCCGTTCTCCGCCGCCAGGAATTGATCAACTATGCTCGATCTCACGCCTGGAGGGCTTCGCGTCGTGTCCGATGTTGCAAGGCGCCGTCGGGTCGGCCTTGACGCGGCGCTGACCGAGCATCCGCAGTCGAAGGAAGCACTGCTGTTCGTGAAAGGGTCCGCTATGAGCGCCGTCAATCATCAGTTCCGACTTGCGGCCCGGCCGGTCGGCTTGCCCAAACGTAGCGACTGGAGCCTGACCGAGGAGCCGGCGCCCGAGCCAGGCGATGGCGAGTTCCTAGTGAAGATTCTCTACATCTCGCTCGATCCGGCGATGCGCGGCTGGATGAACGAGGGCCGCTCCTACGTCGCGCCCGTCGGTATCGGCGAGGTGATGCGAGCCGGCGCGGTCGGCAAGGTCATCGCCTCGAAGCACCCCGGATTCGCTATCGGCGCTCACGTCTACGGCGGCTTCGGCGTCCAGGAATATGCCCTCTCGAAGGGGGAGGGCGTCACCTTTGTCGATCCCAGCTTGGCGCCGCTGCCGGTTTTCCTCGGCACGCTGGGCATGCCGGGGATGACCGCCTATTTCGGCCTCCTCGATATTGGCAAACCCAAATCCGGCGAGACCGTGGTTGTTTCAGGCGCCGCCGGCGCCGTCGGCATGGCGGCGGGGCAGATCGCCCGGATCCATGGCTGTCGCGTCGTCGGCATCGCGGGCGGCGCCGACAAGTGCCGCTATCTTGTCGCCGAGCTCGGCCTCGACGCGGCAATCGATTACAAAAGCGAAGATGTGCGCAAGGCGCTGCGCCAGCATTGTCCCAACGGGATCGACGTCTACTTCGACAATGTCGGCGGCGACATTCTCGAGGCGGCGTTGGCCAATCTGGCGCGCCACGCTCGCGTCGTGATCTGTGGCGCGATCTCGCAGTACAACAACACGACGCCAGTCAAAGGCCCGAGCAATTACTTGTCCCTGCTCGTCAACCGCGCGAGCATGACAGGCGTGGTCGTCTTCGACTATGCCGACCGCTATCCCGAGGCGGCGAGCGCCATCGCCGGATGGCTTGCCGCCGGGATGCTCAAGTCGCGCGAAGATATCGTCACCGGTTTTGCAACCTTCCCGGAGACCCTCCTCAAGCTCTTCGCCGGCGAGAATTTTGGCAAGCTGGTGCTCCAGGTCGCCAGCGCCTGAGCTGGTTCGCGGCGCGAACTTTGCCTTTCCGAGATGGTCAGTGCGCCGCCGGCGAGCAATTTCCCTGCCTCGCGGGCGAGCGACGCGCGGCAAGCGTAATCTTCGCCGCTAGGACGACAACTGGCTTGGAGAGGTCTTGAGCGATTCGCTTCTCCTGACGTCTTCAACTATCGCGGCTCAGTCGCCGCTGTGGCAACCATTTTAAGGACAGCAGCTAAAGTCTTGACCGTTGCCTCCGCCTCGGGTCCCAGAGCGTAGCGTTGCGCGAGCCAGCCTGGATCATCGTACGATAGCCAAGTTTTCCCCGCCGCATCCTGCCAAACCAACGCCTTTAGCGGCAGACCCAACCCGATTGTCTGAACCGATTGCATGAGCGGCGTGCCGCCTTTGGCGTTCCCAAAGATGAGGAGGTCGGTCGGCCGCAGGGGCATGCCCACCGCTGCGGCCCCAGCCGCGTGATCGATGTGGGCAAAAACCGTCATACCCTTCGCCATGACCTCGGCCTCGAGCCTGTTCATCGTCTCTTCGGGCCCGTACTTGCTCGGTATGGTCGTTAATCCCTCTGTGGCCATTGGATGCGCTCCCAATCAGCATGACGCTCCGATCACTGCGAGGAGCAAAAACCCTGGTTTTAGGCAATCTCTCCATCGGCGTGCTGATGGCGTCATGCGCACGCCCACAAGGCTTTTCCGCTCAATGAGGACGGCCGACGATTCTGAAGGAGCCCGCATTTTAGCACGTGCCAGCAAGTTCCGGAGCCGTTGACTCGATACGCCGCTCCGGAACCTGCCTCGACCACGAACCCTCACGCGACGCGGCGCATCGTCCAAATTTCGCCCCGCATGTTTGTAAGATAGAAGCCGTTTCGCGAAAGTTCGCTGAATGTCTCGTAGTCGTCGGAGAGCAGCGTCGCCCATGTGCCAAGCTTCGCATCTCTGATTTCATGGCGGTTTCGTAGATTGAAATGCCGCATGTGGATCTCCAATACGTTGATGGCTCCGAGCGAAACTTCCCTAGACGGTAGCGCCTCACTGGTAACACGAAATGCCGCGTCGCACAATAAATGGTGCGCCGCACCATTAAGCGGCTGCCGCGGCAGGGGTCCCGCCTGGCTTACGGCGGCCCGGCGCGAGGCGGGCAGGAATGGTGGGGTTGCGACTGACAACGAAATTGGTCGAGGACGTCGTTGGCCGCTCGCACCGCGATACTGATCTGGTGTTGCAGACAGTCTCTATACGTGGCCGTAGCGCCGACGAATTCTCTCGATCTCGAGCCGGCAGGCCGATAATTTCTCATCGGTTCGGAATGTGTCCGGCTGGTCCGCGCAGGCCGGCGCAAACGGTCGCACGCAAATGAAGCCTCCCAAGGAGACGACGCGATCCTCCGCGCAAGCCGAGTCGTGCGCCAGCGCGACGGCGAACGACAGGACAAGAGCGCGAGAAATCACAGGCGTGGACTCCCTGGAAGTAAACTGAAGGGGCCTTCCAGTATCCACCGTCCGAACGTCGGCGCAATGCTGAAGGTTGCGGCAACAATGTTGGTCGTCGGGGACCTGTCGGTTGGGCCGGGCGAGGGGCGTCGGGCCGACGACGTCCGTTCTCAACGCCCAGACCGCGATTCGTTCCTGCGGCGCGCCCGGCCGGCGAGCGGCTTGCAATGCACTGGCATTCGCGTCACAGACTGGGTTTAGGAATGGCGGCCCAGATCTGAAGCGTTCACCCGAAGTCCGGATAAGCGCCGATATCGCATCAAGGCTTTCGGATGAATTTGGTCAGCAACTTTGGCGACGTCGCCATTCTCGTGCCGGCGTCCATCGCGCTGATCGTGTTTCTCATCAAATTCGGCCCGCGAGGGGACGCGGCGGCGTATGCGACCGCAGCAACGGCGTCCTTGATCGCCGCGCTATTCGCCAAACTCGCATTCGCGGCCTGCGGCGAGTCTCACGCCCTCTTCGACGTCGAGAGTCCAAGCGGGCATGCCGCCTTCGCGACGACGTTTTACGGCTGTCTCGCGGCGCTGCTCGGGGCCGGTCAACCGATCGGACGGCGGTTGGCGGCGTATGGCGGGGCGGCCGGGCTGATCCTGTTGATCGGCATAAGTCGGATCGCGATCGGGGCCCATACCGTGCCGGAGGTTGGCGCCGGCCTCTTGATCGGAGGCGTGGCGGTCGTGCTGTTCAATGTGCTTCGAATCAAACCGGCGCGCTTGGAGTTGACGACCCTGGCAATTGTCCGAGCGTCTCCGTTCGCCATGTTGTTCGCGCTATGTTTCCTGCTGTTCGGCGACCGTTGGACGGCCGAGCCGTACATCGACGCGGTCGCAATGCGGCTCGGGGTCGATTTTCACTTGTGCCGATGACCCAAGCCCCCGACGACGGTGAGCGGCGCCGGCGCCGTTCAGCGGGATCGAAGTTGTCGCTAACGTCGGCCACCGAGCTCGTCGATGTGAACGAGCAGATCGGCGGGGTCTTCATAGACGCGAAAGGCCGTGGCTTGCTGAAGTTCGCTGGCGCCGTACCCGCCGCATAGCAGGCCGACGCCGAGCGCTCGGCAGCGCGCCGCCGCAAGCATGTCCCAGATGCTGTCTCCCACCACGACGGCGGTCTCGATCGGCGCGTTCAGCCGCTCTGCGGCGGCGACGAACAGATCGGGATCGGGCTTGGCGTATTTGACCTGATCGCGCGTCACCACCGGCGTGCGCTCCGGATCGACGCCGAGCGCCTCCAGGTTCACAGCCGCGGTCTCCATCCGCCCGCTTGTGGCGATGGCCCAAGAAATCCCCGCGTTGCTCAGCCACGACAACAGTTCGCGCGCGCCGGGAAGCGGCCGGATATTCTCGCCCATCCGGCGGTAGGCGCGCGTGTGGGATCGGCGCAGTCGCTCGAGGCGTTCCTCGTCGATTTCAATGCCGGTTTCTCGGATCAACTGATTGGTGAACAGACCGCCGCTCATGCCGATCTTGCGATGTATGCGCCATACGGAGAGCTCGATTCCTTCGCTGTCGAGCGCTTCCTTCCACGCGAGCACGTGTTGATACACGCTGTCGACCAGCGTGCCGTCGAGATCGAATAAGAACACGGGCTCGATGCGCATTGCACGATCTCCTAGCTGTCTCATGACTTCATCGAAGTGTAGACGATCGCAAAGCATACGCGAACCACGATCGGGCAGGGGTTGGCGGCATGGCGACCCGGCGAATCCCGTGCTACGTCAAGCGCTGCAAGCGGCATCTCGTCGTCGGGCTGCAGCCCGCCAGGGAACCAAGGAGGAACGAAATTGACTGCGATCCATTCGCCGATCGACCGCGCCGCCGAAGCGCGCGACCTGCTCGTCGCGCTTGGCGTCGATCCTTCCCTCTTGAGCGGCGGCGCGCTCGTCGCCCGCACGCCGATCTCGGGCGCGCCGATCGCTCACCTCACGGTGATCAGCGCCGCCGAAGCTGTCAACGCGATCGATGGCGCGCGCCAGGCCTTTCTCGCTTGGCGCGACGTTCCCGCGCCGAAGCGCGGCGAACTCGTGCGTCTATTCGGAGAAGAGCTGCGCGCGCACAAGAGCGCCCTGGGGCGGCTGGTTTCGATCGAGGTGGGCAAGATCGCTTCCGAAGGAGCCGGCGAGGTCCAGGAGATGATCGATATCTGCGATTTCGCGGTCGGCCTTTCGCGTCAATTGCACGGGCTGACGATCGCGTCCGAGCGCCCCGAGCATCGCATGATGGAGACCTGGCATCCGCTCGGCGTCGTCGGTGTGATCTCAGCGTTCAATTTTCCGGTGGCGGTATGGTCTTGGAACGCGGCTCTCGCCCTCGTCTGCGGAAACAGCGTGGTCTGGAAACCGTCGGAAAAGTCGACTTTGAGCGCGCTTGCCACGCAAAGCCTGTTCGAGCGGGCGCGGCGACGGTTTCTCGCCGAGGGCGGAGCTGCCCCTGAGGGTCTGTCGACGCTGCTGATCGGCGGGCGCGAAATCGGCGAAGCTCTCGTCGATCATCGCAGCGTGGCGCTCGTTTCGGCGACGGGCTCCACGGCGATGGGTGGAAAAGTCGGGCCGCGTCTCGCGGCGCGCTTTGCCAGGTCCTTGCTGGAACTCGGCGGCAACAATGCGGCGATCGTCTGCCCGAGCGCCGATATCGATCTGACCGTGCGCGCCGTCGCGTTCGCGGCCATGGGGACCGCCGGCCAACGTTGTACCAGTCTGCGCCGGTTGTTCGCGCACGAGGAGATCTACGATGCGCTGATCGCGCCTCTCAAGCGCGCCTACCGTTCGGTTCCGGTCGGTGATCCGCTCGCGCCGGGGACTTTGGTCGGCCCGCTCATCGACCAAGGCGCCCTGGAGGCGATGGGCGCGGCGCTCGCAGCGGCGAAGGCGGCGGGCGGCGTCGTGACCGGCGGCGAGCGCGTCGAGCATGGCGCACCCGCTGCGGCTTATGTGCGGCCGGCGCTGGTAGAGATGCCGGCGCAATCCGGTCCCGTGCCGCGCGAGACTTTCGCGCCGATCCTCTATGTCATGAAGTACCGCGATCTCGGCGAGGCCATCGCGCTGCAGAACGCTGTTCCGCAAGGGCTTTCGTCGTCGATCTTCACCAGCGATCTTCGCGAGGCCGAGTTGTTCTTGTCGGCGCGCGGCTCCGATTGCGGCATCGCGAACGTGAACATCGGCCCTTCGGGGGCCGAGATCGGCGGCGCTTTCGGCGGCGAAAAGGAGACCGGCGGCGGGCGCGAATCGGGCTCCGATGCTTGGAAGGCCTATATGCGCCGCGCCACCAACACGATCAATTTCGGCCGGACCCTGCCGCTGGCGCAGGGCGTGACATTCGACGTCGGCTGAGTCGGACCCGGCTCAGCCCGGGCGCGAGTCGCTCACGACACCAGCCAATACGTCAGGGCCGACGAAACGGCGGCGCCCATGATCGTTCCGGCGGCGACGTCGGAGGCGTAGTGATGTCCGATGGCCAACCGCGCCCAGGCCATGGCGGCCCAGGCGGCCAATCCGAGTGGCCAGGTCCGCGGCGCGGTGAGAACGATGGGCGTCAGCGCTGCGGTCAACGTCATCACGTGCCCACTCGGAAAGGAATATTTGTCGAGTGGCGGAAGCGATTCGGGAAAATCCGCTCTGACGTCCATGGGCCTTGGACGTGCGGTCTTCTTCTTCATCGTCGGATAGATCGAATGCAGCAACAGAATGCTTGCGCCGCCGCAGACGAGGATCGTCGGGGCTTCGTGTGGATGAAACAGAATGACCGCGGCGATGATCAGGAAGTAAATCGGCCCATTGCCCAGCCGCGATACGGCGTTCGCCGCGGCGATGATCGGCGCTCGACTGTCCGGCCGGAGCGCAAGCGCATGCGCGATCGGCCAGTCGATAGCCCCGATTCGGTCCCAGCCGGAGCGTTCACGTGCTTGCATGTTCCCTAAATCATTCAGCATTTGCGGCCGAACCAATTTCAAGGACGCTCCTTCGAGCGCATGAAGGTAAGCGTACTCGCGCAATGTGACAATAAGAGCAGCGCTGACGAGCGCTGACGCGCGGCGCGCCGCCGGAAGCTTCTCGAGATTCGCCAATGCGGATACGCCTTTGCGCGGTGGCCCCTGAGGATTGGCTCGCCCGGAGCCTCTTCAGCCAGCGCCCTTCGCTTGCGCGCCGAAAATGTTATCCACAAATTGTCGCGCCGAGGCGCGCAGACTGAAAGTGAGAGCATGAGCGCGCGCCATCTCCCGCGGGATCGCCAGCGCGGCGAGCGCGGCCCGCCGGAGATTGGCGTCGAGGACGCCGGCGCCGCTGTCGCCGATCACGTCGAGCGGGCCGGTCACCGGAAACGCCGCCACCGGCAGACCGGAGGCGAGAGCTTCGAGCAGGACGAGGCCAAAGGTGTCGGCAAGGCTCGGAAAGACGAAGACGTCCGCGCTCGCGTAGGCGGCGGCAAGCGCCGCGCCGTGCAATTCGCCGACGAAATGCGCGTCTGGAAAACGTGCCTGCAGCTTTTTCTTCGCTGGGCCATCCCCGATGACCACCTTCGAACCCGGAAGGTCCAACGAGAGGAAGGCGCTCAAGTTTTTTTCGATCGCCACGCGCGCGCAGGTCAGAAAAATCGGTCGCGGCAGATCGAAAGCCGTCGCGGCCTGGGGTCGAAAGAGATTGCAGTCGACGCCGCGCGACCAACGCATCAAGCGATCGAACCCGCGCGCCTGAAGCTCGCGCTCCAGGGTCTCGGTGGCGACCATCATGCCGAGACCGGCATTATGGAAGCGGCGAAGCATCGCGTAGATCAGCCCGCGTGGGGCGATTCGCCGGACCGCGAGATATTCGGGGAAGCGGGTGTGGTAGGCGGTCGTGAAGGGTCGCCCCGATCTGCGGCAGGCGATCCACGCGCAAATCCCGAGGGGCCCCTCGGTCGCGATGTGAACGAAATCCGGGCTGACTTGATCGATGCGACGCTGCACGGCGCTCGGCCGCGTCAGCGCCACCCGCAGCTGCCGGTAGGTCGGAATTGGCGCCGTTCGAAATCCAGCCGAACTCAGCACTTCGATTTCCACCCCGAGGGACGGAGCTTCGCTCAGCAAGGCTTCGATCGAGCGCACGACGCCGTTGACTTGCGGTAGCCACGCATCAGTGACGATTAGGATGCGCGTCAAGCGGAAACCTCAAATCGGATCGTGCCGCGGGACCCAGCGTCCAAGGCGGGTACGCTCCCAGCTCTTGTTTGTCGCCGCTGACGCGCGCAAACGCAAATCGATTATTGCAACTCTGGCGGGAGGACGCTCCGTGCGTCGCTCAGTGCAGCCTCGGCTTCTTGAAGTGATCGCTGCGATCGCCGGAGCGGACGCGGACCGAAAGACTGCGCTCGTCACGGATGATTTCGATGGGGATTTCTGCGCCGGCCGAACCGCAACTCCACACCCCGCGATAAAAGTCCGCCAAGCTCTCGACCTGCGAATCGCCCACGGCGGCCACGATGTCGCCCCGGCGCAACCCCGCCGCGGCGGCCGGTCCGAATTCAGCCACGCCGGCGATGATGATCCCGCCGTCGCTCTCGGCCGAGTAGACGCCGAGCCAGGGACGCGGCGGCTTGTTCACCCGGCCAAATCTGAGCATGTCGTCCAAGATCGGCGGCAACAGGTCAATCGGCACCATCATGTTGACCTCGCGCTGCTGGCCTTGCTCCGTACTCTCCTCGACGTGGAGCGAACCAATGCCCAGCAGCTTGCCGTTCGAGTCGATCAGCCCGGCGCCGCCCCAGAACGGATGGGCCGGGGCCGTGAAAATCGCCTCATCCAACAGATATTCCCAGTAGCCGGCGAATTCGTGCTTGGCGACAACATGGGCGCGCACCATTTGCTTGCGGTCGCCCGCCGCGACGATCACGGGATCGCCGGGCGCCGCCTCGCTCGAGCGGCCGAGGTCGATCGCCGGCAGATCGAGATGGTCCAAGGCCTGCACCAGACCGAAGCCGGATTCCGAATTGACCGCCAGCGCGTGCGCCGGCGTGAGGCGGCCATCGGCGCTGGTCAGCCAAACGCTCTCCGCTTCCGTGATGAGATAGCCGATGGTGAGCACGAGCCCCGTGTCGCGAATGACAACGCCGCTTCCCGCACGTTTGACGCCGAGCGCCGGCACGGTGAAACCGTCCTGGGGAATTTCCGACTGGAGCGCCACCACCGATTTGAGCGTGTGATTCAAGTCGAAGGCGAATTCCTCGTGCTTCGGCTGCTCCGCCGAAGGCGCTTCCAATCGGGGCTTTCCCACCATCGAGCCATCCTGTCGGCTGCCACGGGTTCGAAGCGATCATATCGCCATGGCGCCGACGCCGCAATTTCCAATGTGCGATTCCCGACACTCTCGCGAGCGCTCGCCGCGCCTGGGCTTTCCAATCGCCGATTTTGCTGCGTCTTCAATCGAGCCAAAGAATTTGCGCTTCCCGGCGCGGGACGGGCTGTGGGGCGCTGCGCGGTCTCCCGACGACGATCGGCGCGATTGGCACCCAGCTGTCGGGGACGCCGAGCGCGGCCTTCCCCTCGGACGTATTGAGGTAGCTCTGCGCGAAGCCGATCCAACACGTCCCGAAGCCCTCGGCGAAGGCGGCGAGCATGAGGTTTTCGGCCGCCAGCGCGCAGTCCTCGGTGATCCAAACGCCCTGCGCTTGTGCGGAGATGACGATCAGCGCCGGCGCCTGATAGAAGATGTTGAAATCCGGGTTGGCGAGCAACGATCGGAAGTGTTCGAAATCGGCGTCCCGCGGCGCCGTAGCGAGCACATGCACTTTCGCCTCGCGCGAAATGCGATCGAGGCGAACCTGGTTGCGCACCACCGCGAACGTCCAGGGCTGCTGATTGACGGCGTTGGGGGCCAAGGACGCGGCGGTCACCAGCCTGCGGATTGCTTGCTCGTCAATCGCCTGGTCGGTGTATTCACGAACCGACCGGCGCCCGAGGATTGCATCTTTGAGCTTCATCGCCGCATCCTTTCCAAGGCTCCAGCCAGGATGCGCCCGGCAATGAGCGTCAGGGCGACGGCTTCACGAATTTCAGGGTGAAGCGGTCGCTTTCGCCGATCGCCGCATATTTCTCGCGATCGACGTCCTTGAGACGGAAAGTCGGTGGCAAGGCCCAGACGCCGACGGGATAATCCTTGGTGTCCTTGGGATTGGCGTTGACCTCGGACGAGCCGGCCAGTTTGAAGCCGGCAGCTTCCGCCAGCGCAACCGCGGTATCCTCGCGGACATAGCCGCTCTTGGCGAGCGGATCCTGCGGCGCGTCGGCGCGAGCGCGATGTTCCTCGACGCCGAGGACGCCGCCGGGCTTCAGCGCCTTGTAGAAGGCGGAGAAAGCGGCCGCCGCGTTCCCCGCCGCCATCCAATTGTGAATGTTGCGGAAGGTCAACACGAAGTCGGCGCTGCCGGGGGCGGCGATCGGGTATTTGTCGCCCGAGAATTCAGTGACCTCAATGGCGCCGTAGCGGTCGGGAGAACCGACGAACTTCCCAGTGAAGGCCGCGATATTCTTCTGCTCCTCCTGCGAGTTCGAGGCGCGATCGCCGAGCGCGGCCACATAGCGGCCATGGTCTTTCAAATAGGGCGCCAGGATTTCGGTCCAGTAGCCCCCGCCACCCGGCAGGATCTCCACGACGACACTGTCGGGCTTCACGCCGAAGAAGCTCAGCGTCGCCGCGGGATGGCGATAGCGGTCGCGGGCGCTGTTGGCGGGATCGCGGTGCGGATTGGCGACGAGCGTCGCGAGCGCTGGGTCGACCGTCTGGGCCGACAGCGGCGACGGAGCCAGAATGAGAGCCACGGCGACGGCGAGCGCGGAACGGGTCGCAAAGCGCATCCGCTCGAGAAGATGCGGTCTCCGTTGCCGAAATTCCCGCCCTGCAAGCTTGTCCACACTCATGCCAAACATTTCCAAATTTGCGGCCTCTTTCGCCAAGGATTTCCAAAGATTCTGTTGGCCGATTTGTGGGAAATCAGAGGCTTACAAGGAGAAAAAGGCGACTTTCGATCGCTCCTTGCCGGCGCGGCGGCGAGAGGCCGCCGGCGAGACGACACTCACGCCGGTCAATACGATCAGCGTAGCACGGCTTTAGGTTTTCCGAAATGCATTGTCCAACGGGGTAACGATGGATTGAATAGCTAGCACGTCTTTGGCGGATCCAGAACTTGTTAACCGAGATGGATCGAGGATTCGCGCTCTGATTTGCGGAGCGCGGGCATGTCGGGCTGGGAGAAGGATCTATCGGATTGGCTGGCGCCGTTCTTGGTCTCGCACGAAGCGGTCGTAGCAAGTGGTGCGCGGGCCGTAGCGCTCGGGGAGACCGCGCCAAGGGGCGCCGGATCGCCCAGAAGATGCCGTTCAGAACGCGCCGATCATCGACGCGAGGAAAGCCGCGCGGCTTGTTCGGCGGTCGCGGCTCAATCACGCGCCATTCGAAGTCGGTCAGGTCATGAGCCGCGAGCAGGCGAGCTATTTCCGGAAACTGCGATCGCCCGAACAACAAGTGCGATGCGTTCGTCGCGCGCGCTAGGCCTAATTCGGCCTGAACGTCCGAGTTCAGCGAGCCCATGAAGGGCTGCCCAAAAAGTCTCGGTCACGTCATCTACATCAAAGCAAAACGGCGTTACGACTGCCGCAAGGGCTTCGAAAGCGGCCCGTAGTTCCGGTCTGGTTCCGGCTTCGGCGAACCGCAAATTCGTCGGGAGGATAAACATGGCCTCGTAGAGTGCTGGACGACTTAGCGCAAAGGCGAGATAGGCCATGGCGACATTCCTGAGGGCGTTTCGTCGTCCGGTCGATCCGCTTGCCGCTTCCCGAAGAGCGACTGTGAATTCCCGGAAACCCTCGACTGCAACTGCTGCGACAATCGCATCCCTGTTCTCGAAATGTGAGTAGAGGACTGGCTGACTATATTCGATCTCATCGGCCAGGCGGCGAATTGTAACGGCATCCCATCCTTCGCGCTCTGCGATCACGCGCGCTGCCGCGACAATACGATTCTCGCGCTCAGCCCGTTCTCTACCTTTCCGCTCGGCGATACCCAATTCTCGATCTCCCAGACCCCGAGGCCCACATATGGGATCATACCCATGCTTGACAATATAGCAATGCTAGATTATCTTTCTAGCGGCGCTAGATTGTCTCTCATGGGTAGAACAGGAGAGTGTGATGCATTGGCTTCCGCTCGGAATGGCGTTGCTCGTAGCTCTCGCGATTATCGCGATCGGGATCCAATATGTGGCGAGCCCTAGGACCGCGTCGCGCAGCTTTGGGCTGCCACTTCCCGAAGAGGGCGCGAATGTCGCTTCGTGGCTCCGCCTCAAGGGGGTGCGCGACATTGCATCGGGATTGGCCGTTCTGGCGTTCATGGCATGGGGCGCCCCGCGCGGGGTCGGCATCATCCTGCTTGTGGAAGCCATCATCCCCGTGGGCGACATGCTGGTCATTCTTGCAGCCAGCGGCTCCACCAAAAGCGCCTTCGGCATGCACGGCCTCACGGCGGTGTTTATGGTCTTGGCAGCCATCCCCCTGATGATTGGAGCGTCCTGAGATGGTCCATGCTCTTTCAATCTGGCTTCTTGTCGCCGCCTTCTTTGGCGCCGGCGTATTCAACGCGATCGGCGCGCAGGGCACGCAAAATGATTTCGCGCGGTGGGGCTACCCGCGCTGGTGGAGCTTTTTTACTGGTGGACTGGAGATAGCGAGCGCCGTTCTGATCGCGCTTCCTGCCAGTCGCAATGTTGGCCTAGCGCTTGGGGCGGTAATCATTGCGGCTGCGGTTATGACCGTTCTACGCCACCGCGATCTTTCGCACCTTGTGCCACTTGGTGTCTTTGTCGCCTTGATTGCTCTTGCAGAGACCTTGTCTTGAGGGCCGACATTGCCAATCAGACTTCAAGGCCGCTGTTCTGCCGAGTTGTCAGGAAACCGGACATTCTGCTTTCCCCCAATTCGGTCGCTACCGTTTGTAGGTTCGCGCCCTGGTCCGACGAACGTCGCGGGCGGTTGGGCCGCCCGCGAATCTGGCTCGCCTCGCCGCGCCTCAGAACGGATACTTTTGCGGGCTTTCGATGGTGATCCAGCGCAGTTCGGTGAACTCGGCGATGACCGCCTTGCTGCCAAAGCGCCCGTAGCCGGACGCCTTGACGCCGCCGAACGGCATCTGCGCTTCGTCGTGCACGGTGGGGCCGTTGATATGGCAAATGCCGGTCTCCAGCCGTTTCGCGACCGCCATCGCGCGCTGCACGTCACGGCTGAACACCGCCGACGACAGTCCGTATTCGGTGTCGTTGGCGACGTGGATCGCCTCCTCCTGGCCGTTGACGCGAATGACCGGCTTGACCGGGCCGAAGGATTCCTCGCCGTAGATGCGCATCTCCCGCGTCACATGGTCGATGATCGTCGCCTCGACGATCGAGCCGTTGCGATTGCCGCCGGCGACGACCTTGGCGCCTTTGGCGACGGCGTCGGCGATGAGCGCGTCCATGCGCTCGGCCGCCGCCAGATTGACGAGCGAGCCGAGCACGACGTGCCCGCGCGGATCGCCGCTGGGCAGGGCGGCGGCGCGCCTGGCGAGCTTCTCGACGAAGGCGTCGGCGACCTTCGCGTCGACGACCAGCCGCTCGGTCGACATGCAGATCTGCCCTTGGTTGGCGAACGCGCCGAACACGGTCGCGTCGACGGCGGCGTCGAGGTCGGCGTCGTCGAGCACGACGAGCGGCGCCTTGCCGCCGAGTTCGAGCAGCACGGGCTTCAGGTGTTCAGCGGCCAGCTTGGCGATCACCTTGCCGACTTTCGACGAGCCGGTGAAGTTCACGCGCTTGACGGCGGGATGGGCGATCAGCGCCGCGACCACTTCGGGCGCGTCGGCCGGCGCGTTGGCGATGACGTTGACGACGCCCTTGGGAAAGCCGGCGTCGTTGAGCGTCTGCACGATCAGACGATGCGTGCCGGGGCAGACCTCCGAAGAGCGCAGGATCACCGTGTTGCCGCAGGCGAGCGGCGCGGCGATGGCGCGCACGCCGAGAATGACCGGCGCGTTCCACGGCGCGATTCCGAGCACCACTCCGGCCGGCTGACGCACGGCGAGCGAGAGAACGCCGGGTTTGTCGGCGGGGATCACCTCGCCGAGAATTTGCGTCGTCAGGGCGGCCGCCTCGCGCAGCATGCTCGCGGCGAAGTGGACGTTGAAGCCGGCCCACGGGCCGGTCGCGCCGATCTCTTCGAGCATCAATTTGGCGAAATCGGCGACGCGGCTCTCCAGCAGATCGGCAGCCTTGAGCAGCAGCGCGCGCCGCTCGCTCGGACCGGTTTCCGACCAGGTCGCGAAGGCGCGCGAGGCCGCCTCGGCGACCTTCGCGACATCGGCGGGACCTGCGGCGGCGGCCTCGGTCGCCACTTTTCCCGTCACGGGGTCATGGCGCGCAAACGTCGCGCCGCTCGTCGCGCCGACCGACGCGCCGTCGATGATGAAATCCACCTTCATGTCGATCTCCTCTTGCCGTGAAAGACGCGCGTCTCGCGCGCCGGGGGTTGGCGAATTCCATTCAGAAACCGAGGACGCTCGCGTTGATCGAGGCTTCGAGGCCGCCGTCGACCGGCAGATTGGCGCCGTTGATCCAGCCCGCGCCGTCCGAGCAGAGGAAGAGCGCGGCCGGCGCGATGTCGGGCGGCGTGCCCGCGCGGCCGACGCGCGCGATGTCCTCGTCGACCCTGCGATCGCCGAAAACCTGTCGGAACTCCTTCAGGATCGGCGTCGTCACCGGGCCGGGGCTCACGGCATTGACGCGAATGCCGCGGTCCCTGAAGAGCGGCGCATGGGCGGCGCGCATCGTCCACAGCAGCAGCAGCTCCTTGGACAAGGGATAGCCCTCGACCTCGGCGATCCCGTGTTCGGCGACGAGCGCGCCGATGTCGGGAAAGCCTGGCGCCGAGTCGAACGCCTTGGCGCGTTCGAGATTGGCGCGCCAACCATAGCCGGCGATCGAGGCAATATTGACGACGGCGCCGCCCTCGCGAAGATGCGGCGCCAGCGCCTCGCTCAGCGCACGCAGGCCATAGAAATTGACCGCCAGCGTCTTCACCGCGCCCGCCACGCCCGAGACTCCGGCGACGTTGCACAAAGCGTCGATGCGGGTAGGCAACGATCGGGCGAGCTCGGCGATCGCCTGCGGCGAACTGATGTCGGCCTTGACGAAGGCGCCGAGCGGAGCGGGCGGCGCATTGAGGTCGACGCCGATGACATCGGCGCCGAGCGCCAGAGCTAGCTCGCCGACGCGCGCGCCGATCCCTGAGGAAATTCCGGTGACCACGATCGTCTTGCCGAACAGCATTCGATTCTCCCATGTCCCGCGGCGGCGTTCGATCGCGCCGCTCGACGATTTTTGTCTATGGCGCGCGCGGCGCCGCCCTCTGCGGAGTCTCGTCGCCGCGTGCGGGAAGGTCGCTTTTGAATTTGACGCGGTAGCCGATGGGCAGCAGCCGCAGCGCGGTGCGGTCCTCGACCCAGCCCCAGACGCCGCGCGGCAGCGCCAGCGCGAAGACGAGCGCCGTCGCGCCGAGCCCGACGAGATACCAGACCCCGGCGGCGCCGAACCAGGCCTCCATCGCGAAGAACACTACGGCGCCGAGGATGGCGCCCTCGAAGGTTCCGAGGCCGCCGACCAGCGCCATGAAGATCATGTACGCGGTCCATTGCGGGCTGAAGTAGGTCTTCGGCTGGAAGGTCACCGCGGTCGCCACCCACAGCGCGCCCGCGAGCGCGGCGCCGAACGCAGCGAGCACGAAGATGAGGCGCTTGGCGCGCATCACCCTGACGCCGACCGACTCGGCGGCCTCTTCATTGTCCCGGATCGCCTGGATCGCCGCGCCGAGCGGCGAGCGCAGAACAAAGAAGACGATCGCCAGCAGTCCGGCCATCGCGCCGAGCGCGCACCAATAGGTCAGCGCGCGGCGCGAATCGGCGGAATAGGCGTTGAGCGCGATCAGCGACGTGCCGGTTTCGCCGTTGATCAAGGTGTCGAGGTTGACGAGGAGATGCGCCACCTCGGCGACCACCCACATGCCGATGGCGAATTCGCCGCCCTTCAGGCGCAGCATGATCGCCGAGAGCGGCAAGGACAGGACGCCGACGATCAGCGCGCCGACGAACAGCGCGGGATAGACGCTGAACCCGGAATCGGCGAGGCGCACCGCGAAGTAGGCGCCGAGGCCGAAGAACGCTTGCTGGCCGATCGAGACCAGTCCGCAATAGCCGACCAGCGCGTTCCACATCACCGCGAGGATCACGTAGATGAATAGCGTCGTCAGCCGGTCGACGATATTGGCGTCGAAGAGCGACGGACCGAAGGCGAGCACGCCCGCGGCGAGCGCGGCGGCGATCAGCGCGATGCGCGATTCGCGGGTCCAGCGTTCGACCCGCACGGCGGATTTCGCGCTCATGCCGGCCTCGCCGCGAAGACGCGCCGGAGACGCGGGCCGAGGTCGCCGAAAAACAGCCGCGCGAACAGGGCCGCGAAAAACGCGAGATGGCCCGCGAGGAAGAAACCTTGCGGGCTCACGGATGCGCCCAGGCTCTGCGCGACGCCCAGCACGACGCCGCCGATCAATGTTCCCCATAACGAGCCGGCGCCGCCGATGACCGTCGCCTCGAAGGCGAAGATGAGTTGCAGCGCGCCCGCATAGGGGTCGAACGTCGCGCGCATCGCCAGAAAGGCGCCGGAGATTGCCACCGTCGCCATCGCGATTGCCGCGGCGATGGCGTTGACGCGCCGGGCGTTGACGCCGACCAGCCCGACGGTGTCGGAATCTTCCGCCGTCGCGCGGATCATGCGGCCGAGCTGGGTCTGCTTCAGGAAGATCTGGAGGCCGCCGAGCAGAACGATCGCGGTCGCCAGGGTCAGCGCCGCGAGCTTGCCGATCGCGATGTCGTCGGTGAGGCTCCAGCTGTCGTAGGAGAGATCGCCGATGTAGGGCGCGAGCGAACGGGTATCGGCGCCGAACTGCTGGAACAGCAGGTTGTCGATGATGATCGAAAGGCCGAAGGTCGACAGCACCGGCACCAGGAGGCCGCCACGCGCGCTGCGCTCGAGCACCGCGCGCTGAAGTCCCCAGCCGATCAACGCCATCGCCGGGACGATGAGGAGGAGGCCGAGGAACGGGGAAACACCGAAGCGATCGGCGAGCACGTAAAGCGCGTAGGCGGCCAGGATCGCCAGGCTGCCGTGCGCGAGATTGATGATGCGCATGACGCTGAACATGAACGACAGGCCGCAGGCGATCAGCGCGTAATAGCCGCCGAGCAGGACGCCCTGGATCACTTGATTGACGAGGAGGGTCATGCGCTCAGCCCTCGTTCGACGCCCTTGCGCAAGCCGAAATAGGCCTTCGTCACGTCCTCGCGGGTCAACGCGCTGGTCAGCCCTTCGATTGCGATCGCGCCTTCGAGCATGCAGATGGTCCGGCTCGACATCGCCATCGCCCGTTTGAGATCCTGTTCGACGAGGACGACCGCGACGCCCGAGGCCTTCAGCCCCTCGAGCTGCGCATAGACGCGATCGACGACGAGCGGCGAAAGGCCGAGCGAGACCTCGTCGAGCAGGATGATCTCGGGATTGGTCATCAGCGCGCGGCCGATCGCGGTCGCCTGCTGCTCGCCGCCCGACAATGTGCCGGCGAGGCTGCGCCGGCGCGCCTGCAGATTGGGAAACGCCGCCATCACCGCGTCGAGCGTCCAGGGACCGCTGCGGCCCGCCGAGCGCGCCAGCAGGAGATTTTCCTCGACGGTCATGCGCGCGAACAGACGCCGCCCCTCGGGCACCAGCGCGATGCCCATCGCCGAGCGCGCGTGCGAACTCTGAGCGCTGATATCCTGGCCCTTGAAGAGGATCCGTCCCGCGGACAGCCGGTGCGCGCCGGCGATGGCGCGCAGCAGCGTCGTCTTGCCGGCGCCGTTGGCGCCGACGAGGGCGATGGTCTCCCCCTTGTCTATTGCGAAGCTGACGCCGCGCACCGCCTGGAGCAGGCCGTGGCGCGCTTCGAGGCGGTCGACCGAGAGCAACGTCATATCGCTCCTCCACCGAGATAGGCCTCGATGACGTTTCGATCGGCCATCACCGCGTCGGGCGCGCCGTTGGCGATGATGCGCCCCGCGTCCATGCACACCAGACGTTCGGCGACGCGCAGCAGGATATGGACGATATGCTCGATCCAGACGATGGCGATGCCGCTGCGCTTCAATTCGAGGATCACGTCGACGAGTTCGTTCGCCTCCGCGTCGGTAAGGCCGCCGCCGATCTCGTCGAGCAGCAGCACCGTCGGGCCGGTGGCGAGCGCGCGCGCGAGCTCCAGTCGCTTGCGATCGATCAGGCCGAGCGTTTCGGCGCGCCGGTTGACGAGGCTCGCCATGCCGGTGAGCGTCAACGAATCGGTCGCGCGCGCGTAGGCCGCGTCGCGTTTCAGGCCGCCGCCATGCGCGGCGGCGGTGAAGACGTTCTCGAACACCGTCATGCCGCTGAACGGCCTCGGGATCTGATGGGTGCGCGCGAGGCCGCGCCGGCAGCGCTCCGCGGTCGGCAGGCCCGTCACGTCCTCGCCGCGGAAATGCACCCGCCCGGCGGTCGGCGCATGCGCGCCGACGAGCACGCTGAGCAAAGTTGTCTTGCCCGCCCCGTTGGGGCCGACAATGCCGACCGCTTCATTGGCGCGGACCGCGAAATCGACGGCGTCGAGGACCACGAGCGCGTCGAAGCGCTTGTGGAGCCCCGAGGCCTCGAGGAGCGGTTGGCTCGCTGTTTCGGCCGTCACGCGCCGTGGTTCCGCTAGCCGTTGTAAGGATGCAGCTTGGCGCCGATCGGCACGTTGGGATCGTTGACGTGCTCGGTGACGAGGAAGTCGAGTTTGAACTTGCTGCCTGCCGGCGCCTTGACCCATTGCGTGCCGATGATGGGGCCGCTGGCGACGTTCGGCACCGGCCCGCTGGTGAAGTCGACCTTGCCGGCGATCGTCGTCGTATTCAGCGTGGCGATCGCCTTGGCGACGGCGGCCTTGTCCTTCGGGGCGCTGCTCTTTTTCAGCGCCTCCATGCCGGCGTCGAGCAGCGCGAGGCTGGCGCCGAGTTGCTGGGTCCACTGCTTGCCGGACGATTTCTCGTAGCCGTCGGCGAGTTCGTTGCCGGTGACGCCCGCGAGGGAGGATTTGTAGGGGAAGGTCTTGTGCCAATAGGCGCCGTTGGCCTGGTTGTAGCCGAGCGCGCCGAGCGCCTCGACGCCGTCGGGGAACAGGCCCGCCTTGGCGACCTGACAGATCTTGACCATCTTCGTGTAGCCCTGCTGCGCCGCCTGACGCCAGAAGGCCGCGAAATCGGGAGGGATCGGGAACGAGTTGAAGATCTCGCACCGCTCCTTTTTGAACAGCGCGATTTGGGCGGAAAAGTCGGTCGTTCCGTCCTCGTAGGGGCCGGCGTCGATGATCGTGAAGCCGTTCTTGGCCAGCAATGGCGCGAGATGCTGACGGATTGCATTGCCGTCGGCGTCGTTGGGATAGAGCACGCCGACCTTCTTGTTGGTTGGCAGGAGGCTCCATTGCGAGACGTACATCTTGTGGAATTCCTCGGTGCCGAAGCCGAAGTGATAGGTCCACTTGAACGGCGAGGGCGCGCCGGGCTTGGCGCCGCGGCCGAAGTAAAAGGCCTCCCAGGGCACGACCGTCGATAGGCATGGGACACCCGCGGCCTCGCACGCGTCGGCGACGGGATTGACCACCTCGGGGGTCGAAGTGGCGAGCATGAGATCGACCTGATCGGAATTGATCAACGACTTCGCCAGTTGGCCGGCGCGCGAGGGATCGGACTGCGTGTCCTGATCGAGAATTTTCACTTCGTACGTCTTGCCGCCGATCGTCAGGCCGGAGGCCAGCGCCTTGCGCGCCACCTCGAGCACATAGCCGTCGGTCTGGCCGAAACCGCCGAGCGCTCCCGTGCGCGGGCTGACGAAGCCGACCTTGAGGACATTGTCCGCGCCAGCGGCGAAAGCCCGGCCGCCGCCCGCCAGCGTCAAGCCGGCCGCGCCGGCGGAGATCAGCACTCGGCGACGCGACAGTCCGGCTGCGGCGGCCGACGTAGTTTCGGTGTGATGCGGTGTCTTCATGGCTTCCTCCCTGTTTGGCCGCGTGTGCTGCACGGCCGGCGTCGTCGCGCCTCCGGTGCTCACGCGTTCAAAAAGTTATAGTTTATAATGACGCAGCGCGCCAAGATGCGCCGTTGCCGGCGGCTCGGCCGCCCGGTCGCCGAGGTCCGTCCCGGCTCGCCTCGACGTGCAAAATCGCCGCCGGTCCTCACGAAACCCATGGCTCGGCCGCTCCTCCGCACGCCAAAATTGCAGGTTGGCGGTTTTGAAGCATCGCATACTAAAATAGACATAGAAAATGATATCATTGCATCCTTCGATGCCGGTTTTGGTATGACGAAGGGGCGAGAAATGCATGAAGCTTCGCCTCTTCGGCGGCGGCTTAGTCTGGATCGCCACGCTTCGCTCGCGAAGACGGCGGCGTCGGTTCAACCTAAATGCAAAGCGCTTTTAGGGATCATGGCCGGGCTTGTCCGCAAAAGGCCGGGCATGACGACCATCGGTTGAAGTAGTCCTAGATGCACCGCGCTCTATTCCGCCGCTCGCTGCGCCGCGTGATTCAGTTGCGGTAGCTCGAGAGACTCGTCCAAATCTTCGGCCGCGGGGCTTTCGGACTTCCCGGAGAGCCAATTCGAGAGGCGGTCGAGATAGAGATAGATGACCGGCGTCGTGAACAAGGTCAGGGCCTGGCTGACAATCAGGCCGCCGACCATCGTATAGCCGAGCGGCTGGCGCAGTTCGGAACCCGTGCCATGTCCCAGCATCAGCGGCACGCCGCCCAGCATCGCGGCCATTGTCGTCATCATGATCGGGCGGAAACGCATGAGCGCCGCTTTGCGGATCGCCTCCTCCGTCGTCAGATTCTCGTCCCGTTGGACGGCAAGGGCGAAGTCGACCATCATGATGCCGTTCTTCTTGACGATGCCAATCAGCAGGATCGTCCCGATCAGTGCGACGAGGCTGAATTCGTAGCCAAACAGCATCAATATTCCCAACGCGCCGAGGCCGGCCGAAGGCAGGGTCGAGAGGATCGTCAGCGGGTGGATGAAGCTCTCGTACAGCACGCCGAGGATCAGATAGACGCAGACCAATGCCGCCAGGATCAGCAAGGGCACGGTCGTCAGCGAGTCCTGGAACGCCTGCGCGTTGCCCTGGAAGGTCGTGCTTATCGCCGAGGGCAGGCGCAACTGGTCGACCGCCTCCTGGACGGCCGTGGTCGCCTGGCCGAGCGCGATGCCGGGGGCGAGGTTGAAACTGATCGTCACAGCGGGGAATTGCGACTGGTGGCTGATCGACAGAGGTTGCACCGGCGCGGTCGTCCATTTGGCGAACGCGCTCATCGGCACCTCCTGCCCGGTCGAAGGCGAGCGGATATAAATCTTGTCGAGCGACCGGGGATCGCCCTGCAGCGCGGGAAGGATCTCCTCGATCACTTCGTAGGTGTTGAGCTGAGTGAAATATTGAGCGACCTGTCGCTGCCCGAACGCATCGTAAAGCGTGTCGTCGATCAACTGAGGCTGAATGCCGAAGCGCGACGCCATGTCGCGGTCGATCTTGATCGTCAGGGTCGTGCCGCCCACCTGCTGGTCGGTGGCCACGTCGCGCAACTCAGGCAATTGTTTGAGCCGGGCGAGGACCCGCGGCGCCCACCTGTTGAGCTCGCCGAGATCGGCGTCCTGAATCGTGTATTGGAACTGCGTGCGCGAAGAGCGCGCTCCGACGGTGACGTCCTGCGCGACCTGCAGATAGAGCCGTACGCCCTTGACCTTGGCGAGCTTCGGTCGGAGCCGATTGATGATCTGGAACGCATCGGCGTCGCGTTCCTCGCGCGGCTTGAGCGTGATGAACATCCGCCCGTTGTTCTGCGCCGAAGCGCCGACGCCGGCGCCCAGCGCCATCGGGACGGTCGCAACGCCCGGATCGGCCTGGATGATGGCGCCGAGCTGTTTCTGCAATTTCACCATTTCGGTGAATGAGATGTCCTGCGGCGCGTCGGAGTTGCCGTAGACGATGCCGGTGTCCTGCTGGGGGAAGAAGCCTTTCGGGATGATGACGAACAGATATCCGGTCACGCAGACGGTGGCGAAGAACACCATCAGCGTTATGAAGCGATGGCGGAGCACAACGTCCAGGCCGCGCTCGTAGCCCTTCGCCATGGCCGAGAAACCGCGTTCGCTCAACGCGTAGAGTCGCCCGTGCTTGACCGCGCCGTGCGGTTTGAGAAAGCGCGAGGCCATCATCGGCGTCAACGTCAGCGAGACGAACGCGGAAACGACGATGGTCATCGCCAGGGTGACTGCGAATTCGCGAAACAGCCGGCCGATGATGCCGGACATCAGCAGCAGCGGAATGAGCACGGCGATCAGCGAGAAGGAGATCGAAACGACCGTGAAACTGATCTCCTGGGCGCCCTTGAGGGCCGCCTCGTACGGCTTCATTCCCTCCTCGATGTGGCGCGTGATGTTCTCCAGCACCACGATGGCGTCGTCGACCACGAACCCGACCGCGATCGTCAGCGCCATCAACGAGAGGTTGTCGAGGCTATAGCTCGCAGCCCACATCGCTCCGCAGGCGCCCAACAGCGCCAGCGGCACGGTGATGCTCGGGATGAAGGTCGCCCAGGCGCTTCTCAGGAAAACGAAGATCACCATGACGACCAGCGCGATCGTCACCAGCAGCGTGAACTGCACATCGTCGACGGAGGCGCGGATCGTCGTGGTGCGGTCGGAGGTTATGGTGACGTGAATGTTCGCCGGGATCGACGCCTCGAGATGGACCAACTCCTGCTTGATTCTCTGAACGGTCTTGATGACGTTCGAGCCGGGCTCCTTGAAGATCACCAGGAAGACGCCGCGTTTGCCGTCGGTCCAAGCCGCTTGTGTGTCGTCCGCCGGACCGCTGACCGCCTGGCCGATGTCGCGGACGCGAACCGGCGCGCCGTTGCGATAGGCGACGATGATGTTGTTCCAGTCCTTCGCCTCGGTGATCTGGTCGTTATCGTAGATCGTGAAGGACTGCCTCACGCCATTGACGGCGCCTTTCGGACTGTCGACGGTGGCGATGCCGATCTGGGCGCGCACATCCTCGAGCTGTAGGTTCTTCTCGACGAGCTTGGCCGGATCGATCTGGATGCGGATCGCCGGCGTCTGCTGGCCGCCGACGCGCACGAGCGAGACGCCGCGAATCTGGCTGATCTGCTGGGCGAGAATGTTCTCGGTGGCGTCGTCCACCTCGGTGATCGGCGCCTCGTCCGACGAGACGGACATGATGAGAATGGGTGCGTCGGACGGGTTGACCTTGCGGTACGTCGGCGGGCTCGGCAGATCCTTGGGCAAATCGCCCGAAGCGGCGTTGATCGCCGCCTGGATGTCGTTGGCGGCGGCGTCGATATTGCGGTCGAGGTCGAATTGCACGCTGATCGCGGTGGCGCCGAGCTGAACTCGTCGAGGTCATCTGCGAGACGCCGGGAATCTGCGCGATCTGCCGCTCCAGCGGCTGGGCGACCGACGAAGCCATCGTCTCGGGCGACGCGCCCGGCAGGGCCGCGCTGACCGCGATCGTGGGAAAGTCGATCTGCGGCAGCGGCGCGACCGGCAGCAGCGGATAGGCCACCGCGCCGGCCAGCAGGATCGCGACCATGATCAGCGTGGTCGCGACGGGATGCTTGATGAACGGTGTCGAGATGCCCCCGTTCATCGGTTCAGCTCCCCGAGCCCGTAGCGGCGTCGATCGAAACTTTGGCGCCCGGCTGAAGAACATAGGCGCCGGTCGTCACCACGCGGTCGCCGCCCTTGACGCCTTTGTCGATGACCGTCAAATCCATGTCCTGGTGCGACACCGTCACCGGACGCATCGCGGCGCGGTTTTGATCGTCGACGACGTATACGAACAAGCCCTGCGGTCCGTGCTGAACCGCCACGGTAGGCACGACGACGGCGTTCTTGTCGATGTCGACAAGAACTCGGCTCGCGACGGCCAAGCCGGGCCAGAGCGCGTTGTCTTTGTTCTCGAACTCGGCCTTGAGGCGGATCGATCCGGTTCTGGCGTCGACCTGATTGTCGATGACGGTGAGCTTGCCGGTCGCGAGCAAGGTCGCGCCGTCGGAGGTCGTCACCTCGACTTTCGGCGCGCCGCCGGCCATCGCGGCCTCGATGCGCGGCAGATCGTCCTGCGGAGCGGTGAAGATCAGAGCGATCGGTTGCAATTGCGCGATCGTCACGATGCCGGTTTGCTGGGCCGCGTTGACGATATTGCCCTCGTCCACGAGGCGAAAGCCGACGCGCCCGGTGATCGGAGCGCGGATGGTGGTGTAGTCGAGCTGCACCTGGGTCGCATCGATCGCGGCGGCGTCGGCGGCGATCTGCGCGATCAATTGATTGACCAGGGCGCTCTGGGTGTCGAACTGCTGCTGGGTCGCATAGCTCTGCTTGACCAGCGTCGAGTAGCGCTGAAGGTCGAGCTTCGCGTTGGCGAGATTGGCCTGATCTTGCGCTTGCTTGGCTTTGGCCTGATCGAAAGCGGCTTTGAACGGGCGAGGATCGATTTGCGCGAGGAGGTCGCCCGCCCTGACCGTCTGACCCTCGGTGAAGGCGATCTTCTCGACCTGCCCGTCAACGCGGGTGCGCACCGTCACAGTATTGTAGGCCTGCACTTGTCCCAGGCTGTCGATGTATATGGGATAGTCGGCGCTTTTGGCGGCGGTGACCGAAACCAGTGTGGTCTGGACTTGGGGATCGACTTGCGGCGACGCTGCGGCTCCCTCCTTCGGCGCGCCGAGCAACACATCGTGCGCCCGGTGCGCGTAAGCGCCCGCCGATGGGAACCACTTCCCAACGTTGTCAGGCGCGTAAGCGCTGTAGCCGACCGCGGCTGCGCCAATGAGCGCAGCTGTCCCGACAATCCCCCTAAGTCCCATTGCGCGTTTCACCCTGTGACGTCGTTCCGCCTGACTTCGCCGCGCGTTATTATACTCGCGACAGGCCGCAGGCCCCGATCAGCGTCCGTTTGACATAAGGTGAAGCAAAATAACAATTATATTGAAAGAAAGTCGATCAATCCTCTGTGAGCGTTTTGCTCTTGCGTTTCCGGGCGCCGGCATGTGGCGGAAGGCGTTTTCCGGATTCACGTGCTCGCCCGCACCTCGAAATTGTAACGGGGAATCATCCCGCCGGAGGGGGCGGCGGCGGTCTCGCCAAGCCGCCCAAACAGAGCCTCGCGCTCCGTCGCCGTCGATTCGAAGAAGGGATACCGCGCTGCGACTTTCGCCTTATCTGCGCGAAAATCCGACCCCAGGCAGGCGATCTTGGCGGTGACATTGGGATAATCGCGAAATTCGCACCACGGGGCGAAACGAAATACGCGGCGGAAGAAGGCGAGGTGCTCGGCGCGCGCCGTGGCGACGGCGAAATCGGCGTCAAAGTGCTCCGCGGCCAAAAACGCGGGGCGCAGTGTAATGTAGGGTAGTTCCGAATAATGCCCGGAGAGATCGAGGCGAGCTGCGGTGCGGGTAAGTTCGACGATCACCCGATGTGCGTTGAGATAGGGCGCGATCACATCGCGAAACACACCGAGGCAGGGAAGACTGCCGTTTTCGTCACTGGCGAGGTTAACCCTGGTGGTGCCGGCGAGTTCGCCATCGATGAACGTTGTCGTGATCCATGAATTGGGGCCGTCATCATAGCACTCGTCATGTAACTGACCGTCTAGGCTCGGCTGGATCAACCCGTTTCGAATATAAGCCTCATATCGTAACCGAAACACCGCCTCTTTGTCAGCAGGAGTTCTGGCGACGCGATATTCGACTCGCTCCAAAAACCGAAGAATTCTCTCCGAAAATCGGGATGTGATGTCGACGACTTGCTCGCCCATTGTGACCTCGCTTAACGTTTTCGGCGAGGTAAGGTTAGCAAAAGGTAAACGGGTGTAAAGAGATCTCTATAAAACTTTACAGTTCTTGGTTAACGCAACTCCTTGTTGTCACGCACCATGGGGTTGTAATATGATTATCTAATCGGTTGGGTTGCTCGTCAAATACTCGAGAAGGAGCCGCGCATAGTGATCGAGGGCCGCCTCGGAAGCGGTTTGCCCCACACAGGCGCACCACTCGAGAAAAGCGTCCATACGAATGGGCAATTGCTCGACGCGCCGGCCCTTCGCGACCGCGCTTGCCCGCGTCGCCTCGCGGCGGCGCAGCCAAGCGTGAATTTCGGTTTGCCCGCCGAATGCCTCGACTTCCCGGAAGAAACGTGGGAAGTCGATCTCTCGAATAACCGCGAATACCTCCGGCTCGCTCGAGTTTCGCATCGTCGCTGCGAGGCCGGCGAAGGCGTCGAGCGCGCGCTCGTCGCAAGGGCGTTCGGTCAGAGCGCTCCATTCCTGAAGTGAAGCGACGTCGACGCGAACCGTCGCCGCATCGACGCCCGCCATGGCCAATCCCATTTGCACGCCCTCGCGCGCATCCAGCCAATCGTCGTAATCAACGTAACTGGCCAGATCGGCGATCTCGGCGCGTGCGCGCTCAAAATCTCCCGCGTCGAGGAGTCCGATGGCTCGGGTCTGAACGTGAGCCTTGCCTTCGACGAACGCCGCGTCCTGCGAGGCCAGGTCGGAAATATTCATGTTGTCCCGTTCGCGGATCGTACCACGCCCTTCGTCCAACGCGGGTTGATGCGCCTCATTGGACCGGATGCCCAAGCTATAATGGCTCAATGGACTAAAGGACTTATTAATGCGCGGTGTGGATAGTGCGACCGGATTATTAGCTCCGGTATCCCTATGGCGATTGAACCAGACCCCGCCACTATCGCCACCGGCGAAGAAATGCCGGATGAGCTCTATATAGGCTTCGTCGATGACCTTCTGATCGACATTAGAGCGCTGATTTCCTCCACAGTTATGGTGACTCTGACCCAGATGCTCGCCGCGATCGCTGCGAAAAGCGCGATTCTCTGGGCTTGCGCTGGCTTGCAGCTATTTGTCACCCTCTTTCGATTCTACTATATGGAAGTTCATTCTCGAAAGCGACCCAGTATCAGTGTCGAGGTCGCTCGCAAACGAGAGTGGATATACGCGCTCGGGTCGGTGTCCTACCTCGCGACCCTCTCTCTATGGACGTTTGTTGCGTTCTGCGTGACCGACGACGGCTTCACGAGATTTCTCGCGGCCACGATGACCATTGCCTATTCATTCGGTATGGTTACCCGAAGTTTTGCGATTTACCGAGGAATCAATCTCCAGCTGGTCGCCGGGTTTGTCCCGCTTAGCGCTGCGATGATCGTTGCGGGCGGCTGGTATCCGATCGAGATCGCCATCGGGTTCATCCCGCTCATCCTGTTCATGAAGGGGTCCGCGAACCGGTTGCGCGCAAACTTCCTCGCCGTGGTCGCGGCGCAAAAGCAATCCGCCACGCTCGCCAAGCGGCTCGACATGGCGCTCAACAACATGTCGCACGGCCTCGTGATGATCGACGCCAAGGATCGTCTCACCTTGGCGAACAGCCAGATCCTCAACCTCTTTCGCTTGCGCCAAGAGGATCTTCAGGTCGGCGCGAGTGTGGCGGCCATCCTTCGCAAACTGGTGCGCAACAAGGTCGTCGCGCCGGCGGAGGTCGGTCGGATCCGGGAGGCACTCCTAAACAACAGCGGCACGGGCGACTTCGTCGTTCCCTTCGAGACCGTCGACAACCGCGCGATCGAAATCACAATTCATCGGATGAAGGACGAGGGCGTCGTCGTGGTGGTCCAGGACGTGACCGAACGTCGCAACGCGGCGCTCGCGATCGACCGGATGGCGCGAATCGACTCCGTCACGGAGCTCCCGAACCGCCGGTGCTTCGAGGAGGAGCTGGCGGCGATGCTGCAGCCGCGCGGCGCCCCGGAGGTCCCGGTCAATGTGCTGTTTCTCGATCTCGACGACTTCAAGCAGGTCAACGACAGTCTCGGTCACGCGCGCGGCGACAAGCTGCTCGCCGCCATCTCGAAGCGCCTTCAGGCGATCATCCAGCCGAGCGATCTAGTGGCCCGGTGGGGCGGCGACGAATTCGCTATTTTGCAGCGCCCGGTCCTGGATCCCATGCAGACGGCGGAACTCGCCGAACAGATCCTCCGCGAAGTCCGGCGGCCGGTGTTCATCGACGGCTACGAGGTGATCGTCGGGGCGAGCATCGGCAGCGCGAGCGCGCCCAACGACGGCTCGACGCCCGAGGCGATCCTCTCGAACGCCGATATGGCGCTCTATGCGGCCAAGGGCGAGGGGCGCGGCAACTGGCGCGCCTTCGAAAAGTCGATGGACGCCAAGATTCAAATCCGGCGGCTCATCGAGCTCGATCTGCGCGCCGCCGTGGCGAATGACGCGATCGAAGTCTACTACCAGCCCATCGTCGCGGTGGCGACCGGCGAGATCGCCGGCTTCGAGGCGCTTGCGCGCTGGAACCATCCGGTGCGCGGGCGGGTGTCGCCAGGCGAGTTCATTCCGATCGTCGAGGAACTCGGCCTGATGGAGGAATTTGGCGCGAGCGTCCTCCGCCGGGCGTGCCTTGCTTGCGCGTCGTGGCCGAACAACATCAGCGTCTCGGTCAATCTGTCGCCGATACAATTCCGCAACGGCAGGGTCGAGCAGACGGTTCTCGATGCGCTCGCCGCAGCCAAGCTCGCGCCGGAGCGTCTCGACCTCGAGATCACCGAGTCTACGCTGCTGGACGATCGCGGATCGACGCGCGCCACCTTGGAAGCTCTGCGCAAGCTGGGCGTGCGCATTTCGCTCGACGATTTCGGCACGGGATATTCGAGCTTGAGCTATGTCTTGGCCTTCCCGCTCGACCGCATCAAGATCGACCGTTCGTTCACGATCGGCCTCGGGTTGCAGGAGCGCGCCTCGATCCTCGTCGAGAGCGTCGCGCAAATGTGCGCCCGCCTCGGGATGAGCATCCTGGTCGAGGGCGTCGAGACCGACTTGCAACTCCGCTTCATCGAGCGCGTCGGCTCGATCTCCGAAGTCCAGGGCTTCTATTTCAGCCCGGCCGTTCCAGAGCCGGAAGCCCGCAAAATGATCGCCGACAAGAAGCGATTGAACGCCGCCTGACCCGCCGGCGCCGATCGCTCCTTACTCCAAGCGTACGACGATCGAATCCGACGCGCCCTTCGCATCGATCACCGAGACGCGGGCGAAACCGGCCCCGTCGGGGAGCCAGCGGGATTGACGGCGCAGATCGGGTTCTCCGATCGGCGCGCCGTTGACGAACCAGGTCAGGGGCAGGGCGCCGCCGAGCGCCTTGAGCGCCAAGGCTTCGTCGCGTGCGCCATCTGTCAAACCGAGATCGATGCGGGCGCCGTCGGGGGGATAAGCGATCTTCAAGGGCGTGCCCGCGGTCGCCGCCATGGTCTTGGGCGCATCCTTGCGCAAATGGCGCAGGGGCGGCGGCAGGTCGGCGCTCGCGGCGACGCGCAGCACGCCCTTGGGCGGGCGGATCAGTTCGACATCGCGACCGAGCCGCGCGAAGGCGTCGAACAGAATGGGCGCGGCGGCCTGACGGCCGACGAGGCCGGGCGTCGGGCCGTTGTCAGGCCGTCCGACCCACACCCCGATCGTCGTGCCTTTGTCGTAGCCGATCGCCAGCGCGTCGCGAAAACCGTAGGAGGTGCCGGTCTTGAATGCGATGCGGCCGCTCAAGGCGCTCGACGGCGGCGGCGCGCCGCGCAGAATGTCCTCGACGTAAAAGGCGGCGACGGGATCGGTCACACGCTTCGGCCCGATGATCGGCGGCGCTCCGTCAAGCCGCTCGATGAGGGCCGGCGTCTCGCCGCCGCGCGCCAGGCCGGCATAGAGCCGCGCGAGGTCGGTCAGCGATATGCCGAGGCCGCCGAGGCCGATTGCCAAACCGATCGGCGCGCCCTTGGGCAGCGCGATTTCGGCTCCCGCGCCATGCAGGCGGGCGAGAAAACTCGACGGTCCGACATCCGCCAGCAGCTCGATCGCCGGCAGGTTGAGCGACATCTGCAGCGCCTTGCGCGCCGTCACCGTGCCCTGGTAGCCGAGGTCGAAATTCTCCGGCGCGTAGGCGCCGTAGCGCGCGGGCCGGTCGAACAGCACCGTCTCCGGATGTGCGAGACCCTCTTCGAAGGCGAGCGCGTAGATGAAGGGTTTCAAGGCCGAGCCCGGCGAGCGCGGCGCGCGCGACATGTCGACCGATCCGTCGCGCGCGGCGTCGAGATAGTCGGCCGCGCCAATGCGCGCTCTCACCTGGCCGCTGGAATTGTCGATCACGACGATCGCGGCGGACAGCTTGGGGCCGAGGCGTTCGGCCGCCTCGCGCGCGAGCGCTTCGAGCTTGGCTTGCAGGCGCGCGTCGATCGAGAGCTTCAGCACATGAGCGTTCGGGTCGGCCGCGACGGCCTCTTCGGCGGCGTGGGCTGCGAGCAGGGGAAAGGGCTTGCGCACCGCAGGGATCGGCTCGCGCTCGGCGGCGTTCGCCTCATCCAGCGTGATGATTCCACGCGCGGCGGCGCGATCGAGCACCCGCGCGCGCGCGATGCGGGCGGCTTCCGGAGAGCGGTCGGGCCGGCGCGATTCTGGGGATTGCGGCAGCGCGACGAGCAGCGCCGCTTCCGCGATGGAGAGCCGTCGCGGCTCCTTGCCGAAGTAGGCGAGCGAGGCCGCGCGCAGCCCTTCGAGATTGCCGCCGAAGGGCGCCAGCATGAGATAGCGGTCGAGGATTCCCACCTTCGAGAGACGTTGCTCCATCTGCCAGGCGCGCGTCATCTGGCGCAACTTGGCGCTCAAATTGCGCTCGTCGCGGGGCTCGATCAACCGCGCGACTTGCATCGTCAGTGTGGATCCGCCGGAGACGACGTGGCCGCGGGCGATCCACTGGCCGGCCGCACGGGCCATCGCGCGCCAGTCGACGCCGCCATGCCAGTAAAAGCGCGCGTCCTCGTAGGCGAGCAGCATCGCGAGATAGCGCGGGTCGGCCTCGCCGCTGGTCATCGGTAGGCGCCAGCGTCCGTTCGGCAGCGTGAAGGCCCGCAGGAGCCGCCCATCGCGATCGACGACGATCGTGGAGCCGAAGCGCGCGGAGGCGAGATCGAGCGGCCCGAGGCTGTCGACATAGCTGTTCCAGGCTGCCGGCAGGGCGAACCCGAAGACGAAGACGAGCGCGCCGAGAAACCCGAAGACGCGGCGCTCGAAGGTGCGGGGCCGCGACCCCTCACCCCAACCCCTCTCCCGCTCGCCGGAGAGGGGCGCCTCCCCTTCTCCCGCGTGCGGAAGAAGGTGTCGGCGAAGCCGACGGATGAGGGCCTTCCAGCGCCTCACTTCTCCGTCACCTCGATCGCTCCGAAGGCGGTGCGGCCGAAGCGGTCGGGGCGATACATGTCCTCCGCCGTCGCGGGCGCATAGATGTATTGGCCGGGCGCGACGGCGCGCACGACATAGGCGAGACTGAAGAAGGCGGATTGACCCGGCTCGCGGTCGATCGCGGCGACGAACCGGTCGTCGCGATATTCGGTGTGCACGGGATCGAGATCCTTCTTGAGCCAGGCGAACGCGTCCACCGAGCCGCTGTCGAACAGCGTCGGATTGTCGATCTCGAGGCCCGCCGGCAGGCGGTCGACGACCAGCAGCTTGGCGTAGCGCGCCTCGCTTTCGGTGATCTTCAGCACGACGACGACCCGCTGGTTCTGCGTCACGCTCTTGAGATCGATCTTTGTTCCGTCGAGCTTGTAAAACGTCCGCTCCAGCGCGTAGCCCTGATCGGCGGCCGGTTCGGGGACGAGAGGCACGCCGGAAACGGTCGTCACGATTTGCGCAGCCGACTTGCCCGTGTTGGCGATGGCGATGAGCTTCTGTCCGAGCGCATAGCCGCTCCACTTGCGATAGACCGCGCCTTCGACCGGTCGCCCATCGACGCTGAACTGGCTCAGCGTCTGATGGTCGGCCAGCGCCTCGGCGGCGATCAGCAGCCAATTGTTCTCCTGCGTGCTGGTGACACCGCGGGCCGCGCGGGCGCGATCGAGCGCCTCGCCCGCGTGCTCGATCGAATCGCTCGCGATTTCGCTCGGCGACAGATTGGCCTCGACGAGCAGCGCGAGGACCGCCGCCGCGTCGCGCAGCGTCGAGCCATAGTCGGGCCGCGACAAGCCATTGTCCTGTTCGGCGTCGAGCGCGTCGAGGGCGGTCCCGAACACCTTGCCGGCGCGGATGCGATCGCCGAGCATGGCGAGCGCGGCGGCGACCTGCGCCTGCGCCATCGGTGTGTGGAACGCCGACAGCTTGGCGTCGGCGAGATATCGCAGGTCGCCGATGATCGGACGTCCGTTTCGCGCCAGCACGTAGAGTGCGTAGGCAAGCGGTTCGCCCGCGCCCTCGCCGGGATCGGCCGCGTTGATCACCTCGTTGCGCAAGTGGTCGAGCGCCTGGTCGAACCCTTGTTGCGGCACGGCGAGGCCGCGTTCGCGCGCTCGGGTCAGAAAGTCGGCGACGTAAGCGTCGAGCCAAAGGTCGTCGCTGTCGTTGTCGGCGCTCCAGAGGCCGAACGCGCCGCTTGAATTCTGGCGCGTCATCACCCGATCGATCGCGTCCTTCACGCGCCCGTCGAGATTGGGATCGATCGCGAGATGTTCGAGCGCGGCAAGCCGATTGGCGTAGAGCAATGGCATGGCGCGGCTGACCGTCTGCTCCGAACATCCGTAGGGATAGCGGTCGAGCTCCTGCAGGATCGCCGGCGCGTCCAGCGCCCCGAACGGCGAAGCTGCGACGGAGACCGAACCGGTGCCGGGAACGAAATCGGCGACGAGTTCGTCGGAGATCGTTTCGTTCGCGCCGGGCGGCAAAGGATGGACCGTGCGTCGATAGATGTCGGGAGCGCCCGCCGCGACGCCGAGCGCGAACCGTTGCGTCGACGAAACGCCCGGGCCCGAGATTTTGAGGTCGAACGTCGCGGTTCCGACGCCGGCGGCGGCGATCGGCATCGTAACCGAGGCGCGCTGATGCGCGGCGAGCGTCACCGTCCGGGTCAGGGCGTCGGCCTCGGCCGTCAGCGGCCCGTGAATGTCGAGATCGAGCCGGTAATCGCCGGCCTCGCCCTCGACGTTGTCGATGTCGATATGCATCTGCGAGCGGTCGCCGAGATCGAGGAAGCGCGGCAACGTCGCGGTGACGACGACGGGATCGCGCACGATCATGGTCGTCTCCGCCGAGCCGACCTTGGTTTTCGACCATGCGATCGCCATCACCCGCACCGAACCATTGAAGGCGGGAAGGTCGAAGGAGACATTGGCCGCGCCGTCAGCGCCGACCTTGACGACGCCGGAGAAGAGCGCGAGCGGCGGCTGGGTCGGCAGATTGCCTTCGAGATTGCCGCTGCCGTCGCCGCCGGTCTGAAGGGGCCCGGCGACGCCGTCCATACCATCGATCAGCAATCCGTAGAGGTCGCGGATGTCGACGGCGAGCTTGCGCTGGCCGAAGAGATAGCTGCGCGGGTCAGGCGTCTTATAACCCGTCAGGTTGAGAATGCCGACGTCGACCGCGGCGACCGTCACCTCCGCCTCTTCGCCCGCCGCAAGGCCGCCGATCTTGACCGGCACGGTCAGGGATTGGCGCGGCCGCGTCTTGTCGGGCGTGTTGATCGTGATGTCGAGCTTGTGGGCATCCTCCGCGATGCTGAACCAGGCGAGGCCCAGCGCGCGGCCCGGCATGCGCTTCGCCTTGACGTCGAGCGGGCGATAGGTCAGCGCGACCGCATAGGCGCCCGCGCCCCAGTCCGCGCCGACCTTGAAGGGCACGATCGTGTCCCCCTCGGAGAGATCGACGTCGATGAACTGCTGCAGCTTTTCCCCGACCAGTGCGACCGTCGCCTTGCCGCGGAAACGCGAAGCGATGCGCAGCTTGGCCTCTTCGCCGGGCGCGTAGTTGGATTTGTCGAGCGTCACGACGACGTTATCAGGCGTATTGGCGCTTGCGGTTCCCGACCAGCCCACGTCGAAGGTGATGCTCGTCTGTTCGCCGTCCGGCGTCTTCACGTCGAGCCGATGGCGGCCCCAGCCGACGCGCGCGGCGATCTTGGCCGGCGCATCGGCGCCGATGTCGACCGTACCCTCGGCGAGGCGCGTGGAGGACTTGACCGGCTCATAGCTCCAATGGCCCTCCGAGTTGAACCACTGGTAGTCTTCGCTGAGCTTGTAGAGGGACCATGCGACGCCTTTGCGCACGCCGCGCGCGCCGTCCGGCGTGACCGCGATCGCCTCGAAGGTCGCCACGTCGCCCTCGCCGAGGCTTTCATCGAAATCCTTCTTGAGGCCGATCATCATGCCCTTCGCGCGCACCGGCAAGGTGACGACCCGCTCGACCGTGCGGCCGCCCGATTCCGCCACGTCGACGATGACCTTCGCCTCGAGCGGCTTGGCGGCCGAACCGTCCGGCAGGTCGACCGAGAGATCGGCGTGCCCCTTGTCGTCGGTCTTGACCTTGTTGGTGAACTGGTTCTCGACGGCAGTGAACTCGTCGTCGGTCAAACCGCCGACATATCCCGGGAAGCCGGCGATTTCCGAACCCTCCACCGCCTCGAGGCGCACCGCGCCGGTGACGTCGAGACCGGCCGCCGGCGCGCCATAGAGGAACCGCGCGTCGAGCGAAAAATCGATCGGCTCGCCCGGCGCCGCCATGGGCTTGGCGGTATTCACCGTGAAGTCGAGACGCTCGGGGACATAGTCCTCGAGCAGGAATTCGGTGTGCCCGAGGCTCGGCGCCTTGGGATCCGCGTAAGCGTCGATCGTCCATTTCCCGGCTGGCGAGCCGGATAGCAGCGGGACCGCCAAGGCGTGACCGCCGAGGCCCTGATCCGCGACGCTGACCCGCTTATATTCGACGCCGTCGGGGCGCCGGACGACGAGCGTCAGCGGCAGTCCGAGCTTGGCCTCGCCGCCTGCATCGCGCAGCAGCGCGGCCGCGAACACCGTCTCGCCGGAGCGGTAGACGCCGCGCTCGGTATAGAGGAACGCATCGAGCGCGCCGGGCGCTTCGCGTCCGCTGACGCCGCGATCGGTCAGGTCGAATGCGCTCTGGCCCAGGTTGAGGAAGCCGTAATCGTCGCCGAGCGTGGCGACGAGGAGCCCGGGCGCCGAGCCGCCGGCGCCGCGCGACAGGCCGGGGTCGAAATCGACCCGGCCGTCCGGCCCCGTCGTCTTGCTCGCGAGCACTTCGTTGTTGCGGGCGACGAGGCGGACCTCGACGCCGGCGAGCGGGGCGGCGCTGGACAGCGAGCGGACCGACGCATGAAGACCGTCATCGCCGGAAAACGTCGTGAGGCCGAGGTCGGAGACGACCATCCATTGCGTCGCCATCGCCGAATCGTCGCCTTCGCCGGAGGAACTGTCGCCGGGCGCGTGGCCGCCTTTCCACGGTCGCGCCGTGACCAGGTAGACTCCCGGCTCCAATTTGCCGACCGCCTGCAGGAGCGGGAAATCGGTGACGACGTCCTTGTTGAGTTCCGAAGCGACGTCCATCGAGCCGCTCCACACCTTCACGCCATCCTGCAATTCGATCTCGGCGGCCCGCGAGGACGTGATTGGCTTGAGAAAGTCGTCGCGCGCGGTCTGGGCGATGAGATTGCGGTCGCCGATGCGGTAGACCTCGATCCCGACCTTCGACGTGTTCACAGTGGTCAGCGGCGCCCCGAGTTGGCCCTGGCGCGGCAGCACATAGGCTTGGCCGGCGAAATGCGCCTGCGGCGAACGGTCGCGCACATAGACCTCGTAATCGGCCGACTTGAGCAGCGACTCTCCGACCGTCGAGGGCAGCCCTTCGCGAATGACGATCGCATAGCGCTCGCCGTGCTTGAGGCCCTCGACGCAAATCTGCTGGTCCTCGCTGGAGATCGCCGAATTCGCGGCGCCGGCCACCGCGACGTAAGGCGAAAAATCCGTCTTCCGCGCGAGCGATTCGGAAAAGTTGAAGCAGACGCGCGGCGCCGAGGACTCATTGTCGACCTTGTAGTCGAGGATGCGGAAGCCATGCTTTTCGCGCATGTCCTCGTAGATCTGCCGCGTGTCTTCATCATCGCGCCGATCGAGGCTGGCGCGATAGGCGTCGAGGGCCGGGCGCCACATCTCCTGGCGGGCGAAAAGATCGCCGAGAAGCGCGAGAGCCACGGCCTGCTGCGGGGGACTGTTGGCGCGCTGATAGGCGGCATAGGCCGCGGTCTGGCCGCGCTGAATGAATTCGTAACGCCCGCTTGCCTGCGCCTCGTCCGCCGCTGCGCCGAGCCGGGCGAGCGTGAGCCAACCTCCCTCCTCCTTCGGAGCGCCGGCGACCACCGCGCCGAGCAGCGCGCTGGCCCCCTTGAAATCGCCGGCTGCGACCGCGGTCGCGGCCTCGGCGCGCAATTGGTCGGTGCTCTTTCCCTTGAACTTCGCGCCGATCTGCGCCGTCTCCTTGCGCAACGTCTCGGTGAGCCGCACGACGTCGCTCGCCAGGTCTTCCCGCGTGTAGGGCTTGATCTCGCCGGCGAGAGCGGCGCCGGTCGCGATCAGCAGAGCGAACGCGAGAAAACCGCGAATGGCTTGGAGCATTTCTCGACCCTTGATTCGGAAAGCGGCCGGTTAGACCGGCCGCGGGTTGATCTGCGACATCGGAGAGTAGGGGAGATTGGCGACGGTGTTCTTACGGGATGGCCGATGCTAGCATGACGCAGCGGGGCAGGGGGAGCGGCGAATGGCAATATCTCGCTTTTTGGCAGGCGCCCTCGTCGGCGCGCTGGCGGCGTGCGCGGCGCTCCACTCGGCTCTCGCAGAGACGGCTGCGCCGCCGCCTTCGACCGTCGATTCACGCACGGACGGGCAAAAAAGCGCCTTCCTGGCGATGGCGGAAGCGGACCGCAAGGCGGTTCAGGACGCGCTCGGCTGGCTCGGGCTCTACAACGGCGCCGTCGACGGCGCTTTCGGCAAACGCACGCGCGACTCCATTGTCGCCTATCAGAGCCGGGTTGGGGCGACCGCCGATGGGCTGCTTTCGGCCGCCCAATTCGCGGCGCTCAAGGCCGCGGCGCAGGACGCGCGGGCGGCGGTCGGATTTGAACTCGTCGATGAGCGGCGGTCCGGCGTGCGCCTCGGCGCGCCGTTGAAAATTCTCGAAAAAATCGCCATGGTCGACGGAAGCGTGGTGATGAAGAAGGCGGACGGCAGCGTGACCTTGGCGATGCAGGCTCGGATTGGCGAAGACGCTGATCTCGTCGCCCAATATGCGAAGCGGACCGCGGCGGCAAGCGGGCGCAAGGTCACCTATAAAGCGATCAAGGCCGACCAGTTCTTCGTCGTGGCGGGCGAGGAGGCGGGGCGGAAATTCTATTCGCGCTTCGCGGCGGCGCCGGCGGACTGGCCCGATGGGCGTTCGCTGCGCGGGTTCACCTTTTCATACCCGATTTCGCAGGCCGCCGACCTCGACAAGGTCGCCTTGGGCATCGCCAATACCTTCGAGCCGTTTTTGGCTTCAGCGGCGAGCCTCGGCGCGGCTGCCGCACGGGCGGCGCCGAGCGTGACCTGGCGGGACGTCGTGAAAGTCATACCGGCCAGCGCGCCCTCGCCGGCGCCGGCCGTCGCGCCCGCGGATGCGGCCGTCAAGACTCCGCCGATCGCCCCTGAGTTGACGGCGACCGGCCTGATCGTCGCTCCCGGCCAGGCGCTGACCGCGATCGGCGAGGCGGATTGCGCCAATCCCACCATCGAGGGCAAGGCCGCGAAAAGCCTTCGCGGCGACGCCGCGAGCGGGCTCACGCTGCTTGCGGGCGATTTTGGGGCGGCAGCCGCGCCGCTCAACTACGGCGGGGGCTCGACCGATTTGGTGGTGCTCGCGGTCGAGCCCAGCGCGACGCCCGGGACGAGCGTGCTCCAGGCGAGCGTCGCGACGACCACGCCGGACGTCGATGGCGGCCAAGCGATTGTCGCGGCCTTGACGAAGAGCGCGAGCGGCGCCCCGGCGTTCGACCGGAAAGGCGGCCTGGAGGCGCTCGTCGGGCCGATCAGGATCGAACCCAAGCGACTCGCCGGAGTCGCGCTGGTCGAGCCGCACTCTTCGATCGCGCTCGATGCGATCAAGCGCTTCCTTGGGCCGATCGGGATCGAGGCGGCGGCGGAAACCCCTGATCTCGGCGCCGGTGAGATCGCGCGCGACAGGCGCGCTTCGATCGTACAGATCGTCTGCCGCCGATGAACGCCGAAGGCGCGGCGCGCGGCGCGCGGGTTCTCGTTTTCGATTCCGGCCTCGGCGGCCTGACCGTGCTCGCCGCCGTCGCGCGTGCGCGGCCGGACGCCCGACTGATCTACGCCGCCGACGACGCGGCCTTTCCTTATGGCGCGCTCGACGAGGCGGCGTTGGTCGCGCGCGTCGGCTCGGTGGTGGCGTCGCTGATCGAACGTTGCGTCCCGAGCCTGGTGGTGATCGCCTGCAACACCGCCTCGACCCTGGTCCTGCCGCCGCTGCGGAGCGCGTTTCCTCAACTGCCGTTCGTCGGCACGGTGCCGGCGATCAAGCCGGCGGCGGAGGCGTCGCGGAGCCGCCTCGTCAGCGTGCTCGCGACGCCGGGGACCGTCGCGCGCGACTACACGCGCGCGCTGGTGCGTGATTTCGCCGGGGATTGCGACGTGACATTGGTCGGTTCGCCGCGCCTTGCCGGTCTTGCCGAACATTTCCTGCGCGGCGAGCCGATCGACGACGCCGAAGTGGCGCGCGAGATCGCGCCGTGCTTCGTTTCGCAAGGCGAACGCCGCACCGATCAGGTGGTTCTCGCCTGCACCCACTTCCCCTTGCTCATGGAGCCCCTCATCCGTCTCGCGCCTTGGCCGGTCGACTTCGTCGATCCCGCGCCGGCGATCGCGCGCCGCGTCGACGCTCTCCTCGGCGAGCGCCGCCCCGCGCGCGACCCTTCGGTCATTTCTCCCGCGATCTTCACTAGCGGCCAGGCGCCATCGCCACAATTGCAACAAGCCTTGCGCCGACACGGCCTGGTAGCTACCTCGGCAGCGGAGCGGGTCGTCGCAATCTGAAGCCGTGTCGACGCGGACGGGATGCGCGGGTCGAGAATTCAACATCGGCGCACCCACTTTCTTCGCCGAGATCATCGAAAGGCCGCCAGGATGCGCACCTCCGTTGGACAGCCCGTACGTCTCGAGGACTATCGCGTCCCCGATTACCTCATCGATTCCGTCGATCTCGACATTTCGCTCGATCGCAACGCGACGCGCGTCGTCGCCGAGTTGACCGTGCGGCCCAATCCGCAGGGACGCGCGGGGGCGCCGCTGGCGCTGGATGGCGACGAACTCGTTTTCGTCGGCGCGGCGCTCGACAATGCGCTCCTCGAGCCGCCCGCCTATGAGGTCGCTCCGTCGGCGTTCGTTCTCGCCGATCCGCCGCGGCGCTCCTTCACATTGCGCATCGAAACGCGGCTCGATCCCGCTGGGAACACCAAGCTGATGGGCCTCTATCGCTCCGGCTCGGCCTATTGCACGCAATGCGAGGCGGAGGGGTTCCGCCGCATCGCGTATTTCCTCGACCGGCCGGACGTCCTCTCCACGTACCGCGTGCGCCTGGAGGCGGACAAGGCGGAGGCGCCGGTGCTGCTCGCCAACGGCAATCTGGAAAGCGCCGGCGAGGCCGAAGGCGGCCGCCACTGGGCGGTCTGGCGCGATCCGTTCAAGAAGCCGAGCTATCTCTTCGCGCTGGTCGCCGGCGATCTGGCGCATATCGCCGATTCCTTCGTCACGATGTCCGGGCGGCAGGTGGCGCTCGGCATTTATGTCGAGCGCGGACGCGAGGAGCGCACCGCCTACGCGATGGACGCGCTGAAGCGCGCGATGGCATGGGACGAGCGCGCCTTCGGGCGCGAATACGACCTCGAACGTTTCAACATCGTCGCCGTGTCCGACTTCAACATGGGCGCGATGGAGAACAAGGGCCTCAACGTCTTCAACGACAAATATGTGCTGGCCTCGCCGGAGACCGCGACCGACGACGACTACGCCGGCATCGAGGGCGTCATCGCCCACGAATATTTTCACAACTGGACCGGCAATCGCATCACCTGCCGCGATTGGTTTCAGCTCTGCCTGAAGGAGGGGCTGACCGTCTTTCGCGACCAGGAATTCTCCGCCGACCAGCGCTCCGCGCCGGTCAAGCGCATCGCGGACGTGCGGGGATTGAAGGCGGCGCAATTTCCCGAGGACGCCGGACCGCTCGCGCACCCCGTGCGTCCGGCCGTCTATCACGAGATCAACAACTTCTACACGGCGACCGTCTATCAGAAGGGCGCCGAAGTCATCCGCATGCTCAAACAGCTGATCGGCGCCGAGGCGTTCCGCGCGGGAATGGACCTCTATTTCCAGCGCTGCGACGGGACGGCGGCGACGGTCGAGGATTTTCTCGCCTGTTTCGCCGAAAGTTCGGGCCGCGACCTCGATGACTTCAAGCTCTGGTACGCGCAGGCCGGCACGCCGCTGCTGACCGTTCGCACGGCGCACGACGCCGCGCGCCGAGCGTTCCGCGTCGAGATCGCGCAGTCGTTGGCGCCGACCCCGGGTCAGCCGGTCAAGGCGCCGATGACGATGCCGCTGGCGATCGGGCTCGTCGATCCCGAGGGCGCGGAGATCGAACTCGCCTCGGCCGATGCGAGCCCGAGCGAACTGCGCGCCGGCGTCTTCGCGCTGGAGGGCGCCGGTCGGACGATCGAATTCACCGGCGTTTCGCGCCGGCCGGCGCTGTCGTTCCTGCGCGGCTTCTCGGCCCCGGCGCGCGTCGACGACGACCTCGGCGAAGACGATCTCGTCACCCTGCTCAAGTACGATCGCGACAGTTTCAACCGCTGGCAGGCGCTGCAGACTTTGGCGACGCGGCTGCTGTTGCGCTCCGTCTCGGCGATCCGCGCCGGCAGCGCGCCGACACCCGAGCCCGCTTTTATCGACGCTTATGGCTCGGTCGTCGCGGACGCATTGAGGGGACACATCGATCCGGCCTTCGCGGCGCTGGCGCTCGCTCTGCCGAGTGAAGCGGACATGGCCCGCGAAATGGCCGTGAACGTCGATCCGGACGCGATCTTCCGCGCGCGCGAGACCCTGCGCGGCGCGCTCGGGCGCGCACACGGCGCGAACTTGACCGCGCTGCACGACGCCATGGCCGACGCCGCCGCGTTCAGCCCCGACGCGGCGAGCGCCGGCCGACGCGCGCTGCGCAATGGCGCGTTGGCGATGTTCGTCGCCGGCAACGCCGTCGAAGGCGGCGCGCGCGCGCATCGTCAATTCGGCGAAGCCGACAACATGACCGCGCGACTTGGCGCGCTCGCCGCGATCGCGACGATCCCCGGCGCGCCGCGCGAACGCGCTTTCGAGGCCTTCGCGCGCCGCTTTGCCGCGGAGCCGCTCATTCTCGACAAATGGTTCGCTCTGCAGGCGCAGATCCCGGAACCGGAGACGCTGGAGCGCGTGCGCCAACTGATGAAGCACCATGGGTTCTCGCTCAGCAATCCTAACCGCGTGCGCGCGCTGATCGGCGGATTCAGCGCCAACGCGACGCAGTTCAACCGCATCGACGGCGCGGGCTACGACCTGCTCTGCGAGATCGTCCTGACCCTCGATCCCACCAATCCGCAGATCGCCGCGCGCCTGCTGACCGCGCTGCGGTCGTGGCGATCTCTCGAAGAGGGCCGCCGCGCCAGGGCGGAGGCCGTTCTGCGGCGCATCGTCGATCAGCCGACGCTATCGACCGACGTGCGCGACATCGCCACGCGTTCGCTTGGCTGATTCCGCGACCGCGAGCCGCCAACAAAGTTGAAGCGGATGGGCGTTTCCGTCATGGCGCAACCAGCGCTTTTGTGCGTGTGAGTCGACGCGCGAATCGCGTCAAAAAAATTCCCGTAAACGATTCATTAAGGTCTGGACAAAGATTCTCACAAAGATTCTTATCATGGTGATTCGGGACGTTGCGGCGATTTGCCCGATCTCATTGCGACAGGGATCTTGGGGGACTGTGATGACGCGTGCGGGCGCGGCATTCGAAGAGTCGCGACCACAGACGGACCGTTCCGACGCTTCGCCGTTGGCGCAAGCCCGCGACGCTCGCGGCTCGCGGGCCGCGGCCATCGCGTGGCGTTGGCTGGTCCCACCGATCGTGGCGGCGCTTGTTCTCATCGCGCTGTCCGCGGTCGCCTTCGAGCACCTGCGCGCGGAGCGCGCGCGGATGCTGTCCGCCGCCGCTCGCGAACTCGATCTCAGCGCGACCGCGCTGGCGCGGAGCCTCGATGAAGCGCTGGCCGCATCTCCGGCGCCCGCGCCCCTCGACGTGCTGCATGCGGTTCTCGCCGCTTACCCTGACTTGCGTCCGAGCCAGACGCTGCTCGCCGACGCGAATGGTCATGTGATCGCCAGCGATCCCGAGCGGGGGCCCGACAACGCGACGCTGACGGGCGTGCTCGGGACCAGCGAGCCGCTGACGATCCTTGCCGACAAGGCTGGCGCGCTGCGAGTGCAAACGCCATACGGCAAGGACGAATTCGCCGCGGTGCGCAATTTGCGCTCGACGTCGGGACAGATCGCCTTCGCCGAGTCGATAAGCGATGTTCTCGCGCCGTGGCGCCAGTCCGTGCTGGTGGCGATCCTGCTGCTGGGATCGACCGCCTCGATCGCCATCGGGGCGACGTGCGCGTACTTGCTGCATCTGCGACGGACCCGCGCGCAGGCGCGCGCCGAGGCGACCGCGCGCGCTCACTTCGATCTCGCGCTCAACCGCGGCCGTTGCGGCCTGTGGAATTGGGACTTGGCGCAAGGCCACGTCACATGGTCCAAATCGATGTTCGAGATGCTGGACCTGCAGCCGTCCGAGAGGAAGCTCCCGTTCAGCGAATTGCAGGCGATGATCCATCCCGGCGACGAGGCGTTGGCGACCATCGCCGAACGCGCTCTCGACGGCAAATGGGCCTCCGTCGATCTCGAATTCCGCATGCGCAACCGCGAAGGCGGATGGGTGTGGCTGCGCAAGCGCGCCGAACTCGTCGTCGACGAAGCCACCGGGGTGACGCGCCTCGTCGGCATCGCCGTCGATATCACCGACCAAAAGCGCGAGGCCGAGATGTCCGCGACCGCCGACCAGCGCTTGCGGGAAGCGATCGAGGCGATTTCCGAGGCGTTCGTGCTTTGGGATTCGTCCAATCGCCTGGTGCTCTGCAATTCGAAATATCAGCGCTTGCACAATCTGCCCGGCGAAGCGGTTCGGCCGGGCGCCGCCTATTCCGAGCTCGCGGCGCTCGGCGACGCGCCGCTCGTCGACCGGGAATCGATTGTCGATCCCGGAGAGCCGGCGCTCGGCGAGGGATGCGCCAAGACCTATGAGGCGCACCTGGCCGACGGTCGTTGGCTGCAGGTCAACGAGCGTCGAACGCGCGACGGCGGCTATGTCTCGGTCGGCACCGACATCACGGCTCTCAAGGAGCACGAACAGCAATTGGTCAAATCCGAGCAACTGCTGCTCGCGACGGTCGCCCAATTGCGCCAATCCCGCCGATCCCTGGAGCAACAGGCCCAGCAATTGGCCGATCTGGCCGAGCGCTATCACGAGCAGAAGGCGCAGGCGGAAATGGCCAATCGCGCCAAGGCCGAGTTCCTCGCCAATATGAGTCACGAACTGCGGACGCCGCTGAATGCGATCATCGGCTTCTCGCAGTTGATGGAGGGCGAGACTTTCGGGTCGCTCGGGTCGGAGAAGTACCGCGATTACTGCTCGCACATTCTCTCGAGCGGGCAATATCTGCTCAACGTGTTCTCCGACGTGTTGGACATGTCGCGCCTCGAGTCTGGGCGCATCCGTCTGAAACATGCGCAATTCAAGGTCGAAAAGGCGGTCAACAAGGCGGTGCTCGACGTCGCGCCGACCGCGCGCGAGAAACGCGTGAACATCGAGATCGAGGTGAACGGCGCCGATGCGCTCGATGCCGATCCGGCTGCGGTCGAGCGCATCCTGGTGACGCTGCTGCGCAACGCCGTGAAATTCTCGCCCGAGGGCGGCGTCGTGACGATCGGCGCGCAAGCCTTCACCGATCAGATTTATTTCTACGTCGAAGATACCGGCCCCGGCATCAGGACGGAGGACCTTTCGCGGCTCGGGCGCCCCTTCGAGCAGGCGGAGACGACCATGGCCAACGGCATGAAGGGCTCGGGGCTCGGCCTCGCGATCGCCAATTCGCTCGTCGAGTTGCACGGCGGCGCGCTGCGCATCACCTCGAAACTCGGCGAGGGCACGGTCGTGCTGGTTAGCCTGCCGAAATCGGCGCGCAGCCCCCGCGCCCTCGCGCTCGCCGCGGTCGCCTGAGCCCTCGCCCCGACACTCTCCCCGCATAGGGCGTTCGCAAGAAGGCCCGTCTCTCGACGGGCCATGCGGGCGAGGGGCTTTGCGGCGCGCTCCGCGCCTTACGCCATCTTCTCGCGGACGATCTTGCTCAATTCGACATAGTCGACTTTACCCGAACCGAGCCGCGGCAGGACCTCGAGGACGAGGACCGCCGCCGGCGTCATGATTTCGGAGGCGCCTTTGATTTTCATCCATGCCTGAACTTGAGCGCGCGTCGCGTCGATCTGGGTCGTCGCCATGACGATGCGCTCGCCCTTCCTCGCGTCGGACGCGGCGACGACGACGGGCGGATTGTCCGGCCACAAATCGAATGCGAGGTCCTCGACCGCGGCGAGCGAGACGATCTCGCCGGCGATTTTGGCGAAGCGCTTGGCGCGTCCCCTGATCCAAACGTAGCCGTCGCGATCGATCGAGACGATGTCGCCGGTGTCGTGCCAACCGAACGGCGCCGGCTCGATCTCGTCGGGATTGTCGCCGCGGCGATAGCCGAGCATGATATTGGGGCCGCGCACGAGCAGCCGACCGGCGTCCTCGATGCCGGGAACGGGTTCGAGACGATGCTCGATCGCGGGCAGCAGCCGGCCGACCGAGCCGTCGCGGTGGAACATCGGCGTATTGACGGCGAGTACGGGCGAGCCTTCGGTGACGCCGTAACCTTCGAAGAAGCTCAGGCCGAATTTTTCCATATAGAGGCGTCGGGTCTCGCCCTTTACCGGTTCGCCGCCGCTGACGACGTATCGCAGCGAGCGGAAGTGGTGCGGGTTGGCGTTGCGCGCGTAGCCCGCCAGGAACGTATCCGTGCCGAAGAGCGCGGTGGCGCCGGCGCTGTGGACCAGCTCGGGAATCTGCCGATAGTGCAGCGGACTTGGATAGAGATAAACTTTCAGGCCGCTCATCAGCGGCAGCAACAATCCGCCGGTCAGGCCGAACGCGTGGAAGATCGGCAGCGGGTTGAACACGACGTCCGCCGAGGTGAATTCGAACCGGGCGGAGATCTGCGCGATATTGGCGAGAATGTTGGCGTGGGAAAGCACCACCCCCTTCGGCAGGTCCTCCGATCCGGAAGTAAACAGGATCACGGCGGGATCATCGCTCCGGCGCGACGCGAACGCGCGGCCCAACTCGAGAAACGCGCGCGCCTTGTCGAGATGAGTGGCGCCATTGCGCAGGTCCTCCAGCCAGACGAAGCTGACGTGCGGCTCCATCTGGAGAATGAGATCGTCCAACTTCGCCTTCTCGATGAAGGCTCGCGAGCAGAGAACAAGGCGGATTTTCGCCCTGCGGGACGCGCCGATCAGATTGAAGGCTCCGGCGGTGAAGTTCAGCATCGCCACGACCCGGCCCGCCGCCTGCACCGCCATGAAGGCGACCGCGCCGCCGCTTGCGCTGGGCAGCATGACGCCGACCGTCTCGCCGACCTCCGTCCGCGCCACGATCTTGCGCGCCAGCAATGCGACCCCGAGGCGGAACCGCCTCTGCTTGACCGGTCCGCTGATCGGGTCCTCGACGATCGCGCGGCCGTCGCGGCGCTGCCGCGCGCCGGCCTCGAAGGCCTCGAACAGGGTGCGGCGAGAGTTCGTCGTGGCGAAGATGAGGTCGGACATGATGTCGTAGAGCGCCTTCCCCGCCGCCCGACGGCGCGCGCGGCCGCGCAGACTGGGTTCGACGACGATCCTGCGCGGCGGCATGAACGTGACAATGATCTTCGGGAACCAGCGGCGGCGGATCTGTGCCGCGGGGAGCCGGGAGAACCGCGTGCGCTCCGTCCCCTCGATCCGCACCGGCGTGACCCAGGCGCCGCTCGCCTCGGCAATCATCGCCGCGCTGTCGTAGACCTTCATCGGCGAACTCGCCGCGGCGCCGCGCACCTCGAGAAAAGACACGAGCCGCCGGCCGTTCCTGACGTCGGCGACGAGGGCGCGCGCCGCCAACGGGCGCGTCGGCTCGAGCGGGCGCGCGTCGCAGAGTTTGAGGAACGGCTTGACCCACCATCGCTCCGCCATTTGCGGGTCGATGGCGAGGACAGGCGCATCGCCGAGCAGCGACAGGAGGATCGGCGCGTCGAGCAGCGAAACGTCGTTGACCGCGACGAGGCTCCGCTCGCCGGACTTCGGCAGGTTTTCGAGGCCGACGACTTCGAGCCGAAAGGCGAGGCGCCATAGAACGCGCAGCGCGAAGGCGAGGAAATCGGCCCGCAGCCGGCGAAAGAAGTAGATCGCCGCGACGAAGTTGGCGAGACCGAGCAGCACGAGCGCCATGGATTCGCCGATGCCGGTCAGCTTCAGCAGCAGGGTCGTCGCGAGCGAGCCGACGACCATGTAGATTGCATTCAGCGTATTGACGGCGCCGATGACCCGCGCGCGCCGATCCTCGCTCGCCCAGGACTGGACGGCGGCGAAGATCGGCACGACGAACAGCCCCGCCGCACAGGAATAGGCGATGAGCTCGACCACGATGCGGAGGCCGACCCAGCTGCCGAAAAAGTCGATCAGACTGACTTCGCCGTTGGGCTTGGGCAACGCGCCGGTCTGCAAGCCGGCGACGATGGCGATCGCCCCCATGATCAGCAGCAGGAATGGCGCCGGCGCGAGCTGGATGCGCCCGTGTGACAGCACCGCGGCGAGCAGCGATCCGGCGGCGATGCCGATGGCGAAGAAGAGGTTGATCGCGGTCTCGATTTCGACGCCGCCGCCGATGCGGGATTTGATGATGACCGGAACGAGGGAAAGGGTGATCGCGCCGACCGTCCAGAACCAGCTCACCGCGACGGCACCGACCCATTGGCGGTCGTCGGCCCTGAGTTCGCGCAGGATCGTGCGCGTCGCCCGCCAGGGATTGAAGTCGACCTTGAGGTGCGGCGCGCCGATCCCGGTCGGCGGAATCAAAAGGGAAGCGCCGTAGCACGCTGCCGCGACGACCACGAGCTGGGCGACGACCGTCCACGGCTCGCGCCCCTGCGCCGCCGCATAGCCGCCAACGACGAGACCGCAGATGATCGCGGCGAACGTCGCGCCCTCGACGAGCGCGTTGGCGGATACCAGTTCCTCCGATTTCAAGTGGTCGGGAAGGATGCCGTATTTGATCGGCCCGAACAGCGCGGCGATGCACCCGAGTCCGAACAACGCGGCATAGAGCAAGACGAGCGAGGAGAAATAGAACCCCGCCGCAGCAAGCAGTTGTACGAAGATCTCGGCGAGCTTGAGCCGCTTCGCGATGGCGGCCTTGTCGTGGGCGTCGGCGATCTCGCCGCCGAGCGGCGACAGCGGGATCGACGGCAGCACGAAGATCGCGACGGCGAGCGAGACCTTCGCGCCGACGTCTTCGGCGCCGAAGCGAAAGAGGATGAGCATCGCCAGCATCTGGCGAACGAAGTTATCGTTGAACGCGGAAAAGAACTGGCACCAGAAGAGGGGCGCGAAGCGCCGCGAGCTCATGAGTTGGCTGAACATTGCCGCCAGCGCCGTTCTCAAAGAGAGGACGCGCGATGGGAAGCCGAATCCCCGACCCGCGTCAAGAGAAACGCTGCGAAAAGGGCGTCAATCCGCGATATAGCGGATGCCGATGCGGATTTCCTGCGACGAATTCGATTGCTTTACGGTCGAGCCGGTCTGGCTGTTTATCAGTGTGGTCGTGACGCCGGCGTTCAAGTAGCGATAACCGATATCGAGCGTCGCGCTAGGCGATAGCGGAATGCCGACGCCGGCCATGAGCGCCCACGCCGGGGTGTATTTCGTGCTGCTGAACGACCGGTTCCAGGATTGCTGAGTGAACCCGACTTTGGGTTGCGGCGAGAGCGCCGCGCCGGTCGTCGGATTGACCCAGACCGCCGGGATGAGCGGGATGGTTGTCGGCGGGACGAGATTGGCGCTGTACGAAGCGCCGCCGGGGTTCGTCGTGTAGGCGACCGATCCGCTCGTCGTATTGGCGTTCAGTCCGCCGCCGGCGCCCACATACGGCGTGATGCCCCAATAAGTGCCGAGGTCGAGGTAAGCGCTCGCGAGCGCGGTCTGATTGTGCTGCTGAAGGCCGATATTGCCGTTGCAGGTCTGCGACGTAATGTATTCATATCCGGTGTTTGTGGGGTAGGGGGTCAGGCTTTGCGGGCAAATGACCGTATTGTCGTTGCTGCCCGATGGCCCGAACCGGTATTCGTAGGTCGCTTCGCCGCGCAGATAGTTGTTGAACCGAAAACCGACCCCGATATCCCCGGAAAAGTCCGCTCGATCGCTCGTCGACCCAACCGAACTCGCGAAGGGCAGGACCCCGATGCCCGGCGTCGGGGTCCACATGGGCGATAGCGAAAAAGTCGTGGCCGTATCGATGCTCACGCCGAGGTCCCCGCGCAAATACCAGTTCGAGCCGACCTCGGCGGTCGGGCTCTCCTGGGCGGGAAACGACATCGGGGGGGCGGCGGTCCCGAAGAGGTCCGCGGCCAGCGAGGGCGTCGACGCCATCGCGATGCTCGCGAGCGCGGCGGCGGCGATTGCTTTCATCGAAACGTTCCCCATCGAAGGCGGCGCTCAGAGCGCGGCGCGCCGAAGCGCCTCCGGAGGAAATCTCGCTGAGATACGTTAATTTCTATTTAACCCTAACGCTTCGTCTCCAAAGCCAGGGGAGGACAAGTATTCGTCAATCATCGACGAAGCGTTGGGTAGCCAGGAACGCTGCCAACCGTTCGGCGAACTGGCGGCGCGCCGCGGTCCGGCGCGGCTTATGGGCGCGCCCCGCCGGGGCCGCCGTCGGCCAGTCCGGCCACGGCGAAGCGGCGAACCAGCTGCGGTAGGCCTCGGCGAAGCGCGCCTCGCCGCGCCAGCGTTCATACTCCCACGGCTTGGGACTGTTGACGAAATGCAGCACGATCGGCTCGATCGCCGCCTCGATGTCGATGAGGAAGAAGTCGCCCATGAAATTGTAGCGCGGCGACAGCGGCGCGAATCCGCCCGCCAGCGTCGCGTTGAGCGCGTCCTGCTCCATGAAGGGAAACTTCTCAGGCTGCTCGCGAAGCGCGCGGGCGACCCGCTCGCCGAGGCCGGCGGCCCGCCAGGCGGCGCGATCGATGACCATGAGGCCGGCGTTGAAATAGGGGGTCGCGAGGTCGAGGCCGAGCGAGCGGCGCGACGCCCGGAATTGGCGGGCCAGCGCGCCGTCGTTGAAATCCATGAGGTAGATCATGTCGTAGGCCGCGGCGATCGGCTTGCCCCGCAGATCGATCTTGGTCAGACGTCCGAGCCCGGGCCGGGTCGCCAGCATGTCCGAATCCATCGTGACGATGCGCGTATAGGATTCCGGCACGATGCGCTCGAGGAACAACCGGCGGAAGACCGCGCGCGAAAAGCGGCCGCGGCCGACGAGGCCGCCGTCGAGGCGCGAGAAATCGACGATGAGAAGCTTGATCCTGCCACGCAGGGCCGGGTCGAGTGCGTCAAAGCCCGGTGGAACGTCCTCGGCCTCGCAAACGATGAAAACGTCGAACGCGTCGGCGTCGCTTTGAGCGAGAAGCGACGCCGCGGCGCGAACCGCCGGACGGAAGAACGCCAGATCGGGCGTCAAGCAAAGCGCGGACTTCATCGCTCACCCGAATTCCGCGCGGGGCGCTTCAACTGTAAATCGGCTCGGCGGCGCCGATCTCGTCGTAATAATGGGCGACCCGCGCGTGCCATGATCGCCGCGACGCCAGATGCTCGATGCCCGGGGTGCGCGCCGGCAAGCCGAGCGCCGCCACGAGCGCTTCGATTTCGCGCCGCGCCGCATGTTGCGAGGCCGTCAATGCGCCCGAGGAGGCGTCCTCGATCGGATCGAGGGCGGTGAGACCGATCGGAAACAATTCGCGAAAGATGACGCGGTCGTGCAGGCCGTCGGCGACGCGAAAGCGCAATTCCCCGGACAGCCGCGCGATGCTTATCGCGATCTGCCGCGCGTTGTTGCTCGCGATCGAAGCCATGCGGTTACGCACCATCACCCAGTCGATGACGCCGTTGTCGACGAGGCGGCGCTTGCGCCGCGCCTCCATGACGAGATCCGCGTAATGGGCGACGGCGCCGCGTTGCGAGCGGTCGTGATGGACGCGCGAAAAGACATCGACGTCGATGTAGCTGTCGTTGAGCGGCGAGACCAAGGTGTCGGCGAGCGAATGCGCGAGACGCATCAGATAGGAGTCGCTCGCCGGCGTGTCGATGACGACGAATTCGTATTCGTGCTCGACCGCGCCGATCGCCTCGGCGAACAACGCGAACTCCTGCGCCTCGTTGGCGCGTATGTCATTCGATTGTCCGCGAACCATCGCGCAGTGGCGCGGCAGTTCGATCGGCCAAGGCGCGCTCTCCGACCATGATTTCCGGTTCTCGAAGAAGCGCGTCAGCGTTTGCTGGCGCGTGTCGAGATCGATGCAAGCGACCTTGTGACCCGCCTTCAGCAGCGCCACCGCGAGATGGATCGACAGCGTCGACTTTCCCGCGCCGCCCTTCTCGTTGCCGACCACGATCACATGAGCGCTGCGCAAGTCAGGGGCTTCGTTGTCGAATCTCATGGGGAGCCGAATCAATAAGATCTGTTCGAGATCGAACATAGACGCTTTGCGGAGGAGCGCCAATTGTCACGTGCCACGACTTGTATGATTTCGCGCGTCAGCGCGCGGGTTCGGCGTGGCCGACGATACGAGCGACGTCGGGGAATTCGTCGCGCACCGATCGTTCCAGCGCGTCGACGCTGGCGTGCGCCGCCTCGACCGTCACCTCAGGGTCGACACGACAATGAAAAATCACAAAATGTCCGCCTGCCGCCGCCCGCACCCGAACGTCGTGGATATCGCGCAGAACGCCGCCGAGCGCCGCGTTGCGCGTCAAAGCCGACGCAATTCGTGTCGTCGTCGCGGGATCGGCCGCGGTTCCGCCGATCTCATGCGTCTCCATCGGTTCGATGTGAGTCTCGACCTCGATGTCGCTGCCCAACTCGCTCTGGATCGCATTCTCCAGTTGCGTCGCAATCTCATGCGCGCCGGCCAGACTCATGCGTCCGTCGACTTCCAGATCGAGCGTGACGCTCTTTCCCCCTTCGACGTTGCGGGCCTCGACATGATGAATGAACAGGCGGCGCCGGGCGGCGATCAACTGCACCCGTTCCAGCACGGTTTCGTCGTCGAGCGCCACGGGATCGGCGGTGATGGTCAACGCGACGTATGGCCATCGGCGCGCGATCGTTTCGGCGACGTCCGTCTTGATCGCCGCGACGCGCTCCAGCGGCAGGGTGCGCGAGACGAGCACGCCGAGATCGCCGACGATGCGCGCGCCGTTGCGGCGAAGCCGAATGAAATCGGCGGCGGCGACGCCGGGCACGCGCTCCACCGCGCCGCGCAGCGTCCCCGCCAGTCCCTTTGGCGCCGCGTCGACAAGGGCGTCGACGGTCCGCCGTCCCAGACGAATTCCAGCGACGCCGATGAAGACGGCGACGCCGACGGCGGCGAGCGCGTCGGCGTGCGGCAGCCCGGCGCGCGTCGCCGCGAGCCCGACGAGGACGAGAATGGAGGAGATGAGGTCGCTGGAAAAATGCAAGGCGTCGGCGGCGAGCGCGTCGCTGTGCGTTATCCGCGCGATACGGCTCAACGCCCGCCAGCGCGCGACATCGACCCCGATCGACAGAAGGATCGCGCCGAACGCGAAAAGATTGGCGTCGACGACCACCGTCTCCCCGATGCGGCGCAGCGCCTCGATGGCGACGCCGACGGCGAGAACGACGAGGAAGCCGGTTTGCGCGAGCGCCGCGACGGCCTCGATCTTGGCGTGGCCGAACGGATGGTCGTCGTCGGCCGGCTTGTCCGCCTCGCGGACGGCGAAATAGGTCAGCCCGCTCGCGCCGATGTCGAGGCAATTGTGCGCCGCTTCGGAGAGAAGCGCGAGCGAGCCGGCCATCGCCCCCGCCGCGAGCTTGACGAGCGTCAGTGCAAGGCTCGCCCCGACGGAGGCGAGCGCGGCGCGCCGCTTCAGGGCCGAGGGGCCATCATTCTTGCCCGCTTCCGTCATCAAGGACATGTATAAGGCCCCCTCGCGTGCGGCCGTTATGCTCTGTCGGCTGCGGCGACGCAAACCGGAAGGACCATGACCATGGAATATCTGCACACTATGATTCGCGTCACCGACCTCGACGCGTCGCTGGACTTTTTCGTCGCCAAATTCGGCCTGGTCGAGGTGCGGCGGATGAGCAACGAGAAGGCCCGCTACACGCTGGTGTTCCTTGCGGCGCCAGGCGACGTCGAGGCTGCCAAGAAGACCCAGGCGCCGCTGCTGGAGCTGACCTACAACTGGGATCCCGAAGTCTACACCGGCGGCCGCAATTTCGGCCATCTCGCCTATGAGGTCGACGACATCTACGCGACCTGCGAGCGGCTGCAGAAAGCGGGCGTCGTCATCAACCGTCCGCCGCGCGACGGCCGCATGGCGTTCATCCGCTCGCCCGATGCGATCTCGATCGAGTTGCTCCAGAAAGGCGAGGCGCTCGCGCCGGCCGAGCCCTGGACGTCGATGCCGAACACCGGCGTGTGGTGAGGCTCGGGCGCGGCCTTCAAACGATCGCCGCGTTGACGAGATTGCGGAAGAGCAGGCGGAAATGTTCGCGATGCTCCGGGGCCTGCACCATGAGGATCGCGAACAGCGCGTCGCGCGGCGAAATCCAAAACACGGTGCCCGCCATGCCGCCCCAGAAATATTCGCCGACCGCGCCCGCGGTCGGCGCGATGCCGGCGTCGAGCCGCACCGCGAAGCCGAGGCCGAAACCGTGGCCGGGCCATAGCAGGGGATGGTTCTTGACGACATGCGGCCCCAGATGGTCGCTCGCCATATAGGCGAGGGTCCGCGAGCCGAGGATGCGCCCGCCATTGAACGCGCCGCCGCCGCTGGCCATGGCGAGGAAGCGCGCGTAATCGCCGATCATCGAGACGAGCCCGCCACCGCCAAACTCGCAGCGCGGCGGCTGGCGCGCTTCAATCGTGTCGACTCCCGCCGCGTTCAGAAAGTCGAACGAGAACGGCTGGGCGAGCCGGTCGCGCTTCGCATCGGGCGCGTAGAACGCGGTATCGTTCATCGCCAGCGGCGCGAAAATGCGCTCGTGGAGGAATTCCCCGAGGCTGCGTCCGGAGATGATCTCGACGACGCGCCCGAGGACGTCGGTCGACAGGCTGTATTCCCAGACTTCGCCGGGCTGATACCGCAACGGCAACGCGGCGAGCGCCTCGACATGCTCGGCGAGGCTCCTCTCCTGGCCCATCAGTCCGGCCGCCTTGACGATCCCTTGGACTTGCGAAACGCCGGTGAAGCCGTAGGTGAGGCCGGACGTGTGGCGCAGCAGGTCCTGGATCGTGATCGGCCGCTTGGCGGGCGCGAGATCGAGCTTGTCGCCGTTCTCGACGCCGACCATGGTCTTGCCGAAGGCCGGGATGTATTTCTCCAAGGGGTCGGAAATCATGAGCCGGCCTTCCTCGACCAGCGTCATCGCGGCGACCGAGACGATCGGCTTGGTCATGGAATAGATGCGGAAGATCGCGTCGGCCGACATCGGCGGCCCGCCGGGCCGCAGCAGGCCGAGCGATTGCGAGAAGGCGACCTTGCCGTGGCGCGCGACGAGCATCGCGACGCCCGGCGCGCGGCCCGCGTCAATTTCCCGCGACATGACGTCGGCGAGCCTTTGCAGGGCGACGCGCGACAGGCCGACCTCCTCGGGCCGGGCCGTCGGCAGGCCGGAAAGAGCATTGGACGGGGCGTTCATCGAATCCTCCTCGCTTCCCTCGAAGCGCGCGCACAATGTTATAATCGTTGCCCGCGGGCAAGACAGGACCGGGGGCCGGACTGGACTTGGCGGGGACGCGGGGACACAAGGAAATCATGAACGGTCCGCCCGACATTCTGAGCCCTCTGGCGCCCCCCGCGCCGCTGCCCGAGCGGCTGCGCCCGCGGAGCCTCGCCGAGGTCGCGGGGCAGGAGCATCTGACCGGCCCCGAGGGCGCGCTGACGCGGCTGCTGCAGGCCCCGTCCCTCGGCTCGATGATCTTCTGGGGGCCGCCGGGCTCGGGTAAGACCACGGTCGCCCGGCTGATCGGCCGCCAGGCGAAGGCCGAGTTCGTGCAGGTCTCGGCGATCCACACCGGCGTCGCCGAGCTCAAGAAGATTTTCGAGGCGGCGCGGGCGCGGCGCGCGGTCGGCGGCGCGACGCTGCTGTTCGTCGACGAGATCCACCGCTTCAACCGGGCGCAGCAGGATTCGTTTCTCCCCGTCATGGAGGACGGCTCGATCACCCTGATCGGCGCGACAACCGAGAATCCCTCGTTCGAGCTCAATGCGGCGTTGCTCTCCCGCGCCCGCGTCCTCGTCTTCCGCGCGCTCGACGAGGAGGCGATCGAAAAGCTGGCGGCCCGCGCCGAAAGCCTCGTCGGCAAGCCGCTGCCGCTCGACGCCGAGGCGCGCGCCGCGCTGGTGCGGATGGCCGACGGCGACGGCCGCGCCGCGCTGACTCTCGCCGAGGAAGTGTGGCGCGCCGCTCGCGAAGGCGAGATTTTCGACGCCGCCGGCCTGGTGACGGTCGTGCAGCGCCGCGCGCCGATCTACGACAAGGCGCAGGAGGGCCATTACAACCTGATCTCGGCGCTGCACAAATGCGTGCGCGGCTCGGACCCGGACGCCGCGCTCTATTATCTCGCGCGCATGCTCGACGCCGGCGAGGACCCGTTGTTCCTGGCGCGGCGCGTCGTGCGCATGGCGAGCGAGGACATCGGCCTCGCCGACCCGCAGGCGCTCGTCGTCGCCAACGCCGCCAAGGACGCCTACGACTTTCTCGGCAGTCCCGAGGGCGAACTGGCGATCGCCCAGGCCGTCGTCTATGTCGCGACCGCGCCCAAATCCAACGCCGTCTACTCGGCCTTCAACGCCGCCAGGGATCTCGCCAAGTCGGCGGGATCGCTGACGCCGCCCAAGACCATCCTCAACGCGCCGACGCGGCTGATGCGGCAGGAGGGTTACGGCGCCGATTACGCCTACGACCACGATGAGCCCGACGCCTTCAGCGGCCAGAACTACTGGCCGGAGGCGCTCGGCCGGCGCAAGCTCTACGAGCCGGTCGAGCGCGGTTTCGAGCGCGAGATCAGGAAGCGGCTGGACTATTGGGCGAAGCTGCGGCGCGAGCGGGGGCAGGGGTAGGAGGCGGCCCCGTCAAGGGCGGCGGCAAGTTTCGTCAAGTTTCCGGTTGGAATGTCAAGGAATGTCAAGGAATGTCAAGGGTTGTCAAGGGTTTCCTTGACGGCATGTTTAGTGATATCAATGGGTTGCGGGAGGGAGAGCGGAGATTTGGCGGGGGTGCGGGGTTTGTCAAGGCGGGCGTCGGGAGAGGGCGGCGGGGGTGAAAATCAATGTGCTAGGATAGCACGATTTCTGTTTATCAGGAAGATCGGGTTTTCGTGATTGCGATCCCTCGCGCGCCTGCGGCGGGTGACAAGCGCGCTATAATGGCATAGGCTTCGGCCTATGTCAGCGGGGGCGAAATGACGGTGGCGCGCCATGTCAGGCTTTTCAAGAACGGCAGGAACCAGGCCGTGCGGATACCGCGCGAGTTCGAATTGCCGGGCGCGGACGCGATCATGCGCAAGGAGGGAGACAAGCTAATCATCGAACCAACGGCGCCGCGATCGCTGCTGGACGTGCTGGCCAGCTTGAAGCCGCTCAAAGAGGAGTTTCCGTCGATTGACGATGAGCCGCCGGGCCCCGTCGATATCTGATGCGCTACCTCCTCGACACCAATATCGTCTCCGACCTGATCCGAAACCCGCAGGGAGCCGTTGTCGGGCACATCCGCAGCGTCGGCGGGACGAACGTTTGCGCGAGCGTCATTGTGGCAGCGGAATTGCGCTTCGGCGCCGAGAAGAAACGCTCGGCCCGGCTGACCCGCCAGCTCGAAGCCGTGCTCGGCGCGCTCGAAGTCTTGCCTTTCGAGGCCCCCGCCGATGTCGCCTACGCGACGATCCGGGCCCGGCTCGAGCGCGCCGGCCGACGGATCGGCGGCAACGACCTGCTGATCGCCGCGCAGACGATCGCCCTCGGCCTTACGCTCGTCACCGACAACGAGGCGGAGTTCGCTCGCGTCGAGGGGCTGACGTGGGAGAATTGGCTGAGGTAGGGCGCGCGGCCAATCGCGCATTACAGTAGCATTATGTCATTACGGTAACGCATTACTGGAGTGGACGGGAAATGGCGCGACCCTTCGGGCCTGGGATCAGTATGCGAAGACATTCGCGTTCTGGACCTCGCAACTCGCCACCCTCGGCGTGACCGACTTTGCAGCGGAAGCGGAGGAGGCGCCAATGTCATTATACGCGCCAAGAAGCGATCAAGCCGCGTCGATGGACGTCGCCTTTCGGCCAACCCTACATCGGGTACTTGATGAGATTCTGAAATACGAGGGCCGCCCGCGCCTGGATCAGGCGGCCGCCCTCGGCGATCCTGCCGACTTCGATGGCTGCAAAGCCAAGCTTTTCCGCGAGTGCCGCGACGGTGGCGCTCGCATCCTCATGGTCGCTCGAGACGAACACGACCCTTCGACCGACATTGTCGGGCAATGGGCTGGCGAGAACCTTGAGCGGCAGTTGATTGAAGGCCTTGACCAGCTTCGCGCCCGGAACACGCTCCGCGTTGACCTCGGATGTGAGCCGCCCCTGGTATTCGGCTTGCTGCACCTCCGGCGGCAGCATGAAGCCGTTCGTCACGTCGATGACGATCTTGCCCGACCAGTCCTGCAGCGCCGCGCCGACGTCCTTGAAAGCGAGCGCTGCGACCGCGACGAGGATGATATCGGCTTCGACAGCTTCGTCGACCGTGACCGCCTTGACGCTGGCGCCGAGTTCGGCGGTGAGTTCGCCGAGGGTTTCGGGGCCGCGCGAATTGGCGATGAGGACGGGAATGGTCTTCGCGGCGAAGAAGCGGGCGAGCGTCGCGCCCATCAGCCCCGTGCCTATGATGGCGTATGTCATGTTGATCTCCATATCGACCGTTGCAGGAAATTCAGTTCGGCACCGCGACCAGGGCGGCACTGATGTGCGCCATAATCTCCGAGGGTTCCGTCGGTCTTGGACGACCGACGCCGTGGGCTCGGATGACCTTCGTCAGACGTTGCTGACGCCGCCGTCGACGACCATGTCGGAGCCCGTCATGAACGAGCTCTCGTCCGAGGCGAGGAAGAGGGCCGCGTCGGCGAGTTCCTCGGGCTGCGCAAGTCTCAGCATGGGAGTGTAGCTGGCGTAACCCTTACGGATCGCGGCGGCCTCATCGGGCGTGGTCGCCTGGGAGTCGAGCATCGGCGTGTCGACGACGCCCGGGCTCAGCGTGTTCGCTCGGATGCCGCTATCCCTAAACTCGGCCGCCCAGGTCCGCGAGTACGAACGTAACGCCGCCTTGGTAGCGGCGTAGGTCGAGTGGTTCGCCAGGCCCATGGTATGCATGGCCGAGGACACCAGGATGATCGATCCGCCGCGACCCATCATCGGCAGCAATCTTCTGCACGAGGAACAGAGGCGCCTTGGCGTTCAGATCGAACGTGCGATCGTAGTGGTCCTCCGTGATTTCGGGCAGCGGGACCTGCTCGACCAGGGCGGCGTTGGACACGACCACGTCCACCTTGCCCTTCGCGCTCCGGACGGCCTCGGCGACGCGGTCGAGGTCTTCGAGCCTGGACGCGTCCGCCTGGATCGCGGTGACGTTGGCGCCGATGAGCTTCACCGCTTCGTCAAGCGCCTTCCGCCGCCGACCGAAGATGAACACGTGCGCGCCTTCCTTCACGAACCGCTGGGCGATGGCGAGCCCGATGCCGCTCGCACCGCCGCTGACGACCGCGACCTTGCCTGCCAATCTCGACATAGACTTCCCCTCGGTTTGCGTCCCCGGCTCGTCCGGGGGAGGCGGTTGAGGTTCCTTATGTGGGCATGTCAGAAGCGCAGATAATGGCGTAAGGTTTCATGATATTAATTCTCATGAGGAATAGGATGGATCGCTTCCACGAATTGAACGCCTTCATCGCCGTGGTTGAAGCCGGCGGCTTTTCCGCCGCCGCGCGCCGAACGGGTGAGTCACAGCCCGCTGTCAGCAAGGCTGTCGGCGCGCTCGAGAAGCGCCTCGGCGTGGCGCTGTTCAACCGAAGCACCCGCAGCGTGACCCTGACCGATCAGGGGCAGAGATGCTATGAGCGGACAAAACCGCTTGTTGACGAGATGGATGAGGCCGATAGCGAACTGACAAGCAGCACGCTCAATGCCGCGGGTCTAATCAGGATTGCTGCTGCCTCCACCTTCGGCCGCCTTCATATTTTGCCGCTTATTCCCGACCTGTTGTCTCTCAACCCCGGCCTTCAAGTCGATCTCGTTCTCTCGGACTTCGTGCGAGACATGGTCGAAGATCGGATTGATCTGGCGATAAGAGTGGGGCCCGTCGACCAACCCGACGCGGTTGTCAGGCGCGTCGCTCGGACTCCCCTCGTATGCGTCGGCTCCCGTCGCTACTTCGAGCAACGCGGCATACCGAGGACTCCCGCTGAGCTCGTCGATCACGATTGCCTCTTATATGGCGGCCTGATGGAGTCGGCGAATTGGCCCTTTGTCGGGCCAGAAGGTCGATTCAGCGTGTCCGTTCGCGGAAATCTATCGTCCAACAGTGTCGAAACGATCCGGGCTGGCGTTCTCGCCGGTGTGGGAATTGGCCTGTTCGCCAAAGTCTCTCTCGCCGAGGAACTGAAGCATCCCGACGTGATCACGGTTCTCGACGAATTTGTAAGCGACGTCAGAGACGTCAGCCTCGTCTGGCCGAAACGTCGTTTCGTACCGGCCCGGGTGCGCCGCGCGAGCGATTTTTTTGCGGCGGCCATCCCGCAGCGCCTGTAGGGGGTGATCGAAGGTTAGGTCCCCGACCAGAGGAACCAAAAGGCGAGCAGCGGCGAGTCGTCGGAAGCCATGGCGTGATCGATGTTTGGCTCGTTGTGGAACGTGCCGCCAATTCCCGGCTCGAACCAGGATGACGCGCCATGCTTGAAACGTCCACGCGACAGGACGAGGTAGACCTCCTCCGGATCGTGGCGATGATCCGGGTATCGCACGTTTGGGGCGAGCAGCGAGACGCCGATCTGGACATCGTCGCGCAACTCGAGGCCGCCGCGCCCGACGATCATCGCGTTGGCGTGGCCGCTCGGCCAGTTTTCGCTCGCAAGCGGCCCGCCCGAAGTGCGAGGCGCCCAGCGCAGCAGAGGCTCCAGTCCCATGAAGTCGTCGACCGCGCTGGCGATCGTCGCGGAATAGGCCCGGGCTGTCCCCGTCGCTTCGGCGAGGTAGGCGCAGACCGGCAAGCGCTCCGCCGCCGGCTGCGAGCCGGGGCGCGGCAAACGTAGCGCGTCGAAAATCTTGTTCAGCACAGCCGCGGCGTTTTCATTGATCGCGTGACCAGCCAGGGCGCCGGCGAGGCTCGCAAGAAAGGCTTGCAGTCGCGGTTCGCGGACGACCCCCGAAGGCGTTGAGTTCATTCCTTTCCTCACCCCGTTGCCATATCGGCCCCTTTGCGCGCCGCGGCTTCCAGTCCGGCGCGCACCGCGTCCGCGAATCCATGCGCGCGCATCGTCGTGAGCCCAGCGGCGGTCGTGCCGCGGTAATCGATCATCTCTTCAACGATCGCCGACGGATCCGCGCCATCCGCCAGAAGTAGTTGGCTTGCATCCGCAACGACGCCGATTGCTGCGCGGCGCGCCAAGGATGGCGACAAGCCCTGTGATAACGCCGCCTCGATCATCGCTTGCGCGAGCAGCGCCGGAAAAGCGGCGCCGGCCCCGGTCAGGCCGACGCAATAATCGATGTCGCTCTCCCGCGGGACTTCTTCGGCTTCGCCGCAAGCCGCCAAGAGTTGCTGCGCCAGAGCCTTGTCCTGGTCCGACGTAGCCGGCGTCGCGAACCACGGCGTGAAGGATTTTCGCAGGCGCGCCGCGGCGTTGGGCATCGCGCGGACGACGCGGTCGGTTTTTGCGCGCGCCGCGATAGCCGCGGCCGGCACGCCCGCCATCACGGACAAGACGAGCTTTCCCCGCGCGTCGATTTCGACCGCGGCGAACTGCTGCGGACGTACGGACAAGACAACGATGTCCGAGCGGTCGACGAGTTCGCCGTTGTCCCTCGTCCAGTAGGCGCCGGGCGCCTGGAACGAACTTCGCCGGTCCGAACAACTCGAGAGCGTCAGTCGCGTCGGCTCGACAACCCCTGCGGCGACCGCGGCATTGGCGATCGCACTGCCGAGCCAGCCGTTCCCGCCGATGATTCCGATGCGCACAGCCGCCGACATGTTAGGGATCTCCGTCCAACAGTCTGCCCAAGATCCGCCTTCCGTCAAACCCCTGCGATTGGCTTGGCGGCCGACATTCGCAGCTTCATCGAGGATCGGCACGCTCGCGTGTCTTCCGAGACGAGATAGAGCAGGACGTTCGCGTCGAAGACATCACCGTTCACTCGCCTCGTCCCGGTCGAAGACGAAATCGGCGGGCAGGTGGCCGCGCAGCGCCCGCAGGCGTTTCAAGAGATCGTCACGGCCAGGCTTGCGCGCGAGCGCGAAACGGCGATCGCCCTCGACATGGACCTCGATCTCGTCGCCAACCCTCAATTTCAGCGCCTTCGCCACGGTGGCGGGAATGCGGATGGCGAGGCTGTTGCCCCATCTGGCGACCTGCATGGCGGGTTCCTCGGGATATACAGGATTGTAAGAGTGTATCCGACGCGGTGCAATTCAACGTGAGGCGGATCGGATGCGCCGATCGCTGTCATATCGTCCCGGTGCCTTAGCGGCCCGCTCAGTGCTAGTCACACACAGTGTCCCGGTACGGCGGAATGGCATTCGACGACGGCGCGGCGAAGTCCGACGATCTGATCGCGGGTGTCCTTGCGCATTGTCGCCAAGTCCGACGCCACGTCGGCGCGCAGCGAATGAATGTCGGCTTTCAACTCGGCTTTGGTGTCGACCAATTTTGCATCGAGGCTCGCCACCTTAGCATCGACACCCGCCACGTCGGCCCGAATGCCGCGCAGGAGTTCGAGAACGAGGTTGTCGGGTTCCTTGCTCATTCCGGCATTCCAGGCGACCTCAATAGACGGCGCGACAGGGAGTAAAGCGCGAGGGCGGCTCGCTTTCTACACAGCGCACTCGCAGTTACACTATACATTTTCGTGGATTGTTGTCAATAAATCATTAATGTTATGTGGTATGCGGCGCCGCCGTCGCCAAACGTCGCCGCACATCGCTGCGCCGCTCGATTCCGAACTTGGAAGGGGAGCGGCGGAAAATCGCCTCATAACCGGTTGAAATCCTGCGAGCTCGCCGGAAGACGCCGCCCCGCCCTAACGCACCCGCCGCTCCTCGCCCTCCCAGAACGGCTTGCGCAACTCCCGCTTGAGCACCTTGCCCGCGCCCGAGAGGGGCAGGGCGGTCTCTCGGATTTCAACGCTGCGCGGGCATTTGTAGCCGGCGATCAGCGTCTTCGCGAAGGCGATCAACTCGTCGGCCGACGCCCGCGCGCCGGCGCGGAGCACCACGACGGCGTGGACCTGCTCGCCCCAGTTCTCGTCGGGAATGCCGATGACGGCGCATTGCGCGACGGCGGGATGCTGGGCGAGCGCGTTCTCGACCTCGATCGAATAGACGTTCTCGCCGCCGGTGACGATCATGTCCTTGATGCGGTCGACGATGAAGACGAAGCCCGCCTCGTCCACGTAGCCGCCGTCGCCGGTGTGCATCCAGCCGTCGATGACGGCTCTGGCGGTCTCCTCGGGGCGCTCCCAATAGCCCATCATCACATTGTCGCCGCGCACCACGATCTCGCCGACGACGCCCGCCGGCACGGGCTGGTCGAGGGGATCGACGATCCGGACCTCGCAATCGTAGGTCGCGCGGCCCGCCGAGCGATGGCGGCCCTTGGCGAAGCCCTCGCCGATGTGTTCCTCCCAATGCAGCACGGTGGCGACGGGCGAGAGCTCGGTCATGCCGTAGCCCTGGCGGAACCGCGCGCGAGGGAAGGCCGCGATGGCGCGGAACAGCACCGCTTCGCTGATCGGCGACGCGCCATAGCTGATCCGCACCAGCGACGACAGGTCATAGGCCCCGATCTTCGGGTGATCGACCAGCATCTGGATCATCGTCGGCACCAGCACGGTGTCGGTGACGCGCGCCTTCTCGACGATGGCCATGGCGCCTTCCGGGGTGAAGGCGGAAATCATCGCGTTGGCGCCGCCCCGCAGCAGCACCGTGTACATCGCGCCGGCGTTGGCGACGTGGAACATCGGCGCGGCGTGGAGATAGACGACGGGGCCGGCGATGGAGTGCTCGGCGAGCCCGCTGAGCGCGTTCGCCATCAGATTGGCGTGGCTGAGCATGACGCCCTTCGAGCGGCCGGTGGTGCCGCCGGTGTAGAAGACGCCGGCAAGGTCCGCGCCTTGGCGCATGACGTCGGGGACGGGCCGGCTTCGCCGCAGCAAATCCTCGTAGCTCTCGGCCCCCTCCGGCGTCTCGCCGTCGTCGGCGTAGACGAGTTGGAGGGCGGGAATCGCCCGCCCCAGCGCGAGCGCGAGCGGCGTGAAGGTCTTGTCGAACAGCAGCGCCTTCGGCCGGCAGTCGCGGAGCGCGTCCTCGTTCTCCGCCGGGCTCCATCGTATGTTGAGGGGCACGATGACCGCGCCGGCCCAGGCGACCGCGAGATAGGCCTCGAGATAGCGGTCGGAGTTGAGCGCGAGAACCGCGACGCGCTCGCCGTCGAGCGCGTCCAAGGCCTGCAGGCCCGCCGCCAGCCGCGCGACGCGATCGCCCATCTCGCGCCACGAGCGCTGCCGGTCGCCGAAGGTGGTCGCGAGGCTGTCAGGGCTGAGCTGCAGCGCCCGTCTCAATCCGAATGTGACATTCATCGCGAACCCCTCCCGGGCGAGGCGCTCTGCGGCGCCTGGCCGTTCGGAAGCGACTAAAGCACGACGAACGGATGACGGGAAGCTGTCGCGAGACGCCCGCTCCGGCCGCCGGCCTCGCTCATTCGACGTCGGTCAGATAACGCGGCAGTTCACACTCGAATTCCGGGAAGTAGCGTGCGATCACGCTGACATCGAAGCGCGCCATGATGGCTTCCTTCGGCTCCCGGTCGAGGAGGAAGCGGAACGCGGCTTTGACCAGCCGCTCCGGCGCCTGCAAGCCGGCGAGCCTCTCGCCGTCGGCGCTGCTCAGCGTGACGCGATGGCGGCTCGTCGCGGTTCCCTCGCCGACGAGAACGTCGAAGACGAGCGGGTCGCCGCCGCTCAGTTGTTGAGTCGCGATCATCGGCCGCCTCCAAGTTTCGCGCGGGCGCCGTCTTCGCCTTGCCGCTCCCGCCGCCCGCCGTTATAAGCGCGGCGCCTTCTCGCAACCTTCATTTCAGAAAGCGCCCATGGCCCTCGAACGGACTTTCTCCATTCTCAAGCCCGACGTCACGCGCCGCAATCTCACCGGCGCCGTCAACGCTCGGATCGAGGCCGCCGGGCTTCGCATAATCGCGCAGAAGCGCGTTCAGATGACGCGCGCGCAGGCCGAGACCTTTTATGGCGTGCACAAGGAGCGCCCGTTCTTCGGCGAACTGGTCGAGATGATGACCGCGGCGCCGGTCGTCGTCCAGGTGCTCGAGGGCGACAACGCGATCCTGCGCTATCGCGAAGTGATGGGCGCGACGAATCCCGAGAAGGCCGACGCCGGCACGATCCGCAAGGATTTCGCCCTGTCGATGGGCGAGAATTCGGTGCACGGCTCCGACGCCGCGGAGACGGCGGCGGTCGAGATTGCGCAGTTCTTCGCCGCCAACGAGATCGTCGGCTAACCGGCCTCCGCTGTCGCGCGCGGCTTGGCCGCGTGCGCGCGCTTGAACAGCGCCTCCTCCATGCGCTCGGCGGTTTCGCGCAGATGCGGATTGCGCGATTCGCGCCCGGCGCGCCCGGAGTCGAGGTCGGCTTGGAAGCCGTCGCGCAGCGGCCATTGCTCGCCGAGCAGTTCGAAGCCCGCCTCCTCGATCGCCTCGATCGCCTTGGCGACCTGCGCCTCCGAACGGCCGATCTTGGATAGGACGATGACGACGCGGCCGTCCGCGCCGCCTTTGGCGAGCTTTCGGGCGAGCGCGAGCGTCGGACGCAGATCGTCGACCGAGGTGCCCGTCGGCAGGAACACCACATCGCTCTCCTCGGCGAGCTCCTTGGTCAGGCCGTCGGCAAGTCCCCGCGTATCGGCGACGATGAAGTCGATCCTCTCCTCGTTCTTGCGCAGCTTCTTTAGGCTCTTGAAAGAACGCGCGTCGATCTCCGGCTCGATTCCGCCGCGTAAGCGGACCGCGTTCCATTCGACGCAGGTGAGTTGCTCGAGATCGAAGTCGGCGAGCATGGCCTTGTGGCCGCGATGCGCCGCGCCGACCGCGAAGAGCCGCGCCAGCGTACTCTTGCCGACGCCGCCCTTCTGGCTGACGAAGCTGATCGTTTTCGTCGGCTTGTCCTTTTTCATCGTCCCCCTCCGCGCTGCCCCGGCGGAGCATAGGACGAAACGACACGGCCAAAAAGTCTCTCGCCGGATTCTCCGGCGAGCGCCAACTCAGCGCCTCGCCGCCAGCAGGGCGAATTTCGCGTTTTGCGGGTCGAGGGCTTGGACGATCCAGCCCCCGCCGGGAACTTCGTGCGGGCCCGCGACGAGTTGACCCCCGGCGGACCTGACGCGCTCAGCCGCGGCGTCGATCGCGTCGACGTTGAAGTAATAGAGCCAATAGGGGGCCGGCGTCTCGGCGGTCTTGGTCATCATGCCACCGCCCTGTCCGCCCTGGGTCTCGAACACCTGGTAGGTTCCCATCGGCCCCATGTCCATTGCCTGCGTCTTCTTCCAGCCGTACAGGCCGGAATAGAAGGCGAAATCGCTCTCCAGCGCGCCGGCGCGCAATTCGCGCCAGCCCACATTGCCGGACGCGTCCTGCGCCAGCGGCGCGCGCGGATCCTCTGGGGGCTGGCCCTTGAAAATGACGAACGCCGCGCCGTGCGGATCGGCGACGACGGCGAAGCGGCCGACCGACGGAATGTCGTGGGCGGGGCGATAGATCTTGCCGCCGGCGGCGACGATTTCTTGCGCGTCGGAGTCGACGTCGGCGACGCCGATATAGCCGATCCAGCCCGGCCGGGCGCCCATCGCGCGCGCCTCCTCGGGCAAGGTCATCAGCCCCGCCACCATCGTCGGGCCGACAGAAAGCAGCGTATAGGGAAAAGCGGCCATGCCGGCGTCGCTGGCCCCCCAACCGACGACCTGGACGTAAAAATCCGCGGCCGCCTTGGCGTCCGACGCCATATACTCGTACCAGACGAAATCTCCACGTGGCGAAACCATAGCCGTCCTCCCGCTCGAAACGCCGATCACCGGCGCGGTGAGTATTGTGGCCGATCATGTTTTGCGTGTGACGCGCCGAGCGCCGGTCCTAGACCTGCAAAATCGAGTCGAAGTCGAAATTCGTCCCAACCGGATTTTCGCCGATGCGCAACGTCTTGTCGTTGGGAAAATGATACGGCGGCACCGGCAGATTGTAGGGCGCGGGAACATCGAGGAAAACGCGGCCCGCGAGGTCGTATTTCGAGCCGTGACAGGGACAGAGATAACCGCCGAGCCAATCCGGCACGGGTGTGGTCGGATTGGGCGTGGGCATGTATTTGGGAATGCAGCCGAGATGGGTGCAGATGCCGACCAGGACGAGGTATTCGGGCTTGATCGAGCGATGCCAGTTGACCGCATAGGGCGGCTGCTGAAGCGCGGTTGAGTCCGGGTCGGAAAGCCGGCTGAGAAGGGCAGGCTGCTGCAACGTGTCGAGCGCCGGCTTCGGGCGATTGACGATGAACACCGGCCGCGAGCTCCACAGCACCTCGATCTGCTGCCCCGGCTGGATTTGCGACAGGTCGATGTCGACCGGCTCCGCCGCCGCCTGGGTGGCGGCGTCGGGGTTCATCTCGTCGATGAAGGGCCACAACGACGCCGCGACGCCGACCCCGGCGACGGAGGCCGTCGCGACGAAGAGGAAATCGCGCCGCGTCGGTTGCGGCTCTGATGGGATGTCGGTGGAAGTCGTCGAGGACATGGACATTCTGGCGCCCCTCGGGTTCGCGCCCGGACGGACCCCGGACGCCTGCGACCCTGCTGGCGCAACTAACACGCGAATGCGGGAGAAATCGGGCAAGGCCGGCGCCGATGACTTGGAATTGATGGGGCGCGGCACCATAAGCTATCCGGCGACCGCGCTGGCTTTTGGGCGATCAGCGTCAATGGTCCCTGGAGAATTGTGTTTCGCTTTCACGCTGGCGACGCGTTCGAAGTGGAAATCGTGGACTATCACTAGTGGCGCGAGTCATTCGAACTGAGGGTACAATCTTTTGAGTTTCACGCGGGCGTCGGGGGTTGTGAATTGCCAGTCCGCGCTGGCGTGGTGTTTGTTTCGGCTTTCCTGCCAGGCGTCGATTTCGCGGACAAGGGATGGCTTGTCGGGAATTCGGCGGGCGAGACATTGGGCGGCAAGAACGCCGAGTTCGGATTCGGCCATGTCGAGCCAGCTTCCGTGTTTGGGCGTGTAATGCCATTCGAACCGCTCGACGAGACGGCGCGCTTCGGGGGCGGGAAAGGCCGCGTAGAGGGAGGCGGGCGTGTGCGTGCTGAGATTGTCCTGAATCAGCACGATCTTGGCCGCGTCGGGAAAATGAGTGTCGCAGAGGTCCTTGAGCGCGTGGGCGTAATCGACGGCGGCATGACGGTCGGTGACTTTCACGTGTCGCCAACCTTCGAGCGGCGCGAACATCATGAACAGATTGGCGACGCCGTTGCGTTCGTATTCATTGTCGTGGCGCGCCGGTTTCCCAGGCTTGGCGCGGAGCGGCTTACGCGTCTCCATGACCAACTGCTTCGACGTTTCATCGAGACAAACCAGGGGCCGCTGAGGATCGTGCGGTCTTTGGTAGACTTCCAGAACGTCTTCCATCGCCGCGACGAAGGCGGAATTGGCCTCGGGCGCGATCACCCATTGCTGCTTTCGATGCGGCTGGAGGATGTTTTTTTGAGCGTCCGGCCGATTGTGTTGTCGCTGGCCTTCTCGACGATGTTCAATTCGACGACCTTCTCCTCCAGAAGGCGCAGGCTCCATTTGGCGAAGCCCTCTGGCGCGGGTCCGCACGTCAACGCGATCAGCTTCGCTTCCGCCGCGCCGTCGAATATCCGAGGCCGCGCCGATCTCGGATTGTACTTGCGCGACAGAACCGCTTCGAGACCCTCCTCGACAAGCAGCTTTCGCGTCCGCTCGACCGTCGCATCGCCCGTGTCCAAAGCCTCGGCAATGCGGCTGTCGCTCCAACCCGCGCCCGCCTCCGACACGTCGGCCTTCAACAAGATCCGCGCCCTCGTCAACAAATGCGCCGCAGGCTTGCCCTTGCGAATGAACTCTTCAAGCCGGCCCCGCTCCTCCGGGCTCAACCTCACAACGTACTTCTTGACGCTGATATCCTTCCCCGCCACGAATCACCTCCGCCGTTGCCGCACGACAGAATAGATTCAGAAAATAGCACCAATGCCAAGGACGCGGGCTACTAGAGGTATGATGCGATGACGAAAAAGCGCGAGATTTTCGACGCGCCGCCCGACGGCTTCGCGATGGCGCCGGCGCATCCCGGCGAAGTGCTTCAGGAGGAGATCGCGGCGCGCGGCCTGACCGCTCACGCCTTGGGTTTGAAGCTGCGCGTCCCCGCCAATCGCGTGACCGAAATCATCGCCGGCAAGCGCGGCGTCTCGCCCGATACCGCGCTGCGCCTCAGCCGCTACCTCGGTCCCGGCGCCGCGTTCTGGTTAAATCTGCAGAGCCAGTACGACTTGGCGATGGCGGAGAAGCGATTGGGAGCGAAGATCAGGGCGGAGGTCGAGGCAGCGGCGTAAGCGGCGCATTATCAAAGGCGACGCCTTGTTCGGGTGTGCCTCCGGACGCTTTCCCTCCTACTCCGCCGCCGCCCGCGCCTTCTTCGCCGGCCGTCTCGCCAGCGCCTGGCGCAGATATTGCCCCGTGTAGCTCTTCGCGTTCCGCGCGATCTGTTCCGGCGTTCCCGTCGCCACCACCTCGCCGCCGCCGTCGCCTCCCTCGGGGCCCATGTCGATGATCCAGTCGGCGGTCTTCACCACTTCCAGATTGTGCTCGATGACCACCATCGAGTTGCCCTGGTCGACGAGTTCGTGCAGCACGTCGAGCAATTGCGCCACGTCGTGGAAATGCAGGCCCGTCGTCGGCTCGTCGAGGATGTAGAGCGTGCGCCCCGTGGAGCGGCGCGCCAGCTCCTTGGCGAGCTTGACGCGCTGCGCCTCGCCGCCCGAGAGGGTCGTCGCCGGCTGGCCGACCTTGACATAGCTCAGGCCGACGCGCTTCAGCGTCTCCATCTTGTCGCGGATCGAGGGCACGGCCTTGAAGAGGTCGGCCGCTTCCTCGACCGTCATGTCCAGCACGTCGGCGATCGAATGGTCGCGGTACTTCACCTCCAGCGTTTCGCGATCGTAGCGCTTGCCCTTGCAGACGTCGCAGGTGACGTAGACGTCGGGCAGGAAGTGCATCTCGATCTTGATGACGCCGTCGCCCTGACATGCTTCGCAGCGGCCGCCCTTGACGTTGAACGAGAAGCGCCCGGCCTGATAGCCGCGCGCCTTCGCCTCGGGCAGGCCGGCGAACCAGTCCCGGATCGGCGTGAAGGCGCCGGTGTAGGTGGCGGGGTTGGAGCGCGGCGTGCGCCCGATCGGCGATTGATCGATGTCGATCACCTTGTCGAGCCGCTCCAGACCTTCGATGCGATCGTGCGGCGCGGGCGGCTCGCTGGCGCCGTTGAGATGGCGCGCCACCGCTTTGTAGAGCGTGTCGATGATCAGCGTCGACTTGCCGCCGCCGGAGACGCCGGTGACGCAGGTGAAGGCGCCGAGCGGGATGGTCGCCGTCACGTCCTTGAGGTTGTTGCCGCGCGCGCCGACGATCCGGATTTCGCGGCCAGGCTCGGCGGCGCGCCGCTTCCCCGGGATCGGCACGAAACGCACGCCGGAGAGATATTGCCCGGTCAGCGAGTTCGGATCGGCGGTGATCTCCGCCGGCGTTCCCTTGGCGACGATCTCGCCGCCATGGACGCCCGCGCCGGGACCGATGTCGACGACGTAATCGGCGGCGAGGATCGCGTCCTCGTCGTGTTCGACGACGATCACCGTATTGCCGAGTTCGCGCAGGCGCCGGAGCGTATCGAGCAGGCGCGCGTTGTCGCGCTGATGCAGGCCGATCGAGGGCTCGTCGAGCACGTAGAGCACGCCGGTGAGGCCGGAGCCGATCTGCGAGGCGAGGCGGATGCGCTGGCTCTCGCCGCCCGACAAAGTGCCGGAGGCGCGCGACAGCGTGAGATAGTCGAGGCCGACGTCGCGGAGGAAGGTCAGCCGGTCGATGATCTCTTTCAGGATGCGATGGGCGATTTCGTTGCGCTGCGGGTCGAGCGCGCGCGGCAGTTCGCGCGCCCAATCGATCGCCGCGTTGACGGACAATGTGCTGATCTCGCCGATATGTTTGCCGTCGATCTTCACCGCCAGCGCCTCGGGCTTGAGGCGGAAGCCGTGACAGGCCTCGCACGGCGTCGCGGTCATGAAGCGCTCGATCTCTTCGCGCGACCACTCGCTCTCCGTTTCGCGGTAGCGCCGGTCGAGGTTCTTGACCACGCCCTCGAACGGCTTCTTCACCTCGTAGGAGCGCATGCCGTCGTCATACCCGAAGCGGATTTCCTCGGCCCCTGAGCCGTTGAGGATGACATCCCGCACCTTCTCCGGCACGTTCGACCAGGGCGTGTCGAGCCGGAACTTGTAGTGGCGCCCAAGCGCCTCCAGCGTTTGCAGGTAATAAGGCGAGGACGATTTCGCCCAAGGCGCGACCGCGCCCTTGCGCAGCGTGACCTTGGGGTCGGGCACGACCAGTCCGGGGTCGACGGTGAGTTCGGAGCCGAGGCCGCCGCAGGCCGGGCAGGCGCCGAACGGGTTGTTGAACGAGAAAAGCCTCGGCTCGATCTCGGGGATGGTGAAGCCGGAAACCGGGCACGCGAATTTCGACGAGAACAGGATGCGGCGCGGCTCGCCGCCTTCCGGAGGCGCGTCGGCGAATTCGACGATCGCCAGGCCGTCGGCGAGTTCCAGCCCGGTCTCGAAACTCTCGGCGAGGCGGCTCGCCATGTCGGGCCGCACGATCAGGCGATCGACCACCACTTCGATGTCGTGCTTGAGCTTCTTGTCGAGCGCCGGCGCGTCGGCGATCTCATGGAAGGCGCCGTCGACCTTGAGGCGCTGGAAGCCGCGCTTCATATAATCGGCGATCTCCTTGCGGTATTCCCCCTTGCGGCCGCGCACCACGGGCGCGAGCAGGTAAAGCCGTGTCCGCTCGGGCAAAGCGAGCACCCGATCGACCATCTGGCTCACTGTCTGGCTCTCGATCGGGAGGCCGGTGGCGGGCGAATAGGGAATGCCGACGCGCGCCCACAGCAGGCGCATATAGTCATGGATCTCGGTCACCGTGCCGACCGTCGAGCGCGGGTTTTTCGAGGTGGTCTTCTGTTCGATGGCGATCGCCGGCGACAGGCCGTCGATCTGGTCGACGTCCGGCTTCTGCATCATTTCGAGGAACTGGCGCGCATAGGCCGAGAGCGACTCGACATAGCGGCGCTGGCCCTCGGCGTAGATCGTGTCGAAGGCGAGCGACGACTTGCCGGAGCCCGAGAGACCGGTGAACACCACGAGCTTGTCACGCGGGATGGTCAGATCGACGTTCTTGAGATTGTGCTCGCGCGCGCCGCGCACCTCGATCGTGCGGCCGCCGAACAGCTTTTCGACCGGTTCCACCGCCTTGGGTGATTTCGAAGACTTTACGCTCGCCATGACGGCCTTTGCCAGAAAGGTGCGAATTGCTTGGGGGCTTGCGCCGCGCCAGGCGTGCTGATAGAACAAAATAAGAACGATGGGAAGCGCCCGGAAGGCGTCCCTGGGATATGTAGTGCGAAAATCGCGCTCGCCAAATGACAGGCGCGGGTAGGGGCTGTGGACAAGTGGCGGAAGGGGCCAGCGCCACTGGCGAACGACGGGTAGGATGCCCAAAGTTTGCCCTTCTCCCGCCTGCGGGAGAAGGTGGCCGGCGCCAGCCGGCCGGATGAGGGTTCTCTGCCCTCACCCTGGCCCTCTCCCGCGAGCGGGAGAGGGGGCATTAGCGTATGAAGGAGACCATCATGGCGGGTAGCGTCAACAAAGTCATTCTGATCGGCAATCTCGGCAAGGACCCCAAGGTCAGCCGCTTGAACTCCGGCGATCAGGTCGTGAGCTTCAGCCTCGCGACCTCGGAGACCTGGCGGGACAAGGCGAGCGGGGAGCGCAAGGAAAAGACCGAGTGGCACAACGTCGTGGTCTTCAACGAGAACATCGGCAAGGTCGTCGAGCAATATTGCAAGAAGGGCACGAAGGTCTACGTCGAGGGCCAGTTGCAGACGCGCAAATGGACCGATCAGTCCGGCGTCGAAAAGTACACCACCGAAGTGGTGCTCCAGCGCTTCCGCGGCGAACTGACGCTGCTCGATTCGCGCGCCGGCGACGGCCGCGACAGCTTCTCCGGCGGCGAAGACCGCAACGCGAGCTTCGGCCGCACGTCGCCGGTCGACAAGCGCCCCGCGCTGGCCAGCGGCGGCGGAGGCGGCGGCGACCTCGACGACGATATTCCGTTCTGACGGTCTTGCATTGTGGTTGATGCGCGCTGCTTTGGGATTGCGGCGGCGGCTTAGTCTGGATCGCCACGCTTCGCTCGCGAAGGCGGGGGGCCCGGTCGAGGAGCCGCCACGCCGCGCCGCGCACGGCGGGCGGCGGGGCAAACTCTTCGTTGCCCTTCAGTGACGCTCGGCGCCGCTGACGACGCCATCGATGAGATTGGCGGCCATGAGCCGTTGAGCGAGTGTCGTCGGCGTGGCCCTGAGATTGGCTAGGAACTCCTGTTGGAGACGGTGATGGGTTCTGACGCTCTCGATGGCGACGGCGGGATCCGTGCTTGCGAACGTGATCTGGCTGCGACTGCGCTGTTGCGCCAAGCGGTCCCATTGATCGGAAATGACGGTGGCTATCTTAGGGTAGCCGCCTGTCGTTTGATGATCCGACAGCAGCACGGTCGCCGCGCCATCGCCCGAAACCTGGATGGACCCTCGGGAAATCGCCTCGGAAGGCATGTCGAGCGCGGCGTTGAGGGCAAGCGTGGGTCCCGCGAGGCGCACTCCCATCCGGTCGTAGGCGTCGGTCAGCGCGAACGGATGGGATAGAAGAATCTCGAGCGCGTCGGGCGCAAAGAAGCGTTCCTGCGGTCCGAGCACGACTTTGATCTCCGCGCCAGGCCGGGACCAGACGGGGCAGGGGATCTCGCCGACGCGCTCTTCCCAAATCTCGGCGTCCTCGACTTCCAGGAGCTGGCCGGCGACGAGGCGCCCGCCGCCGAGGTTGGAGTTCGCGTGGGTCGAGCAACTGCCGAGCCATGACTTCGCCCGCAGCTTTCCGGCGAAAGCGAGATAGGTCCAGCTTCCCCAGGGGCCGGGCCGCACGGTCAGGCGGGAGCCGGCGCGGATCGTCGCGACGACCCAGCAGGCGTGCGCTGTCGAATCGATCGCTGTGACGAAGCCTCCGCCTGCGACCGCCACAGTCACGGCGCCCTCGACGCATTCCAGCGCCAAGCCCCCGATTGAAATCTCGATCGCCGCCGCGGCGGATGGATTGCCGAGAGCCGCGTTGGCGATCTCGAACGCCCCCCGATCCATCGGACCCGAGGCAGGGACGCCAAAACGCATTAGGCCGGGACGGCCCCGGTCCTGGATGGTGACAAGCGGGCCGACGTTCGAAACGACGAATCCGGCGGCGGCCATGGCTCAGCCGCCCGCCCTGGCGTCGAACTCGGCGCGACTGATCCGCCTGAACGTCACGCGGTCGCCGACATCGAACAAAAAAGGCCGGTCCCCGCCATCATTGAGGATGCGGGTGGGAGAGCGGCCGATGATCCACCAGCCCGTCGGCATCGTCAGCGTCGTGACGAGACACTGCGGCCCGGCAATCAGCACGCTGCCCACCGCCGCGCCGCGCGTGGCCGCGGGCTTGCGGGGAACCTGGATCAGCTTGGGCACGCCCGCGAGATAGGCATAGCCAGGCGCGAAGCCGTACATGAAGACGCTGTACGCGCCCGAGAGATGCGCCGCGATGACCGCTTCCACGGCAGCGCCCACCTGCGCCGCGACCGCCGGCAGCTCCGGCGCAAAGTCGCCGTCATAGCAGACGAGGACCTCGCGCGTGGAGGTCGCCCTTGCCGCTCTTTCCGCGGTCGCGAGCAGAGCGGCGACTGCGCTCTTCGCGGCCCCGTGGTCCGTCACGAGCGGATCGAAGCCGACGAGGATGCTCACGTAAGCCGGAACCGCTTCCGTGAAGCCGGCGAACGGCGACCGTGACAGCGCCGCGTCCAGATTGAGAACCTGCTCGTGCGCCTCCGCGCCGATCGTCTCGGCGAATTCGACGAGCACAGCGTGATCGGCGACGGCCTGAAAGCGCGGAAACATGGAGTTTTGCGCGAGGGTCACGAAACGGACTCGATGAAGGGTTTGAGGCTGACGCCGCTCGCCGCCAGCCGCTCGCGGACCTTTCGCGCCATGGCGACGGCGCCGTGGCTGTCGCCGTGGACGCAAATGGAGTGCGCTTCGAGCCGGATCGGAGCTCCGTCGAGGGTCGGCATCAGACCGGTTTCGAGAAAAGCGATGAGACGATCGGACGCCGCGCCGCTGTCCTCGATCATCGCCCCGGGACGGCTTCGCGGCACAAGACGGCCCGTGCTCAGATAGGCGCGATCTGCGAAAATCTCGCTGTAGACCGCGAGCCGCGCGTCGCGGCCGGCGTGTTCCAGTTCGGTCCCCGATATCGCGAGCAGCGCAATGTCCTGAGAAATCGCCCGCACCGCCCGCGCGATCGACGCGGCGACGCTCCGGTTGTCGGCGGCAAGGTTTCCCAAGGCGCCATGCGGTTTCACATAATGCACATGGGCCCCGGCCAGCGCGGCGACGCCCATCAAGGCGCCGACCTGCGCCGCGATCAGGCGCTCGACCTCGCCTTCGCTCATCGGAATGACGCGCCGCCCAAACCCTTCCTTGTCGGCATAGCCGGGGTGAGCGCCGATCGTCACGCCGCGCGCCTTCGCTTCGCGCAGGGTCGCGAACATCGTCTCGGGATCGCTCGCATGGCCGCCGCAGGCGACATTGGCGCTGGTGACGAGCGCGAGCATCGCCGCGTCGTCGCCCATCGTCCACGGGCCAAAGCTTTCGCCGAGATCGGAGTTGAGATCGATTGTGCGCGTCATGAGAGGCTACCTGGCTCCGGGCGGCGTCGCTGCGAACGAGACAAGGGAACTCATTGCGCCAATCTCAGTTGGGGGCAAATCCGAGATGATTGCGAAAGCGGTTCTTAATGAAGACCGCGTCGCGCGGCGGCAGCGAGCGCGGCGGATTTTCCGCTGCGACCTTTATAACGTAGAGTCTCGGTCCCTCGGCCGGCTCCAGAATGGCCCGCGACAATGTCTCGACTTCATCGACGCGCGTCAGCGTCGCGCAGTCGGCGAAACCGCAGGCCGCGGCGACCTTTTCAAAATCGATCCCGCGCCCAGTGTGGCTCGTTTGCATGCCAGTCTCGCCGTAATGGCCGTTGTCGATGACGGCGATGACGAGATTGGGCGGCTTGGCGACCGAAATGGTCGCAAGACTGCCGAAGGCCATGAGTTGCTCGCCGTCGCCGGTGACGACAAGGACGCGCTTGGAAGCTTGGGCCTGCGCCAGGCCGAGCCCCACGAGGGCCGCGCCGCCCATGGCGCCCCAGAGGTAATAATTGTCGTCGCGGTCGCCCACGGCGTGGACGTCGTAGGTCGCCGAACCGAGCCCCGTGACGACCAGCACTTCGTCGCGATGGCTCAACAGCTTCGCGACCGCCTCGCGCCGCGACATGCCCGAGTGATTTTCTGACACGGAGTCCGCCATGAACGTCACCACTTCTTCTTGCCGAGCAGGCGCTGACCGATGAGCACGGCGATCTGCTGATCGGCGTTGAACGCGAGGTCCGCCGCCGACTCGACCGTGTCGATCAGGTCTTCCGCGCTATCGGCGCGCATGACGCGGACCCCCACAGCTTCGAGGGCGGCTTGCGTGCCCTGTCCCATCGGGACCTGCCATGGATTGAACTCGGCCCACTCGCCTCGCATGGTGACCAGCATGAGGAGCGGGAAGCGGGCGATCACCGGCAGCGAAAGCATGTTGATGCAATTGCCGACACCGCTCGATTGCATGAGCAATACGGATCGCCGACCGCCCAGCCAGGCTCCCGCCGCGATCGCGACGCCTTCTTCTTCCGTGGTCAAAACGTTCGAGGCGACTTCGGCGTCCTGGCAGAACAGGTTGATCAGCGTCGTGTGCCCCGCATCAGGGACATAGGCCATCTGACGCACGTCCGCGGCCTTGAGGATTTCGTACACCCGCGCCGGCCACCGGCTGCGCATCTCGGAGGGGGAGGCGGGTTCGGGATTGAGAATCTTTCGAATTGCGGCATCAACCTGCGACACGGCCGGTCTCCATCCTGCACAGCCTGCGTGATCGGGCCAGCATAGTTAGATACGTGGCGAAAGCCTTAGGTTCTTTCTCGTGAACAGATATGCTGATATTGTATCGCAGATGGAACTTTCTCAGCTTCGAACGCTCATTCACGTGGCCGAACTCGGCAGTCTCAGCAAGGCCGCGGATCGGATGCGCATCGCGCAGCCGGCGCTCAGCCGCCAAGTGCGCATGCTCGAAGAGGAACTGGGCGTCGCGCTTTTCACCCGCCATGGGCGAGGCATGGTGCTGACGGACCGCGGCCGCGAGGCGCTCACGCACGCATCCCGGATCGTCGCCGAACTCGAAGAAATCCGCGCCACCGCTTCGGACGTCGATACGCCGCTTAGCGGCCAGATCGCGATCGGCCTGCCGCCGACGGTCGCCGATATCATCTCCGTTCCGCTCGTGGCGGCATTCGGAAAGTCCCACCCGAACGCCGTCCTGCGCCTAGTCAGCGCCTACACGGGCTACCTGCTCGACTGGCTGCATCGCGGCGAGATCGACCTGGCGGTCCTTTACGACCCCCGTACCGCGCGTTCGCTGCGCTCGCAGCCCCTTTTGCTGGAAAACCTGTTCCTGATCGGGCCGCCGGAGGCGGGGTTTTCGACGGTGCGGGCAATCTCCTTCGAAGATCTCGAGGGCAAGCGCCTTCTCTTGCCGAGCGTTCGCCATGGATTGCGAACCATCGTCGAGCGTTGCGCGGTCGAGGCGGGCATCTCGCTCGATGTCGTCGTCGAGGCGGACTCCTATGCAACCCTGAAAGACCTTGTCCGGCACGGGCATGGCTGGACCATCCTGCCCCTGGCGCCTATCCACGATGACGTCGTTGGTCGAAAGCTCACCGCCGCGCCCTTGATCGACCCCGTCCCGGTGCGCCGTCTGGTTCTCTCGTTCCCCGCCGATCGGCCCGTCCCGCGGCTGGCGCGCTTTGCCGGGCAGACGATCGTCGACATCGTCAGCGACAGGGTGGAGCGGGCGGTCTGGGTCGGCCAGTTGCTCAAGTCCGACAAGCCATAGAATAATGCTATAGCTGTACATCAGGAAATCTCGTTGTCGTTAGGGTCGTTTACCGCAATCCTCCTGCTTTCACGAAGGCGAGCGCGGCGACTGTGGCTCAGTCAATGGAAGACTATTCGGACATTCGGGAGGGTGTAGTCCGGCTCTGCGCCCGGTACCCGGGAGAGTACTGGCGCGAGCTCGATCGCCGGATGGCCTACCCCCTGGAATTCGTCCGGGCGCTCAGCGAGGCCGGCTATCTCTCGATCCTGATCCCGGAAGCCTATGGCGGGGCCGGACTGCCGCTTTCCGCCGCCGCCGCGGTGCTTGAGGAGATTCAGCGCGCCGGCTGCAACGGCGGCGCCTGCCACGCCCAGATGTACACGATGGGCGCCGTGCTGCGGCACGGCTCCGATGCGCAGAAGCAGCGCTATCTCCCGGCTATCGCGGACGGCAAGTTGCGCCTTCAGGCCTTCGGCGTCACGGAGCCGACGAGCGGGACCGACACCGCCTCGCTCGCCACGACGGCGCGACGCGAGGGCGACAGCTTCATCGTTCGCGGACAGAAGATCTGGACCAGTCGCGCCGAATACTCGGACCTGATGCTGCTCCTGGCGCGCACGACGCCCATCAGGGAAGGCGCGCCGCGCACGGACGGCCTCTCGGTTCTCATCGTCGATATGCGCGAGGCGATCGGGCGCGGCCTCACGATGCGCCCCATCCGGACGATGATGAATCACGCCACGACGGAGGTCTTCTTCGATGATCTGAAGGTGCCGGCGGAGAACCTGATCGGCGAGGAGGGTAAGGGTTTCCGCTACATTCTCTCGGGCATGAACGCCGAACGCATCCTGATCGCGGCGGAATGCGTCGGCGATGCAAAATGGTTCATTCAGAAAGCCAGCGCCTACGCGCGCGACCGGCGCGTCTTCGGCAGGCCAATCGGCCAGAACCAGGGCGTGCAGTTTCCGATCGCCAAGGCGTACGCGAACATGCGCGCCGCCGAACTGATGGTGCGCGAGGCGCTGCAACTCTACGACGGCGGCACCAATCCCGGCCCCGAAGCCAATATGGCGAAGATGCTGGCGGCGGACGCTTCGTTCGAGGCCGCGAACGCCTGCATCCAGACGCATGGCGGGTTCGGCTTCGCCGAGGAATACGACATCGAGCGCAAGTTCCGCGAGACGCGGCTCTATCAGGTGGCGCCGATTTCGACCAACCTGATCCTGTCCTATCTCGCCGAACATGTTCTCGGCTTGCCGCGCTCTTACTGATTGGAGGGCGCCCGCGTGAATGTCCTGATCGTCTACGCGCATCCCCGATCCGGAGTGCAACGCAATGTCTGAGACCGCGCGTAGGTCGGAGGGACCGCTATCGAATCTGCTGGTGATCGCCATCGAGCAGGCTGTGGCGGCTCCCCTTTGCACGGTGCGGCTCGCCGACGCCGGGGCGCGAGTGATCAAGATCGAGCGCCCCGACGGCGAATCGGCGCGGCACTACGATGCGACGGTCGAGGGAATGTCGGCGTATTTCGTCTGGCTAAATCGCGGCAAGGAAAGCGCCGCGCTCGATCTCAAGTCCGACGAGGATCTCGCGCTTCTCCACCGCATGGTGGCGAAGGCCGACGTGCTGGTGCAGAACCTTGCTCCGGGCGCAAGCGGGCGCTTGGGACTTTCTCGCGAAATTCTCGCGACCAAATTCCCGCGGCTGATATCCGTCGACATCGTCGGTTACGGCCAGGACACGTCCTACGCGGACATGCGCGCTTACGACATGCTGGTGCAGGCCGAAAGCGGCCTCTGCGCGGTGACGGGCTCGCCCGAGGCGCCCGCCAAAGTGGGTGTCTCCGCAGCCGACATCGCCACGGGGATGAACGCTCACGCGGCGGTCCTCGAAGCCCTGTTGCAACGTCAGAGGACCGGTCGAGGGCAGGCGATCGAGGTCGCCATGTTCGACGGGATGGCTGACTGGATGGCGGTTCCGTTGCTCCACTACGAACACGCCGGCCGAGAGACGCGCCGATATGGTCTGGCGCATGCATCGATCTACCCGTATCGGCCTTATGCGTGCCGATGCGGCGGCGTCGTGATCGTCGCCATTCAGCAGGCGAGCGAGTGGAGCCGGTTCTGCTCGCAGGTGCTCGGGCGGAAAGACCTGTTCGCCGACGAGCGCTTCGCCACCAACGCTTGGCGGATCGCCAACCGCGACGCGCTCGACGCGGAGATCGAGCCGATTTTCGCGGCGATGGAGCGCGAGGAAGCGGTCCGGCGCCTCGACGCCGCGCAGATTGCGTGCGGCAAACTGACCGAGGTTCGGGAACTCGGGGATCACGCCGCCCTGCGGAGAATGTCCGTTCGACTGCCGAACGGCGCGGAGATTCGCGTGCCGCGGCCCGCCGGCCGTTCGCCGCCAAGCGGCGAACCCGCTTCGGTTCCCGCGATCGGCGCGCACACGAGCAGCCTGCGCGCGGAATTTGCGCGCTGACGCTTCAGGGAGGAAAAGCCGTGAACCCTGGGGATTGGCAGGCGTGGATTGGTCGCTCCCGCGGCGCCGAGGACGTTGTTACGCCGCGGCTGATCGAGAGTTTTCGCGCGACCCTGGCGCCGCATCTTGCCGACGTCGAACCTGAGGCCCCGCTCGGCATTCACTGGTGCCTTGCGCCGGACATCGTCGAAGCGGCACGGCTCGGAAGGGACGGCCATCCCGAAAAAGGCGACTTCCTGCCGCCCGTGCCGCTGCAAAAGCGCATGTGGGCCGGCGGAACGCTGAACCTCCTGTCGCCGCTGAGAAGCGGCGATCGGGTCGAACGCCGCTCCATGATCGTCTCCATCGAGGAGAAGGAGGGCCGTACCGGCCGCCTCTGCTTCGTCACTGTTCGCCACGACATCGCGACCGACCGTGGTCCCGCCATACAGGAAACGCAGTCGATCGTGTACCGCGAGGCTGCCAGCCATTCCGCTGCGACCCGCGGCTCCGCTGAACCCAGCGAGTCCGCCGAGTTCTCGCGCGAAGCGGCGATCGATCCCGTCCTTCTGTTCCGTTATTCGGCGCTCACGTTCAACGGGCATCGCATCCACTACGACACGCCCTACGCCGTACAGGAGGAGAATTATCCCGGCCTGGTCGTTCACGGGCCGCTCCAGGCGACGTATCTGCTGAACTTCGCGGCGAGCATCGCCGAGCGGAGCCCGAGCAGATTCAGCTTCCGCGCGCTGCATCCGGCGACGGGCGTCACGAAAATTCATCTGAAGGCGAGGGGGCGCGCCGGAGAAACAGCACAGCTTTGGATCGAAGACCCCGCCGGCCGCGTCACGATGAAAGCGGAGGCGCACTGGTGACCATTCAGCGCCTGTCGCGCCGCTCTTCGTCCCCGGATCCCGGCCCGAACGCTTCGCCAAAGCGGCCGCTTCCGATCGAACCTTACGGACTATCCGCCGCGAGCAAATCGCTGATCCCGGTTGCTGCGGCGGCGAGGCTCGGCAGGACACTCTGGAGAAGCCGCTTGCGTTCTCCCGCGACGCTGAGAACGAGACTGCTGAGAGCGGCCTGAACTTTGCCGTCGGGAGCTAGAATGGGAACAGCGACCGCCCATATGCGGGATTGATAGACCGCTTCGAGATATTCTTCGTCGGCGAAGGCATGCCCATCCCGACGGATCTGTTTGAGTTTCGCCGCAAGCCCGGCCCCGATCCGCAGGTCATTGTCCCATCGCCCGCCTGCCGACCTGGCGCGAGCGAGCGCGATCTCCCGCTCCTCCTCGGGCATATGCGCCAGCGTGACGAGACCGACGCCGGTGGCTTGAAGGGGGATGCGGGCGCCGGTGCGCCCGGGCAGCGACAGGCCAAGCGAGGCGCGATTGCTGTACACGATGACCATGGCGTCCCGGTCGAAGACCGCGAGGTTGGATGGCCAACCGATCTGGATGTGCATCTGGTCGACGATCGGCGCAGCGATTTCGAGGAGCCGTGACCTTTTGTCGAACCCCCGGCTGAGCGAAAGCGATCGTCCCGTCACCCGATACTTTGACTCGCCCGGCTGTCGATAGACGTATCCTTCGGCGATCAGGGTTTCGAGGATTCGCACGACCGTCGGTTGCGGAAAACCGCAACGCTCCACGAGGTCGACGATCGCGATCGGTCCGTGCTCGCTGACCGACCTTAGAACCGCAAGACCCCTCTGGATCGCGCGGACCGGTTCGTAAGACGCCATCGTCCTCTCTCCGCGCTGTCAGGAACCCGTCTAGGTCGCGCCTTTGACGGCCCTTTCGACAATTTCCGCCTGCTCCCGTTCATGGCGGTCGATCGAGCCTCCGGCCGCCGCCGCCATGCGCGGCCTGCCGACGAAGCGGATCGTCGGCCGCCCGGTCAGTTCGAGAAACTGTTCGAAAATGTATGAGAAGGCCCCCTGGTTTCGCGGCTCTTCCTGACACCAGATCAGCTCGGCATCGGGATGTTCAGCCAGCAGGATCCGAATTTCGTCGGCTGGGAATGGATAAAGTCGCTCGACCCGAACCAACGCAACGTCGTCCAACCTCTCACGCAGACGCTGTTCGTTGAGCGGATAGAAGACCTTGCCGGAGCAGAACACGATCCGCTTCCAGCGGGCCGGCGCTTCTGTCACGATGACCGGCCGGAACCGCGTTCCCAGGCTCATTTCCGCGAGTGTGGCGTGGCAGTCCTTCTCCCGAAGCAGGGACTTGGGAGCGATAAGGAACAGCGGCGTCCGGCGCGGCCCCCGCTGCTGACGGCGCAGCAAGTGAAACAGATTTGCCGGGGTCGAGGGGACCGCGACCGTCATGTTTCCGCCGGCGCAGCTCTGCAGGATTCGTTCGATACGGGCTGACGAGTGGTCCGGCCCCTGACCTTCCAGTCCATGCGGCAGGGCGACGACGAGGGAGGATTGCATTCGCCATTTGGATTCCGCTGTGGCGATGTACTGATCAGCGACGATTTGTGCCCCGTTCAAAAAGTCGCCGAATTGCGCTTCCCATAGGAATAGCCGGTCCGGATCCGCGAGGCTCATGCCGTATTCGAAAGCGAGCACGCCATACTCGGTCAGCGGCGAGTTGATCGCGTCGAACCGAACCGAACCCTGGGCGATATTGGCGAGCGGAACGATGGTGCGGCCGTCCTTGGCGTCGTGGAAGGCCAAATGCCGCTGCGTAAATGTGCCGCGCACGCAGTCCTGGCCACTTAGCCGGACAGAGGTCCCCTCGTGGAGCAGGCTGGCGAAAGCGAGAGCTTCCGCAGTCGCCATGTTGATGCCGGACCCGGTCGCCAAACTGTCCCAGCGCGCCTTCGCAAACGCTCGGACTTTCGGGTCCGGCGTAAAATCATTGGGAATGTCCGTCAGGCTTTTTCCCAGCGCGAGAAGCGTCTCGGGATCCATCCCGGTTGAAGGTTCGGCGCCCGAGCTGCGCTTCGGATTCGCTTCGGGAAAGACGTTCGTCTCCGTCGCAATCTCATTCATGCGCGGATTGGCGTATGTCTCGTATGCGGCCGCCAATCTTCTCGCGAACTCCTCTCGTCGCCCTTCCGCCTGGTCGAGAGCCCGGCGCGATCGCTGCTGCACGGTGTCGGTGAACAAGACGCGCAATGTCGGATGTTTTTCGATGGCGGCGGATAAAACAGGCTGGGTGAAACGCGGCTCGTCGAGCTCATTGTGGCCATTGCGGCGATAACAGACGAGATCGATGATGACGTCTCTTCCGGTGCGTCGCTGCCAGGCATGAGCGACGCGCGCGACGGCGGCCGCGGCCACCGGGTCATCGCCGTTCACATGAAGTATCGGAATGCCGTAGGCTTTGCCGATGTCCGTCGGATAAGGGGTTGATCGTCCCTCTCCGGGCAATGTCGTGAACCCTATCTGATTGTTGACGACAAGATGTATCGTCCCGCCGGGGGAGTACCCGTCAAGTCCCCCGAGTTGCAGCAACTCGCTCACCAGACCTTGACCAGAGAACGCCGCGTCGGTGTGCATGAGCACCGGCAAGACCTCTCCAGGGGCGCCCTGGCGCGCCCGCAGCTCCTGGCGCGCCCTGGCCGCCCCCGCTGCGACCGCCGCCACTACGGTGAGATGAGAGGGGTGCGGCAGCAGGCGCACGTCCAAGGCGCCCGAATCCGTCTCGACCTTCGTCGTCAGCCCGTTGTGATAAGGAACGTCGCCGGTGAAAAACGCATCGCCGTCGCTAGTGTCCACCCCCTTGATCTCGGAGATCAGGATCGGCAGGGACTTTCCCAGCACCGTCGCGAGCGTCGCGAGACGTCCACGGTGCATGCCGCCGATCACGACCTCCGCCTGACCCGCTCGCGCGGCCTGACGGAACAACTCGCGGAGAATGACCGTCGAAGACTCCGACCCCTCGATGCCGAAACGCTTCTTGGTTGGCCACTTCGTCTTGATGAAGCGCTCGAACTCGTCAGCCAGCAAGACGGCTTCCAAAGCCAGAGAAAGCACGCTTTCGTCCGCCTCCGCGAGGACTTCCTTCTCGAAGGCTTCGTAGATCCAGGCGCGATCGCCGGCATCCTCGATATGAGCCGCCTCGATCGCGGCGTGACCGCAATAAATGTCGCGAAGAATTTCGTCCGCCCGCTTGCCGGAAACTTCAACCGGCCGGCCAGCGATCGTCAGTTCGAGGCGCCCGGAGGCGCCTCGCCCCTTGGCGTCGGCCAATTCCGGCGCGGTCCTAGCCGATGTCAGTTCGAGCGGATCCAGCCGGGCTTCCTTATGCCCGTGCGCGCGGTAGGCCTCGACAAGCGCCTGACCCAATACCGATGGGTCGCCGTCGCGCTGGGGGCCGCCGTCGAGCGTCTCGAAGTGCACCATCCAGTCGGATGGCACGGATTGCGGGTCCTTCCGATAGCGGGCGTAGAGATTCATAAAATAAGAACTGTCGCCGGAGATCGGAAGATTTATCGTCGTTCGCTCGTTTCGCATCGCCAGTCCAAGCGGGGCATTTCCTGGAGAAGGCATAATCTCCGGCGCGAGCCGATGCGGATATTTTGGATAAGAAATTCACTGAGTGAATTTTCCTGACGCCATCTCGTCGCACCGCGGCGGGGCCGCCCCGACCCGCCTTCGCCCGCGGACATACGGCGCTTCTAACAAAAGGCGACGATGTCCAGGGTCGCGACGTGGGTGGAGCTCATGCCTGAATAGTTGATCCAGCCTTGCCTGATCACGGTCATCATCGCATCGCTGGCTCGCTGCGAATTACCCGCCTCTATCGCGTCGACGATGGCCAAGTGCTGCTGCCGGACGATCGTGCTCAACTCCGGACGCGCGGTCGGCGCACTGAGCGTGAAGGAGGCGGTTAGCGCCGTGCCGATCACTGCGCAGAGCGATTGCATGAATGGGTTTCCCGACGCCCCTAGAATGCTTTTGTGAAAAGCAACGTCCGCCTCGACGAAGGCCGATCGATTGTCAGCAGTGAAGATGAGCGCCTCGGCAAGCTCCCGCAGGCGCGCGATATCGTCTTTCTTGCGCCGTCCAGCCGCCAGCGCCGCCGCGACCGGCTCGAGGCTTTGCCGGATCTCAAACAGCATGGCAAGAAAGGCCGCCGGCATTCCCACTTCGAGCCGCCAAGCGAGTATATCGGCGTCGAACATGTTCCAGTGGCGCTCGTCGAGTACGCGGGTGCCAACTTTAGCCCGCGCCGCAACCATCCCCTTGGCGGCCAAAGTCTGTAGCGCTTCCCGAAGCGTCGTGCGCGACACGTCGAGCTGCGCCATCAAGTCCTCCTTTGAAGGGAGTAGGGAACCGATGGGGTAATCGCCCTTGACGATCGCCAGCCCGATACTCTGGAGGGCGACGTCGTGCGCCGACCGGCGCCGCCGAACGGAGCCGTTGACGACCGAGGCGATCGCGACGCGAGGGGCTGGTTTGATGGGCTCTATGTGCTTTGACATGCTCAGCCGCTTTACCAGCGCCCCCCGTGAAAAGAAACCCATGGGCCTATTGGAGACCCAACTTAATCAAAGGCTTCGGCGGGTGCGCGGTAGGCTGAAGTTGTTCGCGCCCGCTAACGGTCCATCGTCGCCGCGGCTGCAAGACCTCCGCCCGGGTGGGCCGAAGCCTTACTCAGGCGTCGTGCCCGAGCTGCGGCGGTAAGCTCGTCATGGCCGTCGCTACTTTCCCATCGACAACTCCGGCTGCGCGCGGACGGCGAAGACGTTGCAGTTGCCCGTCGGCGAGAACGCCAATGAGGATCACTGTGCCCATGACGGCGAAGTTGAGCGAGGAGGGAATGCCGAGCAGGTTGACGAGATTCTGTAGAATTTGCAGAAGCACAGCGCCTAGTACGATGCCAAGAACTGATCCTTCACCGCCGCGCAGGGAACACCCGCCGAGCACGGCTGCCGCAATCCCGTAAAGCTCATAGAATGTTCCGTGCGACGCGGGTGATATCGAGCGCGTGTACATGGCGAAGTAGATCGAGGAGATTGCGGCAAGTCCCGAGCAGATCACGTACGCCGAGAAGATGATGGCCTGGGTGTTGATGCCCGAATATCGCGCCGCTTCCTCGTTCTTGCCGACTGCGAACAGGTAGCGACCGAACACAGAGCGATGCAGCACGACCGCCATGATGAGCGCCAGGACCACGAAGGTGGTGAAACTGTTTGGGACGCCGAATGTCCGGCCGGTGGTGATCCATTCGAGAGTGGGATAACTTGTGCCGAAGTCGAAGCCCGCCGTGCCGTCGTCCGTGTAGTAACGCGCTACGCCGCGATAAATCAGGAGGCCGCAGAGGGTGACGACAAAGGGTTGCAAACGCGCGCGAGTGATAAGGAATCCGTGGATCAGCCCGATCAGCACGCCGGCCGCCAGGATGATCGCCGTCGCCACGAGCCAGTTTAATCCGTAGCCGTTCACGAGCTGGATGAAGATCACGCCGAGCAACGCGAATACGGATCCGATCGACAGATCGATGCCCCCCGTGATGATCACGAAACCTTCGCCGATCGAAAACAGGCCGTAGAGGCCGATCAAGTTAGCCGTGTTGGACAGGTTAATGGGAGATATGAAGCGCGGATTGATGACGGCGACGACCGTTCCGACCAGGAGAATCAGAAGCAGCAGGCCCAAATCCTTCTTCATAACGCCCTCATGTAAGCCTGTTGCCAACGGCCAGCAGCAGGATGTTGCTTTCCGTCATCTGCTCGCGTCCCAGCACGCCCGCAATCGCGCCTTCGTGCATGACGGCGACCTTGTCGCTCACCCCAATCACCTCCTCCATGTCCGACGAAATCATCAGAATGGCGACGCCGCGATCGGCAAGCGCGCGCATGAGCGCATAGATTTCCGCCTTCGAGCCGACGTCGATGCCGCGGGTCGGCTCGTCGAACACGATCACTCGCGGATTCATGCTCAGCCACTTTCCCAGCACCACCTTCTGCTGGTTGCCGCCGGACATCGCGCTGACGAAGGTTTCCAGTGTCGGCGCCTTGATTCGCAATGAGCGGCTCTGCTCATCGGCGTTGCGAAGCTCCGCGGTTCTGTCCACCAGCGGGCCTTGAGCATAGGCCCTCAGATTCGGCAAAGAGATGTTGTTCACAATCGAATCGTCGAGGATCAGACCCGACTTCTTCCGGTCTTCCGGAATGAGATAGATGCCGCGGTCGATGGCGTCCCGGGGCGACTTGATGGATATGGCGGCGCCATCCATCCGGATTGATCCGCCGATGAGGCGATCGATGCCAAAGACCGCGCGCGCGACTTCCGTGCGGCCGGCCCCAACGAGGCCGCCCAAACCGAGAATCTCACCGCTTCGCAAATCGAGCGTGACCGGTCGGCCGGGATAGGCCGTCGTTTCGATTCCAACGAGTTCGAGCGCCGAAGCTCCGGGCGCCGCCCGCGGCGGCACGTAAACGGTTTGCAGATCGCGCCCGATCATCAGCCGGATCATGGTGTCGTGGTTGATCGACGCGCGATCGAGCGCGCCGACGACTTCGCCGTCGCGTAGGACGACGACCCGGTCGGCGCAACGTTCGATCTCATTCAGCCGGTGCGAGATGAAAATGACCGCCACGCCGCTCGACTTGAGATCCGCTATGATGCCCAAAAGCCGATCCGTCTCCGAGAGCGTGAGCGAGGAGGTGGGCTCGTCCATAATGATGACGCGCGCGTCGAGCGACAACGCCTTGGTGATTTCAAGCATCTGGCACTGGGCGATCGACAGGTTGGCGACGGGCGTGTCGGGGGCGAAATCGCAGCCGAGCCGGCTGAGCAGCGGCCTCACACGGGCATGCAGCGCCTTTCGATCGATGAGCCTCAGGGGACCGAAGCCGCAGGGCTCGCGACCGATGAACACGTTCGCGGCGACATCCAGGTTGTCGAAGAGGTTCAATTCCTGATGAACGAACGCGATGCCGGCGCCTAGAGATTGCGGCACCGTCAGCGCATCGAAGGCTTTGCCGTCGATGACGATCGTGCCGGCGGTAGGCCCTACCACGCCGCCGAGGACCTTCATCAATGTCGACTTGCCGGCTCCGTTTTCTCCGATAAGCCCAACCACCTCGCCTGCGCCGATGTCAAAGCTGACGCCTTTCAATGCGCGGACGCCCGGGTAGACCTTGCTTATCGATTGCAGCCTCAGGAACGGCTCAGTCATAGCGATTACATTCTGAAGAGAAAGAGCCGCGCTCCGCAATGTGGGAGAAGGATGCGGCCCCAAACGCTGGGAAGACAACGGACGCAGGTGAGCTGAACGCCCCTGCGTCCGGTCATCTCAAGCCGCCTCGGCGAAGGTAAGCGGTGAGCTCACTTCTTGCCTTGGCGCGCTTTCAGCTCGGCCCAGAATTCATCAACGTTGCTCTTGTCGATGATCTTGGTCGGAATGATCATGAGGCCATCGGCCGGGACGAAGGATTTGTCGCCTTCGATGTACTTGGCCATATCTTTCATTCCTTGGTAGCCCCATTCATAGGGCTGCTGGACGACCGTGCCGATGATCGAGCCTTCCTTGACGCCGCCAAGGGTCACTTGGTCCTCGTCAAAACCGATCACTTTGATCTGACCGAGCTTGCCGGCCTCCTTCAGGGCCTGGTAGATCTGCGGCGTATTGTAGGAATATATGCCGACCATACAGTTGATGGACGGGTCCGCGGTAAGCGTGTCCTCGACATTGCGTTTGGCGCGCGGCTGATCGATATCGTCGGCGCGGACATCGACCAGAGTAATCTTGGTCCCGGCGATCGCGGTCTTGATGCCTTCGATGCGCTCGCGCGCGTTGTCCGCTCCCGGCAAGCCCACGTATCCCATGCACTTGCCGCCGTCGGGCAGAGCCTTCTTCATGAGTTCGCCAGCCTGCTTGCCCGCGTCGACGTTGGAGGAGCCGATGTAGGCGATGCGCTTGCTGTTCGGAGCGTCGCTGTCGGTGGTGAAAAGCACGGTCTGGCCGGCGATTCGGTTCAATTCGTCGATCTGCGTCTTGGGATCGACCGAGCTGACCATGATCCCGGCCGCACCGGAGGCGATGAGATCGTCCATGAGCCGGTTCTGGATCGCGGCTGAGGATTGCTCGGGATATTTGAGCTGCAAGGTGTAATTGGGCAGTTCGGTCTGCGCCTTCTTGACGCCGGCCTCTGCGGCCTTCCAGAAGTCGGAGGCGCCGTTTACGACAAAGTAGAGCGCCTTTTTGTCAGCCGCCTGCGCATGAGAGCCCAGACATAGCGTGACCGTACCCAGCAGGGCGAGTTGACGAAGTGCTCCGTTCCAAAAGGAGGACGTCCCGTTGTTCATCTGCATGGTGTGTGCTCTCCGCGCTTCCTCGATTTCTCGACAGCCGTTGCCCGGCTCATCGTGGCCTTCAATACCACGGCGGCAAAGATAGTAAAATATGATTTTTTCGCCATTGAGTGAACGCGCGCCGCGCGCCGCCATCGTGCGCGCTTTGGGACGGACGCTCCCATCAGCTTAAATGTTGATCGGCACCGAACCCATCTCGGACCCGGCGCGCAAGTTGCTCCTACGGCCAGCCGACCCCCGGCGCCGGCGCATCGACGGCCAGCGCGTGGCCCGTTCTGGCCGCGCCCGTCATATTTCCGGGGCCGCGCCACTCGGCCGCCAGCACGAACAGGGTTCTCCTCTCCGGCCCTCCGAGCATGCAGGCGAAGCAGCCGCGATCGACGGCGACCGTCTGCAGGATCTCGCCGCCTTCGCGAACGCGCACGCAACGTTTGTTGGGCACGTCGGCATACCAGACCGCGCCTTCCGCATCGAGGCAGATGCCGTCGGGCACGCCATCGCCGAGGTCCGCCCAAACGCGCCGGTTCGACAGCCCGCCGTCGGCCGCGATGTCGAAGGCGGTGAGTTTCCGGCCATAGGACTCGGCGACGATCAGCGTCGAATTGTCGGCAGTCACTGCCATTCCGTTGGGAAAGGCGACGCCGTCGGCGACCTGGCGCACCGAGCCATCCGGCGCGACGCGCGCGATGAGCCCGGGCGCGAAGCTTTCGCCCGCCATGAGGTCGAAGCCGCTGGCGTTGACATAGGCGGCGCCGTGGCCACCGACGACGAGTTCGTTCCAGACGGGCGAGATTCCGCTCAGGTCAGCGTATTGCGTCAGCAAGCCGTCCGGCGCGCGCTGCAACAGAAGCCCTTCGCGTCCCGAGACGATCAGCAAGCGTCCGTCCGGCAGCCAGTCAATGGAGAAGGGAATGGTCGTCGGCACGCGGGCGACCACCTCGCTCCTGGCGCCGAGATCGACGGCGACGATCTCCTGCGCGCCCCAATTGCAGAGCCACAGGCGGTTCTCATGCCAGCGCGGCGACTCGCCGAATGCGAGGCCGGTCAGCAGAACTCGCGCTTCGCACGCCAAGGTCATCTCAGGCATGGAGCCTCCTCGGGCATGGCCCAGGTGCGAGACAGCGTCCTCGGGGCCGGCGATGAAGCCGTCGCCGCCAGCTAAGTGATCGGATGCATGCCGCTCCACGCGGTCGCTGCCTGGAAGCGGCGCGCCAGACGGAGCACCGTCTGGTCGTCCCCTGGCTTTCCGACGATCTGCAATCCCAAGGGCAGGCCGTTGTGGTCGAAGCCGCAGGGCACGCTGATCGCAGGCAACCCGTAGTAATTGGCGAACAGCGTGTTCTCGGCCGATAGCGCCAGCGGATTGGTGCCGGCGTCCGCGATCGTTGGGGTCGGCGCGGCTGTCGTGGGCGAAACCAGGACATCGACGTGTCTGAACAGCGATCCGGCGACCGCTTGCCGGTCCGCTTCGATGTTGCGCACGTCGAAGCCCGGGCTATCGAGGCGCGTCGCGACCTCGCGCAAAGGACCGAAATTGCCAAGGGTTTCGCCCGCCGCGTCGAAAGCGGCCGTGATCTGCATGCTCGCTGACGAGCTTCTGACCAGGCCGATCCGCAACTCTTCATCGCCTTCGGTCGCGGCGAGGTAATCGCGTCCCTGTTGAGACCCGCTGGCCGGCCCGGCGAGGATGTTCAACACCAGCGCCGCATCTTCGACGGCGCGCGTCGTGATCGCGGCGTGCGCCAGCCACAGGATCGTTGCGTCGACCGGTTCGCCCGCCAGGACGCCCTCGTTGCTGATGAGCCCGTACGTACCTTTGAAGCCGGTCACGCCGCAGCATGAAGCCGGGAGGCGACACGAGCCGATGGCGTCGGTGTCAAGCGTCGCGAAACACATCCCCGACGCGACCGCCGCCGCCGATCCGCCGGACGAGCCGCCAGCGATAAAGTCGCGATTCCAAGGGTTGTGCACCGGTCCAAAAGCGCTGATCGCCGATGTCGTGCCCATCGCCAATCTGTGCATGTTCGTCTTGCCGATGACGATCGCGCCGGCGTCCTTGAGCTTGCGCACGGCGGCGGCGTCCCTGGCCGGCATGCGATCGCGGAAGCCCTCGAACGCCGCCGTGGTTCGGACGCCGGCCGTGTCGAACATGTCCTTGATACCGACGGGAATGCCGTGCAGAGGTCCCCGCCACCGGCCCGCCTCGATCTCCGCCTCGGCGATCTCCGCCTGCTCGATGGCCTCATCCGCCAAGACGGTGATGAACGCGTTCACGCGCGGATTGAGCGCTTCAATCCGGGCCAGGCACGTTCGCGTGACCTCGACTGGCGAGACGCGCTGCCTGCGAATGCTCTCGCTGGTCTCGCGAATGCCGGCGTACGCGATTCCAGCGTCCGTCGCCGTTCGCGGGAACTTCGGCGTGGATGTGGCGCTCATGATACTTCCTCCCCGCAAGCCGCGCGGTGCGCGAATTGGCGCCGCGACGTTTCCCGGCGCTATGTCAGCCGCGCGCTGGCTGCATCTTCTGCATCGCCTGTCGCATCTCGGCGGGAGTCACCTCGCGGACATGCGTCGCGACCGACCAGCGATGGCCGAAGGGGTCTTCAAACTGGCCATAGCGGTCGCCCCAGAACATGTCGGCGACCGGCATGGTGATCTTCGCTCCCGCCGCCGCGGCTCGCGCAGCGAATTCGTCGGCGTTCTCGACATAGAGGTGGATGACGACGGGCGATCCCTTGAGCGACTTCGGTCCGAAACCTCCAAATTCGGGAAATTCGTCGGCCAGCATGATGGCCGAGTCGCCGATGCGGAGCGCGGCGTGCATGAGCTTGCCCTGCGGTCCCGGCAGGCGCGAGACTTCCACCGCGCCAAACGCCTTCTTGTAGAATTCGATCGCCTCCGCCGCGCCGGCGCAAATCAGATGCGGCGTCACGGTATGCATTCCCTCGGGGATAAGCTTCACTGGCGATGTGGTCATGGCTTCTCCTCCCTACAGTTAGACGCTTCTGGTCGGCCGAGAAGCATTTCGAGATAGCGCCGCAAATGCGCGAGGCTCTCGATGGCGACAGCCGGGCTTTGCTTCGCCTTGGCGAAGATAAACGCCCCTTGCAGGACCGATTGCATGAAATAGCCGACGCTTTCCGCGCTCCAGGGCGCATCCGGGGCGTAGAGCCGTTTCGCCGCCTCGATGTCGCGCGTCAGCTCCGCGACATGCTCGCTCATCCCCCGATCGCAAGCCGCGCGAAGCTCGGGGTGGGTGGCGTGAACCTCCTGGACGGCGGCGCCCATCAGGCAGGTGTATTGCGCGACCTCGCCATGCAGCATCGCGGCTCGAAAGTCGACATAGCCGAGAACGCGCGCGCGGGGGTCAGGGTCGGCGGCGTAGTGCGCAGAACCGAAGAGAGCCGAAGCCCGCGCTTCGAATCGCTCGATGGCCGCGACCCCCAGTCGCTCCTTGCTCTCGAAATGGTGGAAGAAGGCGCCCTTGCTCACGCCCGCCGCGGCGCAGATGTCGTCCACCGTCGTCGCCGTATAGCCTTTGGCGCGGATGACGTCGCGCCCGGCGTCAAGCAGCCTGTTGCGGGTTTCGGCGCTGGTGGAAGCAGAAGCCATTGCAAATACCAACTGGTCGGTATGCACCGTAGGCGACCTCAACTCTCCTGTCAATGCGCCCTGGGCGCTGTGTCGCGAGCAACCGATATGTCCGGATTAGGTAGCAAGTGATTTGTCCGGTTTTTTGGACCGGGAGATCGCATGTTGCCGGAGGTTCGGATGGCGCGTGTATTGGATGCGATCAGGTCGCATCGTTTGAAGCGGTTGAGTTGCGTTGAAGCCGGGGAGCTTCTTGGCCTGAGCGAGCGTCATTTTCGTCGCTTGCGGGACGCCTATGAGGAGCGCGGCGAAGACGGGCTGGTGGACCGCCGGCGCGGCCGTCGCAGCGGTCGCGGGGTTCTCGAGGATGAGATCGCGTGGACGGTCGATGCGTTTCGGACGCGGTATTTTGACTTCACGATCAAGCACTTCCATGAGCAGGCGTGGGGCCAGACGATGGGCGACGGCCAGCCGTTCATGCGTTCCTACAGCTGGACGAAGAGCGTGTTGCAGTTGCGCGGGCTGACGACGAAGGCGCCTCGGCGCGGCGTCCACCGGCGCAAGCGCGAGCGGCGGGCGCTGCCGGGCATGATGCTGTTTCAGGACGGCTCGAAGCACGCCTGGTTGCCCTCCGGTGGCGATCTCGACCTGATCGTGACGATGGACGACGCCACCAGCGCGATCACATCGATTTTCCTGTGCGAGGAAGAAGGCACGGCTTCGAGCTTTCGCGGCCTTTCGGAGACGATCCGCGCGCACGGCTTGTTTTCGTCGTTCTACACCGATCGTGGCAGCCATTATTTCACCACGCCGAAAGCGGGCGAGAAGGTCGACAAGGCGCATTTGACACAGGTGGGCCGGGCGCTGCGGCAGCTGAACATCGAACACATTCCCTCCTATAGCCCGCAAGCGCGGGGCCGGATGGAGCGGCTCTGGGATACGCTGCAAAAGCGCCTGCCGCCCTTGCTGCGGGTGAACGGGATCGCCACGGTCGAGGCGGCCAACCGCTGGCTGGCCGAGGTCTATAAACAAGACCACAACGCTCGCTTCGCCGTCGCCGCGGCCGAGGAAGGTTCGGCCTTCATCCCCTTCGTCGGCGATCTCGACAACATCCTTTGCATCGAGCAGGAGCGCGTCGCCGGGCTGGACAATACGGTCCGCTATGACGGTCATGTCTTGCAGATTCCGCCAAGCCGGCATCGACATCACTTCGCCAAGAGCAAAATCCGCGTGCTCGAATATTGGGACGGCGCCATCGCCTTGTTCCACGGGCCGCGCCAGATCGCGCGCTATCATCGCGACGGAACCCTCGACGAAGCCGATCCAAACCCACGCAAATCCGTCGCGTAAGTCCGTTTCGCGACGACGCCTGTGGACGGCCTGGACAGCTCCGGGGCCAAACGGCCCCGAACCTGACCACCCCGCCCACAGGAGGGCAGCTGAAAAAGCCGCAAGCCCAAAAACGGACATTTAGAAAGCTACCTAAACCGGACATCTTCAAAAGCTATCGACATGCGCCCTGGGCGCTGGAGCTTGGCCCAATAGCCGATGTTCTTGTGCTAAATTGGCGCGGCGATTCGCGCCCGGCGCGGCCCGGTTCTCACGGAGACGAAAAGAATGACGTCCCTTGCAACCGCCGTCTCGGTCGCGGCGTTGATGTTCGCCAGCGGCGGGATCGGGCTGTCTCTACAGCGGCGCTTGGCCGACCACCACACGTCCGATCGCTCGCGCGACATGATCGGGGGCGTCGTGGGGCTCGTCACGTTGTTGCTCGCGTTGGTCCTCGGGCTCCTGATTTGGACCGCCTACGGCGTCTTCAACACCCAGCAGACCGAGTTGCAGACGCTCTCCGCCAAGGCGCTGGAGTTCGATCTGGAAATGCGGCAATATGGGCCGCAAGCCAACCACGCGCGCGAATTGCTGAGAACCGACCTGGTCTGGGCGCACGAACAGTTCTGGGGCGACGAAGACGCGGCGAAGCAGGCTTATGCGGCGTCCTACGCCAATATGGAATCGATGAGCTCGTTCCTCGGCAGTCTTCAGCCGGCGACGGACGCTCAGAAGCAGTTGCTCGGCGACGCGCGGCGCAATTATGGTTTCATCGGCGAATATCGGTTGCTCATGTCGTTGCAATTGACCAACCCGGTGTCCTGGCCGCACATCATCGCGGTGACGGCGTGGTCGTGTCTGCTGTTCTGCGGGCTGGGCATGCTTTCGCGCGTCAATGCGACGACGCTGACCGCGCTCGCGCTCGGCGCGTGCGCCGTGTCCAGCGCTATCTTCCTGATTCTCGAATTCAGCCAGCCATATACGAGCTCGATCCGGATTTCGCCGGCCGGGCTCGAACAAGTGATCGTCGACCTGGACAAATAGCCTTCCCCCTCCCGCGCGCCGGAACAAACGAGGAGACCCGCCATGGCGAATTACGAGATACTCAGCGAATCGCAAATTCAGTCGTCGCTGCAAAAGCTGAAGGACTGGTCGGTCAAGGGACAGAATATCGAAGCGGCCTTCGAGTTCGCCACGTTTCGCGACGCCATCGCCTTCATCGTGCAGGTGGCGATCGAGGCCGAGGTGATGAACCACCACCCGGAGTTCCACAACTCCTACAATCGCGTCTCGTTTTCGTTCTGCACGCATGACGCGGGTTTCAAGATCACCAACCTCGACATCGAGATCGCTTCCCGGATCAGCGCCGCCGCGCACCGATTCCAAAAGATGACTTGATCCGAGGCCGCGCGGAGGTCCCTTTCTTGCCCGATCCTCAACCTGCGGCGGACAACGAATTCGCGCGGAAGGTGGTCGTGGTCACCGGCGGCAGCGCCGGCATCGGCCGCGCGGTCGCTCAGCGCTTCGCCAGGCGCGGCGCGCATGTCGTCATCGCCGGTCGAAACATCGAGGCGGACGAGCGCGTGGCCGGCGAAATCGCGCGCGAGACGAAGGTCGGCGCCCTGGCGGTGCAGGTCGACGTCGGCATTCCCGAACAGTGCGAAAAGCTGATCGCCGAGGCCATTGCGCATTTCGGCGCGGTCGACGTCCTCGTGAACAACGCGGCATATTTCGCGCTGGTGGCGCTCCTGGACGCGGGCGCCGAGACGGCGCGACGGTTTCTCGATACGAACCTGCTAGGCCCCTTGCAGTGCGCACGCGCCCTGGCGCGCTGGTCCATCGAGGCCAAGCGGACCGCGGCGATCGTCAACATCAGCAGCATCGCGGGGACGCGGCCGGCGCCGGGCTGCGGGCTCTACTCGGCCTCCAAGGCGGCGCTCGACAGCCTGACCCGATCGATGGCCTTGGAGTGGACGGCCAAGGGAATCCGCGTCAACGGCGTCGCCCCCGGCCACGTCAACACCGAAGGCGTCATGGCGGATTTCGCGTCTGGCCGCCTCGATTACCACGCGGTGATCGGCCGCATCCCGGCGGGCCGGATCGCCGATCTCCAGGACGTCGTCGAGGCCGTGATCTTCCTCGCCAGCGAAAAATCGCGCCACATCGTCGGCCAGACGCTGACTGTCGACGGCGGCGAGGGCTTTTAAAGCGCCTTGCATTTAGGTTGAACCGGCCCCGCCGTCTTCGCGAGCGAAGCGTGGCGATCGTGCGTCCGTGAGGACGCTTTGTCAGCGGGGTGAGAGTCCCCGCCGCGCGGAGCCATACCGTGCGAAGCCGAGAGTAACTGCGTCGTCAACTCATGCGGATGGAGACTTGGTCCAACGCGGGGGAGTCGGGGTGGGGAGCAACTGGAGGCGAATGCGTAGCCCGTAGGATAACGAATCCGTTTCGGCGGGATGGTGCGGCGAGCCTGCGATCGTGAGGCGAAGCCCTGAGAGGCGCTCAGGCTGTGATGGCGATGAAAGCGATGAGCGCGCCCATCAAGTGGTTGGGAGCGGGATGCGCGGAAGGCGAAGCGGAGTAAGCGGAGAGACCTTTGCGGCGGGGTGAGCCGCGGAGGAGTCAGAGCCCGCATAGTACCGAAACCGGAAAGGGTGGGCAGCAAACCACCCCGAGGGAAGGCCGGGCAGGAAGGTGGATGCGGAACGCATGGACGCGGCAAGGAAAGCGCCGTTAGTGCCGAGGGCTAAACAAGGCGCAGAAGCCCGCGACTGGTCGTGGGTCGAAGCCTCCGTCTGGACGGGCCGCATGGTGTCGGCGCTGGAGAACGGCGTCAAAGGAGGGGTTTGGTACAGTGTGATGGACAAGGTCTACGCACCGGCGACGCTGGCGGCGGCTTGGGCGAAAGTCCGGGCCAACGGCGGCGCGGGGGGCGTGGACAAGCAGAGCGTCGAACGGTTCGCGGCGCACGCCGACGAGTATCTGGCGGAGCTTTCGCGAGCGCTGCGGGAGGGCGACTATCGTCCCGCAGCGATCCGTCGCGTTGAGATTCCAAAGGGAACGGGCGGGACGCGACCTCTGGGGATTCCGACACGCCGGCCATAATGCACCTCATGCAGGTTGCGTTTGGGATACTGAGCGAAGACGAGCTGAGTTGACGACCCATTTTCGAAGGTGCAGATCCAGCGCCGCGTCGATCGTGATCGCATAGGGAGCGTTGCGTTTGTGGTGCACGGCCGGAACGATACCGCGTTCGATCCAGTAATGGACGACCCACAAGCTGACGCCATATCTTTCCCGAATCTGGCGAACGTTCAAGGTTCCCTCGGGAGGCGGGGGAGATGGAATGCGATGTTTGTACCGCAGCCATTTGATCGTTCCCAATGCAATTGGCTTACCGGTCGTCGTGTTTTTGTGACCTTCGGCGCGCAGGATGGCGACGATGTCCGCGTCATGGTGATCGACTGCCAGCTCCCTGATCCGGTCAATGAAGGCCATGGGATAGCGGACTGCCTCCGCCCTGTTCGGCGGGAGCTGGAGGGTCAGCGTTTCAGTTTCGCCGCCTTGCCAGCGAATGTGCATTCTGAGGGTTTTTGGCTCTGTCCCTCTCGCCACCGTGATGTCGCGCACCAACAAGCGCAGAATGCGCTTGCGATCGCGAGGGGTCGTGGTGGTGGCCAACCACAGGCGAGGGAAGTCTTTGGCCAACCGAAGAATTTGCCGCTTCTGTTCGGCGGTGACGGCCCGCATGGTCTTGCGTTCGAAGGCGGCCAATTCGGCTTCGAGATCATGCAAGCGCTGCACCGCGTCGTTCCAGCGCGTTTCGAGTGTCGCTGCGATCAACCGGTTGATGGGATCGACCGCCTCGTAACGCCGTTCGGCGAGATCGGCATCATAGCGCGCGCGCTCGATCCGCATCCGCCATTGGGCGCCGATGTCGCGGTCCTGTTCTTCCAGACTGCTGAGCGCCGCCAGAGCGAGTTCGATCGTCACCGGCGTGATTGCGCCGACCAGCCGCTCACTGACGGCCTGATCAATGGGTATTGAGGGCGTCGTCAAACAAGCGCGGGACGCCAAAGCCTCCCGATGTTTCCAAACACATTGATAGAGCGGGTAGATGCCTCCGTTCCCGGTGTAGCGGACCCCGAGCCGGCGTCCGCAAACCCCGCACAGCAGCAGGCCCTGCAAAAGGCAAAGACCCTCTCGTGCAGGACCAGCCAGCCCATCGGCGTTCGTCCGATTTGCACTCAGACGTTGCCGGTTGACGGTAAACTGATCCTCGGAGATATAGCCTTCGTGGTGATCGGGGATCACGATGCGCCAGGCATCCCGTGGCATCAAACGCGATCGTGTCCGAATCTCGCCGGACGATCCTACCTCCTTGGACGATTGGTGTCGGCCAAACACATAGGCCCCGGCGTAGGACGGATTGGCCAGGATGCCGAGAACCCGCGAATGGGTCAGTCTGCCCCAGAGAAGCTTGCCATCCCAAGCCCCGCCATACGCGCGACGCGGGAATCGCAGATCGAGTTCATTGAAGCGCCGCACGACGCCGAAGGCCGTATTCTCTCGGGCGAACAAATCAAAGACCGTGCGGACTGCGCCTTGGACCTCCTGATCCGGATCGAGCACGATCTTCTCGCCCTCGAAAACAAATCCGACCGGCAGTGGGAAGCGTAGTTCGCCTTTGGAGGCCTTGTTGAGTTTACCACCATGGAGGCGCGCGCGGATGATGTGCAGCTCCGCTTGCGCGAACGTGCCCTTCATCCCCAATACAAGCCCATCGTTGAACTCGGCCGGACTGTAGCAACCATCCTCGTCGATCACGAGCGTGCTGGTGATGGCGCACAGTTCCAGGAGGCGATGCCAGTCCTGGTTCGATCGCGCCAGCCGCGACGCTTCCAAGGAAAAGATCGCGCCAACCCGCCCCATGGCCACTTCGCCGACCAGGGCTTTGAAGTCTTCCCGGTTGGTCGTCGCACTCCCGGATTGGCCCAGATCCCGATCGAGGATGCGGATCTGCTCTGGCTTCCAGCCGAGCGCCTCGGCTTTGGCTCTCAGATTGTATTGACGCTCCGTGCTCTCCTGGTTGAAGCGGACCTGTCCCATCGTCGACTGACGGATGTAAATGCAGGCTTGCCGCGCCAGATGGTGGTCGGCAATCTTCGAACTCATTGTCATCGGACCCCTCCGGATCGAGCGGCGGGGCGCCGGCGGCGAGATAGGACACAACCATGTCGGCAACGATGGCGCCCGCCTTGGCAAAGTCGAAAGCGACGAGCGCCGGGTCCATGGCGATTTATCCAAGCTCCTCGCGTCGTCGCAGTAGCTCCGTGTTGATGGCGCAAATCTCGTCGAGCGCAGCGCGCAGCGCGCGGAAGTTGGCTATCAAATGGGCGACCTGTTCGTAGCGGTCGCTCCGCACATAATCTCTGCGCTGTCGGCAGCCCGTCCCAGGCTGACTGATCGACAGATATCGCTTGGGCCCATGTCCGGGTCCGTCGACGCAGTGGCAGTTCGACCGGCCGCAGCGCTTGTATGTCTCGACCAAAGTGCCGCGCAGAACGTGCCCGACCGGCGGCAAGTCGCGCACGATGCGGCTGCGACGTTTGCGCAGCGCTGAGGAGGAAAGATCCTTGATTGTCATCGGACCGAATCACACGTCTGTCCGAATGAATCAAACTCGGATTCATCGGTCAACCTCGGAATGGTCCTTGCTGAGAGATGCGATGAGTTCAGCGAGCGCGACTAGGCCAAAGGCGTCGACGAGCAAGGGGACGCCCCCGCCACAAACCCGGCCGCCGGGAGACGCCCAGTCGGTCCATTCACGCGGCATTGCAAACGAGCCGAGGTCGGCGTGACGCAGGCTCAGCGTCTCGACCCCTGATACGGTTTCCGGGTGATCACCTCGGGTTGGCGATTTTCGGCCACCAATGGAATCCGGCCTGGCTCTTGATCTTTTCGCGTTCGCTGGCGAGAGCGGCGCATCGCGTGGAGATGATTTCGTCAAGGGCCTCGATGGTGGGGATGTGCTTGTTGACGACGGGTTCGTCGACCAGCGACCAGAGCGTTTCGGCTGGCTGCACCTCCGGGGTGTAGGCGGGCTGAAAGACGAGGCGAACGCCGTCCGGGACGACGAGGCCGGCTTCGCCGTGCCAGCCGGCGTTGTCGAGCATCAGCACGATGCGCCGCTCGCGCCCGGCGCCGGCTTCCTCGGCGAACAGCTGCAGCAGCGCCTCGAAGAACGGCTTGGACACGCCGTTCGAGACGTACCAGAAACTTTCGCCCGTGGCCGGAGAGACGAACGCCGTCACGTACAGCCATTCGAAGCGATGATGGCCGTGCGCGGTCGGCCGCACGCCGATCGGCGCCCAGACCTGGCGGGTCACCGGCTTCAGGCCGAGCCGGTGTTCGTCGGTCGCAAAGGCCTCGATCGGCGTGTCGGGATGGAGCGCCGCTTCCTCGGCGACGACTTCGGCGAGTTTTTTTTGAACGCCTCTTGCTCCTCGGGCGTCGCCGCTTTCGGGTTGCGCGGCCGCGGCTTCTGGATCGACCAGCCGATCGCCCGCAACGCCTCCCAGCCGCGTTGCGGCGCGAGCGAGGCTAGCCCCAGTTCGCCCGCCATCCAGCGCGCGACCTTGCCGCTCGTCCAAACTCCGCCGTCGGGCGGCGGATCCGCCAAACGTGCGCGCAGGCGCTCCAACAGTTCGGGCCTCAGAACCTTCGCCGACGCGCCGTTGCCGCGACGCAGATCGCCCATCGCCGCAGGCCCAAGCGCGTTGTAACGCTCCACCAGTTGTTCGATCCAACGCCGCCCAAACGAGGTCATCGCCGCCACCTCGCCGGTCGAATGCCCCTTCGCCAATAGCCAGATCGCCTGAAAATGCCGCGAAGACGTCACGTCCTCGCACGCCTCGTACCGCTCCTCCAACGCCGCAACGCTCAGATGACCGGCAACGTAGGCCATGCCCGCCTCCCGCGATTCATGGCCGTTCTATCTATCAGCAGAAATCCCCGACGGGAATCCACAACCCGTCGAGTCAATCAGCCGGAAACCGTATGAGACATGCCGGACCTTCAGGACGACAAACCGGCGCCCACGCAGCGGATGAAACGGGTGGACGACTTCAGCCGATCCCAAAGGTCGATTGGACAAAAGTGCAGTTCGCTGGTGGTGTGCCCACGGTCAAGGACCGCATCGCCCAGACGGCGCTCAAATTCGTGATGGAGCCGATCCTGGAGGCGCAGTTCCACCCGGCGAGCTTCGGCTTCCGGCCAGGACGCGGCTGCAAGGATGCCTTGCGGGTCGTCGACGGCCTCGTCAAGTCGGGCCACTGCTACGTGGTGGACGCCGATCTGAAGAGCTACTTGTACACCGCATCGTAATGCCCCCCGGTTCATGCGGTTCGATCGAAGAGGTCGGATTGTTGGTCTATGACTTTGATTCGGAGTCCCTTTTGCTTGCCGCGCATGACATGGACGGCGTCGAGCTCGCCGCGCTTGACACGCTGCCACACGGTTTGGCGCGAGACACCGAGCGCCTTCATCGCCTCGCGCATAGGCAAGAAGCCCTCGCCGGCGTCAGCGTTGAACCGGGCCATGACGTCCTTGGTCAATCGGATGCGCCAGGGAGCGCCGGGCGTCGGCTGCTCGCCCGGGATGATGCCGGCGTTGAGTAAGCGATGGAGGGTCGATGGGGCGACGGCGAGCGCATCGGCGGCCTTCTTGATCGTCAGCGGCTCGCCTTCAGCGGCCGTGGCGCTTGGCTCGAAGCATGGGATATTCCAGTGGCGACGCAGATTTCCAACGCGGTTTGCCTCGAAGCGATGGCCAAATGCCGTGGTGCGGCCCTGCCGATTGAGGATGCCGGCGATCACCGCATCGGGATAGAGTGCCGCAAGCCGGCGCACGAGCGCGATCGTATCCTCGTCGGTGCGAATCGTGGCCGGCCGCGAGTGCGGCAAGGCCAGATCGATCTCATTGAAGGCGCCGCCCTTCCAGCGCAGCGTGAGGCGCGCGGCGGCCTTGTCGCGCTCGACTTTGACAATGACTTCCTCGAGCAGGGCCCGCAGCAGCTCCTTCCTGTCGCGTGGCGTCGTGGTTGCGGCATGCCAAACCGCGGCCAGATCAGGCCCTAGCGTCAGCAGACGGTTGCGCTCATCCAGAGAGAGCGCGCGTGGACGCCTCTCTTGACGGCGTGAAAGCTCGGCCTTGGCGACTTCGAGCGCGCTCAAGCGCTCCTCCCACTCGCGCTCGAGGCCGCGAGCGACCAAGCGGTTGTCGGGATCGACGGCAAGGTAGCGGCGCTCGGCGCGGTTCGCTTCGTAGCTTGCCCGCTCGACGCCGAGACGCCATTGCCTGAGCGAGGTCTCGTGATCGGCTTCGAGCCGCTCCGCGGCGGCGACCGTGGCGGCGAGCCTTGCTGGCGCGAGGGCGGCGATGAAGGCGCATGCGACGGCTTCGTCAATCTGGATGCCGCCGACGTTGAGGCAATAGACGCCTCGGCCCTCGACCAGGATCTTGCCGGGACAATGATAGCCCGGCGCGGAACTGCGTCCGCGATAGTGCGCGTGCAAGCGACGTCCGCAATGCCCGCAGGTGGCTAAGCCCTGCAACAGTGCGCCGCCTTCCCTCACGGCGCCGCCCACTTTGTGCGGCCCGGGACGGGTATTCTTGGCGATGCGATCCTGGTTGGCCTCATAGGTCCTCCAGTCGATGAACCCCGGATGGTGGTCCGGGATGAGCACCGGCCACTCGGAGCGAGGCAGTTTTCGGATGCGCTTCTTTCGGGCGCCCGAAGCATTGAGCATCGTCTCCCGTCGTGATTTGCCATATGCGTAAGCGCCAGCATAGACGGGATTTGTAAGAACGTGGTGGATGGCGGTGTAGCTGGCCTCGACCCAGCGGATTTCCGCGCGCTGGTGCATCTGCAGAGGGAATGTGAGTCCTTCCGAACGGAACCACAGCCAAACGCGGCGCGCCGAGCCGGTCTCAGCGAAGCGCGCAAAGACATTGCGGATGGCGGCGACGACAGCCTCGTCGGGGTGGAAGCGGACCTCGCCATCGGCCTCGCCCCAGACGAAGCCGACCGGCAATCCTCGACGCAGTTCACCCCGCGCCGCCTTGTTGCGGATGCCGCCGTTAAGGCGGGCCCGCAGCACGTGCAGTTCGGCCTCGCTCATGGCGCCCTTGAGCCCGAGCAGGAGACGGTCGTTGAAAAGGGCGGGATGATAGATGCCGTCGGCGTCGCCGATGAGCGTATCGGTAAGTCCGCCCAGCTCGATGAGACGATGCCAATCGGCGTTGTTGCGCGCCAGGCGCGAGACCTCGAGCCCGAGCACAAGGCCGATGTGGGCGAGCGCGACTTCGGCGGTGAGGCGGGCGAAGCCAGATCGCGCTACAAATCCGGAGCCGGACAGACCGAGGTCCTCATCGATGATGATAATGCGATCGGCGGGCCAGCCGAGTTCGCGGGCCTTGGCGGCAAGCGCATATTGTCGCTCGGTCAACTCGCGATTGTTCTCGACCTGGGCGGCGCTGGACTGGCGCAGGTAGACGATCGCCTGACGCGCGAGATGGCTGGCCGTGATCTTGGCGCGCTCATTCATCGCTTCCCTCCCTCGTCGACTTGGCCCTGAGCATGCTGGCGATGAGACGTGCGAGGATTTCGAGCGCGGCGACGCGCGAGGCTTCGTCGAGCTGGTTCCAAGCCGTCGCCAACGGCGGGGTTGGGGATGGGTTCGGGTGAAGATCTGGTGGGTCGAGGAAGGCCAGTTTCAATTGCATGACCGCTCTCCTTTCGCTGCGCCAACTCGACGAGTCGGCCGCTCAGAGCGTCGATGACCTCGCGCAGGTGAAGCAAATCGCCGAGTCGGCCCAGATCGCGGTGGCCATCCTCGGCGGCCTCCATCGGCGCACGCCCGGCTTCCTCTGGGCTCCAATCGGTCCACTCAGCCGGAATGAGCGTTCGGCTGCCGTCCGGCAAAACAACGAGAAAGAGGAGGATGCCGCACAGCCGAACACCGCTGATAACTGCTAGCGATTGGCCTTCGAAGACGTGGCGTTCGCGGGTGACAGTTGCCGAATCCGGAACATCATGGCGATGGGTAGTCTGTGGTTGCTTCCTTCGATACGATCCCGCACGACCGGCTGATGGAACGACTGAGGGCGCGGATCAGCGATGGCCGCGTTCTCGATCTCGTGCGCGGCTGGCTCAGTCAGGAAATCATAGCGGAATGCCAGAGATGGACCCCCGCGGGAGGAACGCCACAAGGCGCGGTCATCAGCCCGCTGCTGGCGAATCTCTATCTGCACCCGCTTGACGAACTGATGGCCTGCCACGGCCTGTCGATGGTTCGATACGCCGACGACTTCGTCGTTTTGTGCGCCAGCATGGAGCAAGCGCAGGAAGCTCTTGCGTTGATCCAGGCCTTCGTGAACGAGAACGGCCTGACCCTGCATCCGGATAAAACCCACGTCGGGGATTGCCGGATCGCAGGGCAGGGGTTCGAATTCCTCGGCTACCGCTTCGAGGCCGGGCGCCGGCTCGTGCGCAGGAAAAGTCTCGTACGCCTCCGGGACGGGATCAGGGCCAAGACCAAGCGGACGAGCGGACAAAGCCTTGCCCGCACGATCGCGGCCCTCAATCCCATGCTCAAGGGGTGGTTCGGCTATTTCAAGCACGCGACCTGCGGTCTCGCGGACATCGACGCCTTCGTGCGTCGGCGGTTGCGCGCGATGCTGCGCAAGCAAGAGAAACGACCGGGTTGCGGCAACTGCCGAAATGACCGGATACGCTGGCCAAACGCGTTCTTCGCGACCGCTGGGCTGTTCACCCTGGACACAGCCTGGCGCAAAGCGAGACAGTCCCGATGAGGAAACCACCAACTGGAGAGCCGTATGCGGGAAAACCGCCCGTACGGTTCGGAGGGCGGGGAGGCAAAAGCCTCCCCGACCCCTATCTGATGGTGTGGACGGCGCCCGCACCGGCATCTGGCTCGATTGAGAGCTGTGCCAAGATGGTTGTCGTTGAGCAACACATCTGAAAGGGGCACCGTCCATGGCAAAGTCTATCACCGATTTCTCGTCTGTCACGACCGTTGGCCTCGATCTGGCCAAGCACGTTTTTCAGGTTCACTGCATTGATGCTTCAGGGCGCGTTGTCGTGGCCAAGGCGATCAGGCGCAACAAGCTGCTGGAGTTTTTCGCTTCGCTGCCGCCCTGCCTGGTGGGGCTCGAGGCCTGCGGGTCGGCGCATCACTGGGCGCGCGAGCTGATCAAGCTTGGGCATGATGCCCGAATGATGCCTCCGGCTTACGTGAAGCCCTATGTGCGCCGACAGAAGAACGACGCGGCGGATGCGACGGCGATTTGCGAGGCGGTGACACGGCCTTCGATGCGATTTGTCGGCGTGCGCTCGTTGGAGAACCAAGCCATAATGATGCGTCACAAGGCGCGCGAGATGTTGGTTTCCCAGCGAACGCAGCTGATCAATGGGCTGCGAGGCCATTTGACCGAGATCGGCGTGATCGCGGCGCAAGGGCCGCGATACGCCCGCGAACTGGCTGATCGCATCGAGGCGGGCGACGAGACGATACCGCTTGTCGTATCCGAGGCGCTGGCGCCGCTGGTGGTGCAATTGCGGAACCTCGACGAAGCGATTGCGCGGCTCGATCGCGCTATCGCCAAGATGGCCCAGAAGGACGAAACGGCGCGCCGGCTGATGAGCATTCCCGGCTTCGGACCCATCACCGCCTCGGCGATGGCGGCGAGCGTTCAGGATGCGTCCAGCTTCGCGGGCCCGCGCGAATTCGCCGCCTTCCTCGGGCTGACGCCGAAGCAGAACTCCTCGGGCGGCAAGCAACGGCTTGGGCGCATCTCGAAGATGGGCAATCGAGATTTGCGCAAATTGCTCGTCGTGGGCGCGCATGCCGTGCTGTTTCACCGCAATCCCCATACCGACCCGCTGCGGATGTGGGCCAAGAAGCTGATCGAAAAGAAGCCCTTCAAGCTCGTCGCCGTGGCGCTCGCCAACAAAATGGCGCGCATCGCCTTCGCGATTCTGCGCGGCAAGACCACTTATCGGGAGATTCCGGCGTAAGGAGCGCCGGCCAGGTTCGCGGCCAAGGCTGACGAAAAGCCAAGGCGGCGCTGGACGAAGCAAGAGCTTCGCCAGGAGAAGTCGAGGGTGACCAAGAGGTGATGTGCAGGAAAGCGGATTGATCCCGAAGCCCGTGGCTTTGTCTGCGCACTAAGCGCGCTACTCTGATTGAGGCAACGGATCAGCGGACAACATCAGGGCCGGCGGACTCTATTCTCCGCGCAAAAGGCCGAAGACATGACCGCACCCACGACCTGCGCAATGCCGAAAATAACCCTTGATCAGCGGGCGCCGTCCAGACATGACCGCACCCACGACCTGCGCAATGCCGAAAATAACCCTTGATCAGCGGGCGCCGTCCAGACAAGACTAAGCCGCTGCCGCAGACCCCAAGTCTGGATTGCTTCGCGTTGCTCGCAATGACGGCTGAGGCTTGATTCGACCTGAAAGCAACGCGCGCTAGCCGAACGCTGGGCGCCGATCAGTTCGAATCGTGATCGAGAGCGCGGATCAACTGGTCGAACCCGAACAACTGATTGAGTTGATCGGCGTAGGAACTTCCGATCCCGCAGCTGGTTCGGAAAAAATTGCTCATGACCAGCGCGAGCACCGCGAGGATGAAAAGGCGGTTGAGCGCGAAAGAGACGACCCACCGCATCACATCGGCTCGCTGAGCTGAGCGACGCGTCTCGCCAGGGTCTCGCGCTCCGCCTCAAGCCTTGTGATTCTCCGGGCCGCCCTTATGGGAATGACTGACGCGGCGTTCGACGGCAAAAACATCACGCCGGCTTCCAACTCGCCCCGCCAAACAATGCGGGTGCGTCGACTGTCGCCCTTCCGAGCGATTGTGAGGTCGAATTCGCTGGGAATCGTCGCGGGACTCGCGAAAACGATCTTCGCGCCGTTCGGAGACAAGTTCCGCACCAGGCAGTCGGCAGTTGAACAGCGGTTATTGAATGAGACCCGACCGCCGAGATACGTGCGGCCTCTATGCGCATTGCGACGCTCTTCCACGGAAGTCCCCCATTGGCACAACGGATAATCAATGGTCCGTTGCGCCGCAAACAAGGGGCCAATTCTCGTCGGTCGCAGCGGCGTGTTTGGGGTTCGGTAACCAATGGCGAGCGGAGAGCGTCCGGAAATCAATGTGTTATATAGAACTATGACAAGCTGTGTTATCTCGGAAACACACGATTTCGATATGGCCTTACAGGCCGGCGATCTTCCATATTGGAAACACCGTCCACGCCAAGTCGCCAAATTGATGCAGCACTGCGCCATTCGATCGGCGCCGCAGGCGCGTCACGCGCCGACCGACGGTCGATGCGATGCAGGGAAAGGGCGTGTGCTTTCTTCGTCTCAAGCCGATTTGGAACGAATTCGCTTCTGCTTCTTTTTGCCCACGCCCTCGTTGGCGAGCTTCTCGAGCAGCGCGACCAACCCGGGTTCCTCCACGAGGTCGGACGCCTCCGCCAATCCAAACCACTTCGCCTCGCGTTGGCCGATTTCTCGCCAGGTTTCGAGCTGCTTGGCGAATGCGAGAACGTAGACGTCGACGCGGCAGACGTCGAAATGCGTTTTCTGACGCTTGAAGTAGACGTAACTGCCGATCGGCCTCTTGTGTGGTCGACCGACGACGCCCGCTTCTTCAAGCGCCTCCCTAGCGGCGGCTTCCCAGGGTTTGCGCCCCTTCATGGTCCAGCCCTTGGGGATGATCCACCGCTTGGTCTCACGCGACGTCAAAAGCAGCACCTGCGCGCCGCCGTCTTCGCCGACCCGGATGGGAAGGGCGGCCACCTGGGCGAGATCGGTCGTTGCCGAAGCTGACGGGGCCTTCATGATCAAGAATTCACTCTACTGCAATTCTATAGCAGTCGCATGACACAATAAAAGCGATAATACTTCAAAAGAGATAATGGGAGACGCCAGAAATCGCCGGTCGCGGCATGCGAATTAGGTCACGCCGAGGCAATGACCGGCGCGAACGCGAGCGCCGCCGCTTTGTGCTCGGCGACGAGCGCGCTGAGATCGACGCCGACCGGCGCGCCGTCGACCACGCGCCAACGTCCGGCGACCATTACGCGATCGGCGCGATTGGCGCCGCACAGAACCAGCGCCGCGATCGGATCGTGGGCGCCGCTGAAACGTGGCTCGTCGAGCGTGAACATCGCCAGATCCGCCTCCAGACCGACGGCGATGCGGCCGATGTCGTCGCGCCCCAAGCAGCGCGCCGAACCTTCGGTCGCCCAGCGCAGCGCGTCGCGATGGGTGAGCGCGGACGCGCCGTAGCGCAGCCGTCCGAGCATCAGGGAATGGCGCACCGCCTCCATCACGTTGGAAGAATCGTTCGAGGCCGAGCCGTCGACCCCGATGCCGACTGGCGCGCCTGCCGCTTCGAGGTCCTTCGTCGGACAGACGCCCATCGCCAGCGCCATGTCGGAGGCCGCGCAATGGCAGACGCCGACACCCGCGCGACCCAGGCGGCCGATCTCGTCGGCAGTGAAATGGATGCCGTGCGCCACCCAGGCGCGCCGGGTCAGCCAACCCGCCTCCTCGAGAAGGTCGACGGAGCGCATGCCAAACGTCGCTTGCGCATAGACATCCTCGTCCGGAGATTGGCAGAGATGCGTATGGAGCTGGCAGTCATAGCGCTCGGCGAGCCGCGCGGATTCCGCGAGCACCCGTCGCGGCACGGCCAGCGGCGAACACGGCGCCAGCGCGATGCGGATCTGCGCGCCAGGGCTGGGGTCGTGGAACAGCTTCAGCACGCGCTCGCTGTCCGCCAGGATCGTGTCCGCGTCCTGCACGATCGAGTCGGGTTGCAGCCCGCCATCCTTTTCCGACAGCCCCATCGAGCCGCGCGTCACCGTCATGCGCAGGCCGATCGTGCGCGCCTCCTCGACTTCGATGTCGATCGCGTGTTCCAGCGCGGCCGGGAACAGATTGTGATGGTCGGCCGTGGTGGTGCAGCCCGACAGCATCAACTCGGTCAAGGCGAGGCGGACGGCGACGCGCAAATGCTCTGGCTTCGTGCGCGCCCAGACGCGTTCCATCGCCACGAGCCACGGAACCAGCTCTTTGCCGAAGCCAGCCGGATGCGCGCGCGTCAGGGTCTGGTAGAAATGATGATGGGTGTTGACGAGGCCGGGCAGGACGACATGGCGCGACGCCTCGAAGGTCGCCTCGACGGGAGCGGCGGGGGTCCTGCCGCGGCCGACGAGTTCGACGATGCGCGTCCCCTCGACGACGAACCCGCGTTCCGCGCCCTCGGCAAGAATTGCGAGCGGGTCTTTGATCCATAAACGCATGCCGCGCATTCTCGGCGCGGGTCTAGGTGCTGTAAACCTTTTTCTCCGCGCCTGCGCTCGAGGTTAATTTCAAAGTCGACCCGTGCGCCGGCTTCTCCTATGCTGTTGAGACTAGGGAGGTTGGGGGCGAGTTGGGCGAAAGTCCGATTGAAATCGAACGCGGATCCGTCCGGCAATCGGAACGCGCGCAAAGCTCTCGACGGTAATGAAATCTGGAGAATTTCATGCGTGCTGCCGTTGCATCCGTATTCGCCCTCGCGCTGACTTGCGCGAGTCCCGCGCTCGCGCTCGATAAAGTGACGTTCGGCACCAATTGGCTCGCGACCGCCGAGCACGGCGGCTATTATCAAGCGCTCGTCGACGGCACCTACGCCAAGTACGGGCTCGACGTGACGATCCTGCAGGGCGGCCCCCAGTCGAACGGCGGCATGCTTCTCGTCGCGGGAAAGATCGAATTCTTCATGGGCGGCGACACGATCGGCGATTTTCTGTCAGTCGAACAGAACATCCCGACCGTCGCCGTCGCCGCCGATTTCCAGAAGGACCCGCAAATCTTCATGTCGCATCCGGGGGTCGGGCTGGACAAATGGACAGACCTGCCCAAGGCGACCGTGTTCGCCAGCAGCGGCGCGCTCAACACATTCTACGCCTGGATGCGCATGGCCTACGGATTCAAGGACGAGAACGTCAAACCCTACAACTACAACTCAGCGCCGTTCATCGCCGACAAGCATTCGATCCAGCAGGGCTACCTGACCTCGGAGCCCTATGCGGTGGAGAAAGAGGGCGGCTTCACTCCCAACGTTTTCCTGCTCGCGGATTACGGCTATTCGACCTACTCCACTTTGATCGAGACGCGCCGCGACATCGTGGCGACGCGGCCCGATATGGTGCAGCGTTTCGTCGACGCCTCGGCGATCGGTTGGTATCATTATCTCTATGGCGACAACAAAAAAGCCAACGAGATGATGAAAAAGGAAAACCCCGAACTGACCGACGACCAGATCGCCTATTCGATCGCCAAGATGAAGGAATACGGCATCGTCAACTCGGGCGATGCGATCAAGCTGGGCATCGGCGCGATGACCGACGCGCGGTGGAAGGATTTCTTCGACAAAATGGTCAAGGTCGGGATCGTCAAGGCTGACACCGATTATAAGAAGGCCTACACGCTGCAGTTCGTCGACAGGGGCGTCGGCGTCGATCTGAGGCCGAAGTAAGCAATTCGGACCGACGCGCGCTCCGTTTCCCATCGAGAGCCGGAGTGCGCGCCGATCGCAGGAAACCCGGACTATTTCTTCGGCGCCGGCAGGGAGTTATACGCCTGGGCCGGGAGAATGACGGACACGTAGACGTCCGCCTTCTCCGTCGGCTTGAGCGGCCCGACGACCTTGTTCTTCACCGCGGGAAGGCTCTTCAGGAAGGCTGCGACCGCCTGCGCGTCTTCGTCCGTGAGATGGGAGTAGGCGGGATAGGGCATCACCCCGCTCAACATGCGTCCGTCCGGTGTCTTGCCGGTGCGAATCGCGGCGACGATGTGATCGGCGCTCCAGTCGCCGATGCCGGTCTCCTTGTCCGGCGTCAGGTTCTGGCCAATGAAGATGCCGGCGCCGGGAATCGAAAACCCGACGTCGGAGCCGGCGAGATAGCGCGCCATGTCGGAATGGCCGAGCAGCCCTCCTGGCGTATGGCAGTCTGAGCATCCCGCGATGGTCACCAGGTACTTGCCGCGTTGGATTTGGGCTTCGTCGGCTGTGGCCGATCCCGCCGTGGAGGCGGCGAGCGCCGTGGCCAGGGCGAAGGCGGCTTGCAATGAACGAACCGGGAATCGAAACATCGTTGCCTCCGTTGCGTGTTAGATCGTTCGTCGCCGGACTTCGCGGGGCAGCCGTCAGGGCATGGGGCTGATCGCTAAGCCGGCGAGGTGCTCGGGAACGCTCCAGGTCTGCGTCGGATCCGGGACGTGCCGAACCGGTTGGATGTCGCCGCGCCACGCCACGCCCATAATTTGCGCGGTTTGGTAGATCATGGTCCGCCAGCCCCTTGCGCGCAGCGCGATCAAGGCGGCGGAGACATGCGGCGACACGAGATCGTGGAACAGGACCATCGCCGTCGCCTCGAGATAGGGCTCGCATGCGAGTGCGTCGGCCGTCGGCGCCGGTCCGTCGTGGTCCCCGTCGATGAAGGCGAAGGACCACCGCGCCCCGCTTTGGCCGAGCTTGATGACGGCGTCCGGGCTTTCGCCGGGAACGAGAATCGCGCGATCGGGGCCGCCGGCGCCATTCACCGCGGCTGCGAATTCGCGACGCCACGCCTCGTCGCGCAGCAAGGGTTCGACGACATGAAGCGAGCCGAGCCCCGCGGCGACGAGGTGGCACGTCGACCATCCGCGCCAGGCGCCGATTTCAAGGCCGGCCCGACCGGCGAACAGGAGCGCATTGCTGTAAAGCACCGAGGCTTCGTCCCTATTGATGAAGCCGATCTGCGGGTTACGGCGATCGGTGTACCAATTGTGATCGATTCCCCTGCGGAAATAGGGCCAAGTCAGCGCATCCTTGTCGCCGACGATCATGTTGGGAAACAAAGAATCGAGATTCGGCAGTTTCAGGTCTTCGGACACGTAGTCGGCCGCCATGATGAAGGTCTCGCTCGATCGAAGGGGTGGGCGCCGCGATGACTGGCGGCTGCCAATGAAGGGCGGTGTGGAACCTGTATCAAGTTTCTCGATTTATCGCCAAGTGCCATTGCCGCCGCCCTGACTTTCCCGCCTCCCGGGGAAGAGACGCGGGCGGGGCGCCGCCGCGATCCCTTTGGGCTCACGTCAATTTGACGAGGCATGTCGCCGCATATACGGTTCAATGCGCGGGCGAGGCGTCCGGTTTGAACGGCGCCCGAAATGAGAACGGGTTAGGGAACGTGCCCCAAGCTTTCGGCTATGCTCTGACATTTTCTGTCGATCCATGCGACGAAACGGGCGGCGCTCGGTCCGCGCGGCCAGTGTCTCCAATTCTCCGATACTTTGCTGTGGACGGCGAGGCGGCCGTCTCCTTCTCATGTCGCTGATCCAACCCTCGGCGCCGCGCGCTACGCTGGCCACTTCCCCCACGACACGTCCGCTGGTTGCGTTGCGTGCCGTCGACAAGGTATTCGGCAACAAGGTCGAGGCCCTGCGGGGCGTCGACATTGAAGTGCACGAAGGGGAGTTTTTGTCCCTGCTCGGCCCCTCCGGCTGCGGAAAGTCGACTGTCCTGCGGCTCCTGGCGGGCCTTACCCAACCGACGCATGGCGCGATCGATTGGCGCGGCGGGCGCCCAGCGTTGAGCTTCGTCTTTCAGGAGCCGACGTTGATGCCGTGGGGGACGGTTTTCTCGAACGTTTGGCTGCCGTTGCGCCTCGCCGGCGTTTCCAAGAACGAGGCGTGCTCGCGCGTCGAGGAAGCGCTCGACATGGTCGGCTTGAAAGGGTTTGCCAGAGCCTACCCGCGCGAGCTTTCCGGCGGCATGAAGATGCGCGCCTCGATTGCGCGCGCGCTGGTCACGCGTCCCGCGGTGTTGCTGATGGACGAACCCTTCGCCGCACTCGACGAAATCACGCGAATGAAGCTCAACGACGATCTCGTGTCGCTGAAATGCTCGCTCCGCGCGACTGTGGTTTTCGTCACGCATTCCGTGTTTGAGAGCGTCTATCTCTCGACCCGCATCGTCATCATGGCGCCGCGTCCCGGACGCGCGGTCGCCGAGATCGACGTCGGCGCGTCTTTGCCGCGCGACATCGAGTTTCGCATGAATCCTTTATACGCCGACAAATGCCGCGAGACGTCGCTCGCGCTGCATGGAGCCATGGACAAGGTTCCCGACGAAACAGCATCGCCTAGCGTCAAGGGCGCGAGGGCATGAATCGACGCGAATTTACCGAGTATATGCTGCCGTTCTTCGCGCTGACGCTCGGGCTCGTCGCGTGGGAAGCCGTCGTGCGATATTACGGAGTCCCGCCCTACATCCTGCCGGCGCCGAGTCTCGTCATTCTCACGCTGCTGAAGGACTGGAGCACGCTGTCCGGCTCATTGGTCGTGACGCTGTCCACCACCTTCGAGGCCCTCGCGGCGGCGGTCGTCGGCGGTGTCGCCGTCGCCATCATTTTCGCCCAGTGGCGGTGGGTCGAGCGCGCGTTCTTCCCTTTCGCGGTGGCGATGCAAGTGACGCCGATCGTCGCGATCGCCCCGCTTCTGCTGATTTACCTGAATTCCAGCACTGCGGTGCTGGTCGTCGCCTTCCTCGTCGCTTTTTTCCCGATTCTCGCCAATACGACGCTCGGACTGTCTTCGGCGGATCGCAATCTGACGGACCTTTTTCATCTCTATCGCGCTTCGCGTTGGCAGCAGTTGATATGGCTTCGCCTTCCCTCCGCTCTGCCCTATTTCCTCGCCGGCTTGCGCATCGGCGGCGGACTCGCGCTGATCGGCGCGATTGTCGCCGAAATCGCGGCAGGGTCGGCCGGACAGGGCGCCGGCCTCGCCTATCGCATCGTCGAGTCCGGCTTTCGGCTCAACATTCCACGCATGTTCGCGGCGTTGCTGTTGATTTCCGCCTCTGGCATAACGATTTATCTGCTGCTCTCCGCTCTCTCGTACCTGCTGCTGCGGCGGTGGCACGAGAGTGCGCAAGGGCGCGAGACGTGACGGCTCCTTGCCGCGGCGCCGAAATCAAAGAGCGCTTGAAGCATCTCTAGCGGTCATAACAGTAACAATTCTGCAGGACGTCGCGAACGGGTAGGGCTCTACTCGCGGCGCAAGAGGCGCAGTGCCAAAGTCAAGGTGAACCCGCAATGGACGTCGAAAACAAAGAACAAGCGCGTGAGAGGGTTCTCGATACGCTGGGTCTCTCAGGGCTCGTGGACACGTCGATCATGGATATCGCGCAACCCCACAACGCTCTGATCGAACGGCAATCGGCGCCAGCGCGGTTCGTCATCGATGGTCTTACGATCGACGCTCCAGCCGGAATCTATCATCCGACGCCGGATTCGAGTTCGGAGTTCTTCATTCGCAATTTGCGGGAAATGAAGTCCGAGAGAATCAAATCGGTGCTGGAGATCGGCGCCGGTTGCGGCGCCATTTCTCTTTACATCGCCGCGAGATGGAACGCGACGATAACAGCGTCCGACATATCGCCCGCCGCCGTCGAGGCGATCCAGCACAATGCGGCGCAGAACGGGCTGCGGATCGACATCGTCGAGTCGGACATGTTCGAGCAAATCCCGAAGCGGAAATACGACGTGATCATCTTCAATGCGCCGCTGATCGATAAAATGCCGGAAAATGCGATCGAGCAATACAGTCTGTGCGATCCGAGCGGGGTGATCACGCGCTCGTACCTGCGCGGCTCAAGGAATTTTCTCAACAAGAACGGCCTGGCGATCGTGTCGATATGCCGCAATTCGGCCTATGAAGTGCTGAATGGCGTCGATCTGAAATTCAAGATCGTCGGATTCGAGCTGTCGTACGGCGGATTTTGGCGAGCGATCGTCGGCGCGCGACTGCCGTGAGGTTGAGCCGCGGACGGAGCGTCACGAAGGGGCTTGCCGCCGCCAATTGACCATGACCACGCTGTTGGCCTCGTCCATCGTCCATTTCGCTTCGGGCGCCAGACCGAATTGCGCCAGCACGTCGGCGGGCGACTGTCCTAGGCGGCCTTGCGCGAAGAGCGGCAGGCCGCCGGGAAGCCGGACTTGGCCATTGATGGTGAGGTGAAACTCATCGTAACCGATCTCGAGGAAGAGACTGTAGATCTCCGGGCCCCCGAGGATGGCTGCGGCGCCGTTCGAAAGTCCCAGCGCAGCGCAGGCTTCCCGGAACGACGCGCCGGCGGGGTTCCACAGTACGGATTTCGGGTCATCTGGGTCGGGCTTGATCGCGGCGATTTTGCGGGTCGCGACCACCCGGCGCCGATGCGGCGAGTTCGACTGGCATTCGTGGGAATTGCGGCCGTGAACGACGACATCGACGCGGTTCAATCCCGATTCGAAGAACCGGTGATCGGCCTCGTTCTTGAGAATATCCGGCATGTGTCCGTTCGAATCCGCGATCATCCCGTCGGCGGAAACGATCGCGTAGCCTTCAATGCGGCAATGTGCGGACATAAACGGCTGATTCCCTGGAGTTCGTTGGTTGATGCGGAAAGAAGCGACATTCAGGAGCGGCCAGGCGACAAGCCGCCGTTCGACGCCAGCGTAGCCAGATGGCAGCCGGTCGCCGCGCCGAACGCGCCTCGCATTTCCTCGATTTTCGCCCGAGGCCCCGCAGCGCTTCGATCGATCGCCCCCCGACGATCGGATTTTTGCAAACTTAGAGGGATGGCGGCGTCAGATCAAGGTAGGCGACCGATCGCGCGGGGTTGCGCTTCCCCGCGATTTCCTGAACAAGTCCTGGTTTTCCCACCTTCAGACTTGGGGACAACGTCTTGATGAACGGCCGAAAGCTCCTTCCGGGAAAGCCGGTGCCGCCTGCCGAAATTCCCGACTACTCGATCGATCACCGGGACGGGTCGGAAGTTCTGTCGGCCAATTTCGTGCGAAGGCTGAACGAATTGAACCGTTACGTCAGCGACGCGAACGAGACGTTGGAGGGCAACATCTTCTATTGGGACGAGGACAGCAGTTTCACCGGCAGTCCGCCGACCGCCAATTTGGCGCCCGCTCGACGAAACATGTGGCGCGCGACGCGCTTCAAGCGACATCTACTGGAAATCGGCGTCAACGCCGGGCACAGCGCGCTGCTCGCCCTCTCCGGCAACCCGTCGTTGACCTATTACGGCGTCGACCTCGACGTCCATCGCTACACGAAGCCGTGCGTCGACTATTTGAGCCGCGAATTTCCCGGCCGCGTCCATTTCTGGCCCGGAGATTCGCGCGAAGTGCTGCCCTATCTCGCCGCCAGCCGCGCCGATCTGGATTTCGACATTTTTCACGTCGACGGCGGCCACACCGACGACCTCTGCCGCGCCGACATCGCCAATTGCCTGCTGCTGGCGCGAGGCGGACGCGGCAAGCATCTACTGCTCGACGACATCAACGCGAGCTGGATCTTCGACGTCTATTCGGAGTTCATCTCACGCGGGTTCCTGACCACCGAGACGTTCTTCGGGGATTGGGAAGACGATAACCGCAACGTCCTGGGCCGGATCCTGTGAGGGCGCGGGAGACCCGCCGGTGAGCGCGCGTCATGGCGGCGCGGCGCCGGAATTCGCGACGTTCTGGCACGGTCGCCTCGACGCGCTCACCTACGGCTGCATGGCCTCCTTCCCGCACTTCGGCGCGGGCCTGCGCGTCTACAGCTACGACGACCGGCTCGAAACGCCGCCTGGCGTGGAATTGGCGGACGCGCGCGCCATTTGCCCCGACGAGTCGCTGCTTTCGCGCTATATCGTTGCGGGACAGCCTTCGATCGCCACATTCGCCGACATGTTTCGCTATCGAATGATCCGCGAAACCGGCTGCTGCTGGGTCGATTCGGACATTCTCTGCCTGCGCAGGCCCGAGTTCGCCGAGGACGCCATCGTCTTCGGTCGCCAGTCGGAGGTTCGCGGCAAGTCCGTCGTCAACAACGCCGTGCTGAAATTGCCCTCCGACGATCGTACGCTGAACGAACTCATTGCGAAATCCGAGAGCGCCGTCGACGTCGATCAGGGCTGGGGGGCCATCGGTCCGTTTCTGCTGACCGAGATCGCGACGCGGAACGGGATCGACCGCCACGCGCGCGCGTTCGTCCATTTCTATCCCATCGATCCCGACAGCTTCTGGAAGCTGTTCTTGCCCGCCTATCGCGACGAGGTCGCCGACGCCGTGACTGAAGCTACGTTCCTCCATCTGTGGAGCGAATTGATCGCGCGTTCCGGTTACGACCGCTCGGCCCGGCCGCCGGCCGGATCGTACCTCGCCGAGGTCTTCTCGAAACTGGGCGTGACGGCCCGCTTCGCCAGGGTCTGCGAGACCCGCGAGGTCGACGCGCTTATGGCTCGGTGGATGACGACTGGGGACGATCCCGGAGTGGGGGCTTCCCGCGCGCGGTCGTGAAGTCGCGGTCCTCGAGAAGGCCGCATCGGTTGGGCCTTCGGTGGCAAGGAAGCGGCGGACCCTTCTTGCTCTTTGTGGACAATATATGGTACATGCAGCTCGCATGAGGAAGCATGAACGGATCGCCGCGCAAGCTTCCCGTTGTGTTCTATCGGACCGACGCCGGCATTGAGGTGGTCCGGGACTGGCTGCGCGACTTGAATGAAGACGATCGCACCATTGTTGGCCAGGACCTCATGCGCGTCCAGTTTCGTTGGCCTGTTGGGATGCCATTGTGCCGCCCTTTGGGCGACGGGCTTTGGGAAGTGCGAAGCTCGTTGACGAGCAATCGCATTGCTCGAGTGTTTATTTGCGTCTCCGAGGGCCGAATTCTGGCTCTGCATGGGATCATCAAGAAGACCCAAAAGACGCCTTCGGCCGAATTGGCGACGGCGCGCAGGCGCAAACGAGAATTCCGATGGGAGCCAAGATGAGCGCGACGAAAAAGCTGCGCAGCACGGAAGGATTGACGACCCTCGACGAGTTTCTCGGCGAGCAAGGGACGCGCGAGGCCTTCCAGGCAGTCGCCATCAAAGAGGTGCTCGCTTGGCAGATCGAGCAGGCGATGAAAGACCAGAAGCTTTCGCGTAAGCGCCTTGCCGAACGTATGGGGACGAGTCGCAGCCAAATCGCGCGCCTCCTCGATCCGACCGACGGAAACGTGACCCTCGCCACACTCCAGCGCGCCGCCGAAATGCTCGGGCGCAAAGTGCGTCTCGATCTGGTCTGAAATCGCGGACGAGTTGCGCTTCTACCACCGGACGGCTCGCTCAAAGACGAAGCGACGGATCTCATTCACTAAATCGACGGCGTTGTCGGCGCTTGCAGCTTGAACTGGGGTCTCCTGCCGGAGCGGCGCGTCCGCGCGGAAGCTGTCAGGATGGTGACTTTGGCCGGTTCGGCGAGCAGTTCCCGGATTTCTTCCTCCAGCATTCGGTCGGCATTTGTCACACGCTCGCGCAAATGTCTCAACTCCAACCAGGATTCGATCAGGAACGTCTCGAGGAAGCGCCCGCTTTCGGCGGCGTCCTCGAAGATGCCCCACGCGAAGGCGCCGTCGCGCTTGCGCTCGCGTCCGATCTCGTCGATCGCGCCGAGAAAAGCGGCGCAATTGTCCTTGGCGACGCGATATTCGACGGTGACGAGGACCGGCCCTTGGTCCGGTTCCACCGGTCGCGCGAAGACGGGCGTGCGCCAATGCATCGACGGGGAAAGATCGAGCCCGGCGGCAGCCTGGAGCTTCCAGCGCCAGGCTAGCGGGATGGCCAGCAGGGTCCCGGCGGCGGCCGCGAGAAGCGCGATGGAAAGCCCCTCGTCGCTGGCGACCCGGCCCCAGATCGCGCTTCCCAGCGTCATCGCGCCGAAGTGTACGGTGAGGAAGATCGCAAGCCCGCGACCGCGAACCCAATCGGGCAGGGCGACCTGGACGGAAACGAACAGGCAGGCCATCACGACGATCCACGAAGCGCCCGCGATGAGGCTGGCGAGGAAAGCGATGCCCGGTTCGCGAGCGAACGCGAACAGGACGAGAGCCAAGGCGCTGCCCAGCGATCCCAGAATCATAAGACGGTCGGGCCCGAGTTCGGCCTTCAGCCAGTTCAGTGCGAAGGAACTGCCAATGGCGCCGAGACCGATGGCGCCCAGCAACGCGCCATAGACCTCAGGTCCGTTGTTCATCTGACTGCGCGCGACGAGAGGCAGCAACGCCCAATAGGCGCTGGCGAACGGAAAGAACGCGATCGCGCGAATCATCGTCGCGCCGAAGAAGCGATTGTTTGCGGCGTAGCGAAGGCCGGTTCGGATCGCGCTCGTCAGACGCTCGGCCGGCAGGCTTTCAGCGACCTTGCGCGGCGCACGCCACCACATCAAGGCGGCGATTAGGCCGAGATTGCTGGCGCTGAAGACCCAAAAAGGCGATTCGATGCCGAGGCCGCCGATGGCGAAGCCGCCGAGCGTCGGCCCGATGGCTCGGCTGAGGTTGTAAGCCGCGCCATTGGCCGCCACCGCGCCGCCAAGGTTGCGCGTGGACACCAGGAGCGGGGTGATCTTGAGCCAGGCCGGGGCGGCCAATGCGCCGCCCACGCCGAGCATGAAGGTCGTCGCCAACAAGGCGATCGGCGTCTCGAGGCCGGAGGACACCAGCGCGGCGAAGGCGGCGGACACGACGGTGACGGCGATCTCGACGGCAATCAACAACCGGCGCGCGTCGACGATGTCCGCCAGCGCTCCGGCGGGCAAGGTCAAAAGAAACATCGGCAGCGTCGTCGCGATCTGCACGGTCGACACGGCCATGGGGTCGGCGTTGAGGCTGGTCATCAACCATGCCGAGGAGGTATCGAAGATCGCGATGCCGATGTTGGCGACTGTGCTGGCGATCAAAATGATGGTGAAGGCCGGACTGTCGAAAGGACCCCAGCGGGTCCGAGCGTAGTCGGAGGCATCGAGTTCGGCGCTCAAGTCAGTCTCCCCGAGTCGTCCCCCGGGGACGACTCGAAACTTTTGGGATCGCACAGATGGCTCCGCCGGACGGCGCTTTCAAGTTGCCTCAATGGAACGTGATTGACGCTAGCAGGCGATGGGGACGCAAACTTAGCACAATTTTGCGCCGTCCAACCTCTCGGCGACGCGCCCTCGCGCCCGGCGCATATGGGAACCGGCGGTCGACGAGGCTCGAATTTGCTATAATATGGTGTATCCGTCCGCGGGCTCCAGACCCCCGGATGGCGCCCGCGCCGCTCGAGACGGAGACCCTTTGCCGAATGAAACGCTGGACTGGCCCTCGTCTCGCGGTTCTGTGGAGCGTTTCGGCTGGTATGGCGGCGATGCTTCCTTTGGGACTGGCGCATAGCGAAGTCGGAATGGAGGTTTCGATGTCGGATGGAGCGCGATCTCTGACGGAAAATCCTGAATTCGCCTCGGTGGAGGAGGCGGAGGCCTTTCTGATGCGATATCTTCCCATCGCGACCGCGGCCAACCCGAGATATCGCTCGAATGGCAGCAGCGTCGAGACGCAGTGGATCATGAAGACGATTCGCTTCGAACGCGACAAGGCGACGCATCGGCTCCGCACGTCGATGGACGAGGCGATTTTCGAATACAACAACAATGCCCTGACGGCTCAAGGCGCGCATGAGGCAGTGTTTTGGTTCGACGAGGTCGAGGTGTCGGAGCGACGCGACAGTTCCGCATTCACCATCGACGGCGATCCCGCAATCGGGATCATCTTCAATTGCAAGTCCGGGAAATGCATTCAGTCCGACTATATGGGCGCCAAATCATCGAAGGACTGGACCGACCTCTACATCCAGGACGCGAAGTCGCGCGCGGCGATTCTCAAGGCGTTTCAGACGCTCGAGCGGGACGTCGACGCGCCGAAGACGCCGTGACGGGTCAGGCTTCCGCCTCCGAGTTGACCAGCGACAGGAACTCCCCGCGGGTCATGGGCTGATCGCGGAAGCAGCCAAGCATTCGGCTGGTCACGAGATCCGTTCCCCGCTTGCGGATGCCGCGGCTCATCATGCAATGATGCGCCGCCTTGATCACGACGGCGACGCCGCGCGGCTGAAGCACGCTCTCGATCGTGTTGGCGATCTGCGCCGTCAGCCGCTCCTGGATTTGAAGGCGCTTCGAGTAAATCTCGACGACGCGGGCCAGTTTCGAGATGCCGACGACGCGTCGGCCGGGGACGTAGCCGACCCAGGCGCGTCCGATGATGGGCGCGACGTGGTGCTCGCAGTGACTTTCAAAGGGAACGCCGCGCAGCACGATCATCTCGTCGTAGCCGTCGACCTCTTCGAACGTCTTTCTGAGAACGTCTTCCGGCTCCTCGTCGTATCCGCAGAAGTACTCGCGAAACGCCCGGACGAGCCGCTTCGGCGTGTCCCGCAGGCCGTCTCGATCGGGATCCTCGCCAATCCAGCGAAGGATGTCGCGAAAGGCGGTCTCCGCCTCGGCGTCGCTCGGCGCCGCCGGATCGAGATCGGCGCCGCGCAGGCTCGCGGATTGTTCAACCAACGTGGCGTTGACTTTTGCGGACATTTTTCAAATCCTCGCCTGCGTCAAGGCTAGGCTGGAAACCTGTAGCCGCCCGGCTCGGTTCGCGTCAACTTCGCGGCGCCGCCCACGCGAGGAGATGGATCGTTGACGCAGATCAATTCGCCGAGGCCGGCCGTGGCGCACATGTTTCGCCGCCGATCCCTCGGAACTCCGGACCGATTCCGCATGATGAGAGCTTGGCTGTGACCTTTTCGGCCTTGATGGCGTGTTTGCGGCTCGGGCGTTCGAACGCCGCTCTTCTCGGGGTTACGGCGGCGCTGGCGGAGCGATTTCAGGCCAGCGTGATCGGCGTCGCAACTCGGCAGCCGATGCAATTCATGTTCAGCGCCGGCCGGGTTCCCGAGGAACTCATCGCGCAAGACGAGGAGGGATTCGAGGACGAGGCCGAGAGTCTGGAGGCCGTATTTCGCAATGCCCTTATCGGACGCGCGAGGGACCTGCACTGGCGTGCGAAGATGGAGTTCGGCCGCTTGTCCGAGTACATCGCGAACGAGGCGCGAAGCGCCGACCTCGTCATAACCGAGTTCGATCGCGGCGGTTCGTTGTCCGATCCCTCGACCGGCTTCGATGTCGGCGATCTCGTAATGCGGGCCGGGCGACCCGTTCTCGTGGCGCCGGCGGCGCTGCGGCATTTCGCGTTCGGCCGCGCTGTCGTCGCCTGGAAAGAGGCGCCGGAGTCGCGCCGCGCCATCCTCGACGCTCTGCCGCTGCTGAAAGCCGCGGCCAGCGTGGCGGTCGTCGCGACCGTCGGCGAAGCCGAGTTGGAGGCGACGCGTTTTCATCTCGAGGATGTCGTCGCGTGGCTCGATCGCCATGGGGTCGTTGCGGAGCCCATCGCGGCGCCCTCGACGGGCGACGAGGTGGGCGAGCTGACGGCGATCGCGCAGGCGCAGGGCGCGGACCTGCTGGTCGCGGGAGCGTTCGGACACGGCAGTCTGCGGGAATGGGTTTTTGGCGGCGTGACGAAAGATTTGTTGATGCGGTGGGATCGATTCGCGCTGTTGTCGCATTGATCGAGAATTCGGACCCCTCACATTGACGCCAGCAAAGGGGGGTCGTAAGCGCGGGGACCGGGATCGTCCTGCGGGAGCCCAGCCGGTCGAAGCGCGGGCGACTCGGCGGTCGGCGGAAGACGCCGAGATTGGCGTGAGCATGGACCCGAATCCGGTAGCGACTGCAATCGAGCCCGGCCAATCCCCAGGGGGGGCCTTCAGTCACCCTGCTTTCGCCGTCGTTTGGACCGCCAACACGCTCGCCCTGATCGGGATCGCGATTAACGACACCGCGTCGGGTTGGCTGATGACGAGTTTGAACCCGGACCCGTTTGCCGTTTCGATGGTGCAGGTGGCCGGAAGTCTGCCGATGTTTCTGTTCACCCTGCCGGCTGGCGCGCTCGCAGACATCATCGACGCCCGGCGTTTTCTCGTCGCCAACTCGGTCGTTATTGCCGCACTGATGACCGTCTTTGCTTCGGTCGTGTACCTGGGCATGGCGACGCCCGTCGCGTTGCTGGTGACGACTTTCATCTTGAGCGTGGCCTGGGCGCTGAACGCGCCGGCGTGGCTGTCGATCATTCCGCTTCTCGTGCCGAGGTCGGAACTGGATAGCGCCACCGCCGCCAACACCATCGGCTACAATCTGAGCCGCGCCGTCGGCCCTCCCCTCGGGGGTCTTGCGATCGCCGCGTTGGGTCTGTCGGCCCCGTTCTGGGTCTTCGCCGCCGTCAACCTGGCGGCGGCCGCGGGACTGCTTTGGTGGCGCGCGCCCCACCGGAGCGGCGAGACCTTGCCGGCGGAGCGGTTGACCAGCGCGATACGCACCGGCCTTCGCCATGCGGCCAACAATCCTCATCTGCGCGCGACATTGGTCCGCACCGTCGCGGTTTATCCCTTCGCCAGCGCTTATTTGGCGGTTCTCCCGGTCATCGCTCGCCAGCGGATGTCCGAGGGGCCGGAAATGTACGGCATTCTGCTTTGCGCGATCAGCGTCGGCGCGATCGGCGGCTCCTTCGCGCTCAACTGGCTCAAGCGCAGGCTCGGGCCGGATCGCGTCGTCGCGGTCGGGACGGTGGGAACGGCGATCGCTCTCGTCCTCTTTGGGCTGGCGCGGGAGCCCTTAGTCGCTCTTTGCGCCAGCGTCGTCGCCGGCGGGTCGTGGGTCGTCATTCTTGCTACCCTCTACGTGTCCGCCCAGGACGCGCTTCCCGACTGGGTCAGGGGACGCGGGCTGGCGATCTTGCTGACCGTCATTTTCGGCGCGACGACATTCTCCAGCGCGGTGTGGGGCGAACTTGCGGCCGTTGCCAGCATTCCGATGGCGCTTTTCCTGGCGGCGGCCGGCGCGATTCTCGCCATCCCCCTGACTTGGCGCTGGAAGTTGCAGACCGCTGCCGGAATCGACCTCACCCCTTCAATGCACTGGCCAGTTCTGAAGTTCGGCTGGAAGGTCGAGAACGATCAAGGACCGGTCATGGTGACCGTTGAATACCGGGTCGAGGCGAAGAACCGCTCCGAGTTTCTCATTGCGCTCGACGAGGTTGGGCGTGAGCGCAAACGCGACGGCGCGTTCGCCTGGCGGGTCTTCGAAGATTCCGCCGTTCAGGACCGCTTCGTCGAGGCGTTTCTGATCGAGTCCTGGCTCGAATACCTGCATCTTCGTGAGCGCGTCACCAAGGCGGATCGGATGATCGAGGATCGGGTTCTCGGCCTGCTGACCGAACCGAGGCGGGTCGAACGTCTCGTCGCGCCCGAGCGCCCCCGGCGCGCCAGACCGTGGAGCTCCGCCGGAGCAGGGACCTGATAGATGCGCGTCCTCGTCCTCTTCGCGCACCCCTTGGAGACCAGCTTCGGCGCCGCCCTGCACCGGCGGGTCGTCGAGACTTTGCGCGCCGGCGGCCATGAGGTCGACGATCTCGACCTCTACGCTGAAAAATTCGATCCGGCGCTATCGCGCGACACCCTCCACAACTACGTCGATGTCTCGAAGAATCGCGCGGAGGTCGTCCCCTATGTCGAGCGGGTTCTTGCGGCCGAGGCTCTCGTGCTGGTCTTCCCCGTCTGGTTCGACGGCCTCCCCGCGATCCTGGACGGCTTTTTCGAGCGCGTCTTTCTTCCCGGCGTCGCGTTCAAGATCGTCGCGAACAACCTCTTTCACCCGACGCTTTCGAACATCAAGCGGCTCGCCGCGGTTTGCACCTACGGCGAGGCCCGCCGCCATGTTGCGCGGAAGGGCGATCCGCCGCGTCGCTTCGTCCGCCACAACATCGGCGGGGTGATGGCCCGAGAGGGGCGCTTCGAGTATGTCGCGCACTACGACATGAACTTCACCACGGCGCCGCAACGCGCGCGCTTCCTGCAAAAGGTGACGCGCGTCTTTCGGGCGTGGTAGGCGAGGACCAGCGGCAATAGCCACGAGGCCCAGCAAGAGGAGAAGCGCGCATGACGTCACCGGTTCTCATCGCGCCGTCGATTCTGTCGGCCGACTTTTCCAAGCTCGGGCAGGAGGTGACCGACGTCGTCGCCGCCGGCGCGGATTGGATCCATCTCGACGTTATGGACGGGCATTTCGTTCCCAACATCACCTTCGGTCCGCCGGTCGTCTCCGCGCTGCGCCCGCATTCGGACAAGATCTTCGACTGCCATCTGATGATCGAGCCGGCCGACCCCTATCTCGAGGCTTTCGCCGAGGCGGGGGCGGACCACATCACTGTCCATGTCGAGGCCTGCAAGCACCTCGACCGCACGTTGCAGGCGATCCGCGCGCTCGGCAAGAAGGCGGGCGTCTCGCTCAATCCCGCGACGCCGGAAGAGGCGATCGAATACGTGCTCGATCGGGTCGATCTTATTCTCGTCATGACGGTCAACCCCGGCTTCGGCGGTCAGGCGTTCATTCCGGCGATCGTCGAAAAGATCGCGCGCATCAAACGCATGATCGGCGGTCGCAGGATCGATATCGAGACCGACGGCGGCATGACGCCGGAGACCGCGCCGCTGGTGGTCGGGGCGGGGGCGAACGTCCTCGTCGTGGGATCGGGCGTGTTCAAGGGCGACCCGGCCGCCTACGCCGCGAATATCCAGGCGATCCGCGCGGCGGCCTCGGGCGCGCCGCTTGCGCGGAGCCGGGCGGGGTAGCTAAGGTCGCGCAATGACAGACAACAACGCGATCCTCATCACCGGCGCCTCGCGCGGCATCGGGCGCGCCGCGGCGCTGCTTGCCTGCGCGCGCGGCTGGTCCGTCGGCGTCAATTACGTGCGCGACGAGACCGCGGCCCATGAAGTCGTCGAGGAGATCGCGCGCGCCGGAGGCAAGGCGGTGGCGCTGCGCGGCGATGTCGCCGACGAGGACGACGTCGCCTCGATCTTCGAGGGCGCGACCCGCGCGCTCGGGCCCCTTCGCGGCGTCGTCGCCAACGCCGGCATCGTCGCGCCCGCCGCGCGGCTCGTCGACATGAGCGCCGAGCGGATGCGCAAAGTGTTCGAGATCAATGTGTTCGGGGCCTACCTGACCGCGCGCGAGGCGGCGCGGCGGATGTCGCGGGGTCTGGGCGGCGCCGGCGGCGCCATCGTGCTCATATCCTCCGCCGCGGCGAGGCTCGGCTCGCCAAACCTGTACGTCGATTACGCCGGCTCGAAGGGCGCGATCGACACGCTGGCGCTCGGCCTCGCCAAGGAACTGGCGCCCGAAGGCGTGCGCGTCAACGCGATCCGGCCGGGCCTGATCGACACCGACATCCACGCCAGCGGCGGCGAACCCGATCGCGCGTTCACCCTCGGCGCGACGACGCCGCTCGGCCGGCCGGGAACGGCCACCGAAGTCGCCGAGGCGGTCGTCTGGCTGCTCAGCGACGCCGCCTCCTACGTCACCGGCGCCATTCTCGACGTGGCGGGCGGGCGGTAGGGCGCGAGCAAGTTTCAGGTTTCATAACTGGGGATGTCGAGCCCCTGCCGCCTTATCGAGGAGACGCACCACTGACGGCCGCCTACAGCGGCACGTTGTCCCGCTTCATCTCTCGGATCAGGTGCGGGTTCACGTGTATTTCCGGGCGGAGCCATTCAGCTTCGGATACCGGCCATCATGGACGCCGGTCTCTTCGATGGCGTCGTAGGCAAGATCGGCAATGTTCGACCGCTCCTTCAATCTATCGCGCACTTCGCCGTCGAGAACGATCGCGACATCAACGTCGCTTTCGATTCGCGCATCGTCCCGGGCTCGGCTCCCAAAGACGTACAATCCTCTAAGCCAGGAACCGTAGTGCCGTTCTAGGGACGAACGGAACAGTCCAAGGGCACCTCGGACCTCGGACGTTATTCCGATCTTCTTCTCGACAGTCGCGACCATCAATGAACTCAATGTCGTTGCACGCGAATTCGTACCATATCCTGGTCCAGAGGTCGAACTTGACGTTCGGGCCTGCCCGCCTCAGATACACATCGAGCCGCGCCCTAATACTAAGACGCTTGCGAGCGCGCGGTTGACTTAAAGCCGTCGAACATTCGACAGACGCCAAACCGGCGCTAACTCCGCGTAATATCTGCGCGAAGTGTGTCCGCCGGTGCGCATGTAGCGGCCAAGCTTGGCTGCTCGTGTGACGTTCAGGAAAGTTTGGCCGCAAATGAAGGCAAAGGTTGTCCGCAGTCCGTCCGGAGGGGTATGTTAGCCGGAGCCTTTTCTCCGGAGCAGAGTGACATTGTCCGCGCCACTCAACTTTTATTTCACAAATTACGAATATGATTTTGCATGACAAAAACAGCGCAACGCAGCGCGGCGGCATCGGAGTGGTCATGGTGGAGGCGCTCGATGCGCTCGCGAGCGCAGTGGTGACCGGATCGACATGAAATCCGCGAGCTTGCGACAACGACGGCGCTACATGAGCCGGCGATGGTTCCTTGGCTTGGCGACGGCCGTCGGCGTCGCGCCGTTGGCGGGGTGCAATACGCCGGCGCGGCGGTTCCGCGAACGTTTGACGCTGAACGTTGAGACCCCAGACGGAACCGTGTCCGGATCTAGCGTTACGGAGCATGTAACGCAATTTCAGGATGGATGGTGGGGAGGCTTGTCGGGTCATATGCTCCTGCCAAGCATGCGCGGCGAGGCGACTATGGTCGACCTTGGCGTCCGCGGCTTCATGTTCGCGCTCCTCACTAGGGACCTGTCTCGCAAGGGTAGCGATAGTCCTGGTGGCTACGAGTTTACGGTTTTCTCTGATTTACGTGCGCGAGCGGCGCAGCAGTCCTACGGCAGCGGTGACCTGGCTATCGCGCTATTTATCGACGCCCTCAACAGGGCGAAGCCCAAAGGCGAGGTACCGATCGCTAATCTCGCGCTACTCGTCCGCTTCCGCGATCCAAACGATCCAACGACAGTTGACCGCGTCGATCCGTACAACCTCGCTGCGAGCTTCGGTGCGGGCGTGAAACTCCTGCGCGCGACCGTCGAGATCACGGATGATCCCTTGACCACCGGCATCGAGAAGAAATTGCGTTGGCTGGACCATCTTATTTCGCTCGGGGCCTCACTGGATGGCGACACAAGCAGTGTTTTGCGCGTCGACGCGCCGTTGGCGCGCGAGCTTGGCCCGGGATACTTCAAGACGGCGATGTGACCCATGAGTGCGACGATCTCGCGCCGGGTGTTCGAAGCCGTAGCTCCCTTTGGATCGTGATCGGCGGCTGCCCGCCTGCCCGTTTCATCCGGCGGCAGACATTTGGCATCCGCCGTCGGAGGTAGAGTCATTTGTGCAGACTCAAATTCTGCGGCCAAACTTTCCTGCACTGTTCAGCTATTGCTCTCGGCGCTCTGCGGTCAAACTTTAGCCCTTCCGGCCGATTGTCGAAGGTCGTTATCTTATTGCCGATACTCGGATTTCTGCCTCAAGTTTGGCCGCGCACACACATTTTGCGACCGAACTTTCCTGTACGGATCATCAGGTGTGACGTCTAGGAAGGTTTGGCCGCAAAATGGGCAGTTTTGGCCTCGATTTTCGGGGAAGTTTGGCCGCAAATGAAGGCAAAGGTTGTCCGCAGTCCGTCCGGAGGGGTATGTTAGCCGGAGCCTTTTCTCCGGAGCAGAGTGACATTGTCCGCGCCACTCAACTTTTATTTCACAAATTACGAATATGATTTTGCATGACAAAAACAGCGCAACGCAGCGCGGCGGCATCGGAGTGGTCATGGTGGAGGCGCTCGATGCGCTCGCGAGCGCAGTGGTGACCGGATCGACATGAAATCCGCGAGCTTGCGACAACGACGGCGCTACATGAGCCGGCGATGGTTCCTTGGCTTGGCGACGGCCGTCGGCGTCGCGCCGTTGGCGGGGTGCAATACGCCGGCGCGGCGGTTCCGCGAACGTTTGACGCTGAACGTTGAGACCCCAGACGGAACCGTGTCCGGATCTAGCGTTACGGAGCATGTAACGCAATTTCAGGATGGATGGTGGGGAGGCTTGTCGGGTCATATGCTCCTGCCAAGCATGCGCGGCGAGGCGACTATGGTCGACCTTGGTGTCCGCGGCTTGCTGTTTGCGCTCCTCACTAAGGACCTGTCTCGCATGGGTAGCGATAGTCCTGGTGGCTACGAATTTGCAGTTTTTTCTGCTTTACGCGTTCGAGCGGCGGAGCAGTCTTATGGCGATGCCGACCTGGCTATCGCGCTATTCATCGACGCCCTCAATAGAGCGAAGCCCAAGGGCGAAGTTCCGATCGCCAATCTCGGGTTGCTCGTCCGCTTCCGCGATCCGAACGATCCCACGACAGTCGAGCGCGTCGATCCGCACAATCTCGCTGCGAGCTTCGGAGTGGGCGTGAGACTCGTGCACGCGACCGTCGAGATCACGGATGATCCGTTGACCACCGGCATCGAGAAGAAATTGCCTTGGCTGGTCGGCGGAGAACTGGGGACACCTCTGAAGAAGTATGTTGGACCAACTCGACCTGCCGCGGACGTGCCGCAGATCGACGATCTGACCGATGGTGATTTCCTCAGGTTCATGCAGTGAATTCTTCCGAGCATTTGTTGCCGGCGAGGTTGATTTATTTGCGCGCGTTCAAATTCTGCGGCCAAGCTTTCCCGCTCGTTTCAGGTCTCGCTACTGCGGCCGAACTTCCCGAATGCAATGCATCGCCTCTCTCGCGAAAGTCGCCGATCTGGAAAATCGGTAACCGCTTGATCGTACTCATGTTTCAGCCTAACGTTCGGCCCCCACGCGCATTTTTCGGCCAAACTTTCCTGTACGATTCACATAGCGCTCTAACGGCCCCTAAATGCGAGCCTCCTCGAAGGCGCGCGCCCACATGGCGCAAATTCCCGAGCGGACGATGTCGGCGAGCGTGAATTCGATCACCGGCACCGGCAAGTGGCGCTTGGCGACGAGATCGAGCACGACCCGCAGGCCGGAGGTTTGATCGAGATCGCACTGGCTGATGTCGCCGTTGATCACGACCGAGCAATCCTGCCCGATGCGGGTGAGGAACATCTTGATTTCGGCCGGCGTGGTGTTCTGCGCTTCGTCGAGCAGGACGAAGGCGTCCTTCCACGATCGTCCGCGCATCACCTCGAACGGCGCCATCTCGATATCGCCCTTCTTCAGTGCGATCTCATACGCAGCCGCGCCGATGCGTTCCTTGATCGCCTCGATGACCGGCGACGCCCAGGGGCGCGAACTTCTCTTCGAGCGAACCGGGGAAAAAGCCGAGTGAGCGCCCGCACGGGACGTTCGGGCGGGTCAGGATGATCTTGTGGACCCGGCGCGCCCGATAAAGATCGGCCGCGTGGGTCGCCGCGATCCAGGTCTTGCCGGTTCCGGCGGGCCCGAGCACGATGACTTGCGGACTTGAACGCAGCGCGTCGAGATAGTCGGCTTGATTGGCGTTGAGCGGCCGGATCGGCGGCGGCATTCGCTCGGCTCGAAATTTGGCCTTGTGCAAGGGGATGATCTCGGCGCTGTCGGTGGACCGGCCGTTGCGGCGCCGCTGCTTCTCGATGCGCTTGGTCAATGACGGAATCCTCTTATACCAACCCCCACTGACTAGAACCCATAGGCCCAATCGCGCAGTCCGATGGACATGATACGCCACGGCTGGTCGACGAGTTTGTTCCAGGCGTCGCAGCAGTGGTCGACGATGTCGTCGTGGGATTTGAAAATGCGGTTCGATAGCCAGTTGTCGCGCAGAAACTGCCAGACATTTTCGGTTGGATTCAGTTCGGGACATTTTGGCGGCAAGGGAACGAGCGTGATGTTCGCGGGCACTGCGAGTTTGCTGGACATATGCCATCCCGCCTGATCGAGGAGAACGACGGCATGTTTGCCCGGCGCGACGCTGCCCGCGATTTCCTGAAGATGCAGGTCCATCGCCTCGGTGTTGCAGACGGGTAGAATGAGCGCCGCGCCCTTGCCGTCCTTGGGGCAGATCGCGCCGAAAATGTAGGTGGAGGCAGTGCGTTGATCGTGCGGAGCTGAAGGCCGAGTCCCGCGTTTGGCCCAGCGGCGCGTGATCTTGTTTTTCTGCCCGATGCGCGCCTCGTCGGCGAACCAGACCTCTATCGCGGCCGGGTCGACGCCTTTCTCGCGCGCGATCTCGTCCAGGCGCGCGGGGAAGTTTTTTTATATTCGTCGATGGCTCCCTCGGCTTGCGCGTGATGGCGCGGACGGGCCGAGAGTTTGCGATAGTCCATCTTGCGCAACTCGCGGCTCAGGGTCTGCTCAGAGACGATGACGCGAAATTCCTCGAACAACCACTGGCAAAGGTCGACGATCCGCCAACGCACGACGCCGTGGATCGCCGGCGTCGGACCCTCCTCGATCATGCGCGCGAGCGCGGCGCGGTGCTCGTCACCGAGCCGAGAAGGCTGTCCGGGCGCCTTGCGGTCGATGAGCCCGTCATGACCAAGTGCGTTGAAGCGCAAAACCCAGTCGCGCACCACCTGGAGCCCGACCCCGCCGATCTTAGCCGCCTCGCTTCGCGTCGCGCCATCGTAAATCGCCGCCAGAGCCAAAAGCCGGCGCGCTTGCGGCCCATCCTTCGAACGCTTCGCTATCGCCCGCAGAGCGCACGCGTCAAAGTCGTCTCGAAGCCCAATCGCTGCCGCCATGGCGAACCTCCTCGTGTTCGCCATGCCGAATCAAACTTTAGCCGATTCGGGAAACCCCCTCGTGAGTCGGCATCAGCGAGGACTGGTATTACCTGGATTTGGCGGGCGCGGAACGACGCGCGCGCGGCGCCCACACGCGCGAAACGGTCGAAATGAGGGGAAGGGGATGCTCCGATCGGAGACGATGCGACGGGCGGAGACAGCGGTCCCCAGAAACTGGCGCCTACGCAATCGCCCATCGAGGCTTCGTCTCCAGCCTTTCGGATGCTGGCAGAGTCGGTGATTCGTGCGACAGTTTCATTGCCGTGGGCGAGATAATGGCAATTGAGGTGAATTCTTTGCTGCGCTGCGGTCGCGGACGTTCAACTCGCGAGCGCGCCGACGGCCGGGCTCATCGCCGCGCGCCCGACGGGCGACGGCTGGCTGCCGGCGTTATCATTCCGCCCCGCGGCGGCGCCTGAAGGAGTCGCCGCGAGCGTAGACGACGTCAGTGGAAGGCGGGATGGATGAAGATGACGGCGGTCACCGCCAACCCGATAAAGAAACTTGCGGTCCGCAAGGGCTGCCGGTCCATCAGATAGAACGCCATATGCGCAAGCCGCACCAGGATGAAGGCGACCGCCAGCCAGGCGACGGTCGGGCTGGGTCCTTCGACGATACGCGAAACGATCACCGCCGCGGCGAAGAACGGAAAAGCCTCGAAGCTGTTGAGATGCGCGCCATAAGCGCGCGCGGAGAGCCCTTCCAGGGCGGCGGCGCCGAGCCTCGGCACATGTGGATTGAGCTTGCTCGAAGCAAAGCCGAAGGGAACATAAGGCAAGAGGCCCGCGACGAAAACGCACCAAAAGGCGACAGTCATGGGAATCCCCCCAGGGATGAGACGCCTGGCGACCATAGCGCGTCGCGGTTGGCGACGATAGGAGGCCCGCAGGCGGTTTTCACAAGTAAGGTCGTTGACTTTGGCCGCGCGTTGCGCCGAATGCGCAATCAATCCTTCATCCCGAAGGTCATTCCATGCGAGACGCGCCGATGAATCTTCGCCCCTTCCTTTTCGCCGCTTTGCTGATCGCCGGGCTCGGCCAGGCGCGCGCCCAAAGCGACGGGGCGGCGGAGCACGGCGCCTATTGGGGCTCCCCCTCGGTCGACGGCGGCAAGTGCTGCGCGAGCCTCGCCGAAGTGCGCGACAACATCGACCGGATCGATCGGCAGATCATCGCGCTCATGGCCGAACGGGAGAAGTACGTCGCCGAGGCGGGTCGCTTCAAAGCCAATCCCGCCGCCGTCAGCGCGCCGGCCCGCGTCGAGGCGATCATCGCCAAGGTCAAGACGATCGCCAGGGAAGACGGTCTCGCGGAAAGCGTCGCCGAACGCAGCTTTCGCGCCATGATCGCCGCGTTCGAGGATTACGAGCGCGACGAGTGGACGCGCCGCAATGCCGGCGCCGCAGCGACGCAGGCGAAGTAAGACGGCGTCAAACGACCCTTCGGATCCACGGCGCCCGCAGCAGTAAGCCGGCGAGGGCATAGCACGCAAGGCAAGTCGCCGAGCCCGTTATCGCGAATTTGACCAGAGGGGGCGCGCTCACGTCGCGCCACGCCAGCGCGATGGCGACCAGGACCGGCGGATGGATGATGTAGATCGCGTAGGCTCGGCGCGCGAGCGTCGACCAGACGGGCCCGAGGCTCGCAAATCGGCGCTCGAACGCGTGGAGCAGGGCGAGGATCACGCCCCAGGCGACGAGCGGCTCCCAGAAGGCGTGAACGGCGGCCGGGATGTTCCAGCCCCCGGCCGGATCCCCTCGTAAGGCCGGGACATGCCGCGATAGCACGACGACGATAAAAAAGACCGGCAATGCGAGCCACGCCACGATCCCCCAGAGGCGTCGCTGCTGGTCAGTTGCGGCGTTCAAACCGCGAAATGAGGCTGCGGCGCAGCCGGCGGCGAACAACACGACATAGCTGGCGAAATAGCCCAATTGCAGGCCGAGGACTTGCGTTCCGACCGGCCAGACGAGCCGCAAGGCGAAAGCCGCGGCGCCGGTGGCGAGCGCGGCGGCGGCGAGCGCGCCATTGGACGGAAAGGCGCGCGCCTTCGCGCGCCGCGGCGCTGAGCGCAGGCGCGCCGCGATCGCCCGCCATGCGAGATAGGCGAGGGAGAAAATCAGCAGCGCCTCGGCGAACCACAGCGGCCCGTTTTCGAAAACGCCGCGCCCCCACAGGTTGAACAGGGTCGCGAGGAAGGGCCGTCCCTGCGCGCTTCGCGCCAAGGCGATGGTGGCGGGGCCAATGACGAAACCGTAGACGAGGAACGGAACGCCGAGCCGCAGCGCTCGTTCCCTCAAATAGCCTCGCGCGCCCCTTTTCTCGGCGGCGTCCGGCGTGAAATAGCCGGCGATGAGAAAGAACAGCCCCATGAAAAAGGCCTGGTTGATCGTGACGAAGACAATCAGGAGACGTGTGCCCGGCGCCGGCCCGAGCGCCAAGTCGGCTTGGACCTCATGATAGTACCAGCCGCCGAACGCCCCATAAGTGATCGCGGTATGGTGGAACAGCACGAGCAGCGTCAGCGCCGCCCGCAAGGCGTCGATCCCGGCGTCCCGTTGCAGCCTGGCTGGTGCCAGAGCTGGCCGCGCGGCTTGCGCTGATCCCGGCGCTCCGATCGTCTTGTTCGTCTCGGCTCCCAACGTGGCGCTCATATCTCGTCGGCCCTCCCGAACTTGTCGCTTGACGCCGGTCGGCGGGCGCCGGCTTGCGATGAACAAGAATGACAATATCGCACGGCGCGCATCCGGGCGACCGTCAGCGCTGTCAGGCGGCGCTGCTCGCGCCCGCGAGGCGTCCGCCGGTTCAGCCGCCATGGGCGCGTATGACGTCGAGCACGCCGTCGATGACGAATTGCACGGCCAGCGCGGCGAGCACGACGCCGAGCATGCGCGTCAGGACGACGTTGCCGGTCGGTCCCAACAATTGCGAGACGCGGTCCGCGGCAAGAAAGACGGCGAAGGTCGCCGCCATGACCAGCGCGACCGTCGACATCAGGCCGCCGAGTTGGAGCCAGTCGCCGCCGGCGCGCTCGGCCAGCAGCATGGTCGCGGTGATCGAGCCGGGCCCGGCCATCAGGGGGATGGCCAGCGGAAACGCCGCGACGTTGCGAATGTGATCGATCGACACCGCGTCGCTCGCCACCTCTTGTTTGCGCTCGGCCTTTCTCAGCGCAAAGACCATGTCGAAGGCGATGTAGAACAGCAACACGCCGCCAGCGACCCGGAAGGCCGGAGTCGAGATGCCGAGCGCCTCCATCACCGCTCTGCCCCCGAAGGCGAAAAGCGCGAGGATGGCGAAGGCGATGAGGCAGGCGCGTAGCGCGACCTCGCGTTTCGCCGCCTTCGTCATGCCGAGCGTCAGGCCGACGAAAATCGGACCCAGTCCGGGCGGATCGAGCGTCACCAGCAGCGTCACGAGCGCCGTCTTCAGAAACTCGGACGCCATCGCCGCTCCCTCCGACCGTGGCAAAAGGCGCAAAAGCGCGTGGCCGTCAAGAAGAGGCGGCGGCCTTGGGCAAGCGCGCGAAACGCGGCCGCTGCGCCTGCGGTGGCGAGATCGCTGCGAAATCCTCCGTCCGACACGCTAAGTCGTTGATATAGCTAATGTGCGCGGACGGGCGCGGTGTGGCGCCGCGCCGCGGAATCAGCTAAGAAGGGGTTCAACAGCATTTTGCTCAACGGAAGCCCCCGAATTGACCGACGACAAGGATGGGCGCCACGCGCCCGGCGGCCCGCACGATATCAAGCCGGTTTCGATTCTCGACGAAATGAAGCGCAGTTATCTCGATTACGCGATGAGCGTGATCGTCAGCCGTGCGCTGCCAGATGTGCGGGACGGTTTGAAGCCGGTGCACCGGCGCATTCTCTACGCGATGCACGAGCTCAATTTCACGCCTGACAGGGGCTACAACAAATCGGCGCGCACGGTCGGCGAGACGATGGGTAAATTCCATCCGCACGGCGACCTCGCGATCTACGACGCGCTGGTGCGCATGGCGCAGGATTTTTCCATGCGCGCGCCGCTGATCGACGGGCAGGGCAATTTCGGCTCGGTCGACGGCGATCCCCCGGCGGCCTCGCGTTACACCGAGGCGCGCCTCGAACGGATCGCCCTCGCGCTGCTCGACGATCTCGATCTCGACACTGTCGATTTTCGCCCGAATTACGACGAGAAGGAGCTCGAGCCGGTCGTCCTGCCCGCGCGCTTTCCCAACCTGCTCGTCAACGGCGCCGGCGGCATCGCGGTTGGCATGGCGACCAACATCCCGCCGCACAATCTGGGCGAGACGATCGACGGCGTCCTCGCGCTGATGGACAAGCCCGACATTTCGCTCGAAGAGCTGATGGAGCACATTCCCGGGCCGGATTTCCCGACCGGCGGCGCGATCCTCGGGCATGGCGGCATCCGCTCGGCCTATGCGACCGGACGTGGCTCGATCGTCATGCGCTCCAAGGTCGAGGTCGAGACCCTGCGCAAGGATCGCGAGGCGCTGATCGTCACGGAGATTCCCTATCAGGTCAACAAAGCGACGCTGATCGAGAAGATCGCCGAGCTGGTGCGCGAGAAGCGCATCGAGGGCATCAGCGACCTGCGCGACGAATCCGATCGCGACGGCATGCGCATCGTCATCGAGTTGAGGCGCGACGCCGTCGCCGACGTCGTGCTCAATCAGCTCTGGCGCTTCACCGCGATGCAGTCGAGCTTCGGCGCCAATATGATCGCCCTCAACGGCGGTCGGCCGGAGATGCTGAACCTCAAGGATATGCTCGTCGCCTTCCTCGACTTCCGCGAGGATGTGGTGACGCGGCGCACCAAGCACCTGCTCGCCAAAGCGCGCGACAACGCGCATGTCCAGGTCGGCCTCGCCATCGCCGTCGCCAATATCGACGAAGTGATCCGGCTCATCCGCACCTCGCCGGATACCGGCGCCGCGCGCGCCGCGCTGATGGAGCGGGCCTGGCCGGCGCGCGACATGGCGCCGCTGATCGCCCTGATCGCCGATCCGCGCCACACGCTCGACGAAGACGGGACGATGCATCTCTCCGACGCGCAGGCGCGCGCCATCCTGGAACTGCGTCTGGCGCGCCTCACCGCGCTCGGCCGCGACGAAATTGCCGAAGCGCTGAACAAGCTCGCCGCCGAGATCGCCGATTACCTCGACATCCTCGGCTCGCGCGTCCGTCTGATGGGCATCATCCGCGACGAACTGGCGAAGGTGAAGGCCGACTTCGCCACTCCGCGCCGCACCGTCATTCTCGACAGCGACGCCGACATGGACGACGAGGACCTGATCCAGCGCGAGGACATGGTCGTGCTGGTCAGCCACGGCGGCTACATCAAGCGCGTCCCGCTTTCGACCTATCGGGCGCAACGGCGCGGCGGCAAGGGGCGTTCGGGAATGGCGACGCGCGAGGAGGATTTCGTCGCGCGGCTGTTCGTCGCTTCGACGCATCAGCCGGTGCTCTATTTCTCCTCGATGGGCCAGGTCTACAAGGAGAAGGTGTGGCGGCTGCCTCTGTCGGCGCCGCAATCGCGCGGCAAGGCGCTGGTCAATCTGTTGCCGCTCGAACCGGGCGAGCGCATCACCACCATCATGCCGCTGCCCGAGGACGAAGCGAGCTGGGATTCGCTCGACGTGATGTTCGCGACGACGCGGGGAACCGTGCGGCGCAACAAACTGTCGGACTTCGCCCAGGTCAATCGCGCCGGCAAGATCGCGATGAAGCTCGACGAGGGCGAGAACATCGTCGATGTGCAGGTGTGCTCGAAAACGGACGACGTGCTGCTGACGACGGCGCTGGGTCAATGCATCCGGTTCGCCGTCGACGACGTTCGCGTCTTCAAGGGGCGCGATTCGATGGGCGTGCGCGGCATCACCCTCGGCGACGGCGACAGCGTCATTTCGATGGCGATCCTGCGCGAGTTCGATGCAGCGAGCGAGGAACGCGTCGCTTACCTGAAGATGCGCCGCGCCATGGCCGGCGAGACAGGCGAAGAGACCAACGGCGACGCGGACGGCGAAACCGACGCGCCCGCCGGGGCGTTGTCGCCGGATCGCTACGCGGTGATGTCGGCCGCCGAGCAGTTCATCCTGACGATTTCGGAGAACGGCTACGGCAAGCGGACCTCCTCGTTCGAGTATCGTCTCACCGGGCGCGGCGGCAAGGGAATCGTCGCGATGGCGGTCAACGCCCGCAACGGCAAGCTGGTAGCCTCCTTCCCCGTCGAGCACGGCGACGAGATCATGCTGGTGACCGACGGCGGCCAGCTCATCCGCTGCCCGGTCGACGGCATCCGCGTCGCCGGCCGCTCGACGCAAGGCGTCATCGTGTTCGACACGGCGGAAAAAGAGCGCGTCGTTTCGGTCGACCGCATCTCCGAGCCGGACGGCGAGGAGGAGGAAGCGGGCGAAGAGGAGGCGTGAGAGGTACGCCTCTTCTCCCGCGAGGGCGGAAGGGGATGCGCTCCTTTAGACCGCTTCGCGTGTCAGCGTCGCTTCGATCGCCGGCGCGCGCCTGAGGGTCTGCAGCACGACGCAATAGCGTTCGGTGAGCTTGAGCAGCGTCTCCAGTTCGGCCTCGCTCGCGTCGGTATCGAGGGCGAAACGGAGACGGATGTCGGAAAAGCCGACGGGCGCTTCCTTGGCGACGCCGAGCGTGCCGCGAAAGTCGATGTCGCCCTCGGCGCTGACGCGCCCCGAACGTAGCGTGACGCCGATCGCGGTCGCCACCGCCTTGAGTGTCACGCCGGCGCAGGCGACCAGCGCCTCGAGCAGCATGTCGCCCGAGCACAGCTCGAGGCCGCTGCCGCCGGTCGCGGGATGCAGGCCCGCCGCCGCGATGGCGCGCCCGGTCTCCACCTTGCAGGCGATCGAGGCCGCGTCGAGCGAGCCGTGGGCGCGCAGGGTGACTTTCGCGATCCCGGGTTCGGCCCGGTACTGGTCCTTCAAAGGCGCCTGCAGCGCCCGCAACTCATCCGCGTTCATGGCCGGTCCTCCGGTGACCGCCGGTGGTCGCACGAGAGGCCTCGGTCGCGCAAGCCGGCCCTTGCCGCGCGCCGCGCCGCGAGCTAACCCTCAGTGATGGCGCGCATCGCATTCTATTCCGGGTCGTTCGACCCGATCACCAACGGTCATCTCGATGTGATCGCCAGCGCCGCGGCGCTGTGCGACAAGCTCACGGTCGGCGTCGGCTCCAATCCCAACAAGGTCGGCCTGTTCTCGACCGAGGAGCGGCTGGAGATGATCCGCGCCGCCGCGGCGCCGATTCTGGCGCGGACAGGCGGCGTGCTGGACGTGATCGCGTTTTCCGGCCTGGCGACCGAGGCGGCGCGCGCTGCAGGCGCATCGATCATCGTGCGGGGCCTACGCGATTCCACCGATTTCGATTTCGAAATGCAAATGGCGGGCATGAACGGCGCGATGGCGCCGGAAATCCGCACCGTGTTCCTGCCGGCGTCCTCGCCGGTGCGCCCGATCGCCGCGACCCTGGTGCGCCAGATCGCCGCGATGGGCGGCGACGTCTCGGCCTTCGCGCCGCCGAACGTCGTCGCCGCGCTGAACGCGAAATTCGCCAAGCCGGCCTGAGGCCGCTTTCCCCGGCGCCGCGGCGCTCACGTCGGTCTTTGATGCCATCATCCCTCTCGCCTCTTCTCTTCACCGGCTTCCTGCTCGGCTGGTCCGTCGCCTGGCCGCCGGGGCCGATCAATGCGGAGATCGCGCGGCGCTGCGTCGCGGGCGGCTTCTGGGCCGGCTTCTCGCTGCTGCTCGGCGCGTGCAGCGCGGACGCGCTCTGGGCCGTGTTGGTGTCGCTCGGGGTCGGCGCGCTGTTCGCAGCGCCTCTGGCGCGGGAGGTCATGGGCTTGGTCAGCGTCGCGCTGCTGATCGCGCTGAGCCTCCTCTTCCTGCGCGGCGCCTGGCGCGCCCTGCGCCTCGAGAAGGCGCCCGCCGTTGAGCCGTCGCGGTTCGATTCCAGCCGCGCGAGTTTCGTTCTGGGCGCCGCGATGGCCCTGACGAGTCCGTGGAACGTCGCCTTCTGGCTCGCCGCGATGGGACGGCCGGAGATGGCGAGCTACGCGACATCGGCGCTGTTGATCATGGCGGCGGCGGTGATCGCCGGCGCTCTGACCTGGGGCGTCCTATGGTCGCTCTCTGTCGTGCTGCTGCGAGGACGCTCCGGGCCCGGCGCCGGCCGGTGGTGGGCCTTCGGCGTCGACCTCGCGACAGGCGCGCTGATGGCCTATTTCGCCGTTGGTTCGGCGGCGCGCCTGCTCGCCGGCTGATCTCCGCGCGCGCCTTGCCTTGCGTCGCCGCCTCGTCCCCTCTATGGCAAGGGCCGCCCCTTTCAAGAGCAGGAAAAAATGGCCGAACCGCTGCGCGCCCACGCCGCCGCGCCCCACTTGGCGGGCGGGCGCATTCTCATCGTCGAAGCGCGTTATTACGAAGCGATCGGCGCCATGCTGTTCGCCGGCGCCCGCGCCGCGATCGAGAGCGCCGAAGCCTCGTTCGAGGTCGTCGGCGTGCCCGGCGCCCTGGAGATCCCGGCGGCGGTCGCGATCGCGCTCGACGCGGCGAGCGCCGCCGGGCGCCCCTACGACGCCGCGGTCGCGCTCGGCTGCGTAATTCGCGGCGAGACATTTCACTTCGAGATCGTCGCCGGCGAATCCGCTCGCGCGCTGATGGATCTGTCGGTCGCGCGCAAGTTCGCGCTCGGCAACGGCATTCTCACAGTCGAGAATTTTGCCCAGGCCGAGGAACGCGCCGATCCCAAGCGCGGCGACAAAGGCGGCGACGCGGCGCGCGCGGCGCTCAGCCTCGCCGTCCTCAAGCGCGGCGGCGCGCGATGAGCAAGGCCGATCGCCGCGCCGCCGCCCGGCTCGCCGCCGCGCAGGCGCTCTACGAGATGGAAGTCGCCGACAAGGGGCTCGCCGACATCCTCGCCGAGTTCGAGGCGCATTGGATCGGCCGCGAGGTCGAGGGCGACCAATACAATCCCGCCGAGTTGGAGTTCTTTCGCGACATCGTCTCCGGCGTGTTGAACAACCAACACGCGATCGATCGCGGCCTCGACGACGCGCTCGCCAGGGGATGGCCGCTGAAACGGGTCGAGGCGCTGATGCGCGCGATCCTGCGCGCCGCTTTTTACGAACTCAGAGGCCGGCCCGACGTGCCCGCGCGGGTCGTCATCACGGAATATGTCGATATCGCCGGGGCGTTCTTCGGGCCCGAGGAGAGCGGCATGATCAACGCCGTGCTCGACGCTTTGGCGCGCGAGACGCGTCCTGGCGAGTTCCAAGCCCGCGCTTGACCGCCGGACAACTTCGCGCGAGCAGGCGTTGCGTCGGGAATCGTTGAGATTTATCCTCATCCGCCAGGAGTGATTCGTCGCGCGTCGTCCAGCCTCTTGCAAGGATCAGGACTTGGGGAACTTCGACGCCAGGGACGGTCTCCTGGGGCTGCTGGAATGGTCGGAGCCGGTGATCTTCGATCGCCTGCGCGTTGCCTATCGCAAACGTCTGGCGGATGAGGGCGGCGCGTGGGCTCTGGCGCGCTTGCACTGCCGCGTCTGGCGCGCCCTGATCGCCGGGGACCTGGACAAATTCGAGCGTTTGCGCGGTGAGCTTGTGGTCGCTCTCGAGCGCCATGGTCTCGACCTCGACAGCCTGGCGGAGGCGGACGCGCAGACCATGAGCGAACTGCTCGATATCGTCATCGCGCGCTTTCAGCGCTCCGAACGGATCGCGAGGGGCTATCACCTCGCTTTGATCGAACTGGCAGGGCGTCTGACGCCGGCCGGCTGGGCGGCATAGTGGGGCCGAAACGTCCGAACCCGCTGGAGTCAACTGTGTTGACGCGCAAAAGGATTAATTTTTCGTGTGCTGTTGCGTGCCGAGTGAACAGAAATTAGTGTCGCTTTGGCGCTCCATTTGCGCCGCGTTCCCTCGTTTTGAGGGTCAAGCGTCGTTCACTTTGTTTCAAGGATGGAAGCATTGCAACACTTTGGCGCTGCGGACGGCCTTTGCGGTATGCTCGAATGGTCGGAGCCAGTGATTTTCGACTGCTTGCGTGAAGCCTACAGCGCCAGTTTCAACGAAGCGACGCTGGTCGGATGGCTGACTCGGCAGCATTGCCGGGCTTGGCGCGCCCTGATCGCCGGCGACATGGCTACGTTCGAAGAACTGCGAGCCGAACTCGTCGCCGCGCTCGAAGAGCTCGGCCTCGGCTTTCATTGCGCCGCGGATGCGGACGCCCGGATCATGGCGGAGTTGCAGGAAATCGTCGGCGCGCGTTTTCAGCGTTGCGCCCGTCTGGCGAGAGGCTATCGCCTCGCGCTGGACGAACTGGCGGAACGCCTTGCGCCGGCCGGCCAAGCGGCGGCTTGAGCTTCAGAATTCGCTGCGCCAGGCTTTGCCGCGCGATTGGCGATAGAAGGGCCGCTTGCGAAAGCGATCCATGCCCGAACTCGCGGCGATCGCGAGATCGCCGAGCACGGCGCGCGTGATCTCGGGGATGTCGAGCTCGAGCGCCTTGTCGAGCGGCGTCCAGACGAGTTCGACGAGTTCAGCTTCGGGATGAATCATGTCGGGGGTGCGATGCGCGATGAGCGATGCATCGGCGACGAAGAAACGCGCGTCGAAGCGCTTGGGACGGCCGGGCGGCGTGATCGCGCGGGCGAGAAGATCGAGCCCGTCGAGCGCGGGATAGACGCCGGTCGCGGCGAAGCGCGTCCAGGCGCCCTCCGGCGGCTTCTCCGGCGCGCCGCAATCGGCGGCGCCGACCGCCAACCCCGTCTCTTCGAAGGTCTCGCGCAGCGCCGCGAGCGCGACGGCGCGGGCGAAGTCGGGCGAGGAATGGCGGGTGTTGGCGAGCAGCTTGGCCTCGACGAGCGAATTGAGCGGGCCGGCGACACTCATGCGGCGGTCAGCCGGCTCGACGGCGCCGCCGGGGAAGACGAACTTGCCCGGCATGAACTTGTGCCCGGTGTGACGGCGGCCCATGAGCACGTGCGTCTTGCCGCCGGCACGATCGACCAGGATCAGCGTCGCCGCGTCGCGCGGCCGCAGAGCCGCGGGCTTGGCCGCGGGAGCGTCCGTCGCGCTCGCGCTCACGGGACATCCTTCTCGGGGCCGCCGAAGCCGTGCATCCGCATAGCCCATTGATAGCCGACCAGCGCGCCCTTGACGCGCGGCAGCATGATGAGGCTCGCCGCGATGGCGAGCAGCGACCAGACGATCGCGCCGAGAAGCAGAGGAGAATTGGGCCACAATTCCTCGGCGGCGACGATACCGGCGACGATGAAATGGCCGACGACCAGCATCGTGATGTACGGCGGCGCATCGTCGGCGCGCTGCGGCGACAGATCCTCGTGGCAAACGGGGCAGGCGTCGACGACCTTGAGATAGGCGCGGAACATCCGTCCTTCGCCACATCGCGGACAATGTCCGGTCAGTCCGCGCCGCACCGCCACGGCCATATCGCGCTGATCGGCCCTGTTCGTGGCGTGCGCCGCCATCGCTGGAATTGCTGCAGTCATCGTCGACGATCCTTCTTGGCGCGCGCCGCGCGCGCGCCGCCTTTCGAGAGCATTTCAAAACGCAGGGCCCCGGCGAATGGCGCAGCTTCGATGAGCTTGACCTCGACGGCGTCGCCGAGCCGGAACGTCTCGCCGGTCCGCGTTCCCACCAGCGCGCGGCTGGCCTCTTCGAAGCGGAAATAGTCCGCGCCGAGACTGGCGGCGGGAATGAACCCGTCGGCGCCGGTGTCCTTCAGCCGCACGAACAGGCCGACGCGGGTGACGCCGGCGATGCGCGCGGCGAAGCGCGCGCCGATCTGCGCGGCCATATGCGCGGCGATCAGCCGATCCATGGTTTCGCGCTCGGCCGCCATCGCGCGCCGCTCGGCGCCGGAAATGCGCTCGGCGACGTCGGCGAGTTCGCGCCCGGCGGTCTCCTCGAGGCCGCCCGGTCCGAAGTTCAGCGCGCGGATCAGAGCGCGATGCACGATCAAGTCGGCGTAGCGGCGGATCGGCGACGTGAAATGCGCGTAGCGGCGCAGATTGAGGCCGAAATGGCCGTAATTCTCGTGCGTGTATTCGGCCTGCGCCTGCGCGCGCAGGACCACCTCGTTGACCAGCGCCTCGGCCGCCTCGCCTTTGACGCGGGCGAGAACGTTGTTGAAATGCGCCGGGCGCATGCGCTCGCCCTTGGCGAGTTTGACGCCGAGGGTCGAGAGAAACTCGCTGAGATCGCCGACCTTCTCCGCGCTCGGCGCGTCGTGGGCGCGGTAGATCAGCGGGGAATGCGCGGCCTCCAGCGTCTCCGCCGCGGCGACATTGGCGAGGATCATGAACTCCTCGATCAATTTATGCGCCTCCAGCCGCTCCGGCCAACGCACGCCGACGAGCTTGCCGTCGGCGTCGAGGACGAGCTTGCGTTCAGGCAGGTCGAGGTCGAGCGGATTGCGCTGCGAGCGCTCGATCTTGACCACGTGATGGGCGGCGTAGAGCGGCTTCAGCACGCTCTCCAGCAGCGGCGCCGTCGTCTCGTCGGGGTGGCCGTCGATCGCGCGCTGCGCCTGCTCGTAGGCGAGCTTGGCGGCTGAGCGCATCATCACGCGATGGAAGCTGTGGCGCCGTTTGCGTCCGTCGGCGCCAAGGATCATGCGCACCGCGAGGGCGGGGCGATCCTCGCCGGAACGCAGCGAGCATAGATCGTTGGAAATGCGCTCAGGCAGCATCGGGACGACGCGGTCGGGAAAATAGACCGAATTGCCGCGCTCCTGCGCCTCCTTGTCGAGAGGCGACCCGGGGCGGACGTAATCGGCGACGTCGGCGATTGCGACCGTGACAATGAAGCCGCCCGGATTGGCCGGGTCCGCATCCGGCTCGGCGTGGACCGCGTCGTCGTGGTCCTTGGCGTCTGGCGGATCGATGGTCACCAGCGGCAGATCGCGCCAGTCCTCGCGATGCGCCATGGTCGCGGGCCGCGCCGCCTCGGCCGCGGCGAGCGCGGCGGGCGAAAACACATGCGGGATATTGTGCGCGGTGAGCGCGATGAGGCTGATCGCGCGCTCGGAGGCGACTGATCCCAAGCGTTCGACGACGCGCGCCGAGGGCAGGCCGAAGCCGCCCTCGCGCAGCATTTCGAGCGCCACGAGATCGCCTTCGGCGGCGTCGCCGTTCAGCCCCTGTGGAATGAAGATTTCGCGCGCGGCGCCGCGTTTCTCGATCGGCAGCACGCGACCGGCGCCGTTTTCGAGTTCGCGGTAGACGCCGAGGGCGCGCGCCCGCGCCTTGTCGAGGATCTTGACGACGCGACCGCCATAGGCCGGCTCCTTTGCAGCGGCCTCGGGGTCGAATTCGACGCGCAGCAGCACACGGGCGCCGAGGCCGGGCGCGAAGGCGCCTTCCCGCTTGATTTTCGCGCGCCGCACCAGAATGCGCGGCGGCTCGCCCGTCTCGCCCCAATCCGCGGGACGGGCGATGAGCTCCCCGTCGCGATCGCGCTCGACGATATCGGCGACGACCATCGCCGGGAGCCGGCCCTGCCGGCTGAGGGTCTTGCGGCCGCGCGTCACCGCGCCGTCCGCCTCGAGATCCTTGATGAGCAGTTTCAGGGCGCTCTTGTCTTCGCCCTTGACGCCGAAGGCGCGCGCGATTTCGCGCTTGGTGACGCGCGGCGGCGCCTTCCCGCCGCTCGGCGTCGCCTCGCCGGATATGAAGGCGAGCAGTTCATCGCGCGAGGGAAGCACCCCCGTCGGGGCGGCCGTGCGCTGGGATTGGGCGCGCGCCGGCTTGGCGCTTGAGGCGCGCCTGGATTTTATAGTTTGTGACAACGTGATTTCTTGGAAATTTGTTTATGATTGCTGGAGAAGCCTCGGGCGTTCGTCGCCTCGAGCCTGCGCTAATGTAGGGGGAAGGAGCCGTTTGGACAAGGCGGTGCCGATCCGGAGCGACGACGAAACGGCCAAAAGCCTCGGTCTTGCTTAGCGTGTGACGCCCGGGCGGACGCACCCGCAATCCGATGGACGTGCTACAGTTCGGACCCGGTAGAGGAGGCAGCCGCCAATGATCCCTCTCATCGTCCGCGAGCGCCGTCGGCGCCCAACGCTCGGCGCGCTTGCCGCCATATTGGTCGCGGTCGCCGCAACCGTCTTGCCGTCGACTGCTCAGACTGCCTCAGAAGCCGGCGCGCTGATCCAGAGCGAGCCGCTCTACGGGGCGCCCGACGGCGCGGCCGCGTATCGCATTCTCTACCGATCGACGGGGCTCAGCGGCGAGCCGATCGCGGTTTCCGGCATGGTCATCATCCCCAACGGGCCGCCGCCGCCAGGCGGGCGGCCGATCGTCGCCTGGGCGCATCCGACCAGCGGCGTCGTCCCGCGCTGCGCCCCTTCGCTGGCCAGGGTGCGTTTTCAGACGATCCAGGGCCTTCGCGACATGGTGGAGCGCGGCTACGTCGTCGCGGCGACGGATTATCCCGGTCTCGGCACGCAAGGACCGCATCCCTATCTGGTCGGGATCAGCGAAGCCCGCGCGGTGCTTGATTCCGTGCGCGCGGCGCGACTGGCGCCCGGCGCCGAGGCCGGCCGCCGCTTCGCGGTTTGGGGACATTCGCAAGGCGGACAGGCGGCGCTTTATACGGGCTTGCTGGCGAAGAGCTACGCGCCGGATTTGAAACTCGTCGGCGTCGCGGCGGCGGCCCCGGCGACCGAACTCGCCGTCCTGCTCAAGGACGATCTGGGCACGGTCGGAGGCAACAATCTCACCGCCATGACGCTGTGGTCCTGGCAGCGCGTGTTTGGCGCGCGGATGGACCGCGTGGTCGAATTGGCCGCCATTCCTAGCGTCGACCGGCTCGCCGGCGAATGCATCGAGTCGATTTTCGACATCCTGCAACGGCGCCGCGCGGAAAAGCCTTTGGAGGTCGCCTTTCTCAGAGTGAAGAACCTTGACGACTTGGAGCCTTGGCGCTCGCTGCTCGCAAGGAATACGCCCGGCGTCCTGCCGCCGGAGATCCCAGTCTTCCTGTCGCAAGGCGACGCCGACAAGTTGGTCCGCCCCGAGGTTACAACCGATTACATGCGGCGCCTGTGCCGGAGCGGCAGTTCGGTCCGGATGCTGGTCATGCCGGGCGTTGGCCATGGGCTCCTCGCGCGCGACAGCGCGAGGGCTGCGGTCGAATGGATCGCCGATCGTTTTGCGGGCACCGCCGCGCCGAGCGACTGCGGCCGACAATGAAAACATTGGAGCGCTTCCACCGTCGCGAATCCCATTCTATAGGACGCGCCTGAGTTCGAACGATTTGAGAACGCGTCCGCATGCGCCTGACCGAAATCGAACAAGAGATGGCCGCGGGTGCGCGAGGGCGGGCGTCCGCCTTCGCCATGGAGATTTTGCTCCGCTACGCCGAGGCCGTCGGCGCCGACGAATTGATCGAAATTACGCAAGCCCACGTCGACGGCTGCCTCTATCACGGTCAGGTCAGTCTCGATTTCGTCGAACTGCTGGTCGGCAAAGAGGGGCGCGTCGCCGTTCCGACGACGCTCAACGTCGGCTCGATGGACTTGCTGCATCCGCATCTCATTCGCGCGCCTGCCGCCGAGCGTTCCGCCGGGCGACGTCTGATGGAGGGGCATTTGGCCCTCGGCTGCGAACCGAGCTTCACTTGCGCGCCGTATCAGACGCGGTTCCGTCCGCGTTTCGGCGACCAGATCGCCTGGGCCGAGTCGAACGCCATCGTCTTCGCGAATTCGGTCATCGGCGCGCGCACCAACCGCTACGGGGATTTCATCGACCTGTGCTGCGCGATGACAGGCAGGGCGCCCGCCTGCGGTCTGCACATCGCCGCGAACAGGCTGGGCGAGGTCCTGTTCCGGCTGCCATCGTCGCCGGCGACGGAATCGCTGTTCGTCGCGGTCGGCGCTCTCGTCGGCGAAAAGTCCGCCGGGCGAATTCCCGTCATCGAGGGATTGCCGCCGCCGGAATCCGAGGACTGGCTGAAGGCGCTCGGCGCGGTGGCGGCCTCGACCGGTTCCATCGCGCTGTTTCACGCCGTTGGGATCACGCCCGAGGCGCCGACGCTCGGCGAGGCCATGGGAGGCCGGGCGCCCTCGGACGTCATCGACGTGACGCGAGCCGATCTCGCCGCCGCGCTCGCCAAGCTTTCGACGGCTCGAGAGGGTGATCGGCTCGCGGCCGTAAGTCTCGGAACGCCGCATTTTTCGCTTCTCGAATTCGAGACGCTGGCCTCGCGCCTAGTGGGCTTCCGCATCGCGCCGCATGTCGAGCTCTACGTCAACACGTCGCGCGAGACCCTCGCGACGATCACCGGATCGGGGCTGCTGTCGCGGCTGCAAGCTGGTGGCGCGACGGTCGTCGCCGACACCTGCGTCTATGTGACCTCGATCCTCGCCGACCTGAAGGGAGTGGTGATGACCAATTCCGGCAAGATGGCGCATTACGCGCCGGGCAATCTCGGCGTCGACGTCGCCTTCGGGTCGCTCGACGAATGTCTCGCCTCGGCTTCAGCCGGGCGCGTCGTGAGGCTCGGCGTCCAATGATCCTCGCCGCGCTAGGGCTGGTCGAAGGCGACGCCGCGGGCGCGCTGGCGCTTTGGCGCGCGCCGCTGAGTTTCTGGGGCGGCTACGATTCGACGACGGGCCGCGTCATCGACCGCACTCATCCCGCCTTCGGCGAAACGATGGCGGGGCGGGTCGTCGTCATGCCCTTGGGGCGCGGCTCCAGTTCCGCGAGTTCGGTGCTGGCGGAAGCGATCCGGCTCGGGACCGCGCCGGCCGCGATCGTGCTCGGCGCGCCCGACCCGATCATCGCCGTCGGCGCCATCGTCGCGCACCGGCTCTACGGCAAAGTCTGTCCGATTGCGGCTTGTGACGCTGCTTCGCTGGCCGGCCTTGGCGAGGGAACGATGGTGCGGCTCACGGTGGCGAGGGACCAGCTCGAACTCGTCGCCGATTGAGCCGGGGTCTCGTCGAGAGCGTTCAGAACTTCGGCATGAGCGCCCTGGCCAAATCGGCGACCTGCTCCTGATCCGCCCGCTCGATCACCAGATAGCCGCGCCCCCCACGCGCCCAGGAGGCGAAGGAAAAGTCGCCGCGCGACTCGAGTTTCAGGCCAGCGTCGCGCTCCCCATCGGCGATGATGCAGAACAGAATGGGCCGGTTGCTCGGGTCGGCATAGGCGATCAGTCCGAGCGGCGCGCCGTCGTAATTCAGCGCTTGAGCGCCGAGGAACTTCCCTTTTGCGATGGCGATGCGATCGGGCGTCAGGTCGACACCGAGATTGGCGCCAAGACGCGCGAGATCCGAGGCCTCGGCATTGGCGTCCCGCGCGTGTCCGGCGAAACTGTCCGCCGTGAATAGCTCGGCATAGTTGGCGACGGCGTCGCGCCAGTCGTCTTGCGATTCGCTGGAGGAGGCCTGTTGCGGCGTGGAGGCGGTCGGGTGGAATGGCGCGAACCGGCCGATCGCAATCCCGACGATGAGCAATGCGATCGCCGCGGCGACGGGTCCGCTCCCCCCCGACCACAAACGCGACCATGGCTTCGCGCCGGCGATCGGATGAGCTTCCAGCAAGTCGGCGAGCGATTTTTCCATCCGCGCGACCGGCGCGGCCGCAAGCAGCGATCGGAAGGCGAGGTCGAACTGCAGCCCGCCCTTGCGGATGAGTTCCAGACGGTCGCGAAGCGCGGCGTCGACGTCAAGCCGCGCCTGCAACTCGCGAGCAGCCGCCTCGTCCAGCTTTCCCTCGGCAAACGCGACAAGTCGTCCGTCGTCGTCAATATCGCTCATGGATTCGCCTTCGAGAGGTTATTTCATCCTACCGAGCGCCAGTCGCACAGCCGCCAGTCGACTCATCACCGTCCCGATTGGAATTCCCATGACCTCCGACGCCTCCTTGTAAGTCAATCCTTCCACGTAGACCAGCAAGACGACTTCCCTTTGCGCCTCCGGCAGGCGGCCGACAGCGGTTAACACCTGGGACGCGGCAATATTCGTTTCAATATCGCGCGCCCCGTCGAAGACCAGCGCTTCGCTCGCGTCGACGAAACCGCCTCCCATTCGAACGCGTCCCGCGCGCAATTCGTTGAGCCAAGTGGATCTCAGAATGGAAAACAGCCAACGATCCAGATTCGATCCGGCCTCGAACTGGTCTGCTCGTTCGATGGCGCGCAAGCAGACGGCTTGAACGAGATCCTCGGCGACATCCCGCGCGCCTGACAGGACCAGCGCATAGCGCCAAAGCCGCGCCAGCAGAGGCGCGAGGCCCGCCCTGACTTCTTTCACGCCTTCATTGCTCATCGCTCTGGCTCGGCCACATGGGGGTCGTTCGTGCGAACGCCTGGTCTCGAAATCAGGCTTCTCGAGCGCCGCACTCCCGAGAGCGGGCGCCCCATGCCTTCGCACGATTAAAGGTCCTTCCGGCGTGTTGGCGACGCGTTGGTTTCAGTGGAGGGAGCTATGATTGATAGCCTAAAACATAAAAGTCTCAACACGCGGGCCGCGAAGCGCAGCGCCGGCGCGCGCCCGTCGATCTCATCCCTATTGATCGGCCTCATTGACGCGAGCCGCCGCGCCGGTTCACGAAGGCGAGCGCCTTCGCGTCGTCGCCGCTCTACGCGGAAGGGACGGAGTGCGGCTGTCGGGCGGAGATCATGCCGGTCAGGGTGGGGAAGGCTCTGGCTGGGCGGCCGCCCTCAGGCCCGCGCTTCTTTCCGCACGCGGAGCAGCGTAAACATCCGCAGCGGCGGGAGCTCGCGCCGCTCCAGGAGTTCCGCATCGGGGCGGCCCGCAATCCAATCCCCGACCGCCGCATACGGGAAGTGCGGATGCCAGCCGAGCCAGCCCGACGACTTTTCCATCACAGCTTCGATGCCCGCGCGCAGGCCCCGCTCAGCGCCGAAATGGTTCATGACGATCATCTGGCCGCCGGGGCGCACGACGCGCCACATTTCGTCGAGCACCCGCGCCGGATTCGGCACGACGCTCATGACATAGGGCGCCAAAGCGACGTCGAATAGCGCGCTGGGAAATTCGAGCGCGCTCGCGTCCATCACCTGAAGGGTCTTCACTTGCCGCAATCCCTTGCGGGCGACGCGATCGCGCGCGATGTTGAGCATCGCCGCGCTGAGGTCGATTCCAGTCACGCTGACGTTTCCGGGCATCAGGCCCAGTTCAAGGCCGGTGCCGACGCCGACGACGAGGATCGCGCCGTCCGCTCCCGCCGCCTCGACCGCCGCGCTTGTCGCCGCCAGCCGGCCGGGATGGAACGGCAGATCGAAAATGAGATCGTAGAACGGCGCCCAACGGCTGTAAGCGGCTTCGGTCAGGACTTTGGCGGAAGCGTACGATCGCGCTGCGCTCGATTGGGGCATGACGTAAAGCTCCCCTTTTCGACCCTCATCCCGTAGGGAAGGCCACGTCGATTATTCGATATCCTACGCCTATTCGTTCCAGCGCGCCAACCGGCGCTCGCTTGGGCCGGGGCGGCGCTCAGGCCTTGCGCTTCGTTTTCGCCGCCGCAGCCTTGCCCTTCGCGCTGGCCGGCTTCGCCTTGGCGGGCTTGGCCCTCGGCGCCGGCGCCGACTTCGCGGCGCTCGCCTTCTTGGCCGGCGCGCCGCTGCTCGGCTTCGTCGCCTTGGGTTTGGCGACCTTGCGGGTGCTCGCGCGGGCGGGCCGGCCGTCGCGCTCGGCGATCAGGGCGACCGCTTCGCTGAGTGTGATTTCGTCGGGCGAGATCGACTTCGGGATCGTCGCGTTGACCTTGCCGTGATTGACGTAAGCGCCGAAGCGTCCCGCGCGCACCGTGATCGGGCCGCCATCGGGATGATCGCCGAGCAAACGACCTCCCGCGCCGCCGCCCACAGCTTTCGCCGCGAGCATCGCCACCGCGTCATCCAGCGTGAGCGAGGCGGGATCGGTTCCCTTGGGCAAAGTCGCGTTGACCTTGCCATGATTGACATAGGCGCCGAAGCGCCCCTGCCGCACGGTGACGGCGCCGCCGAGCGTCGGGTGTTCGCCGAGCGCGCGCCCCGCGTCGGCGCCGAAACGGCCGCGGCCGGCGCCGCTCTCCTTGGCGACGATCAAGTCGATCGCGCGGTTGGCGCCGATTTCGAGCACTTCGTCGTCCTTGCCGAGATTGGCGTAGGTCTTGCCGTGCTGCACGTAGGAGCCGTAGCGCCCGATCCCGGCCAGGATCGGCTCGCCGCTCGTCGGATGCTTGGCGACCTGACGCGGCAGCGACAGCAGCGCGAGCGCGGTCTCCAGCGTGACGTCGCCGGGCGAGAGGCCCTTGGGCAGCGAGCAGCGTTTCGGCTTCTCGCCTTCGCCTTGCTGAACGTAGTCGCCGAAGCGCCCGCTGCGCAGCGTGATCTCGTCGCCGGTTTCCGGATCGACGCCGAGGACCCGCACGCCGGGCCGCTCGCCGTCGGCGCTCGCGCCGTCCTGCCCGGTCGGCGATAGCACGCGCGTGAACTTGCATTCGGGATAGTTCGAGCAGCCGATGAAGGCGCCGAACTTGCCGAGCTTCAGCGATAGTTGGCCCTTGCCGCAGGACGGGCATTGCCGGGGGTCGCCGCCGTCGGCGCGCGCCGGGAAAATGTGAGGCCCGAGCAGCTCGTTGAGGCTGTCGAGCACCTGGCTGGTGCGCAAGTCCTTGGTGCCGCCGAGCGCGCCGGAGAAATCGTTCCAGAAATCGCGCAGCAAGTCCTTCCAATCGATTTCGCTGTTGGAGACCTTGTCGAGCTTCTCCTCGAGATCGGCGGTGAAGTCGTAGCCGACATATTTGGCGAAGAAGGACTCGAGAAAGGCGGTGACGAGCCGGCCTTTGTCCTCGGGGATCAGCCGCTTCTTCTCGAGACGCACGTAGTCGCGATCGCGCAGCACGGCGAGCGTCGAGGCGTAGGTCGAGGGGCGCCCGATGCCGAGTTCCTCCATGCGCTTGACCAGCGTCGCCTCGGTGTAGCGCGGCGGCGGCTCGGTGAAATGCTGGCTCGCCTCGATGCGCTCCTTGGTCAGGTTTTCGCCCGTCCGCATCGGCGGCAGACGCGCCGAATCCTCGTCTTCGTCGTCGTCGCGGCCTTCCTGGTAGAGCGCGAGGAAACCGGCGAAGCGCACGACCTGGCCAGTGGCGCGGAATTCGAGCTTGCGTGTTCCCGCCTCGGCGAGGATGTCGACGGTCGTGCGCTCGAGTTCGGCGCTCTCCATCTGGCAGGCGAGGGTGCGGTTCCAGATCAATTCATAGAGCTTGGCCTGTTCGGGTTCGAGATGGCGCGCGATATTGCGCGGCCGCAACGTCATGTCGGTCGGGCGGATCGCCTCGTGGGCTTCCTGCGCGTTCTTGGCCTTGACGGTGTATTTGCGCGGCGCGCTCGGCACGTATTGGTCGCCGAAATCCTTGGCGATGACGTTTCGCGCGCTGGCGACGGCCTCTGGCGCGAGGTCGACGCCGTCGGTGCGCATATAGGTGATGAGGCCGACCGCGCCCTCGCCGATGTCGAGGCCCTCGTAGAGGCGCTGCGCGATCTGCATGGTGCGCGCCGGCGCGAGGCCGAGCTTGCGCGAGGCCTCCTGCTGCAACGTCGAGGTGGTGAACGGCGGTTGGGGGTGCCGTCTGATCGGCTTCGACTCGATTTCGGCGACCTTGAACTTCGCTGCTTCCAACGCGGCCTTGAAATCCTCGGCTTCCTTGCCCGAACCGATGTCGAGGCGATTGATCTTCCGGCCGTCGGCGCCGACCAGGCGCGCCGTGAAGGGCGCATCGGCGAGCGTCTTCAAATGGGCGACGATCGACCAATATTCGCGCGCGACGAACCGCTCGATCTCCAGTTCGCGGTCGCAGACGATGCGCAACGCCACCGACTGCACGCGGCCCGCCGAGCGCGCGCCCGGCAATTTACGCCACAGGACCGGCGAGAGATTGAAGCCGACGAGATAGTCGAGCGCCCGACGGGCGCGATACGCGTCCACGAGCGCCTCGTCGATCTCGCGGGGGTGACGCATCGCCTCGGCGACTGCGTCCTTGGTGACAGCGTTAAAGACGACGCGGTCGACGCGCTTGTCCTTGAGGACCTTCTTGCCCTTAAGGATTTCGTAGACGTGCCACGAGATCGCCTCGCCCTCGCGATCCGGGTCGGTCGCCAGAATGACGCGTTCGGCGCCCTTTACCGCCCCGGCGATGTCGGAGAGCCGTTTGGCGGCCTTGGCGTCGACCTCCCAGCGCATCGCGAAATCGTGATCGGGATCGACCGAACCGTCCTTGGCCGTGAGATCGCGTACGTGCCCGAACGACGCGTAGACGTCGTAGTCCTTGCCGAGATATTTGCTGATCGTCTTCACTTTGGTCGGCGACTCGACGATGACGACTTTCATGCGCAACAGTCCTTACGGGAACAGCGCTATCTGGTCGCTGCCCCCGAAAATCGCAAGACCCGAGCGGGCCGGGAAGCGCGCGGAAAATGGTGGAGGGCGAGGCTAGTGTCAAATGTCCTAGCACGGCCGCCCTCGGAAATGGCGTCGAAGAGCCTCGGACGACGCCTGCGAGTGCGGCGGGCGGGAGAGCGCCTATCGGGCGGGCACGATATCCGTCATTGTGAAATCGGCGCCCTTGTATAGCAGGGGTGCATTCAGCGCCTTCGCTTGGCCGTAAGCGAAGCAGTCGCCCATGTTTAGCTGCGCGGGATGCTGCGTGCCTTTGCCGTAGCGCGCGAAAGCCTCCAACGCGCCGTGCGCCGCGCTCGTCTCGACGGCGGCGACGCGGACTCCTGCGGCGGCGAGAAACTCCATGACGTCGTTCTCGGCTTCGGCGACCGAGCTATGACGCTTTCTGCGCAAGCCGAGGGCGGCCTCGTAAACAGCGATCGGCGAGGTGAGGGCGCTCTCCGCTTGCTCCAGCGAGGCTATGAGCGCCGCATCCTCCGGTTCGCCCGTTAATATCGCGACGATTGCAGAGGCGTCGACGACAATCATGGATCGCCGTTGAGGTCGTCATAAAAGGCCTTGTCCGCGTCCAGGCCGGTTGGCGGCCGCCTGGCGATGCGGTCGCGGATCGGCTGCAATCGTTCGGCGAGCGACTTCGTGCTCTCGATGCGCGCCAATTCGTTTTCTAGCGCCTCGCGCACGGCTTCAGTCTTGGTGCTGCGCTTGATCGCCGCGAGCTTTTCCGCAAGCTCATTGACGCGCTGATTGCGAATTTGCAGCATATTTCGGCGGCCCCTGCAGTGCGTATTGACCATACCAGCATGACGTCAGTACAGCAATCCATCCGCAGTGGAGGTAAGCGTCCGAAGGCGACGCCATCGCCGCGAGCGACCAGGGGAATCGGGTGAAGGCATTAAGCGGCGATGAGGCTTGCGAGGTAGTCGTCGTCCCATCCGGCGGTTTTTCGCTTGAGACGTTGGGAGTCTTTTCCAGGAGCGATGCGAAATAGGTTGTTTGCGATGTGCTTTAGGGTTGTGAAGTTGGCGGGGGCGTTTTCGGTTCGCACCCGGCATTCGTCATCGCGAAAGAGCATGTCGAGCAACCAGTGCAGGCCGTTTTCGATCGCCCAATGATCGCGGATCATTGGCCCGAGCGTGTTGGCGAGCAGGGTCAGCGAGGTGATGTAGAATTGCGTCTCTTTTGAGAATTTACCCTCGATCTCACGCCGGCTCTCGACCATGACGACGCCCTTGAGGCCGGGCCAGTCATGGCGCTTTTGAAGCCATTCGACATTGTGGAGCACGGTGTAGGACCGTGTTTCGATCCGCCCATGATCGCCATCGACCGTTTCGTGTCGGCTGATCGTGACGTCCTTGAAACCGTTGGCTTTCTGCTCGACGGCAAGGAGTTTGACGTCGTCGTGCAGTGTGCCTTGATTGCCTTTGAGCGCGATGAGGTAGTCGGCTTTCTTGTCAATGATCTTCTTGGCGATGTTGCGTTGACATCCCATCGCGTCGATGGTGACGACGGCTCCTTCGATCGCCATCATGTCCAGCAGGGCGGGGATGGCGACGATCTCGTTGGATTTTTCCGCCACCGCGATTTGACCCATGACGAGACGCTGGCGCGCGGCGAAAGCCGAGACGATGTGGATCGGCTCCTTCGATCCCTTCTTTTGATAAGAGCGGCGCGAGGTCTTGCCGTCGATGGCGATCACCTCGACCGGGGTCTTGGTCAGGGCCGCCGCCCAAGCGACGAAGCACCGTTGGAACGCCGCCGCGTCAAGGGTGGCGAAAATGTCGCCCAGATGATCATGGGCCGGAGTGCCGTCCTTGAAGGGGCGGAACCGACGCAAGAGCGCCAGCTTCCTTTCGCCGAAACGGGCGATCTCGGTGAACGCCTCGCTTCCCGCCAACACCGCCAGAAGGCACAAGAGCAAAATCTCGTCGAGCGGATAGATCACCTTCCCCGTTTGGCGCCTATCCGGCATATCTTTGAAATATTCCAGGAAAACCGTCGTTTCGGCCAAAGCCATGAAATTCTCGGCGCCGTCGTCCATAAAATCCCCCCGAATGCAGATCAGAGGATTCCTACAGATTCAGCATTTCACCCCGTTGTCACGAAGTCCTTCACCCGATTGCCCTGCGCGAGCGACCCTTGCCGCTTCGTGCGCCAGCCCCTATAGGCTGTGGTTTTGATGACCGCTCCCGTTCCCCCGCCCGCCTTCACCCGCCGTCACCTTCTTGGCATCGAAGGCCTTTCGCGGCCCGAGATCGAGGCGCTGCTCGATCTCTCGGACGAAGCGGTCAGCATTTCCAGGCAGGTCGAGAAAAAGCGCGCCACCTTGCGCGGGCGCACCCAGATCAATCTGTTCTTCGAGGCGTCGACCCGCACGCAATCCTCGTTCGAGATCGCCGGCAAGCGCCTGGGCGCCGACGTGATGAACATGGCGGTCGGCAACTCCAGCGTCAAGAAGGGCGAGACGCTGATCGACACCGCCATGACGCTCAATGCGATGCGGCCCGACATCATCGTAGTGCGCCATCATCAGGCCGGCGCGGTGCATCTGCTCGCGCGCAAGGTCGATTGCTCCGTCGTCAACGCCGGCGACGGCGCGCACGAGCATCCGACGCAGGCCCTGCTCGACGCCCTCACCATTCGCCGCAACCTCGGCCGCATCGAGGGCCTCACGATCGCCATCTGCGGCGACATTCTGCATTCGCGCGTCGCGCGCTCCAACATTCTTGCGCTTGGAACGCTTGGCGCGAATGTGCGCGTCGTCGGTCCTTCGACGCTGCTGCCGGCGGGAATCGAGAGCATGGGCGTCGAGGTCTTCCGCGACATGAAGGCGGGGCTGAAAGACGCCGACATCGTGATGATGCTGCGCCTGCAACGCGAACGCATGACCGGCGCCTTCGTGCCCTCGACCAAGGAATATTTCCGCTATTTCGGCCTCGACGCGGAAAAGCTCGGCTACGCCAAGCCGGGCGCGCTGGTGATGCACCCTGGCCCGATGAATCGCGGCGTCGAGATCGATTCGCTCGTCGCCGATGGCGCGCAATCCTTGATCCGCGAGCAGGTCGAGATGGGCGTCGCGGTGCGCATGGCCGTGCTCGAGGCGCTGGCGCGGCATTTGCCGAACGGGTGACGCCCTGCCGCTCCCTTCCCCCGCAAAGGGGCGAAGGCTGCAGAGTCAGTCGCTCAATACCCCCATCGCCCGCGCCAGGCTCTTCACGAACGGCACGCCAATCGTCAGCACTTCCTCCGCGTCGCGCGCCACCGGACGCCAGACCGAAAGCGCGCGGGCGAGCTGCGGCGGCATGTTGACGAAGGATTCGACTACGAGATCGCCGGAATAGTCCGCCCGCTTCAGCGCCGCCATCACGCCGCGCCAGTCAATGTTGCCGGAGCCCGGCACGCCGCGGTCGCTTTCGGAGAGATGGACATAAGCCACGCGGCTTCCGCCGTCCGCCAGCGCTGCGGCGAAGCTCTTCTCCTCGATATTGCAGTGATAGGTGTCGAGATGGATCATCAGCGCGGGTTCGTCGATGCGCTGGATCAGCGCGCGCGTCTGCGCCGCCGTGTTGAGAAGATGGGTCTCGTAGCGGTTGCAAGGCTCCAGACCCAGCGTCATGCCGAGTTCGCTCGCGCGCTTCGCCACCGGCTTCAAGGCGCGCGCGATCGCCTCGTATTCGGCCTCCGTCGGCGGCGAGCCGCTGCGATAACCGAGTGTCGAATAGGTGACGCCCGACAGCGTGTTGGAGCCCAGCGCGTGAGCGACGTCAAGCGCGCGCATGAGGAAGGCGCGCGCTTCGTCGGGATGGCGCGAGGCTTCGACTTCGACCGGCAGGCCGAGCGAGGCGGTCGGCGCGACGCGGTGTCGAGCGAACAATTCGCGCGAATGCGCGACGTCGACCTTGTGCGGCTCGAGCAGCGCGATCTCGACGACATCAAGGCCATGGCGCGCCGCCTCGCGCACGCTGAGTTCCGCGCCCTCGCGCGTCCAACTTGTGGTCCAAAGGCTCGAATGCATGCCGAAGCGAATCATCGGGCGTCTCCTTGGCGAAGGGGTTCGGCCGCGCCCACGATATGGGCGACGACGGCGTTCATGCTGGGGTTGAAGGTAAGGGCGCGCGTGATCGCCACGGATTTTTGCTGGCCGCCCGACACATGTCCGGCGATCTGCGTCACCGATGCGACTCGCGCGCCGAGCGGGCGATCCCGGTGGATTCCCGCACCTTGAAAGTGCAGGGAAGTTCGATGCGAGCGCCCGCGTCTCCGCCCTCGCCCGCCATGCGCTGCATCAGCAGGCGCCAGGAGCAGGCGGCGAATTCCTCGATCGGCTGGGCGACCGTGGTCAGATAGGGCCTGAGCGCGAACATCCAGTCGAAATCGTCGAAGCCGACGATCGAGACGTCGCCGGGAATTTCGAGGCCGAGCCCGCGCGCCGCTTTGATCGCCGCCAGCGCCGAGATGTTGGTCAAGGCGAAGATGGCCGTCGGCGGGTCGGCCCGGTGAAGTTCCTGCTCGACGGCGCCGCGCAGCGTGTCGAGGCCGTGGCCGCCGACGCAGATGCGGGCGCTGGCGGCGAGCCCGCTGTCGCCGAGTGCGCGTCGGTAGCCGGCGATGCGCGCGCCAATGTTCCTGAGCGCCGTCGAATGCGCCAGCACGGCGATGTCGCGGTGCCCGAGTTCGATGAGATGCCGCGTCGCGGTGTAGGCGCCGGTGGAGCAATCGGCGGCCACCGCGTCGACGCCGGACATTTCGTCGCCGCGATCGATCAGGACGGTCGGCGGCATGAGCGCGGCGTGCGCGCCCTGGCGCAGCGCCGCCAAGGAATCGTCGCGCGCCGGCACGACCAGCAATCCGTCGATCCGGCGCGAGATCAAGGCTTCGATACGCCGGCGCTCGATCGCGGCGTCCTCGTTCGAGGAAACGAGCACGAGATCGTAGCCGTCTCTCTCCGCCTGCTCTTCGACGCCGTGGACGAGGCCGGCGAAGAACACGTTGGTGATGTCGGGCACGACCATGCCGACGAGGCGGCTTGCGTTGCCGCGCAGCGAACTCGCGGCGCGATTGATGCGATAGCCGAGATCGGCGACGGCCTTGAGAACCTTCCGCCGGCTCTCCTCGCCTACCGGGCGATTGCCGTTGACCACGTTGGAAGCCGTCGCGACGGAAACGCCGGCGCGCAATGCGACATCGCGAATGGTCGGCGCCTTCCTCGACACGCGTTCCAACTCCCGTCGCCGTCTGTGGGGCGTTCTATAACGTTATAGACCAAGCTAGGCCCTCCGCCGTTCGCGTGTCAAGCGAACTGGGTCAGCTCCTTTCGATCGGCTTGCTCCTCGAGCGCGCTACGGTTTCGCGCTGCGCGCGACGGCACGAGAGCGGCGGCAAGCCACGTAAAATGAGCCCTGCGTCGGCGACCGTCTGGCGGCCAATCTCAAGCAGGGCGTCCGGCAGCGCGCCGGCGCGGTGCGGCGACAGAAGCAGGCCGTCCACTTTGCGCGAGGGATCGTCGGCGGGCGCGGGCTCGACGGGAAAAACGTCGGTGGCGGCGCGAAAGCGGCCGCTTTCGACCTGGCGCAGGAACTCGGGGAAATCGACGATCCCGGCGCGGCTCATCAGCAGCACGACGGAGCCAGATTGAATCAGCTCGAATTCGCGCCGGCCGAGGAAACCCTGGTTCTCGCTCGTCACGGCGGCGAAGATGACGATGACCCGGCTGGTTGAAAGCACTTCTTCCAGCGACGCTGAGGCGACGCCGAAGTTGGCCATGAAATGATCGGAGACCCAGGGATCGTAAGCCTTGATCGAACATCCGAACGGCGCGAGCAGCGGCGTGAAGGCGCGCGCGAGATCGCCGAAGCCGACGAGACCGACCGAAGCGCCATAGAGCGAGAAACAGCCGGCGGCGCCGTCGAGCAGCCATTTCTCCGAGCTGGAGCGCATCGCGCGATCCGCGCCGGTGACGCCTCGGCAGAGGTCGATCGCCATGCCGAGCGCCATTTCCGCCACCGGCCGCGCGAAGGCCGAACTCGGCGCAAGCACGTGAATGCCGCGTGCGAAGCACGTCTCGTAGTCGACATTCTGCAGGAAGTTGGTTTCGACATTGACGATCGCGCGCAGTTTTCGCGCGCGATCGAGGCGCGCCGTCGGCATGTCGCTCTGGCCGATCAGCAATTCCATTTCGGGTAGTAGCGCCTCGAATTGTTCGCTCGGCATGCGGTCGGCGCTCTCATGCGCGATGACCTCGCCAAGCCCGCGCAGCCGCGCCCAACTCGCCGCGTCGAAGATCTCGCTAACGCCGCGTGGGCTGGGATCGACGACGATGATGGGCCGGGCCATGAACGCTCCCTCCAGAATTGCGCGATCTCTTTGCCGCCGCGTTTCGGCCAAGACCTAAATCGATATAGGGGTGAAGGCAAGACGAGCGCGGCTCGCGAGCCGTTCGCGCTCAAAGCTTCAAGGGGAATCCGTTTTGCCCACGTTGAAAACAATGTGACCAAGAATTCGCCATTGCATGCGGTTTGGGCGCCGATGCGGCTTCGCAACCCTGTCAATGCGATGCGCGTTGTCGCCCTCAATTTGGCAAATCATGGTCGCGCGGGCGACACCGCTTAGCCTCGCGATGCGCTCAATCCCATGATGAGCTAACGACCGGAGGAAAGTCACCGCAGCATGTAAATCACCCATCGGAGACAAGAAGCCTTCGCAGCGGGAATCGCCCCTGCGCAGGACGGTCGAGTCTTGCGCTTATCGTCTACCAGGCTGGGAGGCTAAGCAACGGGAGACTGCGTTATGTACGACATGCCGCAACAGTTTGGCGCTCAGAACCCCACGCAATGGGGAGCAGCCATTCCCCAGAATATTTCGCAATTGTACGGCCAGTTCCAGGGTCAGCGTGTCCCTGGTCAAGGCTTCAACACGGACGGACTCGCGGCGACTGGCGGCGTGGGATTTGCTCAAGCCGCCTTCGGACCCCAGGGCTATGGCTCCCCGTTCGGCCAACTCGGCATGGGCGGCTTCGGGCAGGGAGGCTACGGCCAACAACCCAATTGGGGCATGCAGTCCGGCTATGGGCAGCAGCGGCAACTCACGCCGCTCGACGTCGCCGAAGTCGCACGCCAACTGGCCCCGCTGGTCGCCCAAGCGCAACAGCAACCCCTCGCGGCCTTCGGCTATGGACCCTATGGCCAACAGCAACGCCTGCTGACCCAACAGGACGTCGCTGACGTAGTGCGGCAAATCTTGCCGATCCTGCCGCAAATCGTCGGCGCGCTGCAGCAGGGCGGCGCGGGACAGCCCGGCGCCATGTTTGGCCAGAGCGCGTTCGGCCAGGGCTTCATGGGACACCATCACCACGCCCAAAATCCGTTCGGCGCCGCCCAACAATCTGGACAGACGGGCCAGTCCTTCGGACAGATGGGACAGATGGGTCAGCCGATCGGACAGATGGGTCAGCCATCCGGGCAGATGGGTCAGCCGTTCGGGCAGATGGGATGGCCCGGCGCGCAAGCGGCATACGGCGGCCCGCAGAACTGGGCGTCGACGCAACCGCAGAGGCAACTGACGCTGCAGGACATCACCGAGGTGGCGCGACATCTGGCTTCGATGCTCCCGCAAGCGAATGGCGCTGGGCAATCTTTCGGTCAGCAGCGCGCATTTTACGCGTAAGCGAACCGTAAGTTCCCTGAGGCCCGTGCGCCGAGGGGCCGCCGCGTTGCGTTGGGGCGGCCCCTCTTTCGGGCTTTCGTTTATCAAATGATTCCCAAGGAGAGTTGCGATGTCGACGTCTTCCGACTCCGGATCGTGGACAATTCCGTCTTCCGCCGCCGATCCGCAGACCATGGCGGCCCTTTTGAACGGCCTGCTGCCGCTGCTGCTGCAAATTCAGATGCGCTCTCGTGGGCAAGGCCCGCAAAGCGGCGGCCCCCACGCCAGCGGCATGCACGCCGGGGGCATGTCCAGCGGCCTATCGAGCGGACCCAATCAGCAATTGGGCTTCGCTCAATTCCCGCCTGGTTCGATCGGGGCGGACGCCTTGGGCGTCGGCGCCCTCGTCGGCCAGTTCGCGCCGCCCCATCCGGTGATCGACTATCAGGCCGCGGTCAATATGGCTGAGAACATGGCGGCCAATTCGCTGCGCACCCTGGCGGCCTACCTCGAGGCCAACTCGGGCCAGCAGCAGGGACTCGATGGCTGCATCGCGATCGTCGTCCGAGCGGCCAATTGTTTCGCGGCGCGCGACTACGCGCAGACCCTCGGGCTGATCTGGGAGGCCTATCGCAACATCGCCGCGCTGCGCGCCGCCAACCCCCATATCACGCCGCCGCGGGCAGCCGGCTTCATGGAGGCGTCGTTCTCGTCCCAGCCGCCGATCAGCCACTGAGAGGTCAGAGCCATGAACGACACTTCAGACGCGGACGGCGGGGCTGAGTCGTCGGTCCGCGCCAACGGCAAACCAGTCGGCGCGCGCAGCGGCCAGTACATCGTCGCGCCCATCGACCGCCGCGCGACGATGGCGGCCTTCACCCAGCGGTTGAGCGATCTCGGCGTCCCCGACGTCGTCCGCAGCTTCGAACCGCGCGGCTTGGGCCTGCCGACGATCGCGGTTGTCCGCCTTCCGGCCGAGAAAGCGGCGGCGCTCAGAACCGCCGCGCAACGTGAATTGATCATCGAGGCGGATCGCCCGCTGCGGGCGGCGGGCGCTGGAACGCTTTCGCCCTGGGTCGCAAGCGCAGCCGTCTGCGCGCCGTTCGGGCCGGGTCTCAGCGTGACCATCCGCGTACTGGGCGAACGCCAAGAGCCGATCGTCGGCGCCGTCGTCGGGCTTGTCGGCGAACACCGTGTCGCGGAAGGCATGACTGACGGCGAGGGAAAGGCGACGCTGAGTTTGATCTGCGAGGCGCAGCGCGCGACCGCGCTCTTCGTCAGGCCGCGCGCGGGCTATTGGAGCCGCTGTTGGAACGAGCCCGACCTGGACCCCGGCGCTGACAACGTCGTCGTCCTGCGCCAGCTGACCCAATCGGGTGCGTTCGGCTGGGGCGGCCGCGCGCTGCGATTCGACCTGCTGCCTTCGGAATACCGCGGCGCGGGCGTGAAGATCGCGTTGATCGACAGCGGCGTCGCCACGGATCATCCGCAACTGAGCGCGGTCACGCACGGGCTCGACGCCACGCGCGGCGAGGAGCGATCCTGGTCGCAGGATGGAGTTGGGCACGGCACGCCTGGCGCGGGGATTCTCGTCGCCCGGGGCGAGGCCGGAAGCCAGCGCGGCTATGCGCCGGACGCGGAGCTTCATGCATGCAAGCTCCCGCGGGAGCCCGATTGCAGCGATCTCGTGGACGCGCTCGACTATTGCGTGCGGACGGGGATCGATGTCGCCTGCGTCGGCTTCGTTTGCGACGGCGGGTCGACGATCGTCGAAAATTGCCTCGCCGCCGCCAAGGAGAGGGGGGTGGCGATCATCGCCGCCGCCGGCAGCGACGGCGGCCCGGCGCAGTTTCCCGCCTGTTCGCCCCATGTCCTGGCCGTCGGGGCCGTCGGCCAATTCGGCGTCTTTCCGGACGACAGCGTGCACGCTGCGCTGGCGGAGGCGGCGCGCGCCAGCCGGGCGCTCCTGCCCGACGGATTGTTCGTTCCCCGCTTCGCTAACTTCGGGCCGGAAATCGATCTTTGCGCGCCGGGCGTGGCGGTCGTCTCTTGTCAATCGGGGGGCGGCGTCGCCGCTTGCGACGGCGCTTCGCTGGCGGCGCCGCATGTGGCCGCGCTCGCGGCCCTCATGGTCGCCCATCGCGGCGATCTCCGCCGCGACTTCGCGGCTCGGGACGGGCGGCGGGTGGAGCGTCTGTTCCAAATTCTCAAGGAGACGGCGCGCCCGCTCGGCGATCCCTGGCGAACCGGGGCCGGTCTGCCGGACGCGGCCTATGCGCTCGGTCTCGCGCAACCCCGGCAGCGACACGCGCCTCAGCACGGGCTCGCCGACCTGCGCGATGCGATGCGGCTCGCCAACCTCGATGGCGATGACCTCGCGGCGCGAGCTCCGCGCGGGGCGGCGGTCGTTTGTCGCGAGCCGTTCGACGCGGCGCAGCCGACGGCGGGGGCCGAGCCGGGGGTGGACCTGCGCGTCTTGCGGGAGGTTATGGTGCTGGTCGGGCTCTCCGCCAACCTCTGAGAATTGCGTCGCCATTTTTGAACACGACGCGCCGGGGCTTTCGCCCCGGCGTTTTTTCTTTGGATAGCCGAGCCGCGTCGCCAAACTGGCATGGATTTCGCTTGCGAATCCGCTAGATTGACTCGAAAAGCGTGTGCTCGGGGATAAAGGTTTGTACCCATTCGCATATTCGACCGCTGGGGATTGGCGCGGCGGCCCGCTCGCGCCGACGGCGGTTTGCGAATCGGGCGGCTGCGTAACCTTCGCCCTGGTCCCCCGCGCGATTTCCGCGCCGCCGCGATGTACGGTCGGTCACGGTCCCGTACTTTTCGAGATGCATGTGCCGTGCGGCAATTCGGGCGGGGCGCTTCGCGTCCGCATCCATGGCGACACGCCGCAATTTCGGCGACGCTCCAATCGCGCGGCCAATCAATTGCGCTCCCGCCAGGCGATGGTGGCGATGCTGCTGCTGGTCGCGCTGTGCGGCTGGCTCAACGGCGGCCGTGACGGCGCGGTGGCAGCCCTCGCGAGCGGCGCGCTCCAGGATGATGAACTGGAACTCACGCCCGGCATGCTCGAGCGCCGTTTCGGCGCCCGCGCCCTGCGGGCGTTCGAGGCGCCTCTTCTCCACCAACGGCTGCGGGAGATCTGCCAGCGCGCCCGGCTGGCGCGGATCCCCGAGCTCTATTGTCTGCCGGAGCCGCTCAGCATGAATGCCTACGCTTTGGGCGGCGCTACTCGATCGGTCATCGTGCTGACGCAGGGTCTGTTGAGCCGCATGACGATGGACGAGGTCTCGGGCATCCTCGCCCATGAGGTCGCCCACATCCGCAATAACGACGCCTGGGCAATGTCTTTCGCGGCGAAGTTGCAACGCGCCATGACCACCGCCTCCCTCGCGGCGCTGATGGCGGCGCGCGGCGGCGGGTGGCCCGCGGGCGCCGCCGTCTTGCTGTCGAGCGCCCCAGCGATCGGCCAACTCCTCTACCAGGCCCTGTCGCGCCTTCGTGAATTCGACGCCGACGCCCTTGCGCTGGACCTGATCGACGACCCGCAATCCCTGGTCGCCGCGCTTCAAAAACTGGAGCGCTTCCACTCGGGTGCGCGTTTTCCGTCGCAGGCGGCGGTGGCGGACGGGTTTTCGCGGCTTCTGCACAGCCACCCGGCGACCTCGGAAAGGGTCAGCCTCCTCGCGCGCCTCGCCGGCTGACACTCACGGCGCTATCATCAAATCCTACGCCGGCGTGACTTCGCGAAGGTGTCGAACGCGACCGCCAGGACGATGATGGCGCCGATGACGATCTGTTGCACGTAGGCATTCACGTTCATCAGAACCAGCCCGTTGATGAGCACGCCAATCAGGATGGTGCCGATGACGGTGCCGAATATGGTGCCAGACCCGCCGAACAGGCTGGTGCCGCCGATGACGACCGAGGCGATGACGGTCAGTTCGTAGCCGGTGCCCGCGACGGCCTCCGCCGAGTTGAGCCGCGCTGACAGCACGAACGCGCTGAGGCCGGCGAAGAAGCCCATGATGACATAGACGCTGGCAATGACGCGGTTGACGTTGAGGCCGGACAATCTCGCGGCCTCGGAATTGCCGCCGACGGCGTAGACCTGCCGGCCGTAGCGCGTGTAGCGCAGCGCGATATGGGCGAGCACCGCGGCGAGCAGAAAGATGATGACGGGAACCGGCACGGGACCGATCTTGCCTTGTCCCCACCAGGCGAAGGACGGCTCGAAGCCCGAGATCGGGCCGCCCGCGGCGAAGAGCAGCGCCGCGCCGCGAAACGCCGACATGCCGCCCAAGGTCACCACGAAGGGCGGGACTTTGAGCCGGGTGATCGCCAGGCCCTGGATGTAGCCGCCGAGCAGGCCGACGGCGATCGCGGCGAGCGCCGCCAATCCCCAGCCGTAACCGATCCCGCCCTCGCCGACGGTGAAGCGGTTCTGCAATCCTCCCTTGGCGACGGCGGCGGCGACCAATCCGGCGAAGGCCACCAGCGAGCCAATGGAAAGATCGATGCCGGCGGTCAGGATGACGAAGGTCATGCCGATCGCCAGCAGCCCGGTGATGGAGACTTGCCGCATGACGTTGAAGAGATTGATCGAGGACAGGAACCTCGGCTGCATGATGGCGAAGAGGATCATCAAGGCGATGAGGAAGATCGAAGGCGCAAAGCGAGCCCCGAATCCAAAAATGTCCGTACCTTTCTCAGCGTTGGCGTGGACGGCTTTCGTGGTGTCGGTCATGGCTTGGCCTCAATGGGTCGCGGGGCGGCGATCGGGTTGGCTCTCGTGGAAGGTCATCATCGACATCAAGAGTTCCTGGGTGGCGGCGCCGCGCGCGATCTCGCCCGTCACCCGGCCCTCGCGCATCGTGACGATGCGATCGCAAACAGCAAGGATCTCCGGCAGTTCCGAGGAGATGACGATGACCGCGATGCCCGACTTCGCCATTTCGATGAGAAGATTGTGCACCTCGACTTTCGAGCCGATGTCGATGCCGCGCGTCGGCTCGTCGACGATCAGGATCTTCGGCCGCAACGCGAGCCAGCGCGCCAGGACGACCTTCTGCTGATTGCCGCCCGAGAGATCGCCCACCGCCTGATCGCGGCTCGACATGCGGATGCGCAGGAGCTGCCGATAGTCGTCGATAAGGCGGTTCTCCTTGCGCTCGTCGATGAAAATCCCAAGGCGGCAGATCTGGTCGTGCGCGGCGATCGTCACGTTGGTTCGGATCGCGAGCCTGAGGAACAGGGCCTGCTTCTTGCGGTCCTCCGGGACCAAGCCGACGCCGTGTTTCATGGCGTCCTCGGGGCCTTGGAAGAAGACGGGTTCGCCCTCGATCTTGATGACGCCCCGGTCGAACTTGTCGGCGCCGAAGATCGCCCGCGCGGTTTCCGTGCGTCCGGCGCCAACGAGGCCGGCGAGACCGAGAATCTCGCCCTTGTGCGCCCGCAGCGAGACGTCGACGAGCTCGATGGCATGCGGATCTCGCGCGGTGCGTCGTCGCGTCAATCCCTCGACTTCCAGCGCCACCGGCCCGTGCTCGGCGATCGGGCGCTCGCCGTAGAGCGCGCCGACGTCGCGCCCCACCATCATGCGGATGATCGCCTCCACGTTGGTCGATCCGACCGCGCCCGCGCCGACGAAACGCCCGTCGCGCAGGACCGTGTAGGAGTCGCACAGACGAAACACCTCTTCGAGCCGATGGGTCACGAAAATGATCGACAGGCCTTCGGCCTTCAGCGCGCGGATGATGCCGGCGAGATTGGCGACTTCCGCCTCGCTGAGCGCCGAGGTCGGCTCGTCCATCACGATCAGCCGCGAGCGCATCGACAGCGCGCGCGCGATTTCGACAAGCTGCTGCTCGGCCACCGAGAGATCGCGCACCAGCGTCATCGGATCGCGCCGGAGGCCGATCTTCTCCGTGATCGCTTGCGTCTGCGCGGCCAGCTTTCGCCAGCTGACGAAGACCCTTGTGCCAGGCTCCCGCCCGATGAAGACATTCTCGGCGATGGTCATGTTCGGAGCGAGCGTGAACTCCTGATAGATCGTGACGACGCCGGCGCGTTGCGCGTCGTGCGGCGAGGCGAAGGCTGCCGGCTGGCCAAAAAGTTCGATCGTGCCGCTGTCCGCCGCCTGCGCGCCGGAAAGGATTTTCAGGAGCGTCGACTTGCCGGCCCCATTTTCGCCGAGCAACGCGTGGATCTCGCCCCCGCCAACTTCGAGATGAACGTCTTCAAGCGCCCGCACGCCGGGAAAGCGCTTGCTGATGCCGGTCATCTTCAGGACAGGCCGCTGGCGCGCATCGGCGACATGGGAAGAGGGAGCCGTGTCGGCAATCATCGAACGTCCATGTGTTGGGAGGCTCAACGAGACTCCGCCGTTCGGCGCCGCAACAGCGCCGAAGCGCGTTGCAGAGATCGAACGGCGGAGAGGCGCCTGTCGCGATATGGATGCGACAGGCGCCGGCGGCGCGCTTCAGGCGGGGCGGGTCACTTGACCTCGCCAAGGCGCTCCGCTTCGTTGAGATTGGCCTTGGTGATCGCGACGGGCGTCAGCAGAGTCACTTGCTGCTCGGGCTTCTTGCCCGACTTGATGAAGTCCGCCAGGATCTGAACGCCAAGAGCGCTCTGTTTCGCCGGGAACTGCTCGATCGTCGCCGTCAAGCCGCCGTCCCGCACCTGCGCCAGCGCCTCGGGAAGCGCGTCGAAACCGATGATGACGATGCCCTTCAGGTTGCGCGCCTTCACGGCTTCCATGGCGCCGAGCGCCATATCGTCGTTGGCGGCGACAATGACTTGCGGCGGATTGGTCATGCCAGCGAGCGCCGCTTCGGTCACCGAGAGTCCCTTGGCGCGATCGAAGCCGGCGGTCTGCTCGAATACGATCTTGTATTTGTCGCCGGCCTTATCCAGCACGTTGTGAAGGCCCTTGTTGCGGTCGATCGCGGGACTTGCGCCCGATTGCCCCTGCAGGTTTACGATTGTCGCGCCGTCCGGAAACATCTTCACCACAAGATTGCCCTGCGCCTCGCCGCCCTTGACGTTGTCAGCGCCGACGTGGCCGAGGATGCCGGTGACCGAGGGCACGCGACGATCGACCGTGACCACCGGCACCTTGGCGTCGACGGCTTCTTGCAGCGCCGGCGCCATGGCGTCGACTTCGTTCGGGCTGAGGACAATGCCCTTGACGCCCTTGGTCAGCGCGGCCTCGATGTCGGCCGTCTGCTTGGGCGAAGACACTTGGCCGTCGCTTTCGATGACAGTAAAGCCCTGCTTTTCGCCCTCGGCCTTGAACGCCTTCATCATATGAACAAAGAAGGGAAAGGTTAGTCCGGGCACCGAGGCCAGGATCATCGGCTTGTCTTCGGCGAAGGCAGGGGCTGCGAGAGCCAAGGCCATAAGGCTGGCGACCGCAGTTCGGCGGGTCATGCGCATGGATTTCTCCTCCCAAGAATGTTTCCGGATTCCCGGATTTGGTTTTCGAACGCGGCCTCAAGGAAG
>CAWEYC010000014.1:0-15264 GCA_963813195.1 uncultured Alphaproteobacteria bacterium | reverse complement strand
CGTCGCGAACTGGCTCGATGCGCTGCTGCCGTGTTGGCTCGACGGCGCTGCATTCGACGAGCCCGCGGGGCTTCCCCGCCGCCGCCACCCGGCCGAGACCGCTGCGAGGGGCCTGCCGGGGCACGACTATCCGCTCACGGTCGAGGCGACGGTCTGACGCTTCGGCACGACGAGAGCGCCGACTCCAATCGAAGCGCGAGCCGGCGTCTTTCCGCATTGCAGCAGCCTAGCCCCATTCGTCGCGACGCCGCCCCTGTCGCTTGCGGCGCAAATGTGTCGACGGCCGACCGCCGAGCCCGTTTTCCCTGCGTTTTCATCAAGCCTGGGCGTTGTTTCGCAGTCGTTTGACAATGACGTAGCATTGGCTATATTCTTCGGTTTGGGCGTTAGACGCGGGGGCAGTGCGTGCGAGGGCCGATGACCACCGCAGTGACTCGAACGGGAATGACGGATCGGACCGTCGAAGGAATCCGCGCCGTGCTGACCGGCAAGGCGCGCCGCTTCAGTCCGCTGCTGTTCGCCGGCCCCGCCGTGATCGCCTCGATCGCCTACATGGACCCCGGCAATTTCGCGACCAATATCCAAGCCGGCGCGAAATACGGCTATGCGCTGCTCTGGGTCGTGCTCCTGGCCAACGTCGTCGCCATGCTGTTCCAGGCGCTGTCGGCCAAGCTCGGCATCGTCACCGGGCGCAATCTCGCCGAAATGTGCCGCGAGCATTTTCCGCAGCCAGTCGTCTACGCCCTGTGGATCGTCAGCGAGGTGGCGGCGATGGCGACCGACCTCGCCGAGTTTCTCGGCGGCGCCATCGGTCTTTCCCTGCTGTTGCATATTCCCCTGGTTGCCGGCATGGGCGTCACCGCCGTACTGACCTATGGCATTCTGATGTTCCAGGGACGCGGCTTCCGCCCGGTCGAAATCATCATCGGCGCGTTGGTCTCCGCCATCGCGCTTTGCTACCTCCTCGAAATGTTCATTGCGCCGGTCGATTGGGGCGCGGCGGGCTTGGGGTCGGTCGTGCCGCGATTTCCCGACGCCGGCGCGCTGACGATCGCGGTCGGCATCGTCGGCGCGACAATCATGCCCCACGCGATTTTCCTGCACTCGGGCCTGACCCAAAACCGGGCGCCCGCGCGTAACGACAACGAGCGCCGTCAGTTGCTGCGTTTCTCGAACATCGAAGTCCTCATCGCGCTGGCGGTCGCCGGTCTCGTCAACATGGCGATGGTGGTGATGGCCGCGAGCGCGTTCCACGCCGGCCACAGCGATGTGGCGGAAATCGAGACCGCCTATTCGACGCTGACGCCGCTGCTCGGCGCGGGCGCCGCCGGCGTGTTCCTGACGGCGCTGCTCGCGTCCGGACTGTCGAGTTCGGCGGTCGGCACCATGGCCGGGCAGATGATCATGCAGGGCTTCGTCGGTTTTCGCATCCCGATCGTCGTGCGCCGGCTGGTGACGATGATCCCGGCTTTCATCGTCGTCGGGCTCGGCGCCGATTCGACCAGCGCTCTGGTCGTCAGCCAGGTCGTGCTGAGCTTCGCCTTGCCGGCGCCGGTGATCGCGCTCCTCATCTTCACACGCCGCAAGGATATCATGGGCGCTTTCGCCAACAGCCGGCTGACGAACATCGCGGCGGTGGTCGGAACCGTGGTGATCCTTGCGCTCAACGTGATCCTGTTGCTGCAAACCTTCGGTGTGAACCTTCCGGGGCTGCCGAACAGCTAGGCCGACGGAACGCGATAGGCTCCTAAAGCGCTTTGCATTTAGGTTGAACCGGCCCCGCCGTCTTCGCGAGCGAAGCGTGGCGATCCAGACTAAGCCGCCGCCGCAATCCCAAAGTTTGGATGGCTTCGCGTTGCTCGCCAGGACGGCTGAGGCTTGATTCGACCTGAAAGCAACGCGCGCTAGTGGTCCAAATCTGACGCATGGCGCCCGCGACGATTGGCTGGAGTTCGACCCTAAGCGGGCAGAGCGGAACGCCGCCGTGGGGACCTCGCAGTTCCGACTACTTGCCCACGAACTCGATCGCTTGCTCGAGGGCGGCGGGCGAGACCCGCATCAGGCCGGTGTAGGGCAAGCCGAGTTCGAGGATGAGGAAGATCGCGAAGGCGATCGACAGCGCGCCGAACGCCAGCGCCGAAAGCACCAGCGAGTTGATCTGCGCGAACAGGCCGATGCCGAAGAACAGCGCCAGGGTCCAAAACACCAGAATCGCGATGAGGACCCAGGACACCGGCGGACTCGCGACTTGCAGCGACATCAGCAATCGCGATTGCTCGACCATGCTGTTGTACTGGTTCGCCGTCGCCAAAGCCTGCTTTTGCGCGTCCGTCTTTGGTTGGAGGGTCGCGAGAAAGTCGCTCATGGCCTGCGCGCTGGCCAGCGGCGCCGCGACGGAGAGCAAATTGGGGTCGGCCTCCCCGCCTCCCCAGAATGTCTCATAGCCCTTGACGATTCCGGCCTTGAGCTTGTCACGCGCCGGCTTGGTCTCGGGCCCATATTGTCCGAGCGCCTGATCGAGCCGCAGAATCTCGGCGGAAAAGCCCTCCAATTCGGTTTTCTGGGTCGAGTAATAAGCGAAACTGACGCCGATCAGCGTTCCCAGAACCAGCGCCAGGAGAAGAGTGAGCAGCCCCGCAACCTGACCGACGACGCCGCGCGAGTCCGCTGTTTTGTGCTCGTCCGCCAGCCGCTTTCGCACGTGCAACCCAGCATAGCCGCTTGCGAAGACCAGAATGAAAATGATGATGGATATAAGCAGAATACTCATGGTTTGGCCCTTCCCTGCCGCGTTTCCTTGGAGGCGCTGTAGCTTAAATCAGGAGCCCAGCACCTGCGAGCCGGGCGCCCTATTTTGACCATTAGTGGTCAAAATCCGCCGCTTGGCGCTTGGCGCCGGTATCGACCCTGATGAGACGTCCGCCGTTTTCAAATATCAAGACATTTGATCTTGCCTGAGACATATCAGCCACTTATCGCGTGTAAATTTCTGGTGCGAATGTCCCCTCTCCCCCCAACCGTGACTTTACGCGGCGCCGGGACCAACTGGCGCAATCGACCCTTTGCGGACAATGTCAGTGGCGCGGACGCCCCCTGTCGCGCGACTAGGGACGGCGCATTCGACGTGGATGGAAAGCTTCGCCCGACGCAAGTCGCGCCACAATTTCCGCGATCTTCGCGGCGCGTTTTTGCGGCCCCTTCGCGTGGTGGACGCGGTAAAGAACGGCGTACCGGTTCGCAGAGTTGAGATCGTCGAAAAAGCGACGCGCGTCGGGTTGCGCATCAAGCGCGGCCAGAAGGTCTGCGTCTGGCGTCGCCCGACCCTGAGGCGCGTAGGCCGCCTCCCAGCGTCCATCGGCCTGCGCCCGCGTCACCTGAGCCAAGCCGCCGTGGGTCATTCGACCGAGCGCGATCAGACGTTCCGCGCGCTCCCGGTTCACCTGAGACCAAGCGCTGCGCGCCTTCCGCGGCGTGAACCTGACCTTGTAATAGTGCTCGTCGACGCGTCCGAGTTGTCCGTCGATCCAGCCGTGAGCAAGAGCGCTGTCGATCGCATCCGATTTGGCCATTGTGGTCTCAGAGGCGCCCGCCTTGGCAAACTTCAACCAAGCGCCGATGGCGTTCCCCGGCTGCTCGCCCAGCCAGGCCTCGAAAGCCGCCGCGTCACAGAAGATCAGGAGTGGAAGGTCCTGTAATTTGGCCGCTTCGCTCATCGCGTGGTTGCTCCTACGCGTCGCAACGGATTTAGTAGGCGGAATACGAAGGCGGTCAATGTCCGCTGTCGCCCCACAGCGACCCTCTCAAGGGGCGCCAAGCGATTGATTTTGACCGCTAGAACAACGACCCCTGCTCGTCCTTGCGCGCGCGCGCTCTCGCGCGCCGCGCCGTCGCGTCGCCGCCGGCCCCCTCGGCGGTGGCGGCGATCTCTCCGTCAGCGAATTCGATCCGCACGAGTTGATGGGGCGCGATGGCGCTGGCGCGGCGCAGCGGCGCGCCGGCGGCGTCGCGGACGAGGGCGAAACCGCGCGCGAGCACGCTGCGATAGCTGACCGCGCTCAAGACTTGCGACGCCGCGGCGAGGCGCGTGCGCCGCCGCCGCTGCGCCTCCGCGAAGACGCGGCGCAGCCGGGCTTCGATTTGGCCGAGCATGCGCGAGCGCTCGCGAGCGCGCCGCGCCTCGAGTCGCGTCATGGCGCCGAGCCGCCGAGCCGCCGCCGCGAAGCGCTCCTCGCGTCCCCGTCTCTCGCGCCGCGCCTCGCGCAGCAAATCGTTGCCGGCCTGGCGCAGCGCCTGCGCAGGGCGCATCGTCAGCGACCCGCCGGCCCGCGTCAGCCTTTGCGCCAACCCACGCTGGCGCTCGCGCATGCTCGCCACCCGCGCGCGGGGCGACTGGCGGGCGAGGCGGCGCGACAGCCGCGCGATGGCGAGCGAGCGCGAATCGAACCGCTCGCGCGAGCGCGCCCGGAGCGCCGCGACCGCCGAGTCGAGCCGCTGGCGCGGCGTCGCGAGGATCGCCTCGCCCGAGGGCAGCGCCCGCGCGACCGAGCGCAGCTCCGAACGCCGACGCTCGCCGAGGCGAAGTATCGCCCGCCGGCGCCGCCCTTCGAGATCGGCGAGCGTCGCCAGGAGTTCGGCGCGCACCGGCACGCTGAGTTCGGCCGCGGCGGTCGGCGTCGGCGCGCGCACGTCGGCCGCGTGGTCGATCAGGGTCCAGTCCGTCTCGTGGCCAACCGCCGCGATGAGCGGGATTTCGCTCTCCGCCGCGGCGCGCACCACGATTTCCTCGTTGAAGCCCCAGAGATCCTCGAGCGAGCCGCCGCCGCGCGCGACGATGAGAAGATCCGGCCGGGGGATCGCGCCGTCCGGCGGAAGGGCGTTGAACCCGCGGATCGCCTGCGCGACCTCGGCCGCCGAAGTCTCCCCCTGCACCCGCACCGGCCACACCAGCACGTGAACGGGAAAGCGATCGGAGAGGCGATGCAGAATGTCGCGGATCACCGCTCCCGTCGGCGAGGTGACGACGCCGATGACGCGCGGCAGATAGGGCAGCAATTGCTTGCGCGCGGCGTCGAAAAGGCCCTCTCCGGCCAATTGGCGCCGTCGCGCCTCGAGCAGCGCCATCAGCGCGCCGACGCCCGCCGGCTCCAGGGATTCGACGATGATCTGGTAGGCGGACTTGCCGGGAAAGGTGGTGATCTTGCCGGTGACGACGACCTCGAGCCCCTCCTCGGGCCTGATGCGCATGCGGCCGAAGACGCCTTTCCAGATCACCGCGTCGAGTTGGGCGCCGGCGTCCTTGAGGCAGAAATAAGCGTGCCCCGACGAATGCGGCCCGCGATAGCCGGAGATTTCGCCGCGCACCCTGACATAGCCGAATCGATCCTCGATGGCGCGCTTCAGCGCCCCGGACAGCTCGCTGACGGAAAATTCGGGGGCGTTGGCGCCCGATGTCATGGAATCGCTCATCAGCCGACTATGCCGGAGACGCGGCGCCGGGGCCAGCGCGTCGGCAAACCAGGGCCCTATGGCGTCGGCGCGCGAAACGCCGTAAAACCCCGGGCGATTCACCCGACGACGGGAGGTCATGTTCTCGCCTCCTTGTCTCGCCATAGCTCCGCGCATTCGATCGCTCGCGGTCGATGACGGCGCGGCGGGCGTCGTCGACCGAGCAACGGGCGGGCCTCTGCCGGAGCGATGACAAAGCGTATGATCGATAGAACCGTCAGGCGCGCCGCATTCGGCGCCGTCGCCGCCATCCTCGCGGCCCTGGTTTCGGCCGATGTCGCGCAGCCGCAAACCGCCGACTGCGCGCGGCTGCGTCAGGCGATATCCGACGCTTCGCACAACGACCAGAACGCACAATATCAGGCGGCCGCCCAGCGCCAGCGCGACGAACTCGATCGCACCACCGCCTACGCCCGTTCGGTCGGTTGCGACCGGAAGCAGTTTCTGTTCTTCGGCTCGCCGCCGCCGCCCCAATGCGGCCAGATCACCGCGCAGATCGGGCGCATGCGCGCCAATCTCGACGAATTGCAGTCTCGCGCCGGCGGCGGCGCGGGTGGGCGGGGCGAGTTGATCGCGCGCTACAACTCCGAATGCGTCAACGGTGCGCCGTCGCAGCCGCCGAACTTTCTCGCAGCCTTGTTCGGCGGCGGCCGCTCGGGACCGAACCAGGTCGAATCCGAGCCCTTGAACCCGGATATCGGCCCGGAAAAGCCGCTCGACGCCAATCCCGGCGAAGCGCGCGCCGGATCGAAGGCCGTCTGCGTCCGTTCCTGCGACGGCAGCTTTTTCCCGGTTTCGTATTCGGCGAGCCCCGGACGCCTGGATAGCCTCGACGACATGTGCCACGCGCTCTGCCCGAATGCGGACGTGAGCCTCTACACCTACCCTGCGGGCGGCGAAATAGAGCAGGCCGTGTCGATGAGCGGCGCGCGCTACATGGACAGCCCGAACGCGCTGAAATATCGGCAGAGTTACGATGCGAGCTGCTCGTGTCGGCGACGCGGCCAGAGCTGGGCCGACGCGCTGGCGAACGCCGAAATCAAGCTCGGACGCGAGTCGAAGGGCGATATTTTCGTCACCCCGGAGAAATCGGCCGAAATGTCCCGTCCGAGGATCGACCCCAAGGCGGCGGCCAGAGCGGCCAAAGCGGCGGCGCTCGCGGGCGCCAATTCCCAGGGCGCGCAGGGTCCCCAGAGCGCCGACGTGGACACGGATCTGAGCAACAAGGCCGCGACGATCAGCCGCGAGGCGTCCGGGATCGCCGGTGGCGAGGCCCAGACGGGCGCCCGCTATAGTCAGGGGCAGGGCCAAACAGTCGAAGTGGTCGGCCCGGACGGCGTCAAGCGGCGGGTGCGGATAATCGATCCAACGCTTTGACCCGCCCGATGAGCGGCAGCAGCGCCGCCAGTTCGGGGCCCGATTCGCGCCCCGTGAGAGCGAGGCGCAAGGGATGAAAGAGCTCCCGGCCCTTGCGCCCGGTCTGCGCCTTCAAAGCCGCCGTCCACGCGCCCCAAGTCGACCCGCTCCAAGGCTCGGGCGGCAGGCGCCTCGCCGCCTCATCGAGAAACGCCCGGTCTTCGACGTGCGGCGCGATCGAATCGTGGATAATCGCCCACCACAGCGCCGCCTCATCGAAGCGCGAGAGATTGCCCCGCACCGCGGCCCAGAATGACTCGGCGACCGGCCCCGCGATCCCCAGCGCCGCGAGACGTTCTCGCACGGCCTCGAAGGAGAGATGATGCAGCGTGCGCGCCGACAGCGCGCGAAGCTCAGCCTCGTCAAAGCGGGCCGCGCCGTGCGAGATATGCTTGAGATCGAAGGACGCGGCGAGTTCGGCGAGCGAAGCGATGGGGTGCACCGATTCGGCCGAGCCGACGAGCACCGCCAAGGCCCCGACCGCGAGGGACTCGACGCCGCTCTCGCGGAGCGAGGCGATCGACAAGGCTCCCGACCGCTTGGACAGCCCCTCGCCGCTCGCATCGGTGAGCAGATTGTGGTGGCCGAATGTCGGCGCGCGGCCCGCCAGCGCTTCGAAGATCTGGATTTGCACCGCCGTGTTGGTGACGTGATCTTCGCCGCGAATGACGTGGCTCACGCCGAGATCGATGTCGTCGACCACGGAGGGCAAGGTATAGAGATAGGTGCCGTCCTCGCGCTTGAGCACCGGATCGGACAGCGACGCGCAGTCGATGTGGCTCGGGCCGCGCACGAGATCGTCCCAGCGCACGAGGGTCGGCTCGAGCCTGAAGCGCCAGTGCGGGCGGCGGCCTTCCGCCTCCAGCGCCGCGCGATCGCTCTCGCTCAGGCGCAGCGCCGCGCGGTCGTAGATCGGCGGACGGCCGAGCGCTTGCTGGCGCTTGCGCCGGCGATCGAGTTCCTCGGTGGTCTCGTAGGCGGGATAGAGACGCCCCTGAGCCCGCAGCGTCTCGGCCGCCGCGTCGTAGAGCGCCATGCGCTGCGACTGGCGGCATTGAAAGTCGGGGATAATTCCGAGCCAGGCGAGATCGGTCTCGATCGCGTCGGCGTATTCCAGCCGCGAGCGCTCGACATCGGTATCGTCGAAACGTAGAATGAAGCGGCCGCCCTCACGCAGAGCGAATAGCCAATTTAGCAAGGCAGTGCGGGCGTTGCCGATGTGGATGCGCCCCGTCGGAGAAGGCGCGAAGCGGACGGTGGGTTGGGTGGACATGCGTCTTCATAGAAGCGTCGCGCCGGCGCTGCAATATGACCTTTTTTCTGCTTCGTGCGTTGATTCGAGCCTTTCCGTCCTGGGAGCGACATGACGATTCCCGCTCTGGCCGCCGGCGTCGCCGCCGCCGGTCTCGCGATCCACAGCTTTAGCTCGGCGATCGCAGCTTTTCGATGTCGGAGGGACGATACGCGACGTCCGGAGCCGAGGCCGGCGCCGCCGGTGAGCCTCGTTCAGCCGCTCTGCGGGGTCGAAGCCTTCTCCAAGGAGACTTTGGCTTCGGTCTTCGCGCTCGACTATCCCGACTACGAGATTCTCTTCTGCGTCGCCGACCCAGCCGATCCGATCGCGCCGATCGCGCGCCGCGCCATGGCCGCCAACCCGCATATCCCCTCGAAGCTGTTGATCGGCGATGATCGCGTCAGCGGCAATCCCAAGCTCAACAATGTCGTGAAGGGCTGGAAGGCGGCGTCGCGCCCGTGGGCCATCATCGCCGATTCCAACGTGCTCATGCCGCGCGACTACATCCAGCGCCTCATGGCGCGGTGGAGCGCCGATACCGGCATCGTCTGCGCGCCGCCGATCGGGGCCAGGCCCGGGTCGTTCGCCGCCGAGATCGAATGCGCGTTTCTCAACACCTATCAGGCGCGCTGGCAGTACGCCGCCGAGACCCTCGGCTACGGGTTCGCTCAGGGCAAGACGATGCTTTGGCGTCGCGACGTCCTCGAGGCCGGCGGCGGCATCGAAGCGCTCGGCGCCGAGATCGCCGAAGACGCGGCGGCGACCAAGCTCATCCATCGCGCGGGCCTGCGCGCCCATCTCGTGAACCAACCTTTTCAGCAGCCGCTCGGCGCTCGGCGCTGGCGCGACGTTTGGGCGCGTCAGGTCCGATGGGCGCGTCTGCGGCGCGCGACCTTCGCCCTCTATTTTGCGCCGGAGGTGTTGACGTCGAGCCTGTTTACTCTCGGCGCCGCCGCCTTCGCCGCGCCGGAACTCGGCCTCGACGCGGCCGGCGCCGTCGCGCTCGCCGCTTTGGCCTGGTACGGGGTCGAGGCGGCGCTGACGCGCGCGGCCGGCTGGCCCCTGAGCTGGTCATCGGCCCCGGCTTGGATCGCGCGCGATTTTTTGTTGCCGTGGTTATGGATCCAGGGCTGGAACCGCGATCAGTTCGTCTGGCGCGGCAATGTGATGTCGGTCGACGACGACGCCCTCGCGACCGACGGGCCGGGGCCGTTCCCGCCCGCCTGACGCAGCCGCGAGCGGCCCAGCCTTCACGCCGGCAACGTCAGCAGGCCTGCGACGCCGGTTTCGAGCCCGAAGGCCAGCCGGGCGCCGGTGGCGTCCCAGCAAAGCGCGCTGATCGCGCCTTCGTCCGGGGCGCGCACCAGGATTTCGGCGCCGTCGCCGAGGCGGCAAAGCAGCACGAGACCATCGGTATAGCCGATGGCGACGACGAGGGCGCGCGGATGGAACGCGACCTGCGTCACCCGCGCGGACCTGACGCCGCATTCGCGCGGCGCCTTGCCCATCGGCCCATCCTTGTCGCGGAACGGCCAGACGACGCAGGCGTCGGCGCCGGAAGTGGCGAGCCAATGGCCGTCGTGCGACCAGGAAAGCGAGCGCGTCTTGCCGGGATAGCCGGTCATCCGCATGTTGCGCGAATCGGCGAGGCGCCAGCCGTGCAGCGCGTTTTCCTGCATCGAGGTGACGAGAAAGCGACCGTCCGGCGACACCGTGGCGTCGAGATGCGAGCCCTTCCACTCCAACAGCGCCGGCGCAGCGGCGGCATTGGGAAACCATAGGGAGACGCCGTTGTAATGGGCGAGCGCGAGCCGATAGCCCTTGGGCAGGACGCAGAGCCCGCGCACGGTGGTCGGCGCCTCGAAGGACTTGCTAGCGCCAGCCGGATCGCGCGCGCTCGCCCGCCGGCCGGTGGCCCAGGCGACGGCGTCGCCGCGCATCGCCAGCGCGTCGATCCAGCGACCCTTCTCGTGCGCGATCTCCTCCAGCGAGCCGTCGGCTTCGATTCTGACGACGCGGCCGTCGTCGCCGCCGGTGAGCAGCCTCTCGCCGTCGTCGCGCGCCACCAGGATCGCGCCGTCGGGATGCGCCGCGACGCGCTTTTGCGCGCCGGCCTCGCCGATCAGAACGACGCCGTCGGCGAGCGCCAGGGCCGGCTCGCGCCCGAGAAAGGCCGCGTGCGCCACATGCGCGCCCGCCGGCAGGGGCCGCACGTGCGCGGTCAGCGAGGAAGTCGGCTCGGTCATCAGGAATGGTCCGGACGCTGACGCAATCAGGCGGCGCAGGCGAGGAAACCCTCGCGGATCTCCTCTTCGTCGAGATCGCGGCCGATGAACACGACTTTCGACTCGCGCTTTTCCTCAGGCTTCCAATCGCGTTGCGGCTCGCCGTCGAGCATCATGTGGACGCCCTGGAAGACGAAGCGCTTCGGATCGTCCTTGAATGCGACGATGCCCTTGCAGCGCAGGATGTTCGCGCCCCGCTCCTGGGTCAACTGATTGATCCACGGCATGAACTTGTCGGGATTAAGATCGCCCGCCAGCCGCGCCGAGATCGATTGCATGTCCTCGTCGTGATAGTGCTTCAGACCGTGGCCGTGATGATGGTCGTGGCCATGGTGGTGGTCATGATCGTGATCGTGATCGTGATCGTGATCGTGATCGTCGACGGTGAGGAATTCCGGCTCGATGTCGAGGATGCGGTCGAGATCGAAGGCGCGGCGCTCGAGCACGTCAGCGATCGCCACATCGCACTTTTTCGCGGGATGAAGCTTGGCGTAGGGATTAATGGCGCGGATGCGCGCCTCGACCTCGCGCAGCTCCGCCGGCGTGACGAGATCCGTCTTGTTGAGGATGATGACGTCGGCGAAAGCGATCTGGTTCTTGGCTTCGGGCGCATCGCGTAGGCGCGCCGCGAGCCATTTGGCGTCCGCGACCGTCACCACCGCGTCGAGCCGCGCCGAAGCGCGCACGTCCTCGTCGACGAAGAAGGTCTGCGCGACCGGCGCGGGGTCGGCGAGCCCCGTGGTCTCGACGATGATCGCGTCGAAGCGCCCCTTGCGCTTCATCAGCCCCTCGATGATGCGGATGAGATCGCCGCGCACGGTGCAGCAGATGCAGCCGTTGTTCATCTCGAAGACTTCCTCGTCGGCCCCGACGACGAGTTCGTTGTCGATGCCGATCTCGCCGAATTCATTGACGATCACCGCATACTTGCGCCCGTGCGGCTCGCTCAGGATGCGGTTGAGCAGCGTCGTCTTGCCGGCCCCGAGATAGCCGGTGAGCACGGTGACGGGGATCTTGTCTGAGCTGGCGTCGGTCATGAGAGGGCGATTCTCCTACGGCACGTTCGAGGTAGGCGGGAAGCATGGCGGATATAGGCCCGCGCGAGGCGATTGGGTAGGGGCGGGCCGCGTCGCGGTTCCAAGTCTGCCGGCTCAGTCTGCCGGCTTAGTTCGCCCCGAAACGGACGGACGGAAAGGACGCCGCTATCACAGATTTGACGCATTATCAGAGAATATACATCTAGTGGACGGTCGCTGTTAGCGTGTTGCGCCTCGTTTTTGTCGAGTATTCACCAATTCAAAATCGCCAAATTGACAGCCATCTGGTAGGTATTGGTTCAAATCATCCTGGTAGATGTTGGTTCAAATCGTCGGCAATCTCATAGATATTGGTTCGAAGAGTGGAGCCGCTCTTGCTAACGACCAGCGTTCAAAATCAATCGGAAGGCGCCAATCGACCCGACGAAAACGGCTTCGGCTTCTTGAAACCGAACGCGTTTGTTGGCGCTGTCATTGCTTTGACGCGCCGGTGTCCAGGGACATGGTTGGGAAAGCGCTTGGCTTTTGCGTTGAGACGCATCGGGAAGGTCGCGTTAGGCTCGTCTTCAGCCGACGTCGAAGTGCTTGGGGTGAAATTCCGGCTCACTCCACGTGACAACACTTGCGAAAAGCGGCTCCTGTACACACCGCAGTTCTTCGAACCTGACTCGGTCGCTTGGCTGCTCACGCGGGCGAGCCCGGGTTTCATCTTCTTGGATGTGGGAGCGAACGCCGGCGCATATGCGCTTCTTGTCGCCGCTAAGGTAGGCGGCTCCGGCCGCACAATTGCGATCGAGGCCGATCCACGGATGTTCGCCAGACTATCGCGCAATGCTCGATTCAACTCCGGTCTCCAGATCGAACTCGTGCATTGCGCGGTCGCGGACGGCAGCTCTGAAGTCAGACTATTCAGGCATCCTCGAAACTTGGGTGAGACGTCGATCAAGGCTTGCTCGGCGAGCACGCAAGCGAACTCATTCCTTGTGAAGGCGCAGCCGCTCGCCGAGATCATTGCGTCGAAGGGGCTGAGTCGGGTCGACGCGGTCAAGCTGGACATCGAGGGCGCGGAGGACATGGTTCTCAGCGCATTTTTCCGGGACGCCCCGGTTTCTCTCTGGCCTGGCTTAATATTGATGGAGACGCTGCGGGAGCGATGGTCATTCAATGTAGAAGCGATGCTTGTCGATATAGGCTATCGGAAAATCCGCCAATTCGGCCCCAACGCCGCATTCGAGCTGCTGAATCCAAGGGCAGCAAACTCATAACAGTGTTTTTGTCTTCAGTCCCGGGTTTTATGTATGCGGGGTTGGCATTGCCCCTGATGGGCTTTTGGAAGATGAGCTCGGCATCTAAAGCGCTTTGCATTTAGGTTGAACCGGCCCCGCCGTCTTCGCGAGCGAAGCGTGGCGATCCAGACTAAGCCGCCGCCGCAATCCCAAAGTCTGGAGGGCTTCGCGTTGCTCGCCAAGACGGCTGAGGCTAAATTCGACCTGAAAGCAACACGTGCTAATACCGCTCTATGGAAATCGATAGCGTCCTTACACACACCCTGAAAATAGAGTGTTGGCTTACTTGCATGTGCGCCTCACGGCTCCGACATCACGATCACAACTGAGCCGTGCCGGAATCTCCGGCAGCTTCGTCTGCCGCCCTTCCAACATAAGCCGCTGCGAATCACAAGCCAACGCGCCGACTCTGGAGTGAATGAGCGTGGGTCCGCAGGCTTCCGCGCGCCAACCGGCGGCGTCCGTCAAACAAACTGTTTCTGAAATACCGGATCCGCGTTAGACTGAATCAAGTTTCCCCGGGCGGCCAGGCGCCGCAGGGCGAACCCAGATCGCGGCGGAGGTGACATTTGGAGATTTGTCAATTTCGCTTGCAAACTATTGAAAGCAAACAAAAGCGCCAAGGAAAGGCTTGGAAATATTTGGAAATGTTTGGAAATCCTTGGAAATATTTGGAAATCCTTGGGGTTTCCTTGGCAAGGCCTGGAAATCCTTGGACCTACACCCACCCGGCCAGCTCGCGGCGCGCCAACGTCTCGAGCACCCGCATGCCGTCCTCGCTGTCGTTGAGGCAGGGCAGCGCGGCGAATTTTTCGCCGCCGGCGGCTTTGAAATAGCCGGCGTTCTCGACGCCGATTTCCTCCAGCGTCTCCAGGCAGTCGGCGGCGAAGCCGGGCGTCAGCACGGCGAGGCGCTTGACGCCCGCCGCGCCGAGCTCCTTCACGGTCTCGGCGGTGTAGGGCTGGAGCCATTCGGCGCGCCCGAAGCGCGATTGGAAGGTCATGCGCAGCCGCTCCGCCGGTAGGCGCAGCGCGTCGCTGAGCAATCGCGTCGTCTTGGCGCAATGGCAATAATAAGGATCGCCCTTGTCGAAGTATTCGCGCGGAATGCCGTGGAACGAGGCGAGCAGGACTTCCGGCTCGAAATCGAGCTTGGCCAGCGACGCGCGCGTCGAGCGGGCGAGCGCCTCGATATAGATGGGATCCTCGTAGTACGGCGCGGCGACGCGCAGGGTCGGTTGCCAGCGCAGGCGTTGGAGCGCCTCGAACGCCTTGTCGCAGACCGTCGCCGTCGTCGCCGCGCAATATTGCGGATAGAGGGGCACAAGCAGAATGCGGTCGCAACCCTTTTCCTGCAGCGCTTTGACGCGTTCGGCGATCGAGGGCAGGCCGTAGCGCATCGCCCAGTCGACCTCGACGCGCCCCTCGCCGGGCGCCGGGGTCAGCGCCTGCGCGAGCTTTTCCGCCTGGCCGCGGGTGATCGTCTTCAGCGGGCCCTCGTTGCGCTCGCGGTTCCAAATCGAGGCGTAATCGCGGCCCTTCGGGCCTGGCCTTCGCGTCAGGATGAGCAGGTTGAGGATCGGCCACCAGATCCAACGCGGCGTCTCGATGACGCGGCGGTCGGACAGGAATTCCTTGAGATAGCGGCGCATCGACCAATAGTCGGTCGCCTCGGGCGTGCCGAGATTGACGAGAAGCGCGCCGACGCGGCCACTGCGGATCGGCGGGTGACCCTCGGGACGCCGCGAAGCGCGAAAGGCGTCGGGCGAGGTCGGCGCGTTCATGCTTTTTTCCGCCTGTTTGGCGTGACGAAGCGTTACGTCAAGCCGGAGTGAAGTTCGTCGCCACGCCGTTGATGCAATAGCGCAGATGCGTCGGCGGCGGCCCGTCGGGGAAGACGTGGCCGAGATGCGAGCCGCAGCGCGCGCAATGCACCTCGGTGCGCGACATGCCCCAACTCCGGTCGGTGGTCGTCGCCACCGATCCGGGCACCGGCGTGTTGAAACTGGGCCAGCCGGTGCCGCTGTCGAACTTGGTCGCGGATTCGAACAAAGGCTGGCCGCAGCCCGCGCAGGAAAAGACGCCTGGGCGCTTCTCGTAATTGAGCGCGCAACTGCCGGCCCGCTCGGTGCCGTGCTCGCGCATGATGGCGTATTGCTCGGGCGTCAGCAGCGCGCGCCACTCCGCCTCGGTATGGGTCACGGGAAAGGCATCCTGTTTCATCGGCTCGTCTCCCAAGCGGCAATCTATCAGGCGTTCCCGTCCAAGGGAACGCCCGCCCTCAATTCGCTTCGCGCGCCCCTTTCGTTACGGCGTCGCCGGCTCGCGCTCGCGGTCCATGAACTGCGCCTTGGCGAGCGCCGCAAAGACGCCGCCGCGGGCGACGAGTTCGGCAAAAGTCCCGGCGTCCACGATCTCGCCCCCCAGGGGATCGCGACGGAC
>CAWEYC010000013.1:0-23898 GCA_963813195.1 uncultured Alphaproteobacteria bacterium | reverse complement strand
ATCTCCTGGCCCCCAGACGTGCGTCTGGGTCCGAGCGCCGGGTTTGGTTTCGCTTGGGTTCAACGTTCGGGCGGAAGCCCGATCGATTCCATTTGCATTCGCTGGAACCACCCTTCCGATCGAGGGCGGAGCATTTGGATCGCCCGCGTCTCAGGACGCCGGGCTTGGCGGATCATTCCTTTGTCGGCGTCTCCCACGCCGACCGAATAGGATTGTGGCGGCTTCTTCGCCAAATCACCTTGGGTTGTGGCCTCCAGCACGATATTCCTCCCATGATGGCCCCGTTCGGCCGGGGTTTGTTTTTTTAGCGGCGCCGACTTCGATCGAGTCACGATCAGTCAGGCGAATCGCGGAGTTTGTTCGAACGCCCGTTCAGGGCTGGGACGCAGACACGGTACACTCCACTCCGCGACGAATTTCGCTGTGGAAACCTCAGTTTTTATACTTGTAGCGTCAAAACCCGTCGGTCTGGTAACAGACATTCAGACTAATTAAATCGTTCGTGATGACTGACATGCCAGATTAACAACGTGCGCCCCATGTATAGCGCAGGTAATTGGAGAGGCCGGGAGCAGTCGATCGGTAAGCGCCGCCAGGAGAGGGGCCGGACGGCGCGGAACTCATCGCCTTCCAAAACTTTCCAAGCTTTTCCACTGGCAATCCAAACTTTTCCAAGCTTTTTCCAAGCTTTTCCAAGGAAAATGCAAGGATATTCCTTGGCGATTTCCATGGACATCAAGGAGTTAGCGACGCCGGGGCCGCAATGAGACCGGACCGCCGGAGCGACCCCGCCGCACAACGACACGCTCGCGCAAGCTTGCCCCGTCATATCAGGCGAGGGTCGCATTCCACGGGCCTGACGGACGGGTCGGAGGCGGCGTCGCCCGCGCCGGCGCCATTCGAGGGCCGCCAAGCGACCCGATCGCGTGCGCCCGCTCAAACCCGCTCGTCCCAGGAGAGGAAGCTCAAATGCTATTCGCAGTCCCCATCGTCGGTAAGATTCTCGCCGGCGCCGCATCCGAGGTCAGCGCCGCGTCCACGACGCAAACCACGGACGCGAAGAAGGCCAATAGCGGGGCCGATGTCGCCGATTTCACCCAGACCGTCGACACGCTCGATTCGACCGCCGCCGCACATGCGGCGCACCATAGCGGCGGCGCCGCGAACGGTTAGGGCGCCGTGGGAGCGGGGCCGCGTCCGCCGCCGTTCGGCGGAGAACGCCGCCGAGCTCTCAAGGCGGACGCAAAGCGGTCGTCCAACGGAAGCGTCTCGTTTCCGAAGTCGAGGGCCTGAGCCCGTCCTCGACAGCCGCTCGGCGTCGGAAGTTCTAACCTCCAAGAGGTCGACACGAGGGCCGCCAACGGCGCAGCAAGAGCTCCAATACCCCAGTATTTTCGGCGCCTGGACATTGATCGTGTCCAAAACGTGACTATGTAGAGGACAAGTAACGCGGATATCGCGTAGGCTTGATCGTTGCACGAATGTGGCGCGTATTCGCCGCCATGTGTTTACGTGCTTGTTCGTAATCGCGACCTTGCAATGTGAATGCATGGAGAAGAATGTCATGAGTATGACGCGTACGGATATGATAACGAACACGAGCGCAAGCTACGCCGGATTTGCTGATGCGATTGGCGGAATAGCGACCGTGGTGTTGGCGATTGTCGGACTGACCGGCTTCGCCGCCAATATGATGCTCGGCATCGCAACCCTGATCTTCGCCGTGGCGTTGGTGATCGAAGGCGAGGCGATAATCACCGAATACGGCCGCATCGTCTTCCCAGCCGGAACTGCGGCGGCCCCTGTCGATCAATACGGCGGCGGCGGCCTGTCAGCGATTCTCCTGGCCGGCGCGGCGGGTATCGTGCTCGGAGTGCTCGCGCTGCTGGGAATCCACCCGATCGAGCTGACCTCGGTTGCAGTGATCGCGTTCGGCGGCGCCTTGGTCCTGGGCTGCAACGCTGTATCGAACCTGCGGTTCCTCAAAATTGAGGCGGAACGCTCCACAACCTCGTCGCCGCGCTATGGCAGCGAGATCCTGGCGGCCGAAATGGCCTCGGGGTCCTCGGGCATTCAGGCGATTGTCGGGTTCGCAGCGATCGTTCTCGGCATCCTGGCGGTTGTCGGAATGAACGCGGTCGTGCTCGGCCTCGTCGCCCTGCTGGCGCTCGGCGCGACCCTCGTCATGACCGGCACCGCGTTGAGCGGCGTTCTCCTGAGCATCGCGCGCCCGGCCACCACGAGCCAGGCATAGGACGACAAAGCGGCGGGCCGTAACGGCGTCCCGCCGCCCATCATTGTTCGGCGACGCCGCGCTCTGTTGAAGGGCGCCAACTCCTTAGCCCTCTCCCCCCTTCACCGCCCTCCCCGACACATGCGCCTGCGCCGCCGCCAGGTCGTCCCCCACCGCCCTCCGCCCGACATAAGTCTCCCTCACCGCCCGGTCGTCTCCATCGTCATCAACGCGAACAGACCGTGCCGTGATTCTACCAAAGCGCCGCAGTTTAGGCGCTTTTTGAAATTCATTTTGCGGGACGCCCGCGCTGCGGAAGGTCGATTGTCACGACCCGCGAATCGACTCTTTTCCGCAATGCACGGAGGCGCTGATCTGCGGGAGGAGACGATGAATATCCTAATGGTCATCACTTCGCACGACCAACTGGGAAACACCGGGCGCAAGACCGGCTTCTGGCTCGAGGAGCTCGCAGCCCCCTACTACGTGTTCAAGGAAGCTGGGGCTGAGATCACGCTCGCGTCGCCGAAGGGCGGTCGCCCGCCCCTGGATCCCAAGAGCAACGACCCCGAATTCCGCACCGACCTCACGCGCCGTTTCGAGAAGGACGCCGCTGCGGAAGCTCAACTCGACAAAACGGTTCGGCTCGACAGCGTCAAACAGCAAGATTTCGACACTGTCTTTTATCCCGGCGGACACGGCCCGATGTGGGATCTCGCCGAAGACCCGAACTCGGCTAAGCTCATCGAGTCCTTCATCGAGGCCGGTAAGCCGATCGCTCTAGTGTGTCACGCGCCCGGAACGCTGCGTCACGCCAAGACGCCGGACGGCAAGCCCCTGGTTCAAGGCAAGACCGTGACCGGATTCACCAATGGCGAGGAGGCCGCCGTCGGTCTCACTAAGGTCGTGCCTTTTCTTGTCGAAGACGAGATGCTGAGACTCGGCGCGGTCTTCTCGAAGAAGGCGGACTGGGCGGTCCACGTGGTCAACGACGGCCTGCTGACGACCGGTCAAAATCCCGCATCCTCAGGGCCCGGCGCGAAGGCCCTCCTCGAGAAGCTCAATGCGATGAGGAAGTGAGCGTGTAGGGATTACTTCGCCGAACGAGACGAGCAAAGCGGCCTGACAGCGACGGGTTGCGCGGGCGCGGAGTTCGTCGCGTCTCGGCAGAGAGCGCCGTCGAGCTCTCAAGGCGAACGCGAAGCGTTCGTCCGATGGAAGCCAAAACTTCCGAAGCCAAGAGGCCGACGGCGCGGTGGGTCGGCGGGAGGGGATACGGAACGGGCCGCCGGAAGCCGCGATTGAGGGCGCTTAGTGGGCGTCGCCGTAGTTCGCCTCAAGATTCGACGCGCGCTCATGCCCCGCCGTACCGCTTGGCGAAGCTTTCCAGATTGACCGCGCCGCGCCGGTGGACGCCCTCGCCGATCTTGCGCTCGCCGTCGTGCGCCTCGACGGCGAAAAGCACGCTGCGGCCTTCGATTTCGATCACGCGCGCGGTCGCGGCGACCGTGCGGCCCACCGGGGTCGGGGCGAGGTGGCGAATGTCGACCTCGCTGCCGACGGAGACCCAGCCCGGCGGCAGATGCGCCGCGATCGCCGCGCCCGAGGCGACCTCCATCGCTAAGATCATCATCGGCGTGCCGTAGACGAAAGGCATGCCCTCGACATGCGCGCCGACGGTCAGTTCGCGGGTCACGACGACCTCCTTGCGGCCTGTCATGCCGAGGTGAATGTTCGCCAACGGATCGGTCATGGTTGTCCTTTCGCGCCTCATGGTCGTGCCAGGCCTTGCGCTGACTTGCGCCGGGTATCCCGCGTCCGCAGCCGCCCCAGGCTTCGAAAGCCAAGCGTCGCCTCACTCGCCAGCGCGGCGTGTGGCGTCTCACGACGAGCGCCATGCCTGAACCGCAGGACAACGACTTCCGCCTCCGCCACCCGATAGCCGATCAGGTAGGGACATGGCGTCGCGGCAAAACGGCGCACGCCCGGCCTCGTCGTCAGGCGCCCAGCGTGAGGGTGGCCCTCCAGCAGCGTCACGAGTTCAACAAGGCGGTCGCGGACGCTGAGACCGCTCGGCGAGGCGGTCAAGCACGGCCATGATCTGACTCGTCGCACGTCTCGTGAAGCGAACCTTCAAATGTCATACTTCACCCACATGGCGCGGACCTCCTCGTCCGTCGCCATTTCGCCGCGCGCGATCTCGCGCCTCCGCCTCGGCGAGGTCCGCGTCTTCCTCCGGCGTGAGCGCGATCGGCGGTTGCTCGACACCCGCGAGTCGCAACAACACGCGCGCAAACTCATCCTGCACATCGGCAGGCATGGCGGAAACCGCCTCGACGGCTTGTTCGAGCAGGCGGGTCATGGCGGCAGCATAGCGCAAGAACGGCAGCCGCGCGAGCGTGGCTGGCGCGGCAGGCGCGCTTCAGGCCGCGTTGTCGTGGTTGGCAGAGAGCGCCGTCGACCTCATGGAAGCGTCTTTTTCCGAGGCCGAAGGGCTGTCAAGGCGCTCAGACTGCGCGCCCCTCACCCCTTCACCCCCCTCCCCGCCACATACGTCTCCCCGACCGCCCGGTCGTCCCCCATCGTCATCAGCACGAACAGCTCCTCGCTGAGCTCCCCCTCGACGCTCTCCATCCGATGCGCCATCGCCGGCGTCGCGCGCGAGTCCAGCACCACGAGGTCCGCTTCACGCCCCGGCTCGATCGTCCCGATCCTGCCCTGCAGCCCGAGCGCCCGCGCGTTGCCGAAGGTCATCTGGTAGAAGGCCTGCATGGCGGGCCAGGGTTGGCCGTTCATCTGCAGGACCTTGTAGGCCTCAGCGGCGGTCTGCAGCATGGAATAGCTGGTGCCGCCGCCGACGTCGGTGGCAAGGGCGACGCGGACGCCGGCGTCGTCGAGGCGTTTCTTGTCGAACAGGCCCGACCCGAGAAAGAGGTTCGAGGTCGGGCAGAAGGCGGCGACGGAATCGCTACGGGCGAGGGTGAGGACCTCGGATTCCTCGAGATGGATGCAATGGCCGAAGATCGAGCGCGGGCCGAGGAGGTGATAGCGTTCGTAGACATCGAGATAGGTCTTGGCCCAGGGAAACTGCCGCTTGACGAAGGCGATTTCGGCGAAGTTCTCGTCGAGATGCGTCTGCACGTAGGCGTCGCGATGCTCGCGCGCCAGCGCGCCGGCGGCCTCCAGTTGCGCTTCGCTCGAGGTGACGGCGAAGCGCGGCGAGATGGCGTAGTCGAGCCGCCCGCGTCCGCGCCAGCGCGCGATCAGCGCCTTGCTCTCGTCGTAGCCGCGCTGCGCCGTGTCGGTGAGCGCGGCGGGCGCGTTGCGGTCCATCATCACCTTGCCGGCGATCATGCGCGCGCCGCGCTTCTCGGCTTCGCTGAAGAAGGCCTCGACCGACTGCGGATGCACGGTGCAATAGACCGCCGCCGTCGTCGTACCCTGGCGGAACAATTCGTCGAGGAAGAAGCGCGCGACCGCCTCGCAATGGGCGCTCTCGGCGAATTTCTGCTCTTCGACGAAGGTGTATTTCTGCAGCCAATCGAGCAGCTGCGCGCCGTAGGAGCCGATGACGCGCGTCTGGGGATAATGGATGTGCGTGTCGATGAAGCCGGGCATGACGAGCTTGCCTCGGTGATCGTCGATCGCGACGTCGGCGCCGGCGCCCGCCAGGATGGCGCTCGCCTGCCCGACCGCGGCGATCTCGCCGTTCTCGATCCGGACGGCGCCGTCCTCGATCAGCCAATGCGCGCGTTCGCCGGCGAGCCGAGGATCGTCGCGAAAGCTTAAGATCCGGCCGCGGACGATGCGCGCAGCCGCCGTCACGAGACGATCTCCTTGATGCGCAGCGCGGCGATGCGGTCGATCTCGGTGAGCGCCGTCGCGAATTCAGCCGGCGCGTCGTGGTCGAGCCGCCGCTCGAAGGCGGCGAGAATGTCGTCCTTCGTCTTGCCCTTCACCGCCATGATGAAGGGGAAGCCGAAGCGCGCGCGGTAGTCTTGGTTGAGCCGGGTGAAGCGCGCGAGTTCGTCGGCGCTCAGCCGGTCGAGCCCGGCGCTGGCCTGCTCCTGCGTCGACGCGGCGGTGAGGCTCTTGGCGAGCGCGAGCTTGCCGGCGAGGTCGGGATGGGCCGCGATCAACGCGCGTTTCGACGCTTCGCTCCCTCCGTTCATCGCGCGCGCCATGGCTTCGGCGAGCCCGGCCGCGCTGTCGGCGTTCGCGCCGAGCCCGGCGTCATAGGCAGCTTCCGCCACCCAGCGCGAATGCTCGTAGACGCCGCCGAAGCGCTCGACGAACAGGGTGCGCGACAGCCGCGACGGCCGCCAGCCGCCAGCCGGCGGATGCTTGGCGATCCAATGGCGCGCGATGTCGAGTCGCGTCGCGATCCACACTTCGTCGAAGCCGGCGACGTAATCGAGAAAGCGCGCCAGCGCGGCGGCACGGCCGGGGCGGCCCACGAGGCGGCAATGCAGTCCGATCGATAGCATCTTCGGCGCCGTGGCGCCCTCGGCGTAGAGCGTGTCGAAGGAATCCTTGAGATAGGAATAGAATTGATCGCCCGAGTTGAAGCCTTGCGGGGTGGCGAAGCGCATGTCGTTGGTGTCGAGCGTGTAGGGCACGATCAGTTGCGGGCCCTTCGGCCCGTCGATCCAATAGGGCAGATCGTCGGCGTAGGCGTCGGCGCAATAGAGGAAACCACCCTCTTCGGCGCCGAGCCGGATGGTGTTGACCGACGAGCGCCCCTGGTAGAAGCCGAGCGGCCGCGCGCCGGCGACCTCGGTGTGGATCTTGATCGCCTCGGCGACGTCGCGCGCCTCGATGTCGGCGGGCGTGTCGCGATAGTCGATCCACTTGTAGCCGTGCGTGGCGATTTCCCAGCCCGCCTCGTTCATCGCGGCGACCGCTTGCGGGTTGCGCGCCATCGCCGTCGCGACGGCGTACACAGTCACCGGCATGTCGCGCTCGGTGAACATCCGGTGCAGGCGCCAGAAGCCGGCGCGCGAGCCGTATTCGTAGATCGACTCCATATTCATGTGGCGCTGCCCCGGCCACGGCGCGGCGCCGACGATCTCCGACAGGAACGCCTCCGAAGCGGCGTCGCCGTGCAGGATGTTGTTCTCCCCGCCCTCCTCGTAATTGACGACGAATTGCAGCGCCACCCGCGCTCCGCCCGGCCAATCCGCGTAAGGCGGCGTGCGGCCGTAGCCGATCATGTCGCGCGGATAGGTTTCGCTCATGCGGGTTCCCTCTTTCCCATTTCAACGGGGGCGCGAACAGGCGCGATCGATCGAGTCGCCGAGACGCGTTCGCATACGGCATGGCGGCAGTTTGCTCCAGACCGACTTTTGCGTCAAAAGCACTGCGATCGCGACCCCCGGGGTTGTCCGCCATGAGCGACATTGAGTTGAAGTTCGACGCGCCGCTGGCGCGCCTTCGCTTGAACAGCCCCTCGCGCCGCAACGCCATGTCGCGCGCGATGTGGCTCGCCCTGCCTGGCATTTGCGCCGAGATCGAGGCGCGCGCCGATGCGCTCGTCGTCATCGTCGACGGCGCCGGCGGCGATTTCTGCGCCGGCGCCGACATCTCCGAATTCGACCAGGTCTATCGCGACGCCGCGGCGACGCACGAATACGTCGATGCGATCCAGGCCGCCCTCGTGGCGCTCGCCGCGCTCGACCGGCCGACCATCGCGGCCTTGAGCGGCGTCGCGGTCGGCGGCGGGCTGGGCCTGGCGCTCAGTTGCGATCTGCGCTTCTGCGGCGAAGACGCGTATCTCGCGATCACCCCCGCCAAGCTCGGACTTCTCTACGGCCATGCCGAGACGCGACGGCTCGTCGATCTCATCGGCCCGGCGCGCGCCAAGGATCTGCTGTTCAGCGGCCGGCGCATCGAGCCCGCCGAGGCGCTGGCGATCGGCCTCGTCGACCGCGTGTTGCCAGCGAGCGAATTGAATGGCAACGTCAGCGCCTACGCCGCCGAGGTCGCGCGGCTGAGCCAAAGGTCGATCCGCGGCGCCAAACGAGCCGTCGACGCGATCGCGCGCGGAATGAGCGAGGAGAGCCCGGCGTTTCGCGCCGGCGTCGAGGATGCCGCGCTCGGCGAGGACTTTCGCGAGGGACGCGCCGCCTTCGCCGCCAAGCGCGCGCCGGACTTCACGTTTCGCGGGCGGACGACGTCGATGGATTGAGGCGCGCTCAATCGTCGTGCGAGAGCGAGATCGCCGACGTCGGCTCCGTGTCGATGGCGCCATCTTCGGCCGGCAGGATCGGCGGCAGCGGCGCGTGGTCGTCAAAGGCTTGCAGCGGCGGCGGCAGAGCGGCGGAGGGGCCATCGAGGTTGAGCGGACCGCCGTTCGGGCGCGGCGTCGCGCGGGCGATGTCCATCGGCTCTTCGATTTCCGGCGCGGGCGGCAGCCCGTCGGGCCGGCTGGGCGGCGGCAAGAGGTTCGGCGGCGGTTGCGGCCGGCAATAGCGCCGCGGGCCGGTGTTGGTTGAGCCGTGCATCGCCAGATCGAGATGAAAATGGTTGTAATGGAACATGTCGGCGCCCGGCCCGAGCACCGTCGTGAAGTGCTGGCAGGCGCCGGCGTGAATTTCGTGCAGGAACGCCGAATTCCTGGCTGTCCGCTTTCTTCCAGTCGCGCACGATGCTGATCTCGCGCCCATCGGCGAGCCTGAAGCCGGCGACGTCGACGGCGTTGCCGAAGGCGTGTTCCGAAAGCCGCGCGCCCGCGAGGTTGTCGATCCCGCGGCAACTATAAGCGCCGAAGGTCTCGAGCCCGACGACGTTGGAGCCGAAGCGCGCCTGGGCGGCGGGTTGCACGACCTCGCCGAGCCAAGCCTCCAGGGCCGGGATCATCGAACAATCCATCGTGAGCGCCTTGTCGATGCCGACCGTCCCGTCGGCGAGCGCGGTGACCCGGAACGGGTGCGTCAGACCGCAAATGCCGGGGCCGTCGATCTCCGGCCGCGGCGTGATATAAGCGGAGGGTCTCACCAGACCATGGGAAAGACAGAGGTTTTCAGCCTGGGTGCGCCACGCCGGACGCTCCTCGCGCTCGATCCACCCGCAGCCGGCGAGGGACAGCAGGGCGGCAATTCCGAACGCTTTTGGCCATCCGCAACGCGCCATTGCATCAAAATGCGCGCATCGCCTAAAGAAAGCCTAAACCTTGACGGCGCCGAACGCTTTTCGCCAGCGGGGTCATCGTGACGCCGCACTTTGCCTGCAGAGCAGGCGCCATTATGGGGAGCCTTCGATTCGATTGGACCGTGAATTGACGTTTGCGTTCGCCGGGCGCGCGACGGCGGCCATGATTTGCGCGCTGCTCACCCTCGTGACGCCGACGCTCGCCGACGCTCATCCGCATGTCTGGGTGACGGTGCGCAGCAAAATCATTTTCTCCCCCGACGGCAAGGTGGCGGCGGTGATGCACGACTGGGTTTTCGATGAAATGTATTCCTCCTTCGCCACGCAGGGCCTCGCCAAACCTGGCGAACTCGTCACCCGCGCGACCTTCGCGCCGCTGGCCCGGGAAAACGCCGGCAATCTCGCCGACATCGGCTATTTCACCACGCTCAAGATCGGCGGCAAGTCGGTGGATTTTGGCTCGGTGACCGACTATTGGATGGAGGAGCGCCCCGACCACCTCGTGGCGTTCCACGTCGTCCTTCCCCTGAAGACCCCCATGCCGCCGGGCCGCTATTTCTCCTTGCTGGTCGCCGATCCCGAATATTTCATCGACTTCGAATTCGACGACAACGACGCGATTACGCTCGTCTCGCCGCCGTCCGGCTGCTCGGCCTCCATCGCCAGGCCAAAACCGCTGGCGAGCGAAGAGAAGAAGACCCTCACCGAGTCGTTTTTCAGCGGTTTGGCGCCTGGATCGAATTTCGGCTTCAAGATGGCCAGCCGCGCGATCGTGGCCTGCCCGTGATCCAAGTCCCTCTTGTCGGTGGGCTTAAGCTCGGCTTCGCATCCGCGCTCGTCGCGCTCTTTGGCGCCGCACCTGCTTTCGCGCAATTCGCACGACGACCCTTCGAAGTTGGCGGCGGCGAGGGCGGCGGCGGCGCCTCCGGCGGCGTCATCGGCTGGTTGCTCGCCGAGCAATCGGAACTCACCCATGTCATGGTCGCGCATGTGAAGGCGCTGCACGGCGATCCGGCGGCCCTGTGGGGGCTCGTCGGGCTCGGCTTCGCCTACGGGGTTTTCCACGCGGCGGGGCCGGGGCACGGCAAGGCGGTGATCGCCTCCTACATGATGGCCAACGATCGTGCGCTGCGGCGCGGCGTCGTGCTGGCGCTGCTCGCTGCGATCCTCCAAGGCCTGACCGCCATCGCGCTGGTCGGCGTCGCCGTGCTGGCCTTCAACGCCACCGCGGCTGAGATGAACCGCGCCGCCGACCTCATGGCGCTGGCGAGCTATGTCGGCATCATCGCGCTCGGCGCCTGGCTCGTTTGGAGCAAGGGGCGCGCGCTCCTCGCCGCGCTGCGGGCGCGGCTAGCGCATCGCGCGACGATTAAGGGCGGCGCCCTCTACGAAGGCGCGCCCTGGCGCCCGGGAGCGAACGGCAATGGCGGAAGCGCGTTTCGCGCCCATGCGCCGGGCGAAGAGGCGATCGCGGCGGCCGACTGCGGCCATGCGCACGTCCCGGACGCGGCGTCGCTCGGCGACGGGTTTTCCTGGCGCGGGGCGGTGGCGACCGTCGTCGCGGCGGGCGCCCGGCCCTGCTCCGGCGCCATTCTCATGTTGGTGTTCGCCTTCGCCCAGGGACTGTTCGCCGCCGGCGTCGCCGCGGTGTTCGCCATGTCGCTGGGCACCGCGGTGACGACGGGCGGGCTCGCCTTTATCGCCGTCTTCGCCAAAGGCCTCGCCATGCGCTTCGCCGCCGGCGAAGAATCGCGCATCGCACTCGCGGCGCGCGGCTTCGAATTCGTCGCCGCGCTGCTGGTGCTCGTATTCGGATTCGCGCTGCTGGTGGGCGTGCAGGGCGCGGCGTGATTGAGCGGGGGCGTAGGCTTGACGCGCGCCGTCATGGCGAGAGCGATGAGGGCTATCAGACCCGCATCAATCGCGCGTTGCGCGAATATGTCAGCCGGCAGAAGCGCGATTGAGGCGCTCCCGGCCCGCCGCCCTATTTCCATCTCGCCGCGTCCTGTTCTAAAAGCCGGCGCAATCGCCCGCGCCGAGACCCTCTATGCCCGCTACGTCCGACGACCTGATCGCCTACCTCGACTCCCTCACCATTGCGACGGCGACGGTCGAGCATCCGCCGCTGCACACCGTCCAGGACTCGCAGGCGCTGCGTGGCGACATTCCCGGCGGCCACGTCAAGAACCTGTTCGTCAAGGACAAGAAGAGCCGGCTGTTTCTTCTGGTTCTCGGCGAAGAGACGCCGGTCGATCTGAAGCGGGTGCACGAGAAGATCGGCGCTCAGGGGCGCGTCTCTTTCGGCTCCGCCGAACTGCTGGAAGAGGTCTGGGGCGTCAAGCCGGGGGCGGTGACGCCGTTCGGCGCGATCAACGACACGTCGGGCCGGGTCACCGTCGTGCTGGACGCGACGATGATGCGCCACGTGCGGCTCAATTTTCACCCTCTTGTGAACACGCGCACGACGGGTCTGGCGAGTGTGGACATCGTCAAGTTCCTTCGGGCGACCGGTCACGAACCGATGATCGTCGAACTCGGTCAGGACGACGAAGCGGCCAGGCACGTTGAATAATCGCGACGCCAACGCCATTTAGGCGGCAACAGCCCGTCAGGGCAATTCGGAGGTATGTCATATGGCGAGCGGCAGTGGAGCGGGAGCGTCCGCCAACCCGGTAAAGGACGTCACCACGGCTTCGTTCAAGGCGGACGTGATCGCCGCCTCGGCGCGCCAGCCGGTGTTGGTCGACTTCTGGGCGCCGTGGTGCGGCCCGTGCAAGCAATTGGGGCCGGTGCTCGAAAAGGCCGTCGCCGACGCGAAGGGCAAAGTGGCGCTCGTCAAGATGAACATCGACGATCACCCGCAGATCGCCGGTCAGCTCGGCATCCAGTCGATCCCCGCGGTGATCGCCTTCGAGAAGGGTCAACCGGTCGACGGCTTCATGGGCGCGCTGCCCGAGAGCCAGGTGCGCGGTTTCATCGAGCGCCTGGTCGGGCCGCTCGGCGCCGAGGCGACCGAGTTGCTGGCTGAGGCCGAAACGGCAATCACGCAGGGCGACATGGCCGGAGCGGCGTCGCTCTACGCCCGCATCCTGGCCGAGGACGAAACGAACCCCAAGGCCATCGCCGGGCTCGCCAAACTGCATGTCGAGGCTGGCGATCTCGACCAGGCCAAGGCGGTGCTGTCGATGGCCGCGCCGGCGCCGGCCGGCAAGGATCAAGACCCGGCGATCGCGGCGGCCTGGGCAGCCGTTCGCGTCGCCGAGCAGGCGGCGGCGATCGGCGATCTCGCGCCACTGGAAAAGAAGGTCGCTGAGGAACCCGACAACCACCAGGCCCGTTTCGACCTGGCGCTGGCTCTCAACGCCGAGGGGCGGCGCGACGAAGCCGCCGACAACCTGTTGGCGATCATCAAGCGCGACCGCAATTGGAACGACGAGGCCGCGCGCAAGCAACTGCTGCAGTTCTTCGAGGCCTGGGGCCTGATGGATCCCGCGGCGGTGACGGCGCGACGCAAATTGTCGGCCATTCTGTTCTGATCGGCGTTTCGCGCCGCCGCGTTCGAGTTCGAAACGATGAAGCTTAATAGGAATTACCGCCGGCCGAAGGAAATGCCGCAAATCATGCCGGTATTTCCGCTCGCCGGCGCGCTCTTGCTGCCGCGCCGGCCGATCCAGCTCACCATTTTCGAGCCGCGCTATCTCGCGATGCTCGACGACGCCCTTTGCGGCGAACGCCTGATCGGCATGATTCAGCCGAGCGCCGGCGACGACACCGAGGACGAGCCGACGCCCGAGCTCTATCCCATCGGCTGCGCCGGGCGGATCGTGCAATACGCCGAAATCGGCGACGATCGCTGCTTTCTGACCTTGATGGGCGTGGCGCGCTTCCGCGTCGCCGAGGAGCAGACGACGATTACGCCGTATCGGCTGGTGCGGGCGGACTTCGCCGACTTCGCCGACGACTTCCGCGAAGGGCTGGGCGAGAACGCTGTCGACCGCAAAAGCCTCGTCGAGGCGCTGCGGGCGTTCGCCGACGCCAACGAGATCAAGATCGACTGGGAGGATATCGACAAGGCCTCCAACGAGACCCTGGTCAACGGCCTGGCGATGCTCAGCCCCTACGGCGCCAAGGAAAAGCAGGCGCTGCTCGAAGCCGCCGACCTCAAATCGCGCGCCGAGATCCTGGTGGCAATTTCGCAGATGGAACTGGCCCGCAGCGCCGACGCGTCGATCCAGTTGCACTGATCTTGCCCGCCGTCATGGGTTTGGCGGCGACCTTTCTTGCCGGCAGGGCTTCTTAGCCTTGAACAGTCCCGACGCTCGAGCGCAACGACATCGTGGCGCTCGCACAGCCGCGTTCAGAACTTGTAATTGACGCCGACGCGAACAAGACCGCCGTCGTCTGCGCCGCTGGCCGTGACCGGATAGGTCACGCCGTGGTTTACCAAGTTTCGGGTGCGGCTGCCATTGTCGAGATTCACATAGAGGCCTTCGAGTCTTATGGTCCAATTGTTGATGAAGGCATATTCGACGCCGCCGCCGACAGTATAGCCTGTTTGCGTGTTGTTGGTGAACGGACCGTCGGGCAATTCGCCATAGGCGAACCCGCCGGTCGCGTAGATGAGGGTCCGATCGATAGCATAGCCCAAGCGGCCGCGCGCCGTCCCTAAATAACCGGTGTTTCCGCTGTTGCCCGGGCCGAAGAAGGTGTTGTATCTGCCCCAGTTGAAGCTCGATCCGCCGGAAACACCCTGGATGTCTGCTTCGACGCCGAACACGGTCTGGCCGACTTGGTAGTTGTAGCCAGCTTGCCCGCCCCCGACGAAAGCGGTGCTGCCGTTGATGGGAAGGCTCTGCGGACCTAGAACGGGGTCGTTGATGGTAACGTGGCCCGAGTCCCAAAAGCCGACGCCAGCATTCGCGCCGAGATAGAAGCCGGTCCAATTGTAAGGCGGCGGCGGCGTATAGACCGGAGGAGCCGATTTCATCGTCGGCAAGTCGGCGGCGAGGGCAGATCCGGTCAGGCAGAGGGTTGTCGCGGCGATAAACAATCCATTTTTCATCGTAGCACCCCAGCTTGCAAGTGACGAAGAGGGCTTCCACAATATTTGTGGCTGCTTCGCGCCAGTAAGGCAACCGCTATTCGCCAAGCGGGTGAAAAACCAACTATATGTAACCGACTTGCAACAGAATACTGAGGTGAAGCGAATTCTCCTGATCGAGACTGCGTGTTAGCTCTAGCTTTCAGTTTTGTTACACTGCCCTACCGAACCTCGGCCCAACGACCGCGGCGCCCTCAGCGCGATGGCCATACCCAGTTCGGTCGCGCGTCGCCCTCGACGATCGTCTCACCGAATTGCTTCTCGAGCTTGATCAGCCGAACGTCCCGTGCCCGGCTCAATTCCGCGACCAGTCCCGGCGCGTGCGAGACGACGATGATCTGCGATCGCTTGGCCGCCTGTTCGATGAGGCGAGCCAGCGGCGGCTGCAGGTCGGGATGCAAGCTCGCCTCGGGCTCGTTCAGGACCATGAGACCGGGCGGGCGCGGCGACAGAAGCGCGGCGATCAGCAAAAGGTATCGCATCGTGCCATCGGAAAGCTCCGCGGCCTTCAGCGGCCGCAGCAGCCCGTGCTGGCACATCTCGATCTCGAAATACCCGCGGACATTGGCGATCGAGATCGTCGAGCGCGGAAACGCATCCGAGATCGAACGATCCAATTCGTCCGCGGCGCCGATCTCGCGAATCGTCTGCAACGCCGCGGCGAGGTCCGCGCCGTCGCTCGCGAGGACCGGCGTATAGGCGCCGACCTGCGGCCGACGCGCGGGCGCCTCGCTGTCGGTCCTCGGCGAATCGTAAAATCGCCAGGCGCGCAGGCGCTCGCGCAGCAGCAACAGATCGAGCGCCTCGTTCGGATCGCTGCAATGGGTCATCATGCTGTCGAACGACGCCAGGTTCTGCAGCGCCGGTCGCCATTCGCCGGCGCGATCGCGAATGCGGACGCTCGGCCCGGCGCGCACCGCGAAAGCGTTCGCGCGGCCGAGGACTTCTCCCGTCCACAGGCTCTCGAGCTTGATTTCAGGATCATGGGTGAATTGCGACGTCGAGGGACGCGGCAAGCCGAGATCGATCGCGTAGCCGTAGCCGTCCCCGGAAAAGCCCAGCTTGAGGCTGACAGGGGATTTTCGCACGAGGCCTCCGACGGGATGACGCCCTTGCTTCACCTCGCGCGCCAGGGTTTCCGGCCCAGCCCACAGCGTCGACTGGAGGCCGCCCTCGCGCGCCAGCGATTGGATGATCCCTGCGCAATATCGGCGAGCAACCGCAGAGCGCGATAAAGGCTCGATTTGCCGCTGCCGTTCGCGCCGGTCACCAGATTGAGCGGGCCGAGTTCGATGCGAACGTCGCGCAGCGAACGATAACCCGCAATGGCCAGTCTCTCGATCACGACAGCTCGTCGACCTCGGCCGATTGCCGGAGCCTGTGCATAGCATCCCGTATGCGCGTAGTCTTGCCCGGCGCCCGCTCGGCGCAAGGGGGGCTTTACAAAACCCGCTTCTGTTGCGCCTTTATATTCGGCAGCATGCCCGAGCAATCGAGCGGACCAGCGGAGCATCGATGGTTGCAATGGCGATCGGCGGCGCGCGCTACGTCTTCCCCGATCTCAAGACCCTGCTCGCCAAGGCCTCGCCGTTGCGTTCGGGCGATGGCCTCGCCGGCGTCGCGGCGGAAAGCGCGGAAGAACGGATCGCGGCGCAGATGGCGCTAGCCGATCTGCCGCTCGCGAACTTTCTCGACGAAGCCGTCATCCCCTACGAAGAGGACGAGATCACTCGGCTGATCCTCGACGGCCACGACGCCGCGGCCTTTGCGGCTGTCCGCCATCTGACGGTCGGCGCCTTCCGCGACTGGCTGCTTTCCGACCAGGGGACCAGCGAGGCCCTGGCCGCGCTGGCGCCGGGGCTGACGCCGGAAATGGCGGCGGCTGTCGCCAAAATTTCGCGCAATCAGGATCTCATCCTGATCGCCGCCAAGTGCCGGGTCGTGACCCGCTTTCGCGACACGATCGGCCTCCCCGGGCGGCTTTCTTCGCGCATCCAGCCCAATCATCCGACCGACGATCCGCGCGGCGTGCTCGCCAGCATCGTCGATGGCCTGCTGCTCGGATGCGGCGACGCAGTCATCGGCATCAATCCCGCGCTCGACAGTCCGGAGCGATGCGGCGAATTGCTTCGTCTGATCGACGACGTGCGGGCGCGGCTGGACATTCCGACGCAGTCCTGCGTCCTCACTCATGTCACCACGACCATGCGGTTGATCGAACAAGGCGCGCCGGTCGATCTCGTATTCCAATCGATCGGCGGCAGCGAAGCGACCAACCGCAGCTTCGGCGTCGACCTCGCGTTGCTGCGCGAGGCGCATGAGGCCGTGTTGTCGCTGCGGCGCGGGAGCCTCGGCGACAATGTGATGTATTTCGAGACTGGCCAGGGCAGTTCGCTCTCGGCCGGCGCGCATCACGGTTGCGATCAGCAGACGCTGGAGGCGCGCGCCTATGCGGTGGCCCGCGCCTTCCGCCCGCTGCTGGTCAATTCGGTGGTCGGATTCATCGGTCCCGAATATCTGTTCGACGGCAAGCAGATCACGCGGGCCGGGCTCGAGGACCATTTCTGCGGCAAGCTGCTCGGCCTGCCGATGGGCTGCGACATCTGCTACACCAATCATGCCGAAGCCGACCAGAACGATATGGACGTGCTGCTCGCAGCGCTCGGCGCGGCGGGCGTCACCTTCGTCATGGGCGTGCCCGGCGCGGACGACGTCATGCTGAACTACCAGAGCACGTCCTACCACGACGTCCTCGCGACGCGGCGTATCCTGCGCCTCGAGCCGGCGCCGGAATTCGCCGATTGGCTCCGTGGCGTCGGACTGTTTGACGAGCGCGGCCCGAAAGGGTCGGGCGCGTTGCCGGCGCTATTCCTGCCGCTCCTGAGTTGAGGTTGCAGAGTATGGCCGAGGACGTCGATCCGCTTTGGCCTCGCCTGCGCGCGGTGACCCCCGCCCGTATCGGCTTGCCGCGCAGCGGGGTCTCGCTCGCCACCTCGGCTCTGCTGTCGTTTCAACTCGCCCATGCGCGGGCGCGCGACGCGGTGGTCGCTGAGATCGACGCCGGATCGCTTCTCGACGCGCTGCGCGTGCGCGGTCTCGAAGCGCTCGCTCTGCACAGCGCCGCGCCCGACCGCCGGACCTATCTCGCGCGGCCCGATTTGGGGCGCGGCCTGGATGAGCCGTCGCATGCGCGTTTGGAGGCGGAGCCGCGCGGCTACGACCTCGTATTCGTGATCGCCGACGGCCTCAGCGCGCGCGCCGCGCAACGCCACGCGCCGCTGCTGCTTGATCTGCTCCTGCCCGAATTGCGCCGGCGCTCGTGGCGTATCGGTCCCGTCGCCGTAGTCGAACAGGGCCGCGTGGCGATCGGCGACGCGATCGGCCAGACGCTCGGCGCCGAGCTGGCGGTCGTGCTGATCGGCGAGCGCCCCGGCCTCAGCTCGCCCGACAGTCTCGGCGCGTACATCACTTTCGCGCCGGCAATCGGACGCACTGACGCAGGGCGCAATTGCCTGTCGAACATCCGCCCGGAGGGCCTCGCCTACGATGAGGCGGCCCGCCGGCTACTCTATCTCTGCGGGGAGGCGCGGCGGCGCCGATTGACCGGCGTTGCGCTGAAAGACGAGACGCCGCCGCCAGGGATCGCTATTCCCACGATTCCGATTCCGTAATCGAGGCGATTTACACAATTCTTTTAATTTCCCTTTAAACAAGACAGGAACTTGGTTAAGGTTAAATGCCGGTGTGGAAGGGACGCAACCTATCGTCCCCTTTCTGTAGACCCCAGATACATGGACGGTGGCCGCGTAGATTTCCCAACATATGACTGCTTCTAACCCGGCATCACGGGTCAACACAGCAGGCGTCCAGTCTGTTTACATCAGCTGGCATTTTGGGAGGAGCTCACCATGATCACATTCGTCCGCACGCTCGTCGCGATGCCGGGGAGAGTGTTCGACGTATTGACCCAGGCCAAGGAGATTGCCGGGCTTGCCAAACAGGTGACTGGCGTCGAAATCGCGGTGGGCGCTTCTTTCGGCGGCAGCATCAGCGAGATCGCCATGATCTCTCGCTTCGACAGCCTCGCCCAAATGGAAGCCGCAAATGACAAGATGATGGCTGACGCGAATGTCCGCGCGGGGATGAGGAAATTTGAAGGCCTGCTCGTTCCCGGCACGAGTCGCGATCATGTCTGGCGGCACGTTTAATTCGGCGCCGGCGTTGTCTCCCTGGAGAACCTAGCAAATCTCGGAGCGGCGGTGATGGCGTCGCCGGACGCGCTGGCCCGGCGGCGCGAGGGGGCGTTTGTGACGCCCACCTCGTCGCCGCACCCGCGACGGTCGTGCGCGTATTGACTCCGCGCCGCCGCCGCGTGAGCATCGTTCTCCAAGCGAAGAGAGAGCGCCATGGCGGAGGGCAAACGAGCGCGGGGCGCGTGCCTCGTCGTTGGCGCGGGCGACGGGCTCGGCGCGGCGATCGCGCGGGCTTTCGCGCGCGAGGGGCTGACCGCCTGCGTGACCCGCCGCCCGCGCCATGTCGACAAAGTGGAGGCGCTGGCGCGCTTGATCCGCGAAGAGGGTGGCGCGGCGCTGGGCTTTGGACTGGACGCGCGGGTCGAGGCGGAGGTCCTAGCGCTGGTTGAGCGCATCGAGCGCGAGGTCGGTCCGCTCGAGGTCGTCGTCTTCAACATTGGCGCGAACGTGCGTTTTCCCGTCGCCGAGACGACGACGCAGGTCTATTCCAAAGTGTGGGAGATGGCGTGTCTCGCTGGCTTTCTCACCGGGCGCGAGGCCGCGCGCGCGATGGCGCCGCGCGGGCGCGGAACAATCCTATTCACCGGCGCAACGGCGAGTCTGCGCGGCGGCGCGGGCTATTCCGCCTTCGCCGGCGCCAAGCACGGATTGCGCGCATTGGCGCAGAGCCTGGCGCGCGAGACGGGGCCCCAGGGCGTGCACGTCGCGCATGTCGTGGTCGACGGGATGATCGATGGCGACTTCATCCGCTCGATCGTGCCCGACGCCGAGCAGCGCCTCGCGCGCGAAGAGATCCTGAGGCCCGAGGAAATCGCCCGCAATTACGTCTGGCTGCACGGCCAGGCGCGTTGCGCCTGGACGTTCGAACTCGATCTCAGGCCCTGGGCGGAACATTGGTGAGGCGCGATGGCTAGACGCATTGAGTTCCTGTTTGATTTCGCCAGTCCGAACGCCTATCTCGCGTATCGCGCGCTGCCGCCCATCCTTGAGAGGACGGGGGCGGAACTTGTCGTCATCCCCTGCCTGCTCGGCGGCATCTTCAAGGCGACCGGCAATCGCGCCCCGTTCATCGCCTTCGCCGACATCAAGGGGAAGATGGACTACGAGATGCTGGAAATCCGCCGCTTCGCCGCCAAGCACGGATTGCGGAAATTCCGTCTCAACCCGCATTTCCCCGTCAACTCGCTCATGCTGATGCGCGGGCTCGTCGCCGCGCAAACGCTCGGCGAAGCCGCCGCTTATCTCGAAATGGGTCTCAGCGGTATGTGGGAGGAGGGCCTGAAGCTGGATGACCCGTCGATCCTCGCGAGCCGCATCGAGGCGGCGGGGCTCGACGGGCTAGCGCTCCTCGAGCGCGCGCAATCGCCGGAGACGAAGCAGCGCCTCGCGGACGAAACCGAAGCGGCGGTGAAGCGCGGCGCCTTCGGCATTCCGACCTTCTTCGTCGGCGCCGAAATGTTCTTCGGCAAGGACCGGCTCGCGCAAGTCGAGGAAGAGGTCGCGAAGGCGCCGTCGTAAACTTCCGCCGACGCGCCGGAATGCGGCGACTTGCCCTGCGGCCGCTACTTCACCAGTATCGTATAGGTCTGATTGAGATCGCCGCTCGTGAGAAAGGCGAGAATGGTGAGCTTGTCCGTGCCCTTGAAGCCTGGGTCCGAAGTATAGACGACGTTTGTCAGGCTCATCGACGCGTGGCCGCAACTCGGTCCGTTGCCCGTCCTGATGCGGATGGTTCCGTGCTCCACGCGGGCCGAGACTACCGGCGCGAAATTCGGTAGGGCGCAGTCCCACACGCTCGCCACGCTCGTTTGTTTCCCGGATTTGACAACCTGGTCGGGGGTCGTTCCGTCCGGGTTGAGATCGGGAGGGGTGGGCTGGTGATGTCGAGACGCGGTCTTCGCGGCGCTGTCCGCCATCGCGGGCGTCACGACGAAGGCCATGGCGATCAGTCCGGCGGCAATGGTGCGCGGGAATGACGGGGCGGGCCTCGTGGCGCGGCGGCGAAAGTCGGCGATTGCAGATCGGAGCGGCATCATTGCGGGGCGCCTGGGTTGGAAAGATTTCGCTTGCTCTTAGGCGAAAAATCCATTCAATGCAACCCAGAGATGCAGACACATGCTATCTAGGGTTGCGTCCCGATTCGACCGCGCCGGACCCGCCTTTGCGGCCCGCTCGGCGAGAGGCGCGACGCATTTGGGGAGCCGTCCGATGCGAAAGATCACAACCGGCGTCGTTGTCGCCTATGCGTGTCTCGTCGCCGCGATCGCTTCGGCCGAGCCTCTTCGCAATGACGAAGGCCACATCGGCGGGGGATTCGGCGTCGGCGGCTGGACGCCGAACTACGGCGCCAAGCCTTTCGCGAGCGGCGCGATCGCCACCGTCAAGGCCGAGGCGACTGTCCCCCGCACCGGCGGCTTCGGCGAAACGAATTTCGACCGCCGCCTGCGCCGCTTCGACGACGCCGATTGTCTCTTCCCACCCGCTGGAGCCGGCTATGGCCGGCTTTGGCGCAACGGCTGCAAGTAGGATCGGGGCGCAATTCGATCCCGCAGCGTGTTGGGCCTCCGATGGCGGGCCACGGCGCCGGAGCCACGCGCGAGGAGCTTCGGCCCCCCGGCAAGTAGCAGTCGGGTCCGCTTGCGACCGCGTCTCCTACTGTGCCGGGGCTGCCGCGCACGGCGGCGTGGAAAAGGCGGCGCGCGGTCGAGATGAATTCGAAATCGTAACGCTCTCATGAGCGCCGCGCCTGAACCGTCTGGCGATTGCCCCGAGACGCCGCGTGACCAAGCCACCCCTAGGGCGCGCGTCGTCTTTCGTCCGAGCCAATACCGTCATTGTGCCCCGATTCGGACAAGGCCGTATTCGGGCGCCAACTCGCGACCTGTTGGGCGCACGCGCATCGCACGCCGGCGCAGGTTCGCGTCCCGATTGCAGCCTCCGCGGGCTGCCGAGGTTCATCCACGCAAAAAGAAAGCAGCCTGGCCACGAGGCCAGGCTGCATAGAACTGAACAGAAGCTCTCACGCGAAAGCGCCAGACGCGATGCTCAGGGGCCCGGGGGCGGCGGGGGGGGGCGGCGGGGTGGGGGCTCCCATGTTGTTGCCGCCGACGCCGCCGCTGATGGCGACGCCGGTGCCGCCGCCGCCGCCGCTGGCGCTCGAAGTATCGGTCGAGGTCCCTGGGCCATTGGTGGTCGACGAGGCGGAAGAGCCGGTGATAGCGCCGCCGATCGCGGCGGTATGCGTGGAACCGCCGCCGCCGCCGCCAGTGAGGCTGCCGCCCGCATGAGAAGACGTCGTCGCCGCGCCGCCGCCGATCGTCACGGCGCCCGCGCCTCCACTCGTCGTGCCATTCACCGTCGAGGTCCCCGTGGTGGTCGCGGTGCCGCCGCTGCCGCCGTGAGCATGCGACCAGCCGCCGCTGAATTCCGCCGCCGGCTTGGACGGTCTGGGCGCCGGCAATGGCCGCGTACAGAAGGGCCGCCGACAGCGCGGCCGTAGTCAGGATAGTCTTCTTCATTTTTCACTCCATTTTGAGATGATTAAGGCTGTACTCTACGATCTAGAGAGCGATATACTAGTTTCTAAGATACATTCTTGATTGCCCCCTATTCTACTTACACTCATCATACCAGCCGCCAAGTAACTGGTATTTTCTTTGGCACCCCGGCGCCGAAGCGGTAGTGTCCGGCGTGCTCTGCCCTGCGGCTTCGACAGGGAGGCTGTCGGCCGACGCGTAGACCGTCTGGCCGCCCGGCGGGCAGGTCTCGTACCAGCCGCCGAGAAGCTGATATTGCCAGTGGCAGCCGGGCGCCGACGGAGCGCGCTCCGGCGCGGCAGGCGCCGGGGCTGCGGAAACGACGGAGACGTTCGCCGGCTGCGAGGGGGCGTTGATCTCGGCGCGCGCGGCAAGAGGCGGCGCCCGATCCGCCACGCACGGCGTGCCGGCGGCGAGCATTGCGGAGCGCACCTGCGGATCGATGCACATCTCCTCGCGCGCGGCGACGGTATACCCGAGGGTCGCCAGCGTCCGCGCGTTCATGCGCAACTGGCATTCCTGATCGACGAGGGTTCCGCCGACCGACAGGCCGAATCCAGCCGCCGCGCCGCCCGCCGACACCGACCCGAGACAGACCTCGGACCCGGCCGCCGCCAAGGCCGGCGCGTAGATGTTCGGCACGTTGTTGATGGTCTGGTTGGCCGGGTCCGTCGCCACGTTGTAGTTGACGGATTGCCCCTGCGCCTGATGCTGGTTGGAACTTGCCCCCGAATTCGAATTCGAACCCGAATAGGCGTTCGACCTTGACGCGTTCGAGTTGACGTTCGAGTTTCTGTTCGAATTGTGCAGGCTGGCGTTCGAGTTCGAATTCGAGTTTGAACCCGACAAGGCGCCGGAGTTCGAGTCGGAGTTCGATTGCGCCGACGCCGGCGCCGCACATAACGCAAGCGCGGCGAGCGCAAAAAGGCCGCCCAGCGTCGCCGAGGTCGTTCGTTTCATGATCAATCCCCTGTCGTGAATCCTTGGATTGGGCGGTCGGATGACGCCCGTCGCTCGCTCTACGGTTGTGGGCAGGGGGACGGGCCCGGAAGACCATTCCGAGCCCCGCCACGAGCACGATGAGGCTCGAAGCAAGGACCTGTTCACCTTATTCATCACGCCCCTTCCCGCGCCTCGCCGTTCTTAACCGGCCTGTAACACACTAGCGCGAAACGGGTATCTCGCAGGACTGCACACGTCAAGGTTGCACAGGGCAATTTTGCGGCCAGACGGACACTCAACGGGCCGGAAGGCTCAGCCCCACTGGAACACTGTCTTTGATATCATTGCGTTAACTAACATGTTGCATTTCGGCGACATCACGACGCTTTCGTGGCCGAAACTTCCCGCAATGGTTGTGTCGAGAGGCGTCCGCGCCGGCGAATGGCGAATCAGCTGAGAGCGGGGAATGACGAAGGCCAGCTTCGACCCACGTCACTTCCGGCGCCGAACCTGGCGGGAAAGACCGTGGTCGTCCGGATCGGCAGGCCTACTCGGCCTGTGTCGGGAAATGCCGCCCCGGGTTTGGGTCGCCGTGGCGAAGTCAAACTCCAGCAGGAGGCGAATCAGGAGGTTCGGCGGGCGCGGGAAGATCCCCGCTCGCCACCGGTGCGTCGTTGCGTCAGC